>JBEKMO010000008.1:0-91581 GCA_050008465.1 Bryobacteraceae bacterium
ATGGAGCTTCGGATCGATCGGCTCGGCGAAGATCTTGTCGAGCGAATCGGTCAGGCGCTCGCGCGGCCCGGTGCGGTCGACCGGAATGTCCTTGTAGCCATCCGGAATCCAAACGTTGGTGACCGTGGTCGAGCCAAGCTGCCTGCCCATCTCCGCGCCGATCTTGCGGCAGCAGATGCCGTGCTCGATCCAGAAGTCGCGGATTCCCTTGTCGGGATGGGTGAGCGTGAAGCCGTCGGCCGCCTTCGGGTGAGAGAAGTAGGTTGGGTTGAAGTCCATGCCCAGACCGTTGGACTTCGCCCAATCGATCCAGCTCTGGAAATGCTCGGGCAGCATTTCGTTGCGGTCGATGAACTTGCCGCCGTTGTCGAGGTAGCAGGCGTGCAGATTCAGCCGGTGCTTGCCGGGAACCATGCTCAGCGCCTTCTCGACATCGGAGCGAAGCTCGGTGATCGAACGGGCCTTGCCGGGGTAGTTGCCGGTGGCCTGGATGCCGCCGCCTTCCAGCTTAGCGCCGACTTTCTCGAAGCCGCCGACGTCGTCGCCCTGCCAGCAGTGCAGGGATATCGGAATGGTTTCGAGCCGGCGCATTGCGGCGTCGGCGTCCACCTCGAGACTCGCGTACTGTTCCTTGGTGATCTGGTAGGCCTGTACGATGTTCTGTTCTGTCATTCCCGTCTCCACGGCCAGTATACGCTACAGCGCAGGGCGGTCGCTCGTGGTAGGCTGGAGTCTTTCTTCGCATGTCGATCCGGCATTCACTCGAAGGGTATTTCCGTTTTCAGGAACTCGGCACCAACTGGCGAACCGAAATGCTCGCCGGCCTGACGACGTTCCTGACCATGTCCTACATCATCTTCGTGAACCCGTCGATCCTCGGCGACGCGGGCATCCCCGTGCAGGCGGCGATGGCGGCCACCTGCGTTTCCGCGGCCTTCGGCAGCCTCATGATGGGGATCTACGCGCGCTATCCCATCGCGCTCGCGCCCGGCATGGGACTGAACGCCTACTTCACCTACACCGTGGTGCTGGGCCTGCATGTACCCTGGCAGGCCGCCCTCGGCGCGGTGTTCCTCTCCGGCGTCGCCTTTCTGATCCTGACCCTGGGAGGCATTCGCCAGTTGATCCTGTCGGCGCTCCCGCCGGAGCTATACGCTTCGGTCGCCGCGGGCATCGGGCTGTTCATCGCGCTGGTTGGCTTCCAGAAGTCCGGCATTGTTGTGGCGAATCCGAAGACGCTGGTCGCCCTCGGAAACCTCCGGGAACCGAATACGCTGCTGGCGATCTTCGGCCTGCTCGCGATCGCGGGGCTCGCGGTCTGGCGCGTGCGCGCGGCGATGCTCATCGGTATTCTGGCAACCGCCGCGGTGGGCGCGGCGTTCGGCCTGGTCCACTGGCAGCCTCAATCGTTGAAGTGGACCGATTTCGCCGCCACCGCGGGCAAGCTCGATGTTCCCGCCGCTCTCCGCCTCGGGTTCCTCGAGATCATCTTCGTGTTCCTGTTCATCGATCTGTTCGACAACCTCGGCACTCTGGTCGGCGTCGCCAAGAAAGCCGGGATGCTGGACCGCGACAACCGCATCCCGCGAGTGGAGAGGATTCTGCTCACCGACGCCTCGGCCACCATCGTCGGCTCGCTCGCCGGAACCTCGACGGTGGTCAGTTACATCGAGAGCGCCGCTGGCGTGGTGGCGGGCGGACGGAGTGGGTTCACCGCCGTGGTGATCGGCCTGCTCTTCCTGGTGGCCCTGCTGGTCGCGCCGATCGTCGGCGTCATCCCGGTGGCCGCCACCGCTCCGGCTCTGATCGTCGTCGGCAGCCTGATGGTTTCCACCGTGGCCGACATCCGATGGTCTGACCCGGTGGTGGCTCTGCCCGCTTTTCTCACCATGGTCTCGATCCCGCTCACTTTCAGCATCGCCACCGGCATCGCTTTCGGTCTCATCGCCTACACGCTGCTGCGGGTGATCCGCGGCGAGTTCCGGAGCGTGAGCTGGCTGGTGTACGTGCTCACGGCCTTGTTTATCGCGAGGTTCGCGTACTTGAGTTCGGCGGGATAGACGAGCTTCTGGCCGGCGGCGCCGAAACGGGCTATCCCGCTAACCCGTTCGAGGCCGCCGGCCAGATTCAGTTGCGGTCGAGCCGCTCCCTTACGGTCGCGGTTCTGTGCTGGGAGCCGAGTGGGAGCACCGAACCGCGCGCGTCAGCAAGCGGCTGGCGTTCAGATGGTCATCGCGAGGAAGCCGCCATCCACTCGCAGGATCGACCCGGTCACGAACGACGACGCGCTCTTGGAAGCCAGGTAGACCGCCGCGCCCACCAGTTCCGAGGCCTCGCCGAAACGCCCCATCGGCGTGTGTCCCAGGATGGACGCGGTGCGCTCGGGGGTGAGCAGCTTGCGGTTCTGCTCGGCCGGGAAGAAGCCCGGCCGGATGGCGTTCACGCGCACGCCGCTGGTCGCCCACTCCCGCGCCAAGAACTGTGTGATCTGGTCCACGCCTGCCTTGGTGATACTGTAGGTGAACACCTTCGACAGCGGCGGTCCGGAAGATGCCGAGGAGATGTTGATGATCGACCCGCCTCGTGAGGATTCCACCATCGCCTTGCCGAACACCTGGCAAGCCAGAAATACGCTCTTCAGGTTCACATCCAGGATGCGCTGCCACTCCTCTTCGGTGATCTCGAAGAACGGCGTGCCTGAATTGATGCCGGCCGCGTTCAGCAGGATGTCCACGCGCCCGAATTCAGCGAGCGTCGTTTCGAGCGCCCGCGCTAGGTCCGCCTTGCTCGCCGCGTTGGCCTGGATGGCGATCGCCCGCCGCCCCAGCCCGCGGATGGACGCCGCCCGCGCTTCGGCGTTCTCCAGGTTGAGGTCCACGATAGCGACGTCGGCGCCGGCCTCGGCGAATCCGCTGGACATTGCGCCCGCCAACACCCCACCACCGCCAACGACGACCGCCACCTGGCCGTCCAGTGAGAAAAGGTTGTCTTGTGTCATGTGATTCTTAGTTTGCCACGTTTACCGTGCCAGCAGCGCCATGAGGTTCCAGCCGCAGATGACGCTGGCCTGGAACTGGTCTCCGCACGGGCCGGGCCAGTGGGTTTCCAGGCTCACCCAACCCCGGTAACCATCGGCGACGAGCGCGGTGAGCTGCCCTTTCCAATCCACCGCGCAAACGCCGAGCGGTCCCCAAATCGGTCTGTGGCCGTCCAGGTAGCAGTCCTTCGCGTGGACGTGGGCAATGCGCCCGGGCGGAAGCGCGCGGTAGCCGTCCGGGAACGGAGTCTCGCCGGCGACGTAGGCGTTAGCCGGGTCCCAGACTACCTGGAGGTTCGGATGAGGGATGGTGGCCAGCAGCCGGCCGGCATCCGCGCCGGTCGCAATGTTGCAGGCGTGCTCGTTCTCGAGGCCGATGATGAGATCTTCTTTGGCCGCCTTCTCGGCCAGCGCGCCCAGCGCCTCGACGACACGGTCGAAGACTCTCTCCGGCTCGACCACCCGCCAATAGGAGAAAACGCGGACGATGCGCGCGCCGGTCCGGTGAGCGATCTCGAAGGCGCGCGCGGTAAGCCGGGGCTGGTCCTCGTAAGTGTACTTCGAGCCGAAGACGTCCTGCTGGAACCGGCTGTCGAGCGGCGGGGAGTCGGGCAGGTCGCATTTCAGCAGCGGCGAGGAGAGCGAAATGATATCGAGGCCCCGGGCGCCGGCGATCGCGCGCACGCGCTCCACTTCCTCGTCGCTCAGGTCCAAGATGTTCTTGCCGAAGACGACGCGCAGCTCGGCGCCCGTCATGCCCATCTCGGCCATGGCCTGGGTGGCCGCCTCCAGGTCGGGGCCGAACTCGTCGGTAATCGCAGCTACGCGCAGCTTGGTTTCCATATGTCGAGGTCGCTATCCTTTCAACCGCCGGATGGTGTCGGCGAGCGAACCTGCGTCCTCGGTCGAGGCCGGCGCCGGGACTTCCTCCTCCGCCGCCTCGACCTCGCCGGGCGCGAGGAACAGGTTTTCTGTGAGGCCGTGCTGGCGGGTGTACAACTCGTGGTACCTCCCCTCGGCGGCCAGAAGCGTTGCGTGGTTCCCGCGCTCGACGATGTGCCCGCCCTCGACCACCAGGATCTGGTCGGCGCGCCGGATGGTGGACAGCCGGTGCGCGATGACGAACGTCGTGCGCCCCTGCATCAGGTAGGCCAGGCCCTGCTGAATCGAGGCCTCGGACTCGGAGTCCAGGCTGGAGGTGGCCTCGTCCAGGATGAGAATGCGCGGGTTGGCCAGGATCGCGCGGGCGATCGAGACGCGCTGCCGCTGGCCGCCGGAGAGCTTCACGCCGCGTTCGCCCACCACCGTGTCGTACTGGGTCTCGAACGCCTCGGCGAACTCGTCCACGCGGGCGGTCCGGCAAGCCTGAAGAATCTGCTCCTCGCTGGCGTCGGGGCGGGCGAAAGCGACGTTCTCACGGATTGTGCCGTCGAACAGGAACGTGTCCTGCAAAACCACGCCAAGCTGGGTGCGGTAGGAATCCAGGCGGACGCTGGAGAGATCCGCACCATCCACCCGGATCGTTCCGCTGGACGGCGTGTAGAAGGCGGCAATCAGACCGATGATGGTCGACTTGCCGGAGCCTGAAGACCCAACCAGCGCCGTCACCGTCCCCGAGCGCGCCTCGAAGGAGATGCCATGCAGCACCGGTTTGCCGGTCTCGTAGGCAAAGCCGACCTCCTCAAAGACCACGTCGCCGCGGATCTCCCCCATCGCGACGCTTCGCCGCGGGTCGAGGTCTTCGGGGCGTTCGCGGAGCACCTCGCGAGTGCGCTCCAGGCCGGCAATCGCCTCGGTCAGTTGCGTGCCGATGCCAACAATCTGGAAGGCCGGCGCGACCAGAAACGCGAGGAACGCGGTGAAGGTGACGAACCCACCCAGGGTGAGCGCGCCGGCCAGGATCTGGCGAGCTCCAACGTACATCACCAGCGCGCTGACGACGCCCAGCAGCACGGTCGCCGAAAGGCCCATGAGCGAAGTGGCGGTGAGCGACCGGATCACGTTGTCCAGCAGCCGCTGGACGCCGGAGGAGAACACCGCGGCCTCGCGCGCCTCGGCATGGTACCCCTTCACTACGCGGATCCCGCCGAGCGACTCGGTGAGGCGGCCCGTCACCTCGGCGTTGAGGCGGCCGCGCTCCCGGAAGATCGGACGGATGGTGCCGAACGCGCGCTTGAGGAACAGCATGAACACGCCCACGATCGCGATCGCCATCCCGGTCAGTGCCGGACTGATGTGCAGCAAGGCCACCAGGGCGATCAAAGCGGTGACGAAGCCGCCCAGGAGCTCGACCAGCCCCGTGCCGACCAGGTTGCGCACGCCCTCGACGTCGCTCATGATGCGCGACACCAGCGCGCCGGCCTTGTTGGCGTCGTAGTATGCCAGCGGCAGACGGCCGATATGGGCCTGCACTTTGCGCCTGAGGTCCGCAATCAGGCGCTGCGCCGATTTCGATATCAGTTGCGTGAGCGAGTACGAGGTCGCGCCCTGCACGGCAGTCGCGGCCAGTACCACGGCCGCCAGCGGGCCGAGCAGCTCCAGCCGCCGCTTGCCGATGACGTCGTCGACAAGGTACTTGGTAGACGCGGGCAGCACCAATCCCGCGGCGCGGCTGACCGCGATCAGCAGTAACCCCAGCGCTAGCTGCCAGCGCCGCGGCTTGACGAGTTCCCAGATATCGGGGAGGAGCGCGCGCAACTTCTCCGAGACAGGCGTCTTGTCCTGAGCCGGCTCCACTCCCGACCTGGACGCCGTGCCGTGGGAGCGGGGAGCGCGTTCACCGCGGCCTAGACCATACCCGCGCATTCCGTGATAGACCCTCCTCCGTTATCGCACAGGCAGGCCCGCCAGGGCGCGGGTTCGAAACCTGCCCTTACTTGCGCGGCTCGGAGACGCGCTTGCGCGGGCGAGTGGGCTTGCGCGGCGCCGGCTTCCGGCCGGGGCCCTCGAGGCTCCTTAGTCGCCGCCCAGCTTCACCTTCGCCAGATAGATGGCGGTCTTGCCTTCGTGAGAGGAATGGTAGCTGACCCACAGGAGCCCGTCGTGGAACGCCAGGCCCGACCCGCCCGTGTCGCCGCCCGACGGCAACGCCAGAAGTTCCTTCGACGTGAGCGCCTCGGGGTCGAGCCGGCACAGGACCATCCGCCCGCTGCCGTTGCTCAGGCTGCCGGCCGCGACGATGCGATCGCCGAGGCGCAAAAGGCTCGCTCCACCCAGTCGCAGCCCGAGCTCTTTCCAGGTCCAGGCCCGGTAGGGTGGGCGGGCACGTCCGAGGACGCTGCTGGCGCCTTTCTCGTCCCGGCGCATCAGGCACAGCGCGGTGTCGTCCTCCAGAAACAGCAGCGAGCCTTCACTCGACAGTCCCTGGCCGAGGAGGTCTCCCGCCAGGGTGTCGTAGCTCAGTCCATCGCGGCTGATGTAGAGCCGGCTGAATTGCTTTCCGGTAGCGCTGTAGCCGATCCCATACGCCCTGCCCCGCTGCCACGTCACGCGCCACAGCCAGACGTTCCGCTCGCCGATCTCGGCCGGTTCGGGCCAGTTCCTTCCATCCTCGGAGAACCAAGCCAGCGTCTGTGTCTTTGGGAAGGCGACCCCCGCGTTCAGCATCAGCCGGAGGTCCGGCGTGATCGAGAGCTTGGGTCCCCGCAGATCCCCGCGCGGGGAGGAGATTAGCGCCGCGGAGATCCAGCGCTCCCCGTCCGCGGAGGTCAGAATCCGCACAGCGCCGTCAGACGACCCCTCCGTCTGTCCTTCCCGGAATGCGCAGTACCAGCGGCCCTTGAATCGGGCCAGATCGGTGGAGGCATTGTGCGGCGCATGACTCCAGATCCGTTGTACATCCACCAGTTTCGGAGCGGGCTCCGCCGGCCCCCGCGGGCCGCCGGCAATCCCGGCCAGCCCAATCGCAAGAAAAGCCGTCAGGAAGCGCATCGAATCTCCCATTGTCCGATATCCCCACCCTTCCGCGCGAGCTCTTCTGCGCCGGATCCGTCGGAATGCCCTTGGTTTCGGTTATGATGCAGAATTTGACAGGCTCTATTAGCTTCCGACATGCAGTCGGCGGAGGCCAGCCTCCAATGCAGTGCTCAATTGCCCGGCAATACCACGCCGGAAGCGGAGAAACCATGATCCGAAAGACGCGACGCTGTTGGCTGTTGTTTCTGGCCCTGAATGTAGTGCTCGCCCTCGCGCAAGAGAAGCAGGGGAAGACTCTCCGCGAGCCGGATGTGATCTTTGTTCCCACCCCCGAGGACGTGGTGGAACAGATGATCAAGCTGGCCAACGTTCATAAGGGCGACGTGGTCTACGATCTCGGCTGTGGCGACGGGCGCACGGTAATCGCGGCGGCGAAGCTGCCCGGGGTCCGCGGCGTCGGCATCGACATCAGCCCGGAGAGGATCAAGGAATCCATCGAGAACGCCCGCAAGGCCGGGGTGATGGATCGCGTCACCTTCCGCGAAGAAGATCTGTTTGAGGCGGACATCAAGGATGCGACGGTGGTGCTGCTGTACCTGCTGCCGAGGCTGAACCTGAAGCTGCGCCCGAAGCTGTGGCGCGAGCTCAAGCCGGGCACGCGCATCGTCTCCCACGACTTCGACATGAATGACTGGAAACCCGAGCAAGAGCTTCAATTGGGCGGGCACACGATTTACCTCTTTACGATTCCGGCGAAACCCCCTCTGGAGGCGAAATAGGAGGGCCGGGCGAGGTCTCCGGTCCGGGCCAAACCGAGTGCTCCAGGTCAGAGCGTTCTTTCCAGCGCTTTGACCTTGTCGGCAATCGTCCTGGTGAACTCCTCCCCCGAGCCCAACTTGGCGGCCAGTTGAGGCGGCAGGGCGTCGATGACCGGCTTCAGGTCTTCGATCGAGGAGGTGAGCACCGGGAATCCCGTGGCGTCGGCGATCCGGCAGGCAAAGTGCACTACACCCAGCAGGTCTACCGCGCCGCCGTCCCAGGCTTGATGGTGCCGCCTGGCGATCGCCGCAAACTCCTCCGGAAAGTGCCACTCCTTCATCAGCCATTCCCCGGCCTGGCAGTGTCGATATCGAACAGGTCCTGTTCGCAGCCCAGCAGATCGTATCCGTACTCGCCGGAGACGTCCAGCATGCGGGCATACTCGGCCGGGTAGCTGGCGAGCAGCGCGAGCCGGCCCACGTCGTGCAGGAGACCCACGCTATAGGCCGTATCCGTGTTCAGGCCGACGGCGCCGGCCAGTTCCTCGCAGATGCGGGCACAGGCCAGGCTGTGGCGCCAGCAGCGTCCCAGCGCGGGGATCTACAAGGCGGAAGACAGGAAGTCCCGCAGCGCTACGGCCATCACCAGCGACTTCAGCTTCTCCAGCCCCAACATCGTCAGCGCATGCCGGATGCTGTCGATCCGGTTGCGGCAGCCGAGCAGTGGCGAATTGGCGACCCGCAGCACTTCGGCCGAGAACGCCGAATCCGTCCGGACCAGGGTGGAGAGGCGTTGGAGCGATGCCTCCTCGCTGGAGACGATTCGCATCAACCGGGCGGCTATGGGCGGCAGCGGCTGTAGCGTCTTGAACGCCCACGGTCTCTCGGCAACGGCCATCGTGGAAACCTCCGCGTGCCTTATCGGCGCAGGTGGCGACGGCCTTTAGGTGGTAGCTTTCTGAAACCTGGTGCTACCGCCGTCCGTCTGTTATCCAAAGTGGGAGGGCGGCAACATTGGCCGGTTGGTTGACGCTCCCCGCGCGGGAGACTAGAATTAGGATAGTTTCGAGCGAGTCCCGAAAGCGGAGAGGTGTATGACGGCAAAGAAGTTCTGTGTCTGCATCTGGGTGCTCGGTGTGGTGGCTGTGCTTCCGAGTGCCCAGGCCGACGACAAGAAGGACATCAAGACCACCGATGCCGTTTCGGCGCAGCCGGAGACCATCGCCAAGCCCATGAGCGAGAAGGAGCGGCGCAGGCGGGAGCAGAAGCTCAAGAAAGAGCTGGAAACCCCGTTTCGCAAGTGGTTGCAGGAAGACGTTGCTTACATCATCACCGACGAGGAGCGCGCCGCCTTCAAACGCCTCAGCACCGACGAGGAGCGCGAGAGTTTCATCGAGCAGTTCTGGATGCGCCGGGACCCCACCCCGGACACCGTCGAGAACGAGTTCAAAGAAGAACACTACCGGCGCATCGCCTATGCCAACGAGCACTACGCGTCGGGCATCCCGGGCTGGAAGACCGACCGCGGCCGCATTTACATCACCTACGGCCCGCCGGATGAGAACGAGTCCCATCCCTCGGGGGGCAGTTACGAGCGGCCCATGGAAGAGGGCGGCGGCACCACTTCAACGTACCCCTTCGAGAAGTGGCGATATCGCTACATCGAAGGCATCGGCACCGACGTCAATATCGAGTTCGTCGATCCCACCATGACGGGCGAGTACCGCATGACCATGGACCCGTCGGAAAAAGACGCCCTGCTCTACGTTCCCAACGCCGGCCTTACCCTGTACGAGCAGATGGGCCTGACCTCGAAAAACGACCGGTTCTCCCGCTCCGACGGCACCCATCTGGGCATTGGTAACGAACCCCCCAGCGAAAAGATGGACCAGTTCAACCGCCTGGAGCAGTTCGCCAAGCTGCAAAAGCCCCCGGCGATCAAGTTCAAGGACCTCGAAGCCGTGGTGAACTCCCGGATCACCTATAACCTGCTGCCTGTGAAGGTGCACGCCGACTACATCCGCATGACCGAATCCACGGTGCTTACCCGGGTCACCATCCTACTGGAGAACAAAGACCTCCAGTTCCAGCAGAAGGAAGGCGTGAGCAAGGCCTTGGTGAACATGTACGCCCGTATCACTTCGATGTCGCGGCGTCCGGTGAATGTATGGGAGGAACCCGTCTCTATCGAGGTTCCGGCGGAAATGACCGAGCAGATCCTAAAGCGCTCCTCGATTTACAGCCACGCGGTCTTCCTGGCGCCCGGCACCTACCGCCTGAACGTTGTGGTGAAAGATGTCACCGGCGGCACCATGAACAACTACGAGATGCCGCTGCACGTGCCTCGATTTGAAGAGGACAAGCTGGCCGCCAGCAGCCTGATTCTGGCCGACCTGATCGAGAAGGTCCCCACCAGGAACATCGGCACCGGCCAGTTCGTCATCGGGGACTCCAAGGTGCGGCCGCGCCTCAACGACACTTTCCATCGGGACGAGAAGATGGGCATCTACGTCCAGTTCTATAATTTCCAGGCCGACGACAAGACCGGCAAACCGGACGGGTCGATCGATTATGAGATCGTCCGGAACGGAAGCAACCAGAAGATCTTCGATCTGAACGAGGACGTGAAGAGCCTGCCGGGCGCCGCCGCCCAGCAGGTGACGGTGGAGAAACTGCTCTCCCTGCAAACTCTCGAGCCGGGGCAGTATACTCTTAGGATGACAGTGACGGATCGGTTGCGGAAGCAAACTCTGACTCCGAGCGCCACTTTTACTGTAAACTAGGTGAAGGAGTCTGCCGGGCCGTGGCCCGGCTGCGCATGAACGCCAGGATGTCCATCAAGACGGTGGGCGTGCTTGCGGGCACAATGTGGCTGGTGTCCCTGGGCCATGCCACCCCCGCCCCGGCGAAACCTTCGGGCGGCATTCTCGGGCTGGTGAGCAGCGCCTCGGGCATCCCGCAGATGGGCGCGGCCGTGCTCCTTTACAACCGTTACGATCGCTTGCTCCAGCGGATGCTCACCACCGAGAAGGGCGCGTTCTTTTTCGGCGCGCTGGCTCCGGATGTTTACACCATTCGAGTTTCCCTGGCCAGTTTCCTGCCCGCCCTGAAGCGCAACATCGTGGTTCAGCCGGGCATGCAGAGCCTGCTGAATGTGAACCTGGCCACCGTGTTCAGTTCCATCCAACTGGTGGCGGTTACGCCAGGGGACAGTTCCCTGATGAGCGAAGAATGGAAGTGGGTTTTGCGCAGCGCCAGCGTCACCCGGCCAGTACTCCGCTTCCTCCCCGACCTGAACGCGAGCGGAGTGACCGCGCGCCGGGCCGCCGGCTCCTCCTTCTTCTCCTCGACCCGGGGGGTGGTGACAGTCTCGGGGGGCGACCAGGGCTCGGTTCTGAGCACTGAGCCCGATCTGGGAACGGCGTTCGCCCTGGCCACTTGTTTCTTGGGCTCCAACCACCTGCAGGTGAGCGGGAACTTCGGCTATTCCTCCTATTCCAGGACCCCGACTGCGGCCTTCCGAACCAGCTTCCGGCGCGAACTGGCTGGGCGCGATGGCCCGGAAGTCCGGCTCACGATGCGTCAAGTCTACCTGCCTCTGCGTGCTGGAGCAGCCGTTTTTGGCGGCATGCAGGAATCCGCGCCGGTCCTCCGCACGCTTTCGGCAACCCTCAAGGACGAAACGCGCCTGACCGACAGTCTCCGCCTCGAGTACGGTTTCTCGCTGGATTCGGTCACCTTTCTGGACCGCCTGAACTACGCCAGCCCTTACGGCAGGCTGACCTACGAGCTCGGTAAGAACCAGGCTCTCCAGTTCAGCTACGCTTCGGGCGTGCCGCCGGCCGAACTATTCGCACGCGACCGGGAGGGCGGGGGCCAAATCCAGGGGGATCTGGCGGCGCTCGCCCTCTTCCCGCGGATTTCTTTGCGCTCCGGCCACGTCCGGCTGCAGCGGAGCCATTCCTGGGAAGCCGGATACCGCCGGGTAATGGGGTCTCGGACCGTCAGTGCCGGTCTTTACAGCGAGGCCGTTTCCAACGCCGCCGTTACCATCACTGGCGCCCAGGGCTTCGGATCCAGCGACGATCTTCTCCCAGACGTGTTCTCGGAAAGCTGGATTTTCAACGCCGGCCGGTACCGCGCTCTGGGCTATATCGCCTCGCTGGCCCAGAAACTTGGCGACCACCTCGACGCCGCGGTTGCCTTCGCGGACGGCGGGGCGCTCACGGTCGACGACAAGGCCGGCGAGGCTGGAAGCACGGACGACCTCCGCGCGCTTCTTCGCGTCGCCCGCCGCCATTCCATCACGGCGCGGGTTTCTGGGATCGCGCCGCGGACCGGGACGCAGTTCGTGGCCAGCTATCAATGGGCCGATCTGGCCTCGGTGTCGCCCTCCCACATGTTCCTGACCCAGTCCATGCAGGAAGGAGCGGGTCTCAACCTGCAAGTCCGGCAGCCGATCCCTTACTTCGGCGGCCTGCCAGGGCACCTGGAAGCCACGGCGGACCTGCGCAACCTCCTGGCGCAAGGCTACGTGCCCGTGTCTGCCGCCGCCGGCCGCATATTCTTGGTGCCTAACCCCCGCAGCCTCCGCGGCGGCCTCAGCTTCATCTTCTAGCCCGCCAGGCGATGCAACCTTTTGCACAATCACCGGGGTGCCACATTTTTTTTTGATTCAGTTTGTATGAGTTCCGCGGGCAGACCCCTGCTCCCCTTGCTCCCCGGCATTATTGTGGAAATGCGGGAGGCAGTCCGGTCCAGTCCGTTGTGCTGCCAGAAGCCCTAAACACCCTTCCTATTCCCCTCATAGCGCTCCAGGACAGGAGCGTAGTGCCCTCTATGTCGCCGGACTGCTTCCGCAATGACTCTTGGCAGGATTACTTGCGAGCGCCCCGCTGGGGGTTCTTCACGCGGGACTGGCGCAGTTTCATGCGCCTGCGCTTGGGTTTGCTGATGAGGAACGTGCCGCTGCCAACGTAGGTGGCTGAGTAAACCTTGTCTTCCGCCAAACCAGACTCTCCTTGTCGATCGCTGTTCCACCGATCGCTTCTCTCGATTCTACCGCATGTGGATTATCCTGTAGTTTGAAGCTGTCCTTGGCTCTCTTGCCGACCCTCATGAAACGACTCTTCGCCCTGCTCATCGCGCTGTACATGGCCGCCTGCGCGGCCTGCGCTCAACCGGATCCCCTGTTCACCGAGATCGACGGAATCGTCGCCGAACTGACCGAGATCAGCGGCCTTGCCAGGCTTCACAGGATCGAATACGACCGCATCGGCAAGGAGCAAGTGAAACAGTTTCTGGAAGATCTGGCGAAGGAACACCTGAAGCCGGAGGAACTACGCGCCGAGGAACTCGCTCTGAAGAAATTCGGCTTCGTGCCCGCCGACTTCGATCTGAAGAAGACCATGATCGACCTGCTCTCCGAACAGGCGGCGGCGTTCTACGATTACCGCAAGAAGAAGCTGTTCGTTATCGAATCCACGCCCGATCTCGTGCAGCGCCTTGCGCTGGTACACGAGCTGGCTCACGCCCTGGCGGACCAGCACTTCCACCTCGGGAAATTCATCGAGCGGGCCAACCGGAAGGACGACAGCTCGCAGGCCCGAATGGCGGTGATGGAGGGACAGGCAACCTGGCTGATGTTCGAGCACTTGAGCCGGAGCGGCGGCCAGTCGCTCCGTGATTCAAAAGCGCTGGTGACGCTCATGAGCCACGCCTCCGAACTTGCCGCCAGTCAGTACCCGGTGTTCGGCCGTGCGCCTCTCTACGTGCGCGAGAGCCTGCTCTTCCCTTACACCCAGGGGCTCCTGTTCCAGCAGGCCGTCGTCGCGAAACTGGGTCAGGCCGCCTTCGCGGAGGTTTTCCGCAATCCCCCGATCAGCACGCAGCAGATCCTGCATCCCGACAAGTACTTCGCTGGAACGCGCCCAGCCGTGCCGCCCCTGCCACAACTGGACAACCGCCGCGCCTGGCGCACCCTCAGCGAGGGCGCGCTCGGCGAGTTCGACCACGCCATCCTGCTGCGCCAATACGCCGGCGAAAAGGAGGCCGCCGAGATCTCTCCGGAGTGGACAGGCGGCTCCTACCAGTTGCTCGAGAACAAGACTGATCGGCGCCTGGTCATGGCCTACGCTTCGGAGTGGGCCAGTGCGGCGGTCGCCCAGAAGTTCTTCGGCCTGTACCTGCGGGTATTGAAGGGCAAATGGAAGACCTTCCGGGCCGACTCGCAAAGCGAGAGCGCCGTCACGGGACACGGCGACGATGGCTACTTCCTGTTGCGGCGCGAGGACTCCCGCGTGACAAGCCTGGAGGGCATGAGCTCGCCGCGCACCGCGCCAGCGCCCTCGAACACGATACACTGAAGCTTCGAGGAGGAGCAGTGATTCGCAGTTGGTCTGGCATTGGAATTGGTCTGGGACTCCTGGTGGCGCCCATGGTTGCCGCGGAGATACCGCGCCCGGCCCCAGAATTCGTCATCCGGTTGGTGAACGGACAGCAGCTTCTGCTGAGCCAGTACCGCGGCAAGGTGGTGGCTCTCGAGTTCTTGTATACTACCTGCCCGCACTGCCAGAACTGCTCCGTCGTCTTGGACCGGCTGTTCAAGGAGTATCAGCCGCGCGGCTTGCAGGTGCTCGGCGTGGCTTTCAACGATATGGCCACCCTGCTGGTGCCAGACTACATCAGCCAGCTTCAATTGAGCTTCCCGGTGGGCGTCGGCCTGCGCGACGAAGCCGTCAGTTTCCTGCAGCACCCGCCGATGGAAATCCTCTACGTCCCGCAACTGGTCTTCATCGACCGCAAGGGGGTCATCCGCGCGCAATACAGAGGCAGAGACGACTTCTTCCAGAACGAGGAAGCCAACGTGCGCGCGCAAATCGAATCGCTGCTGAAGGAGCCCCTCTCCCGGCCGAAGGCCTCAAAAACCAAGCCGCCTGCAAAATCGACTTCCCTTCCCTCCTCGAAAGCCTTAAAATAGTATCTTGTGCGCCCGTAGCTCAGCTGGATAGAGCGCTTGCCTCCGGAGCAAGAGGTCGGCCGTTCAAATCGGCCCGGGCGTACCAGCCCCCTTGCCTCCCGCGGATTGCCGCTGCGCACGACACACCCCACGCCGTGGTGCGATTACAGGGTCTGCGCCCCCCGCCCCGGATTGGCTACTCCGCCCTCAGGCGCGGGTATCGAGGACCACCATATTGGGGTAAGTCGCGATTTCAGACCAGGATTTTTTGAATATTTCTGTACCTAAAATCTTGTAATTGAGGTTCGTTTATGTTAAATGTACTGTGCGTGCACGCTCTCTCCGGCCCTGGTAGAGGGCCGAGCTGTCCTCGCGGAGCGTAAGGGGCGACCGCGGTGGGCATCCCGTGGCAGGCAAGCTGCCACTTGGCGCGTTCAGGAAAGGGGCACAAGCAGACGTTATGGGACAAGCTATCGCTTCGCGCAACACTGCCTGGGGAAATGTGATGGTCAAGGCCGCGCAGTCTTCGGCCAGCCCCGCCCGCGACGATTCGGCAACCGCCAACTGGTTTGCCTTGGAGCTCTCTGGCGTTTCGCTATCCATCCGGCTGAACCCCGAACTCGTCGACCGCCTCGAGCGCGAGGTCATCGACAGTTTCAAGTCGCTTACCAAGCGCGGTTCCGAAGTGGGCGGGATCCTGCTGGGACAGTTCGGAACAGGTCCCCGCACGGTCATCGTGGAGGACTTCGAGCTGGTCCCGTGCGGCTATACTCGCGGCCCTTTGTATCTCCTTTCGGACGTGGAAAAGCGGCGCATGGAGGCTGCTGTCCGGGCTCGGAAAAACCGGGCGGAGCGCATTATTCCCGTCGGTTTCTTTCGCAGTAATACCCGAACCAGCCTCGCTCTCGAGGACGACGATATCTCTCTTGTCGACAGCTATTTCGCCGCCCCTGACAGCGTGGTCCTGCTGATCAAGCCGTTCTCGATGAAGCCCTGCCTTGCCGGTTTTTTCGCGTGGGAAAGCGGTCCGGGCGATCGAACCCCGGACAGCGTTCAATTCCCCTTCAAGCGATCCCAGTTGCCGGCGAAGCGAGGACCAGTTGTGGCAGTTCGCCGCGTGGAACAGCCAGTTCCGGCGCTGGCGCCAGCGCAGGAGGAGAGCCGGCCATCCCCCCCGCCCGCGATGCTGGAACTACCGGTTCCCACACCGCCCTCCGTCGCCACCACTGCCTCGAAGGAGCCCGTTGTGAAGGCGCCGCCTGCTCTTCAGGCTTCGGTGATCCCCGTAGAGGAGTTCGCCGCTCCTGCGGCCATGGTCATCGAGAGCCAGCCGCCTGCCGAACCCGTGACGACAGGCGTCCCTGTCATCGCACCGTCAGCAGCGCCAGCGAAATCTGAGGACGTCGCCGCCGCCGAGCCCGTTGTGATCAGCGCTCCTGTTCCCACGCCGGTTGCGGCGCCGACCCGGCCCGTGTTTGCCGAGGCGGCTCCCGAATCGATGGCGGAGCTGCGGGCATCCCTACGCGCAATCCTGGACCCCGCCGAGCGACCGAATGCCACTCCCCCGGCTGTTGCGGCTGCCATTCCGAGGGAGAACCGCGCTGAGGCGCTGGCGGCGGGGGTCCACGAATCTCGCTCTGAGTCCCGTTTGCTTCGCTGGCTCCAGCTTCTGGCCGCGGGGATCTTTCTGTTTATCGTGGGCGCCTATGTCCAGTACCGGCTGGAAGCCCGGTTCGCGGGTTCGCGACCAAGCGCTGCCGCCACTCCTTCGCTGTTCCTGCGGGTAGAACGCAGCGGGGGCCAACTGTACCTCAACTGGGACCGCAATGCTCCCCCGGTTCGCGCCGCACAGAAGGCCTCCTTGTTCATCACAGACGGGGAGCAAACACAGGTTGTGCCCCTGAGCGTCGACGAACTGCGCACCGGGGCTTTCGTGTACACACCCGCCACCAGCGGCGTGTCTTTCCGCATCGAGCTCGCCAATCTCCCGGATGGGCGCATCGTCAGCGAGAGCATCCACAGCGTATTGGGGCGTCCTTCCCCGCTGGGTGCGCTGGCGCTGCCGGCCCCGAGCCCGGCGCCCACGCAGGAGGCCAGTTCCACGACTCCTCCGCCGGAGCCTGCGGCAACCACCCAACCCCCGGCGAAAGAAGAAGCCCCGCCGGATCAACCGGCGCCAACGCCTGAGTCGTCAGCGACGCCTTGAGTGCGCGGGCCGTTTCAGGCCCCTGAATCTCGCGGCAACGGCGCAGATGCGCCTTCCCGGCCCTCGTGGTAACCTCGTGGCTGTGCGGGGCGCTCTGTGCCCGGCCCCGGAGCCGCGAAAATTTCCTGGAACTTCCATAGCTCTCCGGCCGAATCACTACTGACAGCGTGATGGATGAGCAACTCCCCAGCGACGAAGACCTGCTCCAGCGGATGCTGTCGGGCGACGAGGAGGCGTTTGTTACCCTCTACCGCCGCCGGCAAGCCGGGGTGTATCGTTTTGCGCTGCACATGAGCGGATCCGAGATTACGGCCGAGGACGTCACCCAGGAGGTTTTCCTGGCCCTGATGCGCGACGCCGCGAAGTTCGATGCACGCCGGGGCTCGCTGGCGGCGTTCCTCTACGGGATTGCGAGAAACCATGTGCTGCGGTCGCTGGATCGGCAAGGCTTTCGGGACTCCCAGCCGCAGGCCGAGCCGGCCTCGCCGGAGGCGGATCCGCTCGGGCGTTTGACCCGCAGCGAGACCATCGAGTCGGTGCGTTGCGCGGTCCTGGCGCTGCCCCTCCACTACCGCGAAGTGGTGGTGCTCTGCGAGCTGCACGAGATGGATTACGCGCAGGCCGCCGCGGCCCTGGGTTGCGCGGTCGGGACAGTGCGGTCGCGGCTGCACCGGGCGCGCGGCCTGCTGGCCGACAGGCTCCGGGGCACGGCGCGGGATCCACTGGTGGCCGGCCAGATCAAGCCGGCTGGGTGCTCCATATGAACTGCCGGGAATTCGATGATGTCGTGTTTGAAGTGGCGCGCGAGTGGGGGGCGGATGTTGCGGCGCTGGCCCATGCCGAAGCTTGCTCGCGTTGCGCGGCGCGCCTGGGAAATGAGCGCGAAGTGGCCGCGGCCCTGCGCGCACTGGCCACCGATTCACAAGCCCTCGAAGCCCCCGCCCGCGTGGAACGCGCGTTGATTGCGGCCTATCGCCGAGGCGCGCGTGTACGACCGGCTCGCAGATCCGGCGCCCTGTGGCCAATCTGGGGAGTCGCGGCAGCGATGGTCCTTCTGGCCGTTGCCGCGGCATTGCAGCCTCGGGCGCCGGGGCCGGCGGCGAGCTCCGATCCAGCGGTTTCCGAACCCGTCGAGATTGCCCAGGCCGGGGAGTTTGCCACGGAGTACTTCGCCTTGGAGCAAGGGACCGATCTGACCGCGCTCGAAGGGGCGCCGGTCGTGCGGATGAAGCTGCCGCGCACGGTGCTGGCCTCGTTTGGATTGCCGATGAATCCGGAGCGTGCCGAGGAACCCGTGCAGGCCGATGTCGTGCTGGGCCCGGACGGGATTGCCCGCGCCGTCCGGTTTGTGAACTGATTCGAGACAGGAGAGAGAAAATGAGGAATACGTGCATCAAGTCAGCGCTGGCCGCCGGTGTGCTTGTCACCTTGGCAGCCGCCCAACGCCCCATGGGACCGGGCGGGCAGCCGCCCGGCGGCCACCACGCCGGCATGGCCCCGTGGATCGGGGCGGAAATGGCCCCGGCCGGTAGGATCGTGCGGGGAGCCCCGTACTCGGCGCAGGCCGTGACCGAGGTGAACCAGACGCTCAGCGACGGCAACAAGATTCACCGCGTGGTCACCGGGGCCGTGTATCGCGACGGCCAGGGGCGCACTAGAAACGAGTCGGTGCCCGGCGGCATGGGCCCACTGGCGCCCGCGGGCGATCTCAAGCAGTTGGTCACTATCACCGATCCCGTGGCTGGCTTCACCTACGTACTCGACCCCGCCCAGAAGACCGCAACTAAGTTTCCCTTGCGCGCAGCAGGCCGGATGGGCGGCGGCATGGCGGCCGCTCCCCGCCACATGGGCGGGATGGGCTCCGCTGAAGGCCCCGGAGGCGGGATGATGCACGCCGGCCCCCCCGGGAACGAGGATCTGAAGATCGAATCGCTGCCCTCCAGGCAGATCGAGGGTGTTCAGGCAGAGGGCAGGCGCGTCACCACCACCATCCTGGCGGGCAGGATCGGCAATGAGCGTCCGATCGTAGCCGTGACAGAGCGCTGGCTCTCGCCCCACTTGCAGGTGGTCGTGCTGATGACGCACAACGATCCGCGCATGGGCGAGGACTCCTACAAGCTGACTAAGGTCACCCTGGCCGAACCCGACCACTCGCAGTTTGAAGTCCCTGCCGGCTACACCATCGTTGAGGGCAAGCCGGCGACCTTCGAGCGGAACAGGCCGGCCGGTCCGGAACCCAGGAGGCGCGCACCGGACCGCGCGCAGTAGCGCACCCCAAGTAACCTGGTGCGCCCGCCGAGCATCTCACGATTGTGCCCCGCTGGGTCCTTGCTCTAGTGTTCCTGCTGGCTGAGTGCCCGCTTCCCGCCCAGTATCCGGGAGGCGGGTACCCGCCGGGGCAGTACCCGGGCCCAAGCGTGCCCGGGATCCCGATCCCGCGGCGCAGCAAGCAGAAGAAAGCGCCGGCGGCGGCCGCCCAGCCCACAGTCAACGTCTCGGGGGTCCTCCGCAGCCTGGATGCCAAGCAGTTGGTCCTGGAGGCGCAAGACACGCGCATTCTCACGCTGAAGCGGACGGAAACGACCAAGTTTTACAGGAACTCGGTCGAGGCGAAGCCCGCGGAGTTCAAGCCCGGCGATCACCTGTTGGTTGAGGCCACGCAGGACGATGAGGGATATCTCTACGCGGCCACCGTAACCTGGCAGAAAACAGGCACGCCCGAGGAGCGCGCGGGCGCTTCGAAACCAGTGGAGGACTCGGTTCAGAAACCGTCCGGCGAGGAAGGCCCGCCGGTGCTGCGCAGAGCCGATTCGCCGCGCAAGGAGACCCCCGAGGATGACGCAACTCCGGCGCTGACTGAGCCAGAACCCGAACCGACGCAGGTCCGCGACGCACAACCTCCGGTGCGGGTCGGCGCGGATGACCCAGGCCCGCCCGTGCTGCGTCACGGCGCCCCGGCTCGGCGCGCGACGATTGAGCCGCCCGCCGAGACGGCCCCCGTCGAGGTAGCAGCCGTGGCGACAGCGCCTGCCGCGCCCGCCCCGCCTGTGCCGGCGCCGTCCAAAGCCGATTCGGTTGTGGAGAAGGCGCGCTCGGCATCCGCAGTGTTCGACGAGAAACTTCCGAACTACATCTGCGAGCAGTTTACGGCCCGTTTCCAAAGCACCTCGCGCCCGGTCAACTGGAGGCCCATCGATATCCTCTCCGCCGAGGTGATCTTCGAAGACGGTCGCGAGCACTACCGCAACTTCAAGATCAACGGTAAGCAGACTGTTAAGAGCATGGAGGAGTCGGGGGGCTCCTGGTCCAAGGGGGAGTACGGCAGCGTGCTGGCGGACCTGTTCTCGCTGGCCACGGCGGCCGAATTCCGGAAGCGCGGTGGGGACACCATTGCCGGCCTCGCGGCCGTGGTCTACGACTTCTCGGTGGAGCGGGACCATTCCCACTGGGCGATTCACGCGCCCTCCCAACTGGTGAGGCCCGCCTACCGCGGCGCGGTGTGGATCGACCCGAGGTCCGGCCGGGTGCTGCGTATCGAGATGCAGGCGCGCCGGATGCCGGAGGAGTTTCCGTTCGACACCATCGAATCCGCGGTGGATTACCAGTACATCCGCCTGGGCGGCCCGGGCGAATTTCTGCTGCCGGTGCATGCGGAGGTCTTGAGCTGTCAGCGCGGCTCCAGCAACTGTTCGCGGAATGTGATCGACTTCCGAAACTACCACCATTACACGGGAGAGTCGACGATCACTTACGGGCCGTGATGCCGCTACCAGGCTAAGGCGTAGGCGTCCACGCGCGGGTCCGCGCCGGCGCTGATCACACCGGTCTGCAGGTCGATCACGATGGCTCCGTTGGATCCAAGCGACCACGGGCCGTACGTCCGCACCTCGTGCCCCTTGGCCGCAAGTTCCTTGCGCACCGCCTCGGGGATCCGCTCTTCGACGCCCAGGTCGCCCGGGAACATGATGTGCGGAAACACGGAGGAAGGGAACGCGCGCGTGGTCCAGCGGGGCGCCTCGATGGCTTGCTGCACGTTCATGCCGAACTCGACCATGTTAAGGAACGTCTGCATGGTCCGCAGGCACTGATCGTCGCCGCCCGGGCTGCCCAGAGCCATTACCGGCAGGCCGTCTTTGGTCACCAGCGTGGATTGCAGCGTGCTGCGCGGCCGCTTGCCCGGCGCGAGCGCGTTGGCGTTCCCCGCCACCAGCGAGTAGTAATCGCCACGGCAGTTGAACGAAAAGCCGAGCTCGCCCATGACCACGCCAGTGCCAAACCCGGTGTGCAGGCTGGGCGTGAAGGAAACCAGGTTCCGGTCCTTGTCGACCACCGCTATGTAGCTGGTGTCGCCCTCGTGGTCCGCATTGCCCTCCAGTTGGAAGTCGAGCGGGCGCTCGAGCGGCCCCACGCCGGGCGCGAACTTCTCCGCCGTGCCCGGCCGCAGTTCGAGCGAGGCGCGCGCCGGATCGATGAGCGCCCGTCGCTCCCGTGCGTACTCTTTCGACAGCAGACCCTGGTAGGGGATCTGGATGAAATCCATGTCGCCCAAGTACTTGTCGCGGTCGGCGAAAGCCAGCTTGGCCGCCTCCGCACCCAGGTGAATGTAATCCGCACTATTCAGCGCCAGCGCCTTAAGGTCGTAGCCTTCCAGCAGGTTCAGCGCGATCAGCTCCGTGGGACCCTGGTTGGCCGACGCATTCTTGTAGACGCGGTAGCCGCGGTAGTCCACCCAGACCGGCTCCTCGATCTTGGCGCTGTAGCCCGCGAAATCCTGGGTGCGGAACAGCCCGCCGTTCTGTTCCGAGAATTGCGCCATCTCGCGCCCGATCTCGCCCTGATAGAACAGATCGCGGGCAGCGCGCAGCGCGGCGTGCCGCCCCCGGCCCGCGTTGGCGCGCTCGGCCTCGACCAGCCTTCGCAATGTGCGCGCCAGTTGCGGGTTCTTCCAGACCTCGCCGGGTTTCGGATTGCGGCCCTCAGGGAACAGCACCTTCACGGTGGTGGGGTACTTCCGGATCTTCGGGAGGAGCGCCATGACTGCGGCCACTCGATTGCCCAGCGGGAAGCCGTTCTCAGCCATCTCAATGGCCGGCGCCAGCACGTCAGCGAACCTCATCGTGCCCCAGCGGTCGAGAAGGAGATACCAGGCATCGACGACGCCCGGCACGGTTCCGGAAAGGAGTGTGTCATTGACCGGGATCTTGCCGCCCTGGTTGGTCTTGTACCACTCAATGGTGGCCAGCTTGGGGGCCGTGCCCTCGGCGTTCAGCGAGAACACCTTCTTCGCACGCGCATCGTAGATCAACAGCACCGCATCGCTGCCCACGCCGTTATTCGGCATGTCGACGATGCCCAGTACTGCCTGGCCCGCCACGATGGCGTCGAACGCGTTGCCTCCGGCGCGCAAGATGCGTTCGGCCACCTGCGTGGCTTCCGGCTTCATCGAGACCACCGCATACTGCCGGCCACGAATCACCGGCCGCATGGTTTGCCGTGGCCCCTGGGCCGCGAGGCCGGCCGAGAGTGCCAGCAGCGAGACGAGTGCTTTCATCAGTCCCCTCCCCCAACGCACGCCACTCCGCCGGAGGCGGCCTGCCGTGCGGCTAGCCTCGATTTCCACGCGTGATGCGGCGGGTCGAGGCTCCAGGAGTCTCCTGGCCAAGGCCGCGCTATTGCGTCCCTCGGCGTCGCGCCGTGTTAACCGTATCAGGTGCAGACTTTCTTTGTTGTGTTTTGGCAGCACTGTATGATCATGGTATCCAGTTTTGATGCAGCGCTAACGGTATCCCAGGCCGCCGCCTTCTTCCTCTCCCCCGAAGGGCCGCTGCATCGCCAGTACGAAGCCCTCCGCACCGGAACCCGGCCGGCGGAGCTGATCTGCGATTCCCAGCTCACCACCCATGAGAACCTTTCCAGGTTGAACCGGCAGGGCATTGGCTTCATTACCCTGCGCCGCCGCTCGGGGAAGATGTTGGCCGATATCTACAGCCGCCCGGCTTCGGCCTGGCAGCGGATCACTTTGGACTCGCTGACCCCCACCTTTTGCACTCCGCGGCTGTCAGACGAGCATGTCGCTCTACAGGGCGAAGGCGGGGACATCCATGCATGCGCAGTGCAGGCGTGCATGCGCACTGCAAGCCGCGGGAAAGGCGCTATCGAGTCAAGGAACTCACCGTGCGAGGTCACATGGCCAAATATGGTCAACCACTCCTCTCCGGCTAAAAAGAACGTCGACGCTAACAAGTCCCGCTGTTGCTGAGAGTTAAGCAAGCACTTGGATGTCGCGATTGGAACCGCGACCGGCCTCGAAAAGCGACTCTGGCGTGGGCCACAATGGTGCGTGAACCAAGGCCGTACCGTCTTTCCCCAGTTGATGAGCCGCCTCCAGGACTGCACTTCTTGCCTTCTGGACAGCAGGAATTGCACCTGAGTGCGCGCGCCTCAATTTTCGAACTTGTCCTCACATACATTCGGCTTTGGTGCCCAATCTGCTCGAAGATTCGGAGATGAAGAAAAGGATGTCTACAATGAAGACTCTCAAACTGTGCTTAACGCTTCTTCCGCTGATCGTCGCCGGGCTCTTTGTAGGGTGCTCGCAGAAGTCCACGAAATCAGCCGATGTTGCTGACAACATCCGCAAATCACTTGACGAGGCCAGCCTCAACAATGTTTCTGTAAGTCAGGATCGCGACAAGGGCGTAGTGACCCTTGGCGGACACGTCGCCACTGAGGGTGACAAGTCACGCGCTGAATCCATTGCCAGGTCCATCGCGGTCGACCAGGTTGTGGCGAACCAAATTGCCGTCCTAACGCCGGGTGCCGAACGGGATGCTTTGACGGTGAACTCGGATTTGGATAAGGGTATCGAGCACAACCTGAACGCTGCTCTCGTCCAAGCCAAGCTTCACAAGAGCGTCAAGTACGATGTCAAAGCTGGTGTTGTCACGCTGACTGGCGAGGTTATCTCTCAATCCGAGCGAGCCCGGGCCGAGAACGTTGCATCTGGGGTGCCAAACGTGAGGCAGGTGGTGAACGAGCTGCAGGTTAAGGATCAAAAAGCCAGTTCGTCGAGGTGAGAACTCGGGGACAGCTCGATTGCCGGGC
Source organism: Bryobacteraceae bacterium (assembly GCA_050008465.1). GTDB lineage: Bacteria > Acidobacteriota > Terriglobia > Bryobacterales > Bryobacteraceae > Fen-330. Next base: position 23,979 of record JBEKMO010000008.1, read on the forward strand.
TGTTGTTCAGGACGTGTGATTCTCGGGGCGAAATCGCGGGCCGCCCGGGCGGGGTGCGGATCCACCCGGTTCGCTCGCGATCCCTGCGTGGAAATCCAGGCTAGCGCTCAGTAGGTCACTTTGTTGACGTAGTTCCCGTCTTCGTCATAGTGCGGCCAGGGGCCGACGCGCCGGTACCCGGACACGATGAAGTCGTCGAACGTCGGCGTGGGCTCGAAATAGCCCGGGTAGCGCAAGTGCTCCTTGATGACCGCTTCGTTCAGCTCGACCCCCAGACCCGGCTTGTCGGGCACCTCAATGTACCCCTTCTGCACGATGGGCTTGGGCAGGCCGATCACCAGGTCGCTCCACCAGGGCATGTCCACCGCGTGGTTCTCCATGCACAGGAAGTTGCGCAGCGTGGCAGCCGCGTGCACGCTGGCCATGCAGCCCACGGGCGAGCCGGCGAAGTGCAGCACCGTGGGGATGCCGTGCATGTCCGCGTAGTCGGCGATGATCTTGGTCTCGCGCAGCCCGCCCGAGGTCTCCGCGTCCGGCTGGATGATATCCACCGCCTGGTTGTCGATCATGTCCAGGAAGCCGCCCTCCAGGCCGAACACGTCCTCCCCGGTGAGGACCGGAGTCGTGCTGGCATCGGCGATCGCCTTGAGGCCGCGCCAGTTCTTCCATGGAACGAGGTCCTCGGCCCACGCGAGCTGATAAGGTTCGAATGCACGGGCATAGCGGATGGCGTCATTCACCGAAAGTCGCCCGAAGTGGTCCGCGGCGAGCGGCGCATCCCAGCCGATGGCGTCGCGCACGGCGGCGATGTACTCGCACAGGTACTTCAGCCCTTTCTCGGTGGCGGCTCCGTTCTCGTTCACCGCTCCGGGCCGGTCCTCGACCATGCTGGTGTACAGGTCCATCTTGAAGAAGGTGAAGCCCATCTGCTTGCGCTGGAGCATGCGCGTCCCGTAGATCTTCGGGTCTTTGTGGCCGGTGGTGTCGCAGTAGATGCGGATGCGGTCGCGCTTCCGGGCGCCGATCAGCCTCCACGCCGGCACGCCGTACACTTTGCCCGCTATATCGTGCAGCGCCATGTCCACCGCGCTGTACCCGCCGCCCATGCGCCCCTGCCCGGCGAACTGGCGGAGGTTCGCCAGAATCGACTCGATCTCGAGGGGGTTCCTTCCGAGGATGTGCGCCTTGAGGATCAGCGCGATACCCTTCACTCCCGCGTCACGCACCTCACCGAGCCCGTAGACGCCCTGGTTCGTGTCGATGCGGATGATCGGGTAGTCGTAGTTCGCCGCCACCGTGCACGCGCGCATGTCGGTGATCTTGAGGTCGCTCGGCGCGGACTGTGTGTTCACATTCACTTCCGCGGCGTTCGCCGCCGCAGCCAGCGACGGCAGCAACCCCGCTTGTTGCAGCAAGCTTCGGCGCGAGATGGAATTGTCCCTGGGCATGGCAACAACACTATATCAGAACGGGCTTCCGGCTATTCTCTGTGCCAGCCTGCCAGGAACAGCTCGGAGGCCAGCGTTTCTTGTTCGTGGTCCGCGGCAGTCTGCCATTCGGCGAGGCGCCTTTCGCGGAGCTTCTCGAGCAGGCGGACGTCGCGCTCCGCCTCGACCACCTGCCGCTGTTGTGCGGTAATGCGTCGTCGGCAGTCGGCGCGCTCCTTTCGCAGGCGCTCTTTCACCCGCGCCACGTGGAGCCGGTGCCGGTCCAGCGCGGCCAGGTCTTGCGCCTCGACGCTGGCGGAATACAGCACCGCGCGGTCTGCATCGGCCTTCTCGGCATCCAGCCGATCCTCGGCGAGATCGACCTGCCGCAACTCCTCAAACAGGCGCTGGAGCTTGGTCTCTTCCAGCTCGAGATGCAGGCGCCGCCACCCCAGCACGGTCTCAAGACGGAACTTGAAGCGGCGCATTGGGTTTCGTCAGGAAAGCAGCCGGGCCAGGCCCTGCATGCGGCTCACGGTCTCTTCCAGCGGCGATTTCCCGGAGATATCCTGCTGGAGGAATTCGAGCACCTGCGGGCGGGCCCGGATGGCCGCGTCCAGCCGCGGATTCGAGCCCGAAACATACGCTCCCAACTGGATCAGGTCCTCCGACTGCTTATACGTGCTCAGCGCCTCGCGCAGCCGCCGGCCGGCGTCGCGCTGTTCCGGGCTCGCCACCTGCGAACTCAGCCGGCTGACCGAATTCAAAATGTCGATGGCCGGATAGTGCCCCATGGCGGCGAGCTGGCGGGAGAGCACTATGTGGCCGTCCAGAATGGCGCGAACCGCGTCGGAGATAGGCTCGGTGATGTCGTCGCCCTCCACCAGCACCGCGAAGAAGCCGGTGATCGATCCGCGCCGGAACTTCCCCGCCCTTTCGAACACCTGAGGCAGCAGGCTGAACACGGAAGGCGTATAGCCCTTCTGGCTCGGGGGTTCGCCCGCCGCCAGCCCGATCTCGCGCTGCGCCATGGCGAACCGCGTCACCGAATCCATCACCATGAGCACGTCGGCGCCCTGGTCGCGGAAATACTCGGCAATGGCCAGAGCCACAAAGCAGGCGCGGATGCGCAGGGGCGCCGGACGGTCCGAGGTCGCCACCACCACCACCGAGCGCTGCATGCCCTCCGGGCCCAGGTCCTGGTCGATGAACGCGCGGACCTCGCGGTTGCGCTCTCCGATCAGCGCCACCACGCTCACATCGGCGAAGTTGTGGCGGCACATCGACCCCAGCAGCATGCTCTTGCCCACCCCGCTGCCGCCGAAGATCCCGATCCTCTGCCCCTTGCCGCAAGCCAGCAGGCTGTCGATCGCGCGGATGCCGGTCACCAGCAGCTCGTCGATGGGCTCCCGCTCGAGCGGCCCGGGCGGCGCCTTGTACAGCTCGTAGGCGCCCGCCGCTTCCAGGGGCGGCCCGGAATCCATCGGTTTGCCGAATCCGTCCAGTACGCGGCCTAGCAGCCCGGGGCCCACCTCCACGCGCGCGTCCTCCTTGCGCGCCACGATCAGGCTGCCCAATTCCAGCCCGCTAGTCTCCTCGAACGGCATCGAGAGCACGTGGCCGTCGCGGAAGCCGATCACCTGCGTCCGGATGCGACGCCCGTCGGAGCTGTGGATCTCGCAGAAGTCGCCGACCGCCGCGGCGGGCCCGGCCGATTCCACCAGCAGACCCGTCATCGCCACCACGGTTCCGGTCCAACGGCAGGGATTCGCCTGCTCGACGCTGCGAACGTACGGGGTGAGGTCCAGTCTGCCGGGGTCCGTCATAGCTGCTGCCGTAATCTGTCCACCAGCCCGCGCTGGATCTCCTCGAGTTGCGTGTCCAGGGAGACGTCCAGATTGCCGCACGCCGTCTCGAACACCACCCCACCCCGGTCCAGGCGCGGGTCCCCGGCCACTTCCAGCCGCTGGCTCCGGCCCAGCCGCTCCACGTGCTTCCTCACGATATCGGCGTTCTCGGGGTGGACCCGCACGCGATCCACTTCGCGTCCCTCCAGCTTCTCGAGCGCTGCCTTCACCACGCCCAGAATCGCGTCGGGGTCCATGCTCAGCTCGCGATGGACGATGCGTCTGCCGATCGCCAGCGCCAGTTTCACCACGTCCTGTTCGGCGTCCCGCCGGAGCTTGCGCCGCGATTGGGAGAGGTCGGCAACCGCCCGCGCAAGCTGTTCGGCCACCGGATCCAGCCCCCCGATCGCTTGTTCCTGCCCCGCGGCTTCCCCTTTGCGAAAGCCCGCTGCGAATGCCTGCTGCTCACGTTGGGGGATCTCCTGCTCCAGTTGCGCGATACGAGCCAGAAGCGCGTCGACCTGCGTTTGCACGGCCGCCTCGCCGCCGGCTACGAGCCTCCTCCAGAAGAGTGGCTGGGCTGGCTGCGCGTCCTTGCCGGTCAGCACCCTACTCGGCATACACTCCACCCATGGTGTCTCCCTTATCTTCGGCGGAATCCCCCCGTTTCTTTAGCGGGGACAGTCACCGTGTTTCCCGGTTTCCCGCGCCGCGCCCCGCCCGGTTTCATGTTAGAACTGGGAATCATGTCCTACTCGGTTGAACCAGGCCGCCCCCACCCCCTCGGCGCCACGCCCACGGCGGAGGGCGTGAATTTCTCGCTGTTTTCCGGAAACGCGACCAGCGTCGAACTGCTGCTCTTCAAGGAGCACGACGACCCACAGCCCAGCCAGGTGATCGTTCTGGAACCCTGTGTGAACAAGACCTTCCATTTCTGGCACGTCCATGTGCGGGGGCTAAAGCCCGGGGCGCACTATGCCTATCGCGTGGACGGCCCGCACGACCTGGCCGCCGGCCGCCGGTTCAACCGGAACAAGGTCCTTATCGATCCGTACGCCCGGGGCAACACCAACAACCTTTGGAAGCGCGCCGATGCCTGCGGCCCCGAGGACAATGGCGCCACCGCGATGCGCTCGGTGGTCATCGACCCCTCGACCTACGATTGGGAAGGCGATCGCCCCCTCGACCTCCCCATCGAAGACAGCATCATCTACGAGATGCATCTGGCGGGCTTCACCAAGTCACCCACCGCGGGTGTGGCCCACCCGGGCACCTTCCGCGGCCTCATCGACAAGATCCCGCACTTGAAGGAACTGGGCGTAACGGCCGTCGAGCTGCTGCCGGTTTTCGATTTCGACGAGACCGATGTCCTCCGCCAGGTGAACGGGCAATCGCTCAAGAACTTCTGGGGCTACAGCACGATGGGGTTCTTCGCCCCGCAGTCGGCCTACTGCGTGAACCCGCAGGCCGGCAATCATCTGGACGAGTTCCGCGACATGGTGAAGGCCCTGCACCAGGCCGGCATCGAGGTGATCCTGGACGTGGTGTTCAACCACACCGACGAGGGCAACCACATGGGCCCGATGTTCTGCTTCAAGGGCATCGACAACCGGGTGTACTACTATCTGGTGCCTGGGGACAGGCAGTTCTACTACGACTACACGGGCTGCGGGAATACCTTCAACTGCAATCATCCGATCGCCCAGAAGCTGATCGTGGAATCGCTGCGCTACTGGGTGCGCGAGGGGCATGTGGACGGGTTCCGCTTCGACGAAGGCTCGGTGCTGGCGCGGGACGAGAATGGGATGCCGGTCACCCACCCTCCGGTGGTCTGGCAAATCGAACTCGACGAGGACCTCATGGACTCCAAGGTGATCGCGGAAGCCTGGGACGCCGCGGGGCTTTACCAAATCGGCGGTTTCCCCGGCGACCGCTGGTCGGAGTGGAATGGCCGCTATCGCGACGATATCCGGCGCTTCGTGCGCGGCGAGGCGGGCGTAGTGGGCGCGGTGGCCACCCGCATCGCGGGCAGCTCGGATCTCTACCAGGCTCAGGGTGAGACGCCGACCAACACCATTAACTTCGTGACCTGCCACGACGGCTTCACGATGAACGACCTGGTCTGCTACAACGTCAAGCACAACGACGCCAACGGCGAGGGCAGCCGCGACGGCATCAACGACAACCTGAGCTGGAACTGCGGCATCGAAGGCGTGACGGACGATCCCGAGATCGAGGCGCTGCGCACCCGGCAGGTGAAGAACTTCGCGACCATCCTGATGCTCTCACGCGGCGTGCCCATGATCCTGGCCGGCGATGAGTTCCGGCGGACGCAGCGGGGCAATAACAACGCCTACTGCCAGGATAACGAGCTGAGCTGGATCGACTGGCGCCTGCCGGAGAAAAACGCGGGCCTGCTGCGCTTCTGGAAACGGATCATCGACTTCCGCAAGCGCCACGCGGTGGTGCGCAAGAACCGGTTCTTCGGAGGAGCGGTGAACGACCGGGGGATGCCCGAGGTCGCCTGGCATGGCTGCCGGCTCCACTCCCCCGGCTGGTCCGACCCCGAGGCGCGCGTACTGGCCTTCACGCTGGCCGGCTTCCACGATGACGCCGATCTCCACGTGATGATGAACATGTATTGGGACACCCTGGACTTCGATGTCCCGCCCCTGGCCGGCCGATACTGGTACCTGGCCGTGGACACCGCGGAGGCATCTCCGGGCGACATCGCCGACCCCGGCGACGAGGTGCAGTATTTCGGCGAGAGCTACCCGGTGAAGGGCCGCAGCATCGTCGTGCTCGTGTCAAGATGACCTTGACGTGGCGGTTCCTGCGCGAGAGCGGATTCGGGCTGCGCACGCTGCACGGTTACATTTACGGCCGCTGGACGCGGCAGTACGTAAAGCTTATGTTGCGGCTCGCGAAGCGCGGACTGTCGTCTTCCGCCAAGCAGTGGGTGGCCGATCGCTATCACGGCAAGGTGCTCGCCCATGACCACGCGCGGGCCATCGTGGGCCTGGATCACGACGTCGCCGCGCGCGACCAGGAGCAGATCATCCCCTATCCGGTGGCCCGAGACATCATCCTGAAATCGCCGCCGGACGTGGTGGTGTTCGACTGCCCCTGCCGCCACAGCCGGCCGGTGCACTGCGAACCGACGAAGGTATGCATGGTGATCGGGCAGCCGATGGCCGGCCTGCTCCTCGAGCAGCAGGCTTCGGCCCGGCGGCTCACTCAGTCCGAAGCGCTGGAACTGCTCGAGGCCGAGCACGCGCGGGGTCACGTCCACACGGCCTGGTTCAAGGACGCCATGCTCAGCCGGTTCTACGCAATCTGCAACTGCTGCAAGTGCTGCTGCGCGGGGATTCAAGCGATGGTCGAGTTCGGCGTGCCGCTGCTCGTGAGCTCCGGGTACGTGGCCCAGATCGATCCCGAGCTGTGCGCGCACTGCGGCGACTGCATCGAGGCCTGCGCCTTTCACGCCCTTTCGGACGGCGACGGAGCCGTGACGCGGAACTGGGAACGCTGCATGGGCTGCGGCGCCTGCGAGGTCACCTGCGCCACCGGCGCAATCACGCTGGCACGCGACGAGCGAAAAGGAACCCCGCTCGACGTCCGCGCGCTGGCGTAAGCCCCCGATGGCGTATAATGGCTCCCATCCAGGAGTTTGGAATGGATACCCTAGCCGAGTCTGCGCCGGGAACGAGTCGCCTGGAACGCTTTTTCGAGTGTGGGCGAAGGTAGAGTCGCATTACGCATTTGCTCGCATGGGGATGGCTGCTCGCCGTTCTGGGCGGCTATGGTCTGGCCCCTATGCGGTTGCCGAATGCGCCGGTGCACCATCTCGCGGTGGTCGCCCTCCGGTTTGCCACGCTTCTGTGTTTCCCCCTACTGATTTTGCAGCTATTTGATGTCTCTCCGGACTGGCGCACGCGCTGGGACCGCAAGCTCTGGTGGTCGCTGCTCGTGTTGGCACTTTGCTCCGGATTGTCCTGCTGGCAGCGCGGGTCTATCTGGGCAGCGCCGGTCGCAAGCTTGGGGGTCGCTCAGTTCATCTGGGTGCGTTCAAAGTCTGAGCAAAGCTCCTACCCGCTGGCCGTGGCCGGCTGGGTGTGGGCCGGGTTGTACCCGCTCACTCTTCCGTGGCCCAACGAGCAACGGTTCTATCTGGCTCTGGTGCTGGGCGGAGCGGCGACGGCTCTCCAGGGGGCCTGGGAGGTGGTCCGCTACCTGCGCGGGCACAAACCGCAATGGATGCAGGAGCCGGTGGGATAGGCTTCGAGCGGCGACCCCCGTTTACCGTAGCCCGCCCGACAGGCGGCTCCGCAGCGCCACCCATTCCTCGCTCGAGAAGATGCGGGGCCCAACCTCGACCAGCCGCGGGATCATGTTGAAAACGGCGCTGGCCGTCCAGAGCGCCCCCTGGCGTGTCCGGAAGGCCTTGCGGTTCAGTTCTTCGGCGACGCGACTCAGGGAGTGGTCCTCGACGATCAGGTCCATCATCCGGACGAGCGTCTCCTTTTCGGCCGCGTTCTCTTCCAGGTGCAAGCCATCCGGGGCGACCCGGAGCCCGTAGGGGACCTCCTCCCGGAGGCTGGCAGTTTCGTCCCGGGGGTGGTCGGTCTCGATCTCGCGTTCCCACTCCAGACTGATCCCAATCAGGGACCAACCCTGTTCCGCCCTCCGCTGGAGGTACTCCGGCGTCAGCGGGCCCGAAAGCATCTCGCGCACTCGTTCGCGCTTCGACATGCGACACCCCCTGGGTTCGCAAAAGGCAACTCGCAGGCCAGGGCTAACCCGTTGAGTCTTGGAGTAGCGCCGGGCCGCGGGTGTGCGCTCGTGGGACTGGTCGTGCCGGAGATGGGACGTGGCGCGCGCTCAGACCTTGTGGACCAGGTCCTCCAACGGGCGGCGGGCCCTGAGTTCGGGTGCCCCTTCCGCGTAGCCAATCGGCAGGATCGCCACCGGCTGTATCTCTTTCGGCGCGCCGACAACCTCACGTACCGCATCCGGGTCGAACGCACCGACCCAGACAGTTCCGAGGCCCTGGGCAGTGGCCGCCAGTTGAGCGTAGGCGCAGGCGATCGTCGCATCCTGGATTGCGTAAAGGCTCTGGCCGCGTTCTCCGTACTGATCCACCAGGCGCACCGGGTTGGCGCAGAACACCAGCGAAACCGGAGCGACCAGCACGAATCCCTGCGCGCACGCCGCCTTGGCCAGCGCCGCGCGCTGCCTCACTTGCGTGACCACGTAGATCTCGTAAGATTGCAGGTTCGCCGCCGATGGGGCCAGGTTCGCCGCTTCCAGAATGCGGTCCAGTTTCTCCCGCTCGACCGGAAGCGAGCTGTAGTTCCGGATCGAGTGCCGTTGACGGACTGTCTCAAAGAACTCCATTGCTACCTCCGGCCCAGCCGCGCTCTTTAGGACAAATGGGCCTGAAGGCTTAGTTTACCGCAGTCCCAGGATCTGGCCCGACTCGTCCAGGTCCATCTTCACAGCCTGCGGGACTTTTCCGAGGCCGGGCATCAGCAGCATGTTGCCGGCGATGACCACGATGAAACCCGCACCGGCCGACAGGTGGGCGTTGGTGACTACTAGCGTCCACCCCTGCGGCGCCCCGATCAGCTTTGGATTGTCCGAGAACGAGGATTGCGTCTTGGCGATGCAGACCGGCAGATGGCCGAAGCCCAATTCGGTGAACTTCGTGATGGCTTTGCGGGCCGGGGTCTCGAAGTAGACACCCGCGGCGCCGTAGATCTCCCGCGCCACGGTCTCCATCTTCTTCTCGATGCTCAACTCCGGAGGGTAAAGCGACCGGACCTCGAGCGGATCGGCGGCGTCGGCCGCCGAGACGACCTTCTCGGCAAGCTCGAGCGCGCCCTCTCCGCCCTTCTCGTAAGCATCCGCCACCGCGCTGTCGCAGCCCACTACGCGGCAGTAGTCCTGGATCAGATCGATGTGCGACTGCGGATCGCTGGCGAAGCGATTGACGGCCACCACGATCGGGATGCGGAACTTCCGCAGGTTATCGATGTGCCTGGCAAGATTCACGAAGCCGGCGCGAAGCGCTTTCGCATCGTAGTGCGCCAGCGTGGCGTGGCCCGAGCCCTGCTCGCAAAGCGCCCGCGCCGAGACGATCAGCACCGCCACCGAGGGCCTGAGCCCGGAGGATGGCATGACCACATCCAGGTATTTCTCGGCGCCCAGGTCCGCCCCGAAACCGGTCTCATTCACCACGTAGTCGGCAAGCTGGAGCCCCATCCTCTGCGAGATGACGCTCGAGGTGCCGTGCGCGATGTTGGCGAACGGGCCGGCGTGCACCAGCGCCGGCGCATGCTCGGTGGTCTGCACCAGGTTGGGCATGATCGCCTGGTTCAGCAGGACCATCATGGCGCCCGTAGCTTCCAGGTCCCGGGCGCGCAGCACCCGGCCGTCCAGATCGAACCCCACCACGATCTCGCCCAGGCGGCGGCGCAGATCCTCGCGCGAGTTGGCGAGCGCCAGGATGGCCATCAGCTCGGAAGCCGCCGTGATCACAAACCCGGTCTCGCGCGGAACCCCGTTGACCTTCCCGCCCAGTCCCACGATGACGTGCCGCAGCGCGCGGTCGTTCATGTCGATCGCGCGCGGCCAGAAGATGTTGTCCACGTCGATCCGCAAGGCGTTGTTGTGGTGGATATGCGAGTCGATCATCGCCGCCAGCAGATTGTGCGCCGAGGTTACGGCGTGGAAATCGCCGTTGAAGTGCAGGTTGATGATCTCGCTCGGAAGCACTTGCGAGAGGCCGCCTCCCGTGGCGCCGCCCTTGATCCCAAACACCGGGCCGAGCGACGGCTCCCTCAGCGTCGCGATCGCTTTCCGGCCGCTCCGCACGAGCGCCTGCGTCAGACCGATTGAGACTACGGTTTTGCCTTCGCCGTGGCTGGTCGGCGTGATGGCCGTCACCAGGATCAGCTTGCCCTTGCGCGCGGCCGGGGAATCGGAAAGCAGTTCCAGCCGCAACTTGGCGGTGTGCTTGCCGTAGTATTCCAGATAGTCGTCGGGAATGCCGAGCTTGTCCGCGATTTCTCGGATCAGCAGCAGCTTGGGGGTCTCTGTCTCAATGAGTGTGGGCATGATCGATTCCGGTGCCGGAAACGAATTTATAGCAGAATCCGACCCGGTTCCGCCACTTTCTGGCTGCGGCTACTCCGCGAACAGGCGGCGCCCGGGTGGCGGCGGGAACCAGCCTTCGAACAGCTCCAGCCTCCGCCGCAGCCACTCCGCCGGGAGGTGGTCCGGGCCGCTCCGCACGGTGACATCGTGCCACAGCGCGTGAATGTATTCGGCCAGCGTCGACGCGAAGGAAACCCCCGCGTAGCGGAGCAGGCGCCTCGGGCTACGGGCCAGCGTGCGGCTGCCCAGCAGTCGGCGCTTCTCCTCCAGCGCCTCCTCGTCGATCTCCCCGGCGACGTTCTCGCGCATCTCTGCGTCCAAGAGCTTCAGCCAGGCGGCGCGCTCCTCCGGGGTCGTGGACTCCCAAAGTGCCTGTCCCAGGCATAGGAGCGCTTCGAGCGCCAGGTCGTGCGGGTCGGCAGCCACGACCGCCACCTCCACCTCCAGGCCAGTCCCGGTTGCGGTCCACTGTGAGGTCGCCTCCGGATCCGCTAGGTGGGGCACCAACCGGACACGACACGGTCCCAGCCGCGAGGCCAGCCGGGCGGGCACGGCATCGAGAGCCGGAGCGATGACATCCCGCAGAGTTTTATCGGGCGCGGCCGAACAGTCGGTCACCTCGGCCCAGCTCATACGCCGAGATCATAGCGCGATTCACTCTTTCCGGCAGAATCGGAGCCAATACCCGCTTTCTATCTTGAGACCCCGGGGCGTCTAGGCATATACTCGGAATCGTGTCATTTGAGGGACGTAGGAGGTGGATGATGCGCGCGATTTCTGCATTGCTCCTGCTCGTGCCGGTTCTCGCGATGCCGGCACAGGCACAAGTGGCGGCGGCAACAGCCGGCGGCCCAAGGCAGGCCAGTTTTCCCAACAGCCAGTACAAGACGATCTTGCCGCACGTGGTCTTCGGCGGCGGCTGGCACAACAGGTTCATGTTCGTTAACTACAACGGAAACACGGTATCGGTGCGGCTGTATTTCTATGGGAACGATGGCAGCGCGTTGGCTGTCCCCATCAAGCAGTTCGGCACCGACACCTACGTGGATGTCTACCTGCAAGGCTGGGGTACGCGGGTGATCGAAACCGACGAGATCTCCGGTGATGCGCTCCATCAAGGTTGGGCCAAGGCCGTCGTATCCTGCTCAAGCACGACCTGCGAGGACATAGTGATCTACGGTGTATTCGCCACAGCCGTGGTGCCGGGTTATCCGGTCTTCGAAGCCACAGTGTTCGCCGGCGACTCCAGGAGCCCCGATGTCATGTTCCCGTTTGACAATCGCGATGGATTTATCACCGGGATTGCGATCGTGGCCCACACTTGCACTACATCGGATCCCGATGTCCGCATCAACTTCAAGTACGCCGACGAACCGGGCAACACCTTTTATCAGTTTCAGGTTCCCATGACGTGCCCAGGGCACACCTCCTTCGCCCTGCCGGATTTCAACTCGAAGTCCCAAAACAGGCTGGGCTTTGTGGAGGTGTTCTCTCATTACGCGTCGGTGTCGGCCATTGCCTTGCTGTTTAACCCTAATGGCGGGGCACACACCACGATTCCAGCGTCCGAGTACATTCCGTGAGGCCGGCTGCCGGCTCAGGCCCCCGCCGCTCCACGAAGGGGACGGTCGGCGCGGCACCGGGCCGTGCAGCGGTGTTCGGGGTACATTTCCGCAAACGAACGGCGCAGGAAGTCCCACGCTTCCCGCAGCGAGGTGAAGGTGCGCCCTCCTTCCAGTTCCCGGCCCTCAAACCGCGCGATCCACTGCCGGCTCCGCGACCTGGTCGCCTGCAACTGCACGGGGCCGTCGGTCGTAGCGTGGGTCCAGCCCACCGAGTCGCCCAGCGCGCCGAAAGCTTCGCGGACCGCGCCGACAAATGCATCCAGTTCCGCCAGCCGCTCCTGACAGTCCGCGCAGACCAGCAAGTGTTCCTCGATTCGCGCCCGCTTTGCGCCGCGGGCCTTGCCCATCACATGGCTTTCGAGGGCCTCTTCGTCCAGGTGGGTTTCCCAGGGGGTGCGCACATGTCCTCCACCGAACATATCGGCCAGGAGGCCCTGGCGCGCGGCGCAATTCCACGGTTTATTCGCTGCTTCTCACTGCATTGGAGTCAGCTTGTACAATCCCGCGCCGTGGGAGGGGACGGGAAAGACGTGCCCCCCGCGAACCGGCCCACTCCGCTTTCTCTCCCAAAGGTCGCGCAGTTCGCAGACCTCCGGAAGGCCCAGCTCGCTCCAGTTGACCCAAATGTCCGCGGGGCCTCGGTCGCCCACGTTGAACACCGCCAGGTACTTCGATTTCCGATCGGGCGCATCCGAGACCCAAGCGATCTGGTCGCCGCGCGAGAACAGCTCGCGGCTGGCGGTCGCCCTCTGGTTGACCCCCAGCACCTCGTCGTTGGTGATCAGCGCCAGCGTGGACTCGTCGTTCGAGGGCAGGTCGCCGCCGAACATGAGCGGGGAACGCGCGATGGACCACAGCGTCAGAAGGGTGCGCTGCTCCTCGCGCGTGAACCGTGTCCTGCGGTCGTCGCCCCGCTCCGCACGAATGCCGATCCGTCCAAGCGGCAGCATGTCCCCGTCGGGCCAGGAGCCGGGCCGCACATGGGGCGCCCAATCCCTGAGCAGGGTGAAGTTCCTACGCAGGTCCTGCCAGCGGTCCCAGAAATCGTCCGATACCCGCCACAACTGCGCGTGCTCGGCGTAAAACGCGGCCTTGGCGAGATCGGCCGGACCGGGTGACAGGCTCAGCACGATGGGCCGGCCGCACTTTCCGATCGCCTGGCTGAGCGCCGCGATCTCGTCGGCGTGCAGGGGCGAAGCGATGTCGTCGGCCTTAATGAAGTCTACGCCCCAGTTCGCGTACATCTTCACGATCGAATTGTAGTACGCCTGGGCTCCGGGACGGCTCATGGACACGCCATACATGTCCGTGTTCCACTGGCAGGTGGAATTCACAACGGCGATATCGGCAGCGCGGAACTTCGTCCCATAGACCGGCAGATTGGCACGGGCCGCCTGCCGCGGAATCCCGCGCATGACGTGAATGCCGAGCTTCAGGCCTTTCTGGTGGAGGTAGTCGGCGAGCGGCTTGAAGCCGCGCCCGTTGGCCGCGGAAGGAAACCGGTTCGGCGCCGGCATCAGCCTGCCGTACTCGTCCATCAGCAACTCCGCATTCGGCCGGTAGCCATGCGCCCTGGCGTTGGGTTCGTACCACTGTATGTCGACCACGATGTACTGCCAGCCGTGCTGCTTCAGATGCGTGGCCATGTAGTCCGCGTTGGCTTTCACCTCGGCCTCGGTCACCGCGGTCCCATAGCAGTCCCAACTGTTCCAGCCCATGGGCGGAGTTGGCGCCACGGATGCGGGATCCGCGGCCTGGATCGCGGAGCAACCCGCCGCGAGGAGAATCGCCAGCCAGCTCGAGTGTGTCATGGTAACCCCCGGTCCCCATTATCATGGAATGAATGACACGCAGGCGATTGCTGGCACTGATGGCGGCATCGGCGGGCAGCCTCCGCGCGCAGCGGGGTGGGATGGCTTCTCGGGGGGTCAAGCCCACACCGCGCGGCAAGCCCTCCGGCCGGCCATTCAATGCCCGCTTCACGGACATCGCCGAGCAGGCCGGCCTGCGCGCGCCCGCGATTTACGGTCCGCCCGACCGCGTCGACTACATCGTCGAAACAACGGGGGCCGGCATCGCCTTCCTGGACTACGACAACGACGGCTGGCTCGACATCTTCGTGCTCTCCGGCACGCGCATGAACGGCGCGCCGCCCGGGACCACCAACCGCCTCTACAAGAACAACCGCGATGGAACCTTCACCGACGTCACCGGGCAGGCCGGTCTTACCCGCACCGGCTGGGCGTGCGGGGTGACCGTGGGCGACTACAACAACGACGGCTTCGACGACATCTTCATCACCTACTGGGGCCAGAACGTGCTCTACCGCAACAACGGCAACGGCACGTTCACCGACGTCACCCGGAAGGCGGGCCTGCTGCGGCCCCCTCGCTGGGGCACCGGTTGCACCTGGCTCGACTACGACCGCGATGGCAAGCTCGACCTCTTCGTTTCCAACTACCTGGTCTTCGACCCGAAGGCGGTGCCCCCCACCGGCGAGGACGCCAACTGCAACTGGAAGGGCATCCCGGTGAACTGCGGCCCGCGCGGGCTGCCGCCGGAATCCAACCTCCTGTTCCACAACAACGGCGACGGCACCTTCACCGACGTCAGCGAACGCGCGGGGATCTCGAAGCTGAAAGGCAGCTACGGGCTGACCGCCGTCTCCGCCGATTTCGACGACGACGGCTGGCCCGACATTTATGTCGCAGGCGACTCGACTCCCGCCCTCCTGTTTCACAACAATCATGACGGCACATTTTCCGAGGACGGGCTCGAGCGCGGCATCGCCCTCAACGACGACGGGCAGGAGCAGGCCGGCATGGGCATCGCCGTCGGCGACTACAACCTGGACGGCCTGCTCGACATCTTCAAGACTCACTTCACCGAGGACACTCCGGCTCTCTACCAGAACACCGGGAAGGGCAACTTCGCCGACGTCACCATTCGCGCCGGCCTCGGCGTCGAGACCCGTTTCATCTGCTGGGGCACGGGTTTTGCCGACCTCGATAACGACGGCTACCCGGACATTTTCGTGGCCACTGGCAGTGTCTATCCCGAAGTCGAGAAGAAGTACCCGGAGCAGCCCCACAGGACGCCGCGCTTCATTTACCGCAACCTCGGCGATGGCAAGTTCGAGGAACTGATCGAGCAGGCCGGACCGGGGATCGCCGCGCCCCACGCCAGCCGCGGTGTGGCGTTCGGCGACTTCGACAATGACGGCGACGTGGACGTGCTGATCATGAATCAGAACGAGCCTCCGTCGCTGCTGCGCAACGATGTCTCCGGCGGCAACCACTGGCTGAAGGTGAAGCTCGAGGGCGTGAAATCGAACCGCAGCGCCATCGGCGCCCGCGTCACCGCGCACTACGGCGGCAAGAAGCAGGCCCAGGAAGTCCTCGCCCAGTCCAGTTACCTGTCGGTGAGCGACCGCCGCCTCCACTTCGGCCTGGGCCCGGCGGAGGCCGCCGAGCTGGAAATCCGTTGGCCCAACGGCAACCTGGAGAAAATCCCCAAGGTGGCTGCCGATCGGCTGGTGATCGTGCGAGAGGGAGCCGGAGTGGTAAGCTCCATGCCGTTTCCAGCCTCCCGAAGCACGGGGTAGCTAGCACTCGTGGTTGCTCAGAAGCCACCGCTCCCTAACGGTCGCGGTTCAGTGCTTCGGGTCGCCCGGCAGCACTGAACCGCGCGCGTGAGCAAGCGGTTTGCGTTCTGAGAAAGCGTCGAGGCAAGAAAGACCGCATCGGAGCCGTTGGAGCGGACATGCACAAACGGCCCCGATGCGATCCGCCCGAGAGATCGGGCTGAGATCCGGCGTCGGCTGGCTCGGTACGCTACCCGTCAGCAGCGGTTGCTCCTGGTGAGGCCCGCGTCCAACTTTCCTGCACCTGGATACCACAACCCTGGCCGAAACCTGGGATCTCCGGCGAGGAGTCCAAATTCAGTGCTACCGATGCTAAGACAGGCGAACCGCGATTTTGACGACAGCAAGCTCGCTCTGTCGTTAAAATAGAGCGCAGGCTGTCTTTGAAGCAGTAAGGAGGATTACCGGTGTGCGGATAGGTGTCGTTTTCTTAATGGCATGCCAAATGCTCTTTGGCCAGGCTGGCATCGCGTTGGTCGGCGCCGGCTACGTCAACCCCATCCCGGTGCGGGTGGCCCCTGGGCAGGTGGTGACATTCTTTCTCACGGGGCTCCAGACCGTGCTGCCGCCGCCGGCCCGCGCCGAACGCGCGCCTACGGTGCCCTTGCCTCTGGTGCTGGCGGGGATTTCGGCGGTCATCCGCCAATCCGGCCCCGGCACGTCCCTTCCGGTGCCCTTGCTCTCGGTGGAGCAGCTCAACACGTGCAGCGATCCGCTGGCGGTGTTGCCGGAGTGCATGCTCACGGCCGTGACTTTGCAGGTGCCGTTTGAGCTGAAGCCCAGGAATCCGCTGATCATGACGCTGATCGACCTGATCGGAACCACGGACATCACCTTTACGGAAAACGGAGTGCCCGGCAGGTCGTTCCAGCTTTCCCCGGTAATGGACTCGATCCACGCGTTGACCAACTGCGGCAACGCCCGAACCGACGATTCCGGATCGCTGCCCTGCCAGTCTCTGGTCACCCACGCCGACGGCGCCCTGGTATCGGCCTCGCAGCCGGCGAAGTTCGGGGAGGAACTGGTCATCTATGCCTATGGCCTGGGGACCACCACTCCGGCGGCCGAGACCGGGGCTGCCGCGCCTTGGGGGGCGCTCGCGGTTCCTGTCCGGATCGATCTCGATTTCCGCCCCAACGCCGGCACTTCCCGCCCCGGCTCCGGTACGGCGGCCACGTATCAGCCGACCTATGTCGGCCTGGCGGCGGGTTCGGTGGGCTTGTACCAGGTCAACTTCTTGGTCCCGCAGCCCCCATCGAGCACTCCCCCATGTGGGAGCGGCGTCGATTCGAACCTGACCGTGACCATACAAGGCTTCCAGTCCTTCGATGGGGCCAAGCTCTGCGTCCAGACGCAGTAGCGTGCCCTGGCTTGCGCCAACGTCATGCCCGACCCAGCGGCCCAAGGCGGGATGGAGAGTTTGAACTTGGCCGAATTGCGTCTTGAGCGAGCGGCGACGACCTTGCACGACGAGGTCGAGCGGTTGTTCCTCGAGGCGCGCGACGATGTGTATCGGTACTTGCTGACGCTGGGCCTCCATCCCCCGCTGGCACAGGATGCCACGCAGGATGTCTTCCTCAGCCTCTACGTCGCGCTGAGGAAAGGGGAGAGCATCCGCAACACGCGGGCCTGGGTATTCCGCGTGGCCCACAACCACGGGCTCAACCTGCGCGAAAAGCAGGATTACCTCCGTCCCTTCGAGGCCGGAATCGAATCCTGTCTGCCGGCCCCCGAAAAGAGCCCCGAGCAGGCGCTCATCGAGCGCGAGAGGCTGGTGCGGCTGCACAACGCCGTCGAGGGCCTCTCCGCACAGCAAAAATCCTGCCTATTTCTTCGTGCCGAGGGTCTCCGTTATCAGGAGATCGCCCAGGTGATCGGGGTCGGCACTTCAACGGTCGGTGAGTTCCTGCGCCGCGCGATCACGAGATTGAGGAGGGCGAGCCATGCTTAAGTTCGGTGCGCTCCACCCTGGTGAGGAGCAGTTGCTGCGGTTCGCCGATGGCGAACTGCGGCCGAAGGAAGCGGCGGCCATTCGCGCCCACCTGGAGGCCTGTTGGAGCTGCCGTACGCAATTCCAGGGGTTGGCGCGAGAGATCGGCGACTACGTGCGCTACCACGAGGGGGCGCTGAAGCCGAGCCTGCCCCCGCCGCCCCAGCCCTGGGCCGACATCCGCGTGCGCATGCGCAGACTCGACCAGGCGCGCCCGGCCGCCCCCAGCCGCGCCCCGCGCCGCTGGCTGACCGCCGCCGCCGTGCTTCTGCTGGCCTGCCTGGCGGTCTACAGATTCGGGCGGCCGCCCGTGGCCAGCGCCGCCGAGTTGCTCCGGAAAGCGGTGGCCGCGGACTCTCCGGTCCCGCGGGAGCACCGGCAGATCCGGGTGCGGACACGGACTCATTCTTTCATCCGCGCCGCCTCGCACTCCTCCCAGACCACTTCCGACGCCGCTCCGCTGGAAACGCTGTTCGCCTCCGCACGCTTCAACTGGCAAGACCCTCTGAGCGCCCGATCCTATGCCGCATGGCGCGAGCAGCTCCCCGATAAGCGCGATGAGGTCGAACCCTTTGGCGCGCCAGGCATGTACCGCATCCGCACCACCACCGCTCACAGCGTGCTGACCGAAGCTACCATCACCCTCCGCGCCCAGGACCTCTCTCCCGTCAGCGAGACGTTCCAGTTCGGCGGGAGCGAGTGGGTCGAAATCACCGAGATCCCAGGCGAGCCGCTGGTTCCCTCCCCGGCCGCGCCGGTGATCGCACAGGCCCGGGCGCCCGAGGGCGCGCCGGAGCCGGCTCCCCAGGCGCAGTCCCTCGAGACGGATACCACAGCCACCCAGGAGTTGCAGGTCATCGCCGCGCTCCACGAGATCGGCGCCGACCTGGGAGAGCCGATCGAGTTGACCCGAAGCGGACGGCAGCTCGTCGTCACCGGCACCGGAATGGAACCTGAGCGGCAGGAACAAGTCCGGTCCTCGCTGGCCCGCTTGCCAGGCGTAGCCGTGCGCTTCGACGACCCACGCCCGCTGGGCCCGGAAGCCGGCGCCGCCAAAACGGCCATGTCGGTTGCCGCGGCGCGCGTCCCTCTACAGTCCGAGATGGAGAAGGCCGTCGGCGGCCGGGTGGCGTTCGAGAAATTCGCCAACCGTGTTCTGGAGCTCAGCGAGGCCACCATGGCCCGCGCACATGCGCTGCGGAACCTGGCGGAACGATTTCCCCCTTCCGCCGAGTCGCAGCTCGCCGATCGCGACAAAAGTCTGCTCGCCACCCTGCGGCGCGAGCACGCGCAGGTGCTCTCCGGAGCGGCAGCCGAAATCCTGGACTCCGTCAAACCCGCGCTCGCGGCTCTGGGCGCGGGGGACGAGCACTCGCCGAGCGAGACCGCGCTTGGGCCGGACTGGCGGGCGGGCGCCGAGCAGGTGTTCGCTTCCGCCCAACAGGTGGATCAACTCTTGAACGTGTTGCTGGCCGGCGCCGACACCCGGCTGGCGCCGGCTGAGATCCCCGGCAGGCTCGCTTCCGCCTCGGCGCGTTTTCGAGCGCGTGCCGCGGCATATCGCGACACCCTGAAGGAGGGCACGCGATAATGCGTCTGGCCTTGGTCGTCTCCGGCTGTCTGCTTCTCTCGGCTGCGCTCGAAGCGCAGCAGGGTGCGCAGGTGTTCGGGCTGATCAAGGACCCTTCCGACGCCGTGGTGCCCGGCGCCACCGTGACCGTAGTGAGCCAGACCACCGGCATCCGGCGTTCCAGCCGTTCCAACCATGAGGGGATGTACGTCATCGCCTCGCTCCAGCCGGGCCTCTACAAGGTCACGGCCCGCAAGGAGGGCTTCCAGACCCTCGCGCGGCTGGGGGTGAGGTTCGAAGTCGCCCAGAATGCCCGAATCGACTTCACGCTTCAGGTCGGCAGCACGGAGCAGGAGGTGACGGTGCAGGGTGGTCCGGCCCCGGTCAACCTCCAGGATGGATCCGTCGGGATGGTGATCGGACGGGAGTTGATCGGAACCCTGCCCCTGAACGGCCGCGGGCTGCTGGGTCTGCTCGAGTTGGCCCCCGGCGTCCTGGTCACTCCCGCCACCGCCGGAGAGGCCGGCCAGTTCACCACCAACGGCCAGCGGGCCAACACGAACTACTTCACGCTGGACGGCGTCAGCGCCAACACCGGCGTCAGCGGTACCGGGATGCCCGCGCAATTCAGCGGCGGTTCCCTGCCCGGGATGACCGCCTTCGGCAGCACGCACAACCTCATCTCCATCGAAGCGCTCGAGGAGTTCCGCATCGAGACCTCCAGTTTCGCTCCCGAGTTCGGACGCCTGCCGGGCGCCCAGGTTGTGGTCAGCAGCCGGTCAGGTTCGAACGATTTCCACGGGAGCCTGTTCGAGTACCTGCGCAACCAGCGGCTGGAGGCCAACGACTGGTTCGCCAACGCCGAGGGCCTCAGCCGCGGCCCATTGCGCCTCAATGACTTCGGGGCCGTGTTGGGCGGACCGGTGCGCCACAACCGCACCTTCCTCTTCGCGTCCTACGAAGGACTCCGTCTGATCCAGCCTTACACCTGGCTGGAGGCCGTGCCGTCGCTTCTGGTCCGCCGCTATGCGCCTGGACCGGTCCAGCCGATCCTGAACGCCTTCCCGCTTCCCAACGGGCGGGACTTCGGCAACGGGCTCGCCGAGCTGACTGCCAGCACCTCACGATCCTCCGGGCTGGATGCCGGGAGCCTGCGGCTGGACCACGCCCTCAGCGCGCGCCTGAGCCTGTTTGCGCGGTACAGCCGGACCCCGTCCACAACCGAGTCCGGGTACTCGCAGATCAACGTCTCGCGCTTCCGTTCCGATATCCTGACCGTCGGGCTCACTGCCTCGTTCAGCCCCAGCATCAACAACGAGTTACGGCTGAACGCGGCCCAAACCAGGGTCGGCGCCGAGTGGCGGACGAGTCCCGAGGGCGGCGCAATCCCCCTGGACCTCTCGCGCCTGCCGTTGCCGATTGCCGTTCCGTCGGGCGAGTCTTTCTATCGCCTGTCGGTGGGTGGAGTCGGGGAGCTCATCACCGGCACGGCCGGCACAAACAGCGAGGGACAGTTCAACCTCGTGGATACCACGGCGCTGACGCGCGGAACCCACCAGCTTCGGTTTGGCGGCGATTACCGCAGGCTGGCGCCCCGCCGTGGGGACCCCCCTTATAGCGTAGGGATCACCTTCGAGAGTTTGGCCGACCTGGTTGCCAACCAGAACATGCTGGTGACCTACTCGGAAGCCTCCCAGGTCTCGAGCGTGGTGCGAAACATCTCCCTGTTTTTCCAGGACACCTGGCGAGTGCATCCCCGGTTGACCCTCACCTACGGTTCCCGATGGGAGCTCAACCCACCGTCCGAGGCCTTGCGGAGCGCCGAGTACGTTCTGTCGGAAAGCGCCAATCAGTCCTCCGTTCAGACGCTGGCCCCGGGAGCCGCGCTATGGCGAATGGGTTACTTGAACTTTGGCCCAAGAATCGGTGTTGCATATGGACTTACGCGAGATGGACGGACTGTCCTGCGGGCCGGGGCGGGGGCCTATTACGACGCCGGCTTCAGCGCTGAGGCCGACGCCGTTAACGGCGCCCCCTACAACAGCCTGCGGATGTCGATGGGAGCGCCCTATGGCTACGCCGCCGCGACCATGGGCATCCCCATCCGCTATGGAGTGATGCCCGACCTGCGACTGCCGCTCTCTTTGGAATGGAACTTCACCCTGGAGCGGGCGCTGGGCGCCAATGGCCTAGGCGCTGTCTCTTATGTGGGCTCGTCGGGAAGCGGCCTGCTGCGGCGCGAAGCATTCCTCAGGCCGGACATCGGCGCGGTGGACATCGCCGTCGCCACCAATCACGGAGCCGCCCGCTACAACGCTCTTCAACTCCAGTACCGGCGCACCATGGCTCGCGGGCTCCAGGGCATCCTCTCTTACAACTGGTCTCATTCCATCGACACGGTTTCCTGCGCATCGGCGCTCCAGTTGGTGCAGCCCGGATTTGGAGCCGCCGAGGACCGCGGCTCCTCGAGTTTCGATGCCCGGCATGCGCTCACCGCCGCCTTCTCCTACGAGATCCTCGCTCGGCGCCTCCATTTGCTGCGAGGCTGGGCGGTGCACGGTATGGTTCGCTCCCGGACGGGCTTTCCCATCGACATTCTTACCCGGCAGGACGCCTTTGGCCTGGGGTTGAGCAACGTAATCCGTCCGGATCTCCGGCCGGGCACCTCGCTCTGGCTCGCCGACCCCTCGGCGCCCGGCGGCAAGCGCCTGAATCCCGAGGCGTTCTCGCTGCCGCACAATCTGGCCCAGGGCACCCTAGGGCGGAACGTGGTGGAAGGACTTGGAATGTACCAGATCGACCTCGCGGTGCGCCGCCAGTTTCACGTCTCCGACCGGGTCTCGCTCGACACCCGGATCGAGGCGTTCAATGTCCTCAATCACGCCAACTTCGGCGATCCCGTGCGGTACCTCGCCAGCCCCCTGTTCGGGCAGTCAGCCTCCATGCTCAATCTGATGATGGGCAACGGCAGCCCCAATAGCGGCCTGGCCCCTGCCTTGCAGGTTGGTGGCCCACGGTCGATGCAGTTGGCGCTGCGGCTTCGCTTCTGAACGAGCGCCAGTCGGGCCTGTTGCCTAAGTAATGATAGAATGCCGGCAGAGTGTTCTTCGAGGTCTGCGGTGAGATTGCCGGTGTGGAAACATTTGCGGCCGGCAACTCCATTCGCGAACTGCCCCGTCTGCGGAAGCTGTACGGCCCAGGACGGTGGCGAAAACGCAAGGGGTATGCGGAAGTGAAGCTCCCCAATGGTACGATACGGAAGGCGGAGCTCCATTGGTACGAAGCGTCGGGCATCGGAAAGAAGGAACTGAAGATAAAGCGTTTTGTGGACTAGCCATGCGGACTCATAGGGCGAGAACAGAGGGTTTCGCGGTGTGCCTCCGGAATCGCGGCTATGCCGCGTCACTCGAGGTCCGAAAGTTGTATCCGGTCGTGAACGACCCAGAAGCAGCGGCGAACGATCTCATCCGTGTGATCGACGAATCGGGTGAGGACTACGTGTACCCAGCCCGTCTCTTCCAGAAGCTCGCGCTGCCAATCGAACTCCAGCGCGCCCTGCGCGCGGCTTCATAGCGAGATCAGGAATTCGAAAGGTATCCATGGTCGCCAGCCCCCTGTTCGGGCGGTCGGTCTCCATGCTCAATCTTATGATGGGCAAGGGCAGCCCCCAACAGCGGGCTGGTCAGATGAACTTGTACTGGCCCGGTACCGGCACGGGCGGCGTCTCGATCTTGGCATTCATGTCGAGAACCTTCGGAAACAGGTCTTGCTGGGACTTCATGATCATGTCCCAGGTAATCTTCATGCCGGAGTAAGCCGCCTCCCGGGCCAGGATGCCGGTAAGGGTGCTCTCTGCAATCCGGATTCCCTGGTTGATGTAGGGCCGCTGTCCAAGCACGCTGTCGACGAGATCGATGTGCTCCTGGACGTAAGGGCTCTGCTCTCCTTGCGCGAAATCGGTATCCTCCACGCGGACATTCGACATGTCGTGGCAATTGCTCCGGCCCTTGGCGCCCACCACCAGCTCACTGACGTCGTGGTGCCGGGTGGAGGGAGGATACTGGCGCCCGTGGCTCATCATGTGCACGCCGTTCGGGTATTCGAAATCGCAGACGTTGTGGTCATAGATGTTTCCGTAGACCTCGGTGCGCGGCCGCCAGGCCACGCCGCCCGAGGCCACAGCGCTCACCGGGTGCGTGCCCATGACCCAGTTGATCACGTCGAGGTTGTGGAAGTTCTGCTCCACCACCTGGTCGCCGCAGATCCAGATGAATTCGTACCAGTTGCGGTGCTGGAACTCCATGTCGGTCCACTTCGGGTCCCGGACCGCCGCGCCCTTGAGTTCGGGCGAAACGTCGCGGCGAAGATGCAGGATCGCCCCGCTGTTGACGGCCCAGTTGGCGTAGGCGGCGACGATTTCGCCGATTGCTCCGTCATGGATCTTCCGGATGGTCTCAAGATACTGCCTGTGCGAGTGGCGCTGCGCGCCGGAGACCACCACCAGCTTCAGTTCCTCCGCCTTCTTTGCCGCCGCCATCAGCTTGCGCACGTTGACCGGATCGGTGCCGAAAGGCTTCTCGCAGAAGATGTGTTTCCGGGCCTCGACTGCGGCGATGAAGTGCATCGGGTGATACGCCGGCGGTGTGCAGATCATGATGATATCGATGTCGGTCGCGAGCACCTTCCGGTAAGCGTCAAAACCGATAAACATGTGCTCCGGATCGACCTTGAACTTCTTCTCAAACTGTTGCGGCGCCTTTTGCTTCAGGTTCGCGATGCCGCCTTCCAGCCGGTCCCGAAACAGCTCGCCGATTGCGACAAGCCGCACGTTCTCGTTTCCCGCCCACGTGTCCAGGACCGCTTGCGACCCGCGCATCCCCACGCCGAGAACACCGAGCTTCAGCATGGCCTTGCCCACGCCGTGGACCTGTTCCGGCTTCACAATGCTGAACGCGGGCGTTGCCGCTCCGGCCAACGCCGAGGATTTCAGAAAAGACCTGCGTGTCACGCTGCTGGCGTCATTTGACTCCATTCCTGCCCTCCCGATAACTTACGGTTCTCAGCATCTGCGCTTTGGCATCCTGGCCGCCTTCGATTCTACATCAAACCACTTGCGCTGGGGCCGTGTCCCCACCAGGTCCGAGGCCCCGGCGCCCCTCCCTCCTCCCTGTCTTACAATTCTTTACTCCGACTGCCCTGCCGGCGGTAACCTTCACATTCTCCGAGACATCCTTACTTCGAGGTTGGACTCTCAAGGAGGAGCGTGAGGGCTGCCGTGATCCACAGATTCCTCATCATCGCCGCGATTGCGGCTGGGACGCTGGCTGCCGCGGACGAGCGCGGTTCGGTTACGTCGGCGGGACTTCCGATCCCCGGAGCGATCGTCACCGCCACGCTGGGCGAAGTCAAACTCGTCACCAGCACCGACGACTCGGGTAGCTATGTGTTCGAAGACCTGGGCCCCGGTGCCTGGACCATCGAAATCCAGGCGTTCGGCTTCGACAGAAGCAGCCGCATCCTCAACGTGCCGGCCGCCGGGACGTTGGCTTGGGACTTGAAGCTGAGGCAGCGGCAGGCAGCCCCGCTTCAAGCCGTTGCGCCGCGGGCAGCCGCGCCGAAGCCGGTCGAGCTAAAGCCAGCCCCAGCTCAGGCGGCTGCGGCCAAGCCCGCCCCACCGCAAGGTGCGCGGCCGAACGCCCCCAACGGTTCCTTCCAGCGCTTGGGCGTGAACCAGACGGCGCAGGCCGACGCTCTGGCTGCCCTGGCGGCACAACCGGCTCCCGACATGCAGAACGGCGCCGACCTTAGCCAGAACGCCAACGAGTCCTTTCTGGTCAATGGCAGCCTGAGTCGCGGTTTGCAGATGCCCCGGCAGGAGGGCGACATGATGGCGTTCGGGGGCTTCGGCGGCCCTGGAGGCCCCGGGATGCCCGGAGCCGCGCCCGACGGGAATCCTCCCGGCTTTGACAGCGGACAGGGACCAACGGGTGGTCCTCCGGGAATGGGCGGCGGACCGGGCGGACGCGGAATGGGCGGCCCCGGTGGGTTCGGCGGTCGCGGAGGATTTGGCGGGCCCGGCGGGCGGCCCGGCGCGCGTGGTCCCGGCGGGCCGCAGCGCCCCGACTGGCAGAACCGTCAGGGAACCACGGCCTTCGGCAACCGCATCGGGCGGGGCCGGGAGACTTTTCGCGGCTCCATGTTCTTCAGTCTGGACAACTCGGCACTGGACGCCCGCCCCTACTCGCTTACCGGGCAGACCGTCGGCAAGCCCTCCTATGCCCAGTCCCGCTTCGGGTTTTCCGGCGGCGGCCAACTGCGCATTCCCAAGCTGATCAACAGTCCGAAGACTTTCGTCTTCGTGAACTACACCGGCACTCGCAGCAAGAGCCCGTACAACGCCACGTCTACGCTGCCCTCGCCGCTGGAGAGAGTGGGCGATTTCTCGCAGGCGATGGCGAACGGACCAATCACCATCTATGATCCGTCCACCCACCTCCCGTTCCCGAACAACCAGATTCCCTCTTCGCGGATCAACCCGGTGGCCAGCGGTCTGCTCCAATTCATCCCCCTGCCGAACCAGCCCGGCCTGGTGCAGAACTACCAGATCGTGAGATCCGTGCCTCAGAACACCGACAACCTGGCCCTGCGCATGTTCAACAGCCTGACGCAAAAGGACCGCATCGGCGGCTCGTTCAACCTGCAATCGCGCGGATCGGAAACCGAACAGCTATATGGTTTCCAGGATACCCTCAACGGCCGCGGGATCAGCCTGAACCTCTCCTGGACGCACAACCTGAAGACGGGCCTCATCAACAACCTGAACTGGAGCTTCTCGCGGAACCGCAGCACCACTTCGCCGTTCTTCGCCAACGGCCCCAATGTGGCGGCCCAACTGGGCATCGCGGGCGCCTCCAGCAACCCGCTCGACTTCGGCCCGCCCAACCTCTCGTTTACCAATTTCGGAGGTCTGTCGGACGCCGCCGCGGCGCTCATGCGCAACCAAACCTCGACCATCGGCGACAGCGTGATCCTGGTGCGTGGGAAGCACACCTGGACCTTCGGCGCCCAGTACCAGCGCCTCCAGCTCAACAACCGCAGCGATCAGAATGGCCGCGGCTCATTCACTTTCTCTGGACTCTCCACCAGCGCCTTCGATTCCAACGGGCAGCCGTTGCCTTCGACCGGCTTCGATTTTGCCGACTTCCTGCTGGGGTCGCCCAACTCCAGCACCATACGCTACGGCAGCGCCGACACCTACTTCCGGGGCGCCAAGTACAGCTTCTTCGCGCAGGACGACTGGCGCGTGCGCTCCAACCTCAGCTTCAATCTTGGCGTGCGCTATGAGTTGCCATCCCCCCTGACGGAGAAGTACAACCGGATGGTGAACCTGGACATCGCCCCGGGATTCACCGCCGTGGCCCCAGTGACCCCCGGAGCCACCGGCCCGTACACCGGTGTCTTCCCCGCGGGGCTCATCAATCCGGATCGCAACAACATCGCGCCCCGCCTCGCGGTGGCCTGGAAGCCGTTCCCGAAAAAGGCCATGACGGTGCGAGCCGGCTACGGCATCTACTTCAACGGCAGCGTGTACAACCAGGCGGCCACTCTGATGGCCCAGCAGCCGCCCTTCGCCAATTCCTCGACCTTCCAGACCAGCCTGGCAAACCCACTCACCTTGCAGAACGGTTTTACCGGCTCGTCTACCACCGAGATCACCAACACCTACGCGGTAGACCGGAACTACAAGGTCGGCTACGCGCAGACCTGGAACTTCTCGGTGCAGCGCGACCTGCCGCTTTCCATGGTGGCGGAGCTGGGCTACCTGGGCACCAAGGGCACGCGGCTGGACATTCAGGGGATTCCCAACCGGTCCGCTCCGGGTTCTCCGCTGACGGCCGAGCAGCGGCGCCAGATCGGCAACGCGGTGGGCTTCACCTTCGACAGCTCGAACGGGGACTCGATCTACCACGCCGCGCAGGTGCGCTTGAGCCGGCGTTCCCGCCGCGGGATTGCAGGCAACCTCCTGTACACCTTCTCGAAGTCCATTGACAACGCCTCGACCTTCGGCGGCGGCGGCAATGTGGTTGCCCAGGATGCCAACAACCTCCGGGCTGAGCGCGGCTTGTCGAGCTTCGACCACCGCCACACGCTAAGGATGTCCTACGTGATTTCGTCCCCCGGCAGCGGGACCACGAGCAGCGTTGCGGCCAAAGGCTGGCACGGCAAACTGATCAGGAACTGGACTCTGAGCGGCGCTATCACAGCTCAGACCGGTTCGCCGTTCACCGCAACGGTTTTGGGCAACCGCTCCGACGCGGGCGGAACCGGGGCGGTGGGCAGCTCGAGGGCGGAAGCCACCGGGTTGCCGGTCGAAGCAGGAACCGGTCTGTTCAACCTGCTGGCTTTCATGCTGCCTCCGTCGGGCCAGTTTGGAAATGCGGGCAGAAACACGATTCCGGGGCCGTTCAGCTTCACCACCGACATCTCCCTCGGCAGGAACTTCCCGCTGGGGGAGAGCCGCCGCAGCCTGGACCTCCGAATGGACAGCACGAATGCGCTGAACATCATGAACGTCACCGCCCGGATCGGAACCACGGTGAACGCTTCCAACTACGGACTGCCGCTCGCGACCGGCAGCATGCGGACGATGCAGGCGACTTTGCGCTTCCGGTTCTAGCCATGCGAATTACACCAGTTCTCCTTCTCACCGCGTTTGTCGCCGGCGGCCAGCAGCCGCAGCGCGAATTCACTTTCAACGTCACCAGCCAACTGGTGATCGTCAATGTGGCGGTGCGGGATTCCTCCGGCCGCCCCATCGAGAACCTCAAGGCCAGCGACTTCACGCTCTCCGAGGACGACAAGCCGCAGAAGCTCTCGGTATTCGAATACCAGAAACTCGAATCGGCCCCGCTGCCTCCGATCGCGCCCACTCCCGCCCTGGCGACTCGGCCTGCCGCGCCCGCGCCCAAGACGCCGGTGCGCGAGGCCATCAGCACCTCGAAGCCAGGCCAGATCCGTTACAAGGACCGGCGCCTGATGGTGCTGTTCTTCGATTTCTCCTCGATGGAACAGCCCGAGCAGATCCGCGCGCAGAAGGCCGCCACGCAGTTCCTTCAGCAGCAGATGACCGAGGCGGACCTGGTCGCGATCATGGCTTTCTCCACTCAGCTCCAGGTCCTCCAGGACTTCACCGCCGACCGCGAGCAGTTGCTCCAGGTGATTAGAGGCTTCCACATCGGTGAAGGAAGCGAACTGGCCGCCCTGGGCGCGACCGACAGCGACGACGCCGCGCAGGATACCGGCGCCGCCTTCACCGCGGACGACACCGAGTTCAACATCTTCAATACGGACCGGAAGCTCAGCGCGCTGGAATCGGCCGCCAAGATGCTCGCGTCGCTGCCCGAGAAAAAAGCCCTGGTCTACTTCTCGAGCGGGGTGGGCAAGACCGGCGTCGAGAACCAGTCCCAGTTGCGCGCCACCGTCAATGCGGCGGTGCGCTCCAACGTTTCCTTCTACACCATCGACGCCCGCGGCCTGGTGGCGACTCCTGCCGGCGGCGATGCAACCCAGGCCTCGGCCCGGGGCCCGGCCATGTACTCGGGAGCCGCTCAGCGGTCCCGCGCGGCCAGTTTCAACGACTCCCAGGAGACGCTCACGACGCTCGCCGGCGACACCGGCGGAAAGGCGCTGCTGGACTCCAACGACCTCACGCTCGGGATGCGCCAGGCCCAGGAGAGCGTTTCCAGCTACTACATCCTCGGCTACTACTCGACCAACCCGGCGCTGGACGGCCGCTACCGCCGCGTCAAGGTGCAGCTCGCCTCGCGTCTCAAGGCCAAGCTGGACTACCGCTCGGGGTACTTCGCTCCCAAGCAGTTCAAGGAGTACAACACCTCGGACAAGGAGCGCCAACTCGAGGAAGCGCTGCTGCTCGGCGACCCGATTACCGACCTCTCCCTGGCGCTCGAAGTGAACTACTTCCGGCTGGCCCGCGACCGCTACTTTGTGCCGCTGGCGGTGAAGATTCCCGGCTCGGAGCTGGAACTGGCCCGCAAGGGCGGGAATGAAAGCACGGTTCTGGATTTTATCGGGCAGGTGCGCGACGCCCGGGGAAGAATCGCCGGCACCGTCCGCGACAGCATCGAGGTGAAACTCAAAGGCGAGAACCTGGGGCAGTTGGGGAAAAGGTTCCTCGAATACGGCGGTGGCTTCACGCTGATGCCGGGAGAGTACACCCTGAAGTTCCTGTGCCGCGAGAACGCCACCGGAAAGATGGGGACCTTCGAGACCAAGTTCACCGTGCCTGATGTGGTGGCCGAGCAGAAATCCCTGCGGCTCAGCTCGGTGGTCTGGGCCAATCAGCGGGAGCCGCTTTCCGCCGCCGTAGGCTCAGCCGAGCGTAACAAGAAACTGCTCGCCGACGACCCCCTGGTCAAGGACGGCTACAAGCTGGTTCCAAGCATCACCAAGGTCTACCGCAAAGATCAGGACCTGTACGTATTCTTCGAGGTGTACGACCCGGGTGCGGAACCCTCCCTCAAAACGGCGGACATCTCCGCCAGCGTGAGCTTCTTCCGAGGCAAGCTGCAAGCTTTCCAGTCCGAGCCTCTGCGACTGACCGAGACCCCCGCGAAAGGCAACGTAGTGGGAGTCCACTTCCGCATCCCGCTAGCGACGTTCGCCCCCGGCCCGTACACCTGCCAGGTGAACGTCATCGACGAGCTCGGCAAGAAGTTCGCCTTCCGCCGCGCACCCATGGTGTTGTTGCCGTAGGATAAGGCTCCAGCCTTGTCCTCTCAATCTAAGGAGGACGTAATGTTACTTCGCGCCGCAGCCGTGATCGCCTTGATCTCCGGCTCCGCCATTCTGCTGGCGGGCGAGTTCTGGCAGGATAAGCAACCCTCCGACTGGACGGACAAGGACATCCAGCGACTGGTGACCAAGTCGCCCTGGGCCAAGGAAGCCAGCCTCAGCTCTAACCCGGATCGAATGGCCGGGATGGGCCGGCGAGGCGGCATGGGCGGCCGGGGTGGCATGGGTGGTCCGGGCATGGGCGGGCCCCGCGGCGAAGGGGGCTCGCGTGGCAGGGGGTCCGCGCCCCAGTTGACCGTGCGCTGGGACAGCGCGGCGCCCTTGCGCGAGGCGGCTGCCAAGGGCCAGCCGGATGCCCAGGCGAAGAAGGTCGCGGAGTGGGCGCGGGAGTTCTACGTAGTCACCGTCACCGGAATGCCGATGAGGTCGGGGCGCGGCCGTGGCGAGGGACAACCGGAGTCCGATTCCGGCCGCGTAGCGCCTATCGAAGATCGCCTGAAGGAAGTGACTGTGTTGAAACTCAAAGGCAGCAGCGGCAGCATCGCTCCCGCGCGGGTCGAGGTCACCGAAGCCACAGGGGGTCGGGTGATCGCTCTTCTTTTCCCTCGCAGCGAGACGATTAGCCTCGACGACAAGGAAGTCGACTTCGAAACCGTCATGGGGCGGCGCGAGGTCAAGGTCAAGTTTACACTGAAGGACATGGTCTATCGCGGGAAGCTGGAACTGTAACGCGGAGATCTCTTCGCGCCATAATGGGGAATGCTGAATTGGAGCCGGGACCCGCACCGGCGCTATAACCCGCTCACCGGGGAGTGGGTGTTGGTCTCTCCGCACCGCACCCAGAGGCCCTGGCAAGGCCAAGTCGAGCAAGCCCCCCGTGCGGCCCAGCCGGTCTACGACCCGGACTGTTACCTCTGCCCCGGCAACGCTCGTGCCGGCGACGCGCGCAATCCGAGCTACACCTCGACGTTCGTCTTCGAAAACGATTTCGCAGCGATGCGGCTTGAAACTCCTGTCGAGCGGATTGAAGAGCAGGGCCTGCTGGTTGCCGAGACCGAGCCCGGCATCTGCCGCGTCATCTGTTTCTCGCCGCGTCACGATCTGACCGTCTCGCGCATGGACCTCCCCGCCTTGCGCGACGTGGTGAACACCTGGGTTTCCGAATACCAGCAGCTCGGCGCGCATCCTTCGATCAACTACGTCGAGATTTTCGAGAACCGCGGCGCCATGATGGGGTGCAGCAACCCGCACCCGCACTGCCAGGTCTGGGCCAACCGGACGCTGCCCAACGAACCGCTCAAAGAGCAGCAGTCGCAATCCGCGTATAGCGCCGCAAAGCCCGCTTGCCTGCTGTGCGACTACCTCGCCCTGGAGTGCGCATCCACCGAGCGCATCGTCTGCCGGAACGCCTCCTTCGTGGCGCTGGTTCCCTTCTGGGCCGTCTGGCCGTTCGAGACCCTGGTCCTCCCCACCCGCCACGCCACGGCCCTCGATGAACTCACCGATGCCGAACGCGACGACCTGGCGGACATCCTCAAACGCCTCACCACACGCTACGACAACCTGTTCCAGGTCTCCTTTCCTTACACTAGCGGCTTCCATCAGCGGCCGACCGACGGCCAGGCCCACTCCGAGTGGCATCTCCATGCCCACTTCTATCCCCCGCTGCTCCGCTCGGCCAGCGTGCGCAAGTTCATGGTTGGTTATGAGATGCTGGCGATGCCCCAGCGCGACATCACCCCCGAGACCGCCGCCGCGCGATTGCGCGACTCAAGCGAAACGTGCGACTAGGCCCATGACCGCGAGACTTGGCGCTACCGCGAAACCGCTCGCTGACGGGACTGTGAAAGAATGCCCGCACAGGCTGAATGCCTGTGCCACGGGGGATCGCAACCGCTTGATGTGGCACAGGCCTTCAGCCTGTGTCCCCAACGACTGCCGGGCGCCGGGGCATTTTTTCACAGTCCCTGACGCTCGCGGCTCGAAGCCGAGCCACGACCGTAAGGGAGTGGTTCCCCGCGAGAGCACATGATCACACGGTCAGAACCCTAGCGCGCCCTTCTCACCTCGCGCCACTTCCACACCTCGTAGATGGGCGGGTAGACGATCAGCTCGAGCAGGAATGAAGTGAAGATGCCCCCGATCATCGGGGCCGCGATGCGCTTCATCACGTCGGCGCCCGTACCGGTGGACCACATGATGGGGACCAGGCCCAGGAAACACGCCGCCACGGTCATGAATTTCGGCCGGATCCGCTTCACGGCGCCGTGCAGGATGGCCTGCTGCAAATCGGCCAGACTGGCCATTCGACCCTCTCTTCGCGCCTGGTCGTAGGCCAGGTCCAGGTACAGCAGCATGAACACTCCGGTCTCCGCGTCCACGCCCAGCAGCGCAATCAGCCCAACCCAGACGCCCACGCTCATGTTGTATCCGAGCAGGTACAGCAGCCAGATCGCGCCGATCGCCGAAAACGGCACCGCCAGGGAGATGATCAGGGTCTTCGTGACCGACCGGGTGTTCAGGTAGAGCAACAAGAAAATCAGGAACAGCGTCAGGGGCAGCACCACCTTGAGGCGCTCTTTGACGCGCTCCATGGCTTCCCACTGTCCGCTCCAAGCGAACGAGTACCCAGCCGGCAGGAGGCTCGTTGCTTTTGCCAGCACGCGATCGGCGTCCGCGACATAACCGGCCGGATCACGCCCGGCCACGTCCACGTAGACATAACCCGTCACAAGGCCCCCCTCGTCGCGGATCATCGCCGGGCCGGTGACCGCCATGATTTCCGCAAGTTCCGCAACCGGGATTTGCCGTTGCGGCCCGGCGGGCACCAGGACCCGGCCGAGCGCCGCAAGATCGGCCCGGAAATCGCGCATGTACCGCACGTTGACGGGATAGCGCGCGCGGCCTTCCACAGTGGTGGTGATGTTCTCCCCGCCGATCGCGTTCTGGACTGCGGTCTGCGCATCATCGACGCTCAAGCCGTAGCGCGCCAGGGCTCCCCGGTTCCAATCGAAATCCAGGAAGTACCCGTCGCCGGTCCGCTCGGCGAACACGCTGCGCGTCCCCGCAACCGACGGCAGCAGCGCTTCGATGCGGCCTCCGATCTCCTGGATGATTCGGGCGTCGGCTCCGTAGATCTTCAAGCCGACGGGCGTGCGGATGCCTGTGCTCAGCATGTCGATTCGGGCTTTGACCGGCATGGTCCAGGCATTGGAAACGCCCGGCAGCTTCAGCGCCCGGTCGAGCTGCGCCACCAGTTCTTCATGGGAGATATGGTCCAGCGTGACGTGGCGGAACACGGATTTGAGCCACTCCGGCGCCCACTCCGAATACCACGTGCGGACCTTCCGCCACTCGCTGGTTGGCTTGAGCGTGATGAGGGTCTCGATCATCGAGAGCGGCGCCGGGTCGGTCGAGGTCTCCGCCCGCCCTGCCTTCCCCAGCACGCGGTCCACTTCCGGGAACTGCTTGATGATGCGATCCGTGACCTGCAACAGCCGCTGGGCCTCGGCGATCGAGATGCCCGGCATGGTCGAGGGCATGTAGAACAGCGCGCCCTCATCCAGAGACGGCATGAACTCGGAGCCGAGTTGGAGGAACACGGGTACGGTCACGGCGACCATGGCCAACGCGGCGCCGATCACCAGCCACTTGTGGCGCAGGCTCCAAACCGCCACGGGTTGGTAGGCCGCGATCAGAAAGCGGCTCACGGGATGCCTGCCCTCGGAGTGGATCCGCCCCACCACCACCGCGTTCGCCGCCCGGCACAGCCATAGCGGGCGGAAACTGAAGTTGCGTGCGTGGGTGAAAAGGAGCCGCAGTGCCGGGTCGAGCGTGATGGTCAGCACCGCGGCCACGATCATCGCCAGCGTCTTGGTGTACGCCAGCGGCTTGAACAAGCGGCCTTCCTGCGCCTCCAGCGTCAGCACCGGCAAGAACGACACCGCGATCACCAGCAGCGCGAAGAAACTCGGGCCTCCGACTTCCTTCACCGCCTGGAGGATCACGTTCCGGTAATCGCCCTTCGCGCCGCTTCGTTCCCACTCCTCCAACTTCTTGTGCGCCTGCTCGACCACCACGATCGCGGCGTCCACCAGCGCGCCGATGGCGATCGCAATCCCGCCGAGCGACATGATGTTGGCGCTGACCCCCATCAGGCGAAGCGGAATGAAAGAGATCAGCACCGCGAGCGGTATCGTTATCACCGGGATCGCGGCGCTGGGAACGTGCCACAGGAACAGCAGGATAACGGCCGCGACGGTCAGGATCACTTCCACCAGCGTCGAACGCAGGTTCTGGATGGCGCGCCGGATCAGCTCCGAGCGGTCGTAGATGGGAACGATCTTGACTCCCTCGGGTAGCCCCGGCTCGATCTGCCGGATTCTGGCCTTCACGCGCTCGATCACGTTGAGCGCGTTCTCGCCCTGGCGCATCACCACGATTCCCGAGACCGCCTCCCCCGTGCCATCCAGGTCGGACACGCCACGCCGCAGTTCCGGGCCTTCCACCACCTGTCCGATGTCCATGATCCGGATGGCCGTGCCGTTCTCCGTGGCCGAAAGCACGATCTCCCCGATGTCGCTCACCGAGCGTGCGTAGCCTCGGCCGCGCACCATGTATTCGCTGCCGCCGAATTCGATCAACCGCCCGCCCACCTCACTGTTGCCGCCGCGGACCGCTTCCACAACCCGGCTGATCGGAATCCCATAGGCCCGCAGGCGATTGGGATCGACGTTGACCTGGTACTGCTTGCCGTATCCCCCCAGCGGCGCCACCTCGGCCACGCCGGGGACGGCTTTCAGGTGGAAGCGGATGTACCAATCCTGAAGCGAGCGGAGCTCGGCCAGGCTCTGCTTGCCAGACTTGTCCACGAGCACGTACTGGAAGACCCAGCCCAGGCCGGTCGCGTCCGGGCCCAACTCGGTCTGCACCCCTTGCGGAAGTCTCTGAAGCACTCCCGAGAGGTATTCCAGAGTCCGCGAACGCGCCCAGTAAATGTCCGTGCCGTCCTCGAAGATGACGTAGACGTAGGAGTAGCCGAAGTCGGAGAATCCCCGCACCGACTTCACTTTCGGAGCGCCCAGCAAAGACGTGACGATGGGGTACGTCACCTGGTCCTCGACGATATCCGGGCTGCGGTCCCAGCGGGAATACACGATTACCTGGGTGTCGCTGAGGTCCGGGATCGCATCCAGCGGCAGGCGCTCCATCGACCACCAGCCATACACGGCGGCCGCGGCAACCAGCAGAAAAACGATGACCTTGTTGTGGGCGGAAAACTCGATGATGCGGCCGATCACGTCGACGCCCCCGCGCCTCCGGGTTTCTTGCCGGCGTATCGCGCCGGATCCTTGTCGAACTCCCGTTTGCAGTGATCGGAACAGAAGTGGTACGTCTTGCCTTTGTATTCGCTCTTGGGACTGCTGGCGGGATCCACATCCATGCCACAGACGGGATCCTTTGCCGCGCTGGCCTTCTTCGGTTCGGGCTTGGCCTGAGCGGCCTGGCGCATCCGGCTCTCCGAGTCGATGAGGAAGTTGCCCGCGACCACGATCCGCTCGCCGGGCTTGAGCCCGCGGGCCACGCCCACGTGGCGGCCGAGCGTCCAGGAAACCTCGATGTCGCGCGGCTCAAACAACCCGTAGCCGCGATCGACATAGACCGTCTTGCGGAGGCCGGAATCCACCACGGCTTCCGCCGGGACAGTCACCGTCGGCGGCACGCTCACCGGAAACTCGACATCGACGAACATGTCCGGACGGAAAAGCATGCCCTCGTTGGCCATCTCGAAGCGGACTTTCAAGGTGCGCGACGCCGGGTCGAACTGCGGTAAGACCGCGCTCATGGTCGCCGGGAACCACCTGCCCTGATAGCCCACGCGAACGCTCTGGCCGGGGCGGACCAGGCGCGCCTGGTTCTCGAAAACGTCGGCCAGGATCCAAACCCGGCTCACATCCGCGATCCGGTAAAGCTCGGCTCCGCGGTCGAATCTCAGGCCTGGGAACACGTTCCGGACCACGATCAGGCCGCCCGCCGGCGCCCGCAGCTCGATTTCCCTGGCCGGCTTGCGAACCTTGGCGATAGCCTGAATCTGATAGTCCCCCATGCCCGTGGCTTGCAGGTTCTCCTCGGCCGACCGGATCTGCGCCTTGGTCATCTCCACCTGTTCGGCGTTGTCGGTACCGAGCTTCTGGAAACGGTCCAGCGTGTTGAGCGCGTAAAAATAGGTTTGCTGAAGGGCCAGGAACTCGCGGCTGTAGAACGTGGCCAGCAGATCGTTCTTCTGGACGACAGCGCCCACCGTCAGCGGAGCGATGGTTCGGATCCAGCCATCAGCGGCCGTGGTGACGCGGTACACCTGGGTCTCGTCGAAGCTCACCCGGCCCAGCATCCGGATCGTCTCCGACACCGAGACCTTCTCCACGGTGCTCACCCGGACGCCGATGAGCTGCTGTTTTTCCGGGCTGACCTGGACGGCGCCGGCCGGCATTGCCCCTGACGCCTCCCCCTGCGCCAGGCTGGGATCGTCGGCGTAGACCGGCTCCAGTTGCATCCCGCAATCCGGCGCGATGCCCGGCTTGTCGGACTTGTAGGCCGGGTGCATGGGATCGTGGTAGTAGAGAATCCGGTGGCCGGTTGTCCCCGCGCTCACGGCGGACGGCCGCCCTGCCGACCACCGGCCGGCTACGAAACAACCCAAGCCGGCCAGGACCGCCAGCGCCGCATATGCACGTTTATCCAAGCCAAAGATCCTCTTCTCTGGATTGTAGATCACGCCGATGGCGGGCGACCGAAAAAACTGTAGGGGCCGCGCGGGCCCGGCCCCTACGGGGAGTCCTCAGTAAACCACCAGGTTACGCATCATGTCGTGCTCTTCGTGCTCGAGGATATGGCAGTGCCACACGTATTCGTTGCCGCCGGTCCTCGGGCTCTTCTTGTAAGGCATCCAGGACGGCACCGGAGACAGGTCGAACTTCATAATGACCCGCGTCACCTCGCCCGGGTTCATG
The DNA here is from genome assembly GCA_050008465.1 of Bryobacteraceae bacterium. Taxonomy (GTDB): domain Bacteria; phylum Acidobacteriota; class Terriglobia; order Bryobacterales; family Bryobacteraceae; genus Fen-330. The sequence goes on from JBEKMO010000008.1 coordinate 61,061, forward strand.
CGCACGGTTTCCTTCCATCCCATTTCGTTGTCGTCGGGCGGGCGTTCGGTGCCCGGGATGGGGGCGAAAGTAGGCTTCTTGGTGTGGAACCGCGCCCGTAGCAGGATCTGGACATTGACCAGGTGGAAGTGTATGGGATGCGTGTCGCCGGTCAGATTGTAGATATCCCAAACCTGGGTTTCGCCGGCCGACGCTGTCTCCGTCACCGGGGTCGCCAGGAAGTCGCGTCCCCAAGTGGGCATGCCCTGGTTGTTGTAGCCGTTCTGATCGGTCGTGCCGAGCCTCTGGATGAGCCGTCCGTAGGCGTCGTAGTCCTCGTTGAGCGTCTTGCCGAGGACCGGCAGGCCGGGGTCGCCCGGACGCCCGCGAGTCACTCGGTGTCCGTGAGCCGGTACCGGCTGGGCGAGGTCGTCCGGTTGGGAAGCCGCATACGCGATGGGGAGTGCCGCTCTCAAGGCAGGGAGCCAGTGGGCGAACGACAGCGGGTCCGGGGTTCCTCCCGCAACCACCCGGATCTGCAACAACGTCCGGGTGTTCGGGCCCTTGCCCGGCCGCGTGGTCGGCGCCCCGCCAATCGCGGTCTGATCCGGGTTGCCCGTGTAGTAGTCGTTGCGCACGTCACCGCCCGGGAACGGCGCGGGCGTATCGCTCCACAGAATGAGCACGTCGCCAACGGAACAGGAAGCGAAGTCGATGATGATATCGGCCCGCTCGGCGGGCGCCATCAAGAGGTTGTAAGCGTTGGCATTCCCGTCGGAGCCGAACCCGATCTGCACCGGAGGATCGTTGAGCACCACCGGGTTGGGCAGGAAGCCGCCCTCGGTCCCCACCTGCACGAACGCCGGGCCGGGGGCCGCCAGGTTCACTTCGCCCGAGTCCGTCTTGCTTAGGTTCTTGGACACTGCATGGTACAACTGCAGGTTCAAGAACCGCGCGTTGCAGGCATTCACCAGGCGGAAGCGATAACGCTTCCGCTGCACCTCGACGAACGGCAGCACGGCGCAGTTGACCAGCATGTGGTCCATGAAGCCCTCGGGAATGTTCGAGGCCGGCGTGGGGAGCGGCAGGGTTCCACCCGCCGGCGGAACCCCGTCGTAGGGGCCCCAGTCCCATCGGCCCGTCGCGTTCGGCCCGGCCGCGGTCGAGTTCGGCTCGTACACATGCGGGTACCAGAGGTCGCCCGGTTGGCCCCACGCCCAGGTCGGGTCCACATCCCCGATGTTGCCCGGCACGAAGGTCTTGTCCTGGAAGACCAGCGGGATGCCCGCGAGATCCGGGAGTATGCCGGCGCTGATCAGGCCGCCCGGACCGCTTTCCACATCGTCGGTGAGCAGGTAGGCGGAGGCGATGTTCGCGTAGGCATTCGTGCGCGTCTGGCCGAAGGCGTGGTCGTGATACCACATCAGCCGGGCGCTTTGATCGTTCGGATACCAATAGTCGCCGGGCTGCCAGTCCGGCCCATGGGTTTTCGGGTCCGAGGCGCTGACCGATGACGAGAACCAGGCGAACGGCCCGCCGTCGCTGGTCCACGGTACGTGGCCGCCATGCAAGTGCGGAACGGTGCGGTTCTGGTACGCGCCGGCATCTGCCCCGGGGATCGTGGGGTCGATCGGGATGATGCTCATCGATGGCAGCATGTTCTCAAACGTGATCCGCACCGGCTGGTTGCGGTGCGCCACGATCACCCCGCCCAGCGGCCGGAAATTGGGCTGCTGCGGAAGGGTAAGATTAGTGGCATCCCCATAGCCCCACAGCGTGGTTGCCTTGGGCAGGTCGGGGTGCAGTTGCGCCGTGTACTGGCCCATCACGATTCTGTAATAGTCCGCCCCGGGATACTTCGTGGTGCTCGGGCTGGCCACCGGGATTCCGGTCGGACCCAGCCCCGGCAACGGCTGGATGAACTTACTCAGGGGCGTGGTTTGGGCGAACGGGTAGGCGCGCCGAGCTAGCGCAAGAGCCGCCGCCCCTCCGGCCGTGATCCTCATGAACTGACGTCTGTTCATTCTGTCCTCCTAGCCGGGCACTTCCTATCCGATTTCGCGCACACCTGCCGCTCCGGTGCCCGCCCGGGCGCAAGTATACTTTCTATGACATCCGTTTCCCCAACTTCCCCAAGAAGGCCGCGGAGAAGAACTCCGCCCCCCCCCAACTCACCAGACCCCGAGCGCCACGGTTCGGGGTCTAACTGTGCCGCCTCAAGATCCCCAGGGCCCAGCAGACGCAACAAGATCGCTGGTTCGGGAACGGCGTCAAACGTGGCCTTAAGTCCGGCGTCGCCGGACTGGACGATGAGATCCACGGTTTGGCCCGCTGTGAAGTAGTGCTGACCAATGACGAAAAAGTTGTTGCCGTAACCGTCGAATGCAAGAGGGCCGCCGCTTACCAGGGTCCCGTCGATAGCAAGATTGACCACGACCTGTTGCAGGTCGATGTTCTGGAAGTACGCCTCGCTATGGCAGGCGGAATCGAGCGGAGCCGTCCATCGCAGGACGGCGTGCTCGCCCTCCGTGCCGGGATGCAGCGGCAACAGATACCGCGGCTGCACGCTGCCGACGACGTAGCCGGTGTGGTAAGTCACGTCGTCAGGCCCGGTGTTCTGGGCGATGATCGGCAGGGGATCCTCCACTACGGTCCACGAGTTCACACCCGGCACGCGCACTCTCCTCTGATAGCTGTTGAACAACTCGAAGTCGTTCATTTCAGTTGAGCCGGCGGGTACCCAACCGCAAGATCACACGCCGCTCGGATTAGCACCTGAAAAACCCGCGACGGCGTCCTGGGTAGGGACGCCGAACGCCGGAATAATCCCGACGAGGCTGAGGGCTAGAAGCGCGACAGCTACCTGGCCGAGTCTGGACATCGCGTATCCCCCTGTATCTCGCATGTGCATCGATCTTCTACTCGTGCGCTGGAGGGCGCCCCATCGGCGGGTCGGACAGTGCCGAGGCTGAACCGGTTCGGGGACCGCTTGGTCTACGACCGCAGCCGATCTCCTCCTTGAGCCGCACGCAACATCTTGTTCTCCAAACTGACGGAATCGAAATTCTAAGCTTAAGTGCTCTTAAGGTCAATATCCGAAAGCCCCGCCAGGCAGATTTTACAAGTTCCGGCACCCCCGCGCGGTCATCACTGAGGCGCTCCCCCGAAGTCGGGCGCACCCACCGCAGAGAACTTGGCGGCCAGTCAGTGCCGAAACTGAAAGCTCCTGGGGAGCGACCGCCACACGCCGGTGACGCATCCCTTCCGCTGGCCGCATGTGACATCCCCTTCTCCGAACTCACAGCGCTATCTCCGCGCCATCCGAGCCCGGAACAGGTTCCCCGGACGCCCCGAATCCACTTACGGCTAAACAGCTTCTCTTATTCGAATCACGATTCTAATTTTAACGATTCTTCATGTCAATACTTAAAATTTCAGTACCATAGGTACCAGCTCTCCGACCCTGCTACCGTCCCGCTGCAGCCCCGTCCGGTGGTGGCCTGGGGCTTTGCCGACCAACGTGGCGGGCATCCGGTCCCGGCGCTGGAGACCCCGGCCAAACCGATTTAGCAACTCTCGACCCGCCCACTCCGAGTCGTCTCCAAAGGATAGTTGTATACTGCGGAGCAGGACAGCCGAGTGGAGGACAAACCTGTGCGAAACACGCGATTCCTCGTGATTGCCATCGCTGTTGGGTTTTTCGTCTCCCAGGGTTGCGACAGGCAGCCGGGAGCTGCGCAAGCGATCGATTCTCGAAAGCTGGCCATGTTCGCGCCGCTGCCCGCGGTGTTGCCCGTCAGGCCGGGCACCCCCACCGAGGCGAGGATCACGCTGGGACGAATGCTATTCTACGAACCCCGCCTTTCGAAGAGCCAAACCATCTCCTGCAACACCTGTCACAAGCTGATGAATTACGGCATCGACGAGGAACCCACCTCTACCGGCCACAAGGGCCAACGCGGCGATCGGAATTCGCCCACCGTCTACAACGCGGCGCTGCATTTCGCGCAGTTCTGGGATGGACGCGCCGCCGACGTCGAGGAGCAGGCCAAGGGTCCCGTCCTGAATCCGGTCGAGATGGCAATGCCCTCCGCCGTCCGAGCCATTGCCGTGCTCAAGTCCATTCCCGAGTACGTGGAAGCCTTCCAGCATGCCTTCCCCAACCAGAAGGATCCGGTCACCTTCGACAACATGGCCAGTGCCATCGGGGCGTTTGAGAGGAGGCTGCTCACTCCCTCCCCCTGGGACAGATTCCTCAAAGGCGACGAGGCCGCGTTGACGGCGGAACAGAAGGCCGGCTTCAATACCTTCGTCGCGGCAGGCTGCCAGACATGCCATGCGGGCGCCCTGTTGGGCGGAAACCTGTACCAGAAGCTGGGCGCAACCAAGCCCTACCCGGATGCTGCCGATCCGGGGCGCTACAAGGTGACCCAAAACGAATCCGATCGCATGGTCTTCAAGGTGCCGTCGCTTCGCAACGTGGCAAAGACCGCGCCGTACTTCCACAACGGCAGGGTGCCGGTGCTCGGGCAGGCCGTCTCCCAGATGGCGGAGTACCAGCTCGGCAGGCAGTTGACCAATGAGGAAGTGCGATCGATCGTCGCCTGGCTCGGGTCGCTTACCGGTGAGATCCCGGCCGGGTACATCAAGGAGCCACCTCTGCCCAAGAGCACCGCAAAAACGCCCCGGCCGGATGCCACGGACTAGGAGGTTGTCTCGTGCGCCGAAAGTGGGTCAAGATCGCTCTGTTCCTGGTCGTCGCGATTCTGGGCGCGGCGCAGTTCTTCCCGCCGCAGCGAACCAATCCGCCATCGGACCCCTCCGCCTCATTCGAGGCGCTGGCCAAGCCTTCTCCGGAGCTGGCCGCGATCGTCGAGCGCGCCTGCCGGGACTGCCATTCCAACAGGACCGTCTGGCCCTGGTACAGCAGGGTGGCCCCCGTATCCTGGCTCGTCGCCGGCGATGTCCGGGAGGGCCGCGAGAACCTGAACTTCTCGGAGTGGAACCTGCTCACCCCGGAAATGTCGCGATCGCGGATGCGCAAGGTCTGCGAGGAGGTGAAGTCCGGGGACATGCCGCCGTGGTCGTACACCCTTGTACATTCCAGGGCGAAGCTCAGCGGTGCTGACGTTCAGGCGTTGTGCACCCCGGCGGCTACACCGGGTCCCTGAGGGCAGGCTAGTCGTACAACCACGAGCGTAGGATCTGGGCGGCCACGACCGGATCCTTCTTGGCGGTTTCGACCAGGTGTTTAGTGAGCACTTCGGACTTCTTGGTGGCGACCTGCGGCAGCTTCAGCGACTCCAGCGCTTCAGCGTCCTTCTGGCGCCTCAGTGCCTGGTGCTCGGCCAGCTTGCTCTCGAGTTGCTGCTCGGCCTTTGGCGCCGAATCGCCCGCCTGCAGCGCGTCAATCCCTCTGCCGCCGCCGAGTTCGGCCGCCAGTTGGACGGCGCGGCGTTTTCGCCGGACGACGAAGAAGAGAAAAGCCGCCAACAGCAGCAGCAGGAGAACCACCCCGCCCAGCAGGATGGGCTTTTTCTGCTGGAGGAGTTGATCGAGCCACGACGGCGGCCTCTGTGGGACCGGAGCGGCGGGCCACCCGGGCGCCCCCGGCTGCCCTGCCGACAGGGTCGCCTCGAACGGCAGGCTTTCCACGATGAGCTGGTCCCCGCGCTGTGTGTCCAGCCCGGTCGCCGCCGCCACCAGGTCGCGGATGACTTTCACCTTCTCTGGAGACGGAGGCTCGATGATGTGTTTGGCTTGGGGGCCGGTACCTTCCCAGCGCGCCTCTTGGTCCAGCAGCACCGAGAGCGAGATCCGCTTCACCGTTCCTTGTGGCAGGCGCGTGCGCCGCACCAGCCGGCTGCTTTGGTAGGCGATATTCTCGGTGCGCCGCGTCATTCCGGTGCCCGACGAGCCCGGCCGCGGCAGGTTCGAAGCCGTCCCCGGGACCCTGGAGGCCAGGGCAGCTCCGCTGACGTCCTCGGTTTTCTGCGCGCTGACCATCACCGACCGCGTCGGATCGTACGTCTCTTCGCTTTGTTCGCCCCCGGTAAAGTCGCATTCCACCGACGCACCCGCCCGGAACTTCTCCGGCCCCAGCAGCGGTTCCAGCGTCGCGGTGATCTTCAAAACCAGGTCCTTCTCGACCTGGCGGCGGTAATCCAGCGCCGCCTCGGAAGGCTCCTCGCCGTCGATCGTCGAGGACCTTCGGGGCCGGCTCAGCAGGTTGCCGTTCATGTCCAGCACCGAGACCCCGTCCGGCGTGAGGCCTTCCACCGCACTCGCCACCAGGTGGCACACCGCCAGCACATTGGCCGGCGCGAGCCGCGTGCCTGGCCGCAACTTCACCATGACGCTCGCCTTAGCCGGCTGACGCGCATCCAGGAACACCGAGTCCTTCGGGAAGGTCACGTGCACCCGCGCATGCTCGACCTCGGCCAGCGCCAACACCGAGCGCTCCAGTTCTCCCTCGATCGCACGCCGGTAGTTGATCTGTTCGGTGAAATCCGTGATCCCGAAATTGGATTTGTCGAACAGTTCGAACCCTACCCGCCCGCTCTTGGGCAGTCCGGCGCCGGCCACTTGTAGGCGCGCTTCCGCCACCCGCTCCGAGGGAACCAGGATCGTGGTCCCGCTGTCGCTCAGACGGTACTCGGTTCCCGACTCGCGCAGTTTCTGCAACACTGCGTTGCCGTCCTCGGGCGCCAACCCGCTGTACAGCGGCCGGAAGTCCTGTTCTCGCTTCCAGTTCGTGAATGCGTACAGCCCGCCAATCACCAGCACCGCGGCGGCCAGGATGTAGACCCGCTGCCGGGTGTTCAGGCTGCCGAGGAGGTTCTTGATCTGGGTCATAAGCGCGCCAGGCTACATCTGCATCCGCATGACTTCCTGATAGGCCTGCACCACCTTGTTGCGGACCTCGAGGAACAATTCGAAAGCCAGTTCCGCGCGCTGCGTCGCCAGCACCGTTTCGTGCAGTTCCGCGTTCTCTCCGGCCAGAAACCGCTCCACGCTTTGACTCGCCGTGTTCCGCAGTTCCTCCACCCGGCCGATGGCGCTCTCGAGCACACTCTGGAAGTCTGCGGCCCGGCTGGTTCCGGTCGGACTCTGGATGATGGCCGGGCTGAGGCCGCCAGGGGAAATCGGACTGATCGGGGAAGACATCGGTGTTGTTCTTCCTAGCGCAGCAGGGCAATCGAGCTATGGATCAGCATGACAGCCGCATTAGTGCAAATGGGCTGCCAGAGAATATGGCTTGTGACATCAATTAGTTACGAGGATCTCGGCCGCCTGGAACGCCAAAATCCCGTCCGCGCGGCAGAAACCTGACCGGATCAGCCCCTCAGCCTTGCCTCATGCTCGGCCGTGCGCGTCACCCCATGTTCGCCTGAGCCGGGTCTGCTCCGGAGTCCAGCAGCAAGCGAACCGTTTTCTGGCTCCCCGACTGCGTGGCGAGCATCAGCAGCGTGCGCCCATTCCGATCGCGAACTCGCGCGTTCGCGCCCGCCTCCAGAAGAAGTTGCACTGCCGTCCAGTTTTCGGCAGCCGCCGCCCTGATCAACGGGTGCTGCCCGTCGCTGGTTGTCGCATTGGGGTTTGCGTTGGCTGCCAGCAGCATGCTCAACAGCGAGCCCTGGGAATCTTTCGCACTGGCCCACTCCAACGGGCTGATCCCTTCGGCATCCACCCGGTTCGCGTCGGCGCCCGCCGCCAGGAGCGCGCGCACGGCCGCCTCTCGCTCCTTGCCCGGAGCGTCGCGTACCGCTGCCAGCAGCGGCGGGCAGCCGTCCTTTCCGCGCTCGTTCGGGTCCGCGCCCGCCTCCAGCAGGCAACGCAATGTTTCCACAGCGCCGGATTCAGCAACCCAACCGAGCGGCGTCCTCCCGTCGCTGGTCTGTGCGTTGGGGTCCGCCTTCGCTTTCAGCAACATTGCCACCAGACCGTGCCGCCGCTCCCGCAAGGCCCACTCGAGCGGCGTCAAGCCCTTTCGGTCGCTGCGGTTCGGGTCGGCGCCCGCCCCCAGCAGCAGGCCGGCGATCTTTTCCTTCGCCGGGTCCTTGACCTCCCTGAGTGCAGTCATCAGCGGTGGCAGGCTCTGCTGGTCGGCCAATTCCACCTTCGCTCCCGCTGCCAGCAACTCCTGGACCAGCTCCGGATTGCCCGAGTTCACAGCGTGACGCAGCGGGTAGAGGCCGGACGCGGTCCGCCCGTTAGGATCCGCCTTCGCCCCCAGCAGCATCCCGACCAGCTTCGCCGAACCAGTCCCCAGCGCCAGCTCCAAAGGGCTGGTCCGCTTGGGTCCGGTCTGGTTGGGATCGGCGCCCGCCCGAACCAGCAGGCTCACGACCTCCTCGACCTCCTGCCCCTTCAACGTCTTCAGCGATACCACCATCAGCGGCTGGCCCTCGCTGTCGGTCGCATTGGGGTCGGCGCCCACCTCCAACAGTCCGGCCAGCGTCGCCATGTCCGAGCCCGCCACGGCCGCCAGCAGCCTTCGCGTGACCTGTTCCGCGGCGCAACCGCGCACGTCTGAGTCGGGATCTTTCAGGCCTCCCGCCAGCAGCCGATGAACTTCCTGGCCTTCGTGGGAATCCATTGCCCGCACCAGCGCCAATCTCACGCCCGGATCGGCATCCACCCAGGCTGCCGCAAGATACCCGATGATCGAGTCCCCAGGCTGCCGCCCCATACGTTCAGCCGCCCGGCGCCGCAGCGCCGCCGGTCCCGCCTTCAGCATTAACCGCCACAGCCAGACCATGTTCACGCTCGATTCTCGGACCCGTAGATGCCGGGGTGGCTCTGGCGCATTTCGCGTGCGGCCTCCAGAATGCTCTCGATGGTAACGTGGGGGCCTCGGCCGATGCCTGGGCAGTAGCCGGCTGCCCCCGCCCACTCCTTGCGGTCGCTGAGCATTTCGGGCCAGAAGGGGAACGCACGGCACTGAGTCGGTTTGGCGGGATGGATGCCGCAACCGTCCGCTCGAAGGAAGGGGCATTGGGAGCCGCGTGGTTTGCGCAGCCGCAGCAGGTGCCGGGTGCGGTACACGTAACGCTTCTCGAATCCGCGCCGGCCTATCCCCAGCCACGCGGCCGCCCTCCTCAGGTCCTCTTCGGTGAGGTAGATGAAGCCCCGCTCCCGGCAACAGTTGGTGCACCCGCGCAAGCAGGTGAAACGCAGCTCTTTCACCTTGACAGCATATCAGTTTCAGTAGGATAAGGCTCTGCCTTGTCCCCTGCGTTTTCCCTTGGAATCCTCCCCGGACAGCGTTAAACTAAAAGTATGAAGGCGAACGTGCCAGCCAAATCCCGGCCCGGTCTGTTCGGCTCCGATTGACCCCCACCTAGCTGCCCTCTCGTTCCAGGTTTCAACCAGGAGGTTTCTTATGAAAGTCAGGAGTGCAGCCGTCCGTCCGGGGTTGCCGCGGATCGTTACCGCTCTGCCCGGCCCTCGCGCACGTGCCGTCATCGACCGGGACAGGAAGGTGATATCCCCTTCTTACACGCGGAGTTATCCGCTGGTGGCCGAACGCGGACAGGGGGCCATCGTCGAGGACGTGGATGGCAACCGTTTTCTAGATTTCAACGCCGGCATCGCCGTGGCCTCCACCGGCCACTGCCATCCGCGCGTCGTCGAGGCCATCCGCCGGCAGTCCGCCCGCTTGATTCACATGTCGGGCACCGACTTCTACTACCAGAACATGGTCGAGTTGGCGGAGCGGCTTGCCGCGAGTGCGCCGGGCAACCTCCCGCGGCGCGTCTATTTCGGCAATTCCGGCACCGAGGCCATCGAGGCGGCCCTCAAGCTGGCCCGCTACCACACCCGGCGCGACAAGTTCATCGCCTTCCTGGGCGGGTTCCATGGCCGCACCATGGGGTCGCTCTCGCTCACCGCCAGCAAGGCTGTGCAGCGCCGCGGCTTCGGGTCCCTGCTGCCGGGCGTCTTCCACGTGCCCTTTCCGCGCTCCGAGGAGAGCGCCGACACTTCCATCGAGGCCATCGAACACTTGTTCCACACCGTGGCCCCACCGGAGGAAGTGGCGGCGATCGTTTTCGAGCCGGTTCAGGGTGAGGGCGGATACCTGGTGCCGCCGCGGAAGTTCTTTGATGAGTTGCAGCGGCTCGCCAGGCAGCACGGGATTCTGCTCGTCGCCGACGAGGTCCAATCGGGCATGGGACGCACCGGGAAAATGTGGGCCTGCGAGCACTTCGGCCTGGTGCCGGACATCCTGGCTACGGCCAAAGGGATCGCCAGCGGCTTGCCGCTAGGCGCCATGATCGCCCGCGCCGAGTTGATGGACTGGAAACCGGGAGCGCACGCCTCGACCTTCGGAGGCAACCCGGTGGCGGTCGCCGCGGCGCTCGCGACCCTGGACCTGCTGGAATCCGGGCTGATCGCCAACGCCGCGCGGGTCGGCGCGCACCTCATGGCGCGCCTGCGCGACTGGCCGCAGCGCTTCCCCCACGTCGCCGAAGTGCGCGGGCTCGGCCTGATGATCGGCATCGAGATCGTGCGGGACCAGCGCTCCCGCGAAAAGGCGCCCGACCTCCGCGATCAATTGGTCGAGATGGCCTTCGAGCGCGGCGTGCTGGTGCTGGGCGCGGGCGAGAACGCGCTGCGCCTCAGCCCGCCGCTCGTCATCACCACCAAGCAGGCCGACTTCGCCTGCGGCGTCCTGGAGGACTGCCTGGAAGAACAGATCCGCACGCTCCGCCAGACGGCCGCCTAGCAGCCCGTAAGGCACGGTCGCCGGTGAACTGGTGCGGATGTGGGTGAGGTTCGCAGGGCCGCTGGAAGAGATCCGTTCAGCCCGCTGCGGGCCCAATCAGGAGATCGACGCCGGCAGCAGCGGCGAACGCCCGGAAATCCCGGTCTCGCGTAAGAAGAGGAATCCCGCGATCGATACAGCTTTGAGCGATCAATGCATCGCCGAGGCGCGCCTTACGGCGCTTTGCCAGCACCTTCGCTCGTAACTCACCTGCTCGTTGCCAATAGCCAGGCTCGACCTCGATGAGCGGCAGCTCTGAGAGAGTTTGTGAAACCTCTGAAGGAAGCTTCGGGTCACTCAACATCTCGGTGAGCACAACGGGCACCATCAGCACTTGCCGGTCCTGGAGCGCCCTGTCGAGTAGATCCGCGTCCTCGCCGACATGCCCTTGCAGGAAGGCGATCCAGGTGCTAGTGTCGACCGCGATCATCGGTCGGCCTTCAGCTCGGCTGACGTGCGCGCGAAACGAACCTTGCCCCGTAGTTGGCGCAGCCGCGCGTAGGCATGCGACGCCGCAACTAGCTGCAAGCCGGTACGAACGGTCTGGGTGATGCCGCTACCGCTGGCTCGTTGTGCCTTTTCGAGAAGTTCCGGCGGCACCTCGACGGTGATCTTGCGCGCTGTCTCCATGACGTCTCAGTATACCATACCAGATACCAGCATCGAATATGGCCTTGCTACTCAGAGGCAGGCGGCAGACGATTGGCCGGCGGCCGTCTGCTAAGATAGCGTTGTTTGAGAACCCTCGACGTCGGCTGCGGTGTCAAGAAAGCCCCGGGCGCCATCGGCATCGACTCGAACCCGGCCAGCGCCGCCGACGTCCTCTGCGACCTCGACCGCTTTCCCTACCCGTTCGCGGACAATTCGTTTGACCGCCTCCTGGCCGTGCACGTCATCGAGCATGTCGCCAATGTCATCCGCAGCATGGAGGAGTTCCACCGTCTGGTGCGCGCCGGGGGCCGCGTTCATCTCGTCACCCCGCACTACACCGACTTCAGCTCGTACTGCGACCCCACCCACCGCTGGCACCTGAATAGCTTCTCCTTTCGCTACTTCGGCGAGGACCACGGCGGGTTCGGCTACTATTCACGCGCCAGATTCCGGGAGATTTCCGTCCGCGTCAGGCTACTGGCTTTATGGAGAATGCTAGGACTCCAATTCCTGGTGAACCGCTTCCGGCGCATCCGGCTTTTCTGGGAGCACTATTGCTGCTACGTGGTTCGCGGGAAGGTCATGGAGTTTGAATTCGAGGTGCTGAAGTGATGTCCTGGCTCTACCGGCTGGCCGACCGCGCGCGCCATCGAGCACGCATGCGACGCTGGGATCCGGCCCAGGCTGCCGGACGTCGCGGCGAGGACCTGGCTCACCGCTACCTCGAGCGCCGCGGCTTCACCGTGGTGGCGCGCAACTACCGCCCGCCCTCCGGTGGGGGCGAGATCGACCTGGTCGCCTGGCAGGGCGATACGCTGGTCTTTGTTGAGGTCAAGTCGCGTGGCAACGATGAATACGGCGCCCCGGACCGCAACGTGAACCAGGAGAAGCGCGCCGCTCTCCTCCGCGCCGGCCGCGACTACGCCCGCCGCGCCAGCGTTCCCTGGGAGCGCGTCCGGTTCGACTTGCTGAGCATCCTTTTCACCGAGCCGCCCTCCATTAACCATCGGGCGGATGCCTTCACGACGCTCCAGACGCTATAATTGTCCATTCTCTGGAGGACGCCCCTTTGCCTGAGTTCAGAAAAGACCCGGTCAACGGCCGATGGGTGATCATCGCCACCGATCGCGGCCGCCGCCCAGCCGATTTCTCTCGCCAGCAGGTGATCCCCAAAGGCGACCGGTTCTGCCCTTTCTGCCCAGGCAATGAGCAGAAGACGCCTCCCGAGGTGCTGGCGTATCGCCAGAGCGGCGGGCCCAACGAGCCTGGCTGGACCTTGCGCGTGGTGCCCAACAAGTTCCCCGCCCTGCGCGTGGAAGGCGACTTCGACCGCCAGGGCGAGGGGCTCTACGACAAGATGAACGGCATCGGTGCCCATGAGGTCATCATCGAGGCCCCCGAGCACCAGGTTACCCTCGGTGAAATGCCCGAAAAGCGTGCCGAGGACATCTTCTGGGCGATTCGCGACCGCTTCCTCGACCTCAAGAAGGACCGGCGGATGCGCTACATCCTGGCCTTCAAGAATCACGGCGAGGCCGCCGGCGCCACACTCGAGCACAGTCACTCGCAACTGATCGCGCTCCCGGTGATGCCCCGCCGCGTGCAGGAGGAACTGGAGGGCGCCAAACGCTACTACGACCTCAAGGAGCGCTGCATTTTCTGCGATATCGTGCGTCAGGAACTCTCGACCGGTAGCCGCGTCGTGCTCGAGACCGAGCAGTTCGTCGCCATCTGCCCTTACGCGGCGCGCTTTCCCTTCGAGGTCTGGGTGCTGCCGCGGCGCCACTTCTCCCACTTCGAAGATTCCGATATCCCTACCTTCCACAACCTGGGCTGGGTGATGCCGGTGCTGGTGCGGGAAATCGACAAAGTGCTCGAACGGCCGGCCTACAACCTCATGATCCACACCGCGCCTTTGCAGGAGTCCGCGCTCCCTTACTATCACTGGCATATGGAGTTGATTCCAAAACTCACCAAGGTCGCCGGATTCGAGTGGGGGACCGGCTTCTACATCAACCCGACCCCGCCGGAAGAATCGGCCAAGTTCCTGCGCGAGGCCGGCCTTACGTAAACCAGGATTTCCATTCTATGTCCATTCGACCCGTTAAGCGACTCGTTAAGGCCAAGCCGACCCTCGAAGGCGCGGGCGTGCACCTGCGCCGTGCATTCGGCTTCGGCAACACCTCCGACTTTGACCCGTTCCTCCTCCTCGACGACTTCCGCAATGACGTCCCGGAAGATTACCTGGCGGGCTTCCCCTGGCATCCACACCGCGGGATCGAAACCATCACATACGTCCTCGCTGGAACCGTGGAGCACGGCGATAGCATGGGGAACCGCGGCGTCATCGGCGCCGGCGACGTCCAGTGGATGACGGCGGGGAGCGGCATCATCCACCAGGAGATGCCGAAAGGGGACGAGGCGGGGCGGATGTATGGATTCCAGTTATGGGCGAACCTTCCGTCGTCGCTCAAAATGACCGCGCCGCGCTACCAGGAAGTGAAGGCGGCCGACATCCCGGAGGTCGGGGATGACGACGGCACCCAGGTTCGGGTTGTCTGCGGGAGTTTTCGGGAGACGAAAGGCCCGGTGGACGGCATCGCCGCCGACCCGATCTACCTTGATGTGTCTGTTCCTCCCGGCCGGAGCAAGACCTTCCCGGTCGAGACGACTCGGCACGCCTTCGCGTACGTCTTCGGGGGTTCCGGGAAGTTCTGCAACGCCTCTGGTCCCCTCGCGGTGCCGACCGAAGGGGTCGGCTGGGCGGATACGGCGCCTCCCGCGGAGGCGGAGAACCGCTCGCTGGTCCTCTTTGATCAGGGCGACGAACTCACGGTACAGGCCGGGGATGACGGCATCCGGTTCCTCCTGGTCTCGGGAAAGCCACTTAAGGAACCCGTGGCGTGGTACGGCCCGATCGTGATGAACACTCAGGAGCAGCTTCGGCAGGCGTTCCGGGAACTCGAGCAGGGGACGTTCCTGAAGTCGTAGACGCGGCGCTAGTTTTGAACGGAATTTCGGGAGCGGGCGCCGGCCCCCACAGCGCTTCGCGCGCGCGATTGCCCGTTTCCAGCCGGCGAGAGTACAAACCCGAACGCCCCTTCAGCCGAACTCTTCCGCCCCGCCCGCCCACGCCGGCTGCCTCGAAAATGCTCCGGGCGTGCCCGAAGAACTGGCTCGCGCTGGCCTCATCGGTCTGGGGGCGTAGTCTGTAAGCCTCTTTAGGCTATGCCTGCCGCCTCGTTCTCTCTTCCCGATCCAATCCCTCTCGCAGCAGCGACTTGATGTAGGTCTGGTATCCCAAGCCCCTGGCCGCCGCCAGCCGGCGCGCACGCTCGACATCGCCGGTAGGAATCCGCAGCATCACCTTCTGCGACGGCGGCTTCGCCAAGGCCGCGGAGCGCCTTGACAGGGTGATACCAATGCTTTTGTCCCCAACCCGCAGCGATCCTTCCCGCGCGGCCTGCTCAAAGAGCTTGAGAAGCCGACCCTGGTTCTCCTCGAACCAACGAGCTTCCTCCGCCTCGTCTCGCGCATCCGCCAGCTTCTTCTTAGGCATGTGGACCTCCCTCCTTCACGCGTTGCCAGTACGCACGCCATTTGCGCTTGGCTGGAAATGCCGTCACAACCGGAAGCCAGCGTACGCCTTCCAGCCATCCATCTTGAGTGTATACCCATTGTCCATACAGAACAAGAGGGCCGCCGGAACCCAGCGCTCTACACCGTCGGTTCGCCGTGGACTTCCACTTCGTCCCGGTCGATGCCCTCGGGGGCCGGCTCGGGCAGCCGGCCCCTCCAATTCAGCAGGCCCCAGGCCAGCGCCGTCGTCGAGCTCAGCACGCCCGACACCGCGCCGATCACCCGCGGGCTTACGGTCTGGGAGGCGATGCCCGCCGCAGTCATCGACAGAATCATGGTGGACCAGGTCAGCGACTCCAGCGTCGCGAACACCCGCCCGCGGTATTCATCCGAGACGTGTCGCAGCAGTTGCGACATGTTCAGCACCGAACTGACCGCCACCGCCGCCCGCGACAGCGCGATGAACACCAGCGCCAGCCAGTACGCGCGCGCCTGGCTGAACAGCACGTACGCACCGCCGTGGATAATGTAAGCGATGATGATGGCGCGCTTGTAGGCCGCGAAGCTGGCGCGCTTGCCGAACCAGTGGCCGATCGCGCCGCCTGCCAGCAGCCCCACCCCGGCGCAACCCCAAATCTGCCCGATGCCCGCTGCGCCCCGATTGAACACGATCTCGCCGAACAGGCTGAACAGGATCTGCGCCGCGCCTCCGCCCGTCGCCCAGCCGACATTGATCACCGCGATGCCCAGAATCAGCGGCGTCTGGCGCATGTATCGCAGACCCTCGACGTACTCGCGCCAGGGGCGCACCACCTCGGCCTCGGTCAGCGCGGTGCGCTGGGCGCGGAACGTGCCCTTCGGCGCCCTCAGACGCGAGATCGACCAGGCCGAGAACAGGAACGAAAGTGCGTTGAGGCCGAAGGCCCACGCATAGCCGAACTGCATTACGCTCGTCCCGGCCAGCATCGTCCCCATCACCAGCGTGCTCCACTGCGTGGTCTGCGTTAGCGAGTTGGCAGTGTGCAGCTCCTCGCGGCTGGCGATGGTGGGCAGGATCGCCGCGCGGCCGCTGGTGAAGAACGGCGACGCGAACATCAGCAGGCCGCTCAAAACGTAGAGCAGCCAGGGAACCGGCCACCGGACCGTCACAATGAACAGCGCGGCAACCACCGCCCGGATGAGGTCGCTCGCGATCATGATGCGCTTGCGATCCATGCGGTCAAGCAGCACCCCGGCCAGCGGCCCTGCGCACATCGCCGGAATCGCCCGCGCCAGCATGATCCCGGTCACCACCAGCCCGGATTTCGTCACCGCCAGCGCCAGGCTGAACACCGCGATATTGTTGAAGTGGTCACCGATCTCGCTCACCACCTGCCCCGTCCAGGTGTAGCGATAGTTGCGGTTCTCACGCAGCAACTTTGTGAAGGCGGACATCAGCCCAGCGCCTCTTCGCGCACGGTGATGCTGCGCACGAAGTCCAGGTCCAGTGGATAGCCGAAGCCGGGCTCGTCGGGTGCCACGATCGTGCCGCGCGGCGTCACCTCGACCGCCGGCGCAATCACATCCCGCGCCCAGTACCGCCGGCTGGCGGAAACATCGCCCGGCAGGATGAAGCCCTCGAGCGTCGAAAGCGCGATGTTGTGCGCGCGCCCCACGCCCGCCTCCAGCATGCCTCCGCACCACACCGGCACGCCCGCCTCCCGCGCCACATCGTGAACCCGCCGCGCTTCGCCGAATCCGCCCACGCGCCCCAGCTTGATGTTGATGATCTTGCAGGCCCGCAGCCGAATCGCCTGCTCCGCGTGCCGCGCCGAGCGGATGCTTTCATCCAGGCAGATTGGCGTTTCCAGCTTGGCTTGCAGCGCGGCGTGATCGATGATGTCGTCGTGGCCCAGCGGCTGCTCGATCATCATCAAATAGAACTCGTCGAGCCGCCGCAGGTGCTCCGCATCGGAAAGCTGGTAAGCCGAATTGGCGTCCACCATCAGCCGGATCTGGGGGAACTCCCGCCGCACCTCGCGCACCACGTCCACGTCCCAGCCCGGCTTGATCTTGATCTTGATGCGCTGATAGCCGGCTTGCCGCTCGCCTTCGATCTTCTGGAGCAATTGCGCCACGGACTCCTGAATGCCGATCGAAACCCCGCAGGAGATTTCCTTTCGCACGCCGCCGATGTGCCGCCACAGCGGCAGGCCGGCCAGTCGCGATTCCAGGTCCCACACCGCCGCTTCCAGCCCGCCGCATGCCATCCGGTGGCCTCGAATGTGGTCGAAGAGAGGCCCCACCGCCCCAGCGCTCTTGAGCGGCTCGCCAAGTAAACGCGGGCCGGCGTAGTCGCGCAGGATCGGCCACGCCGATTCGGTCCACTCCTCGTTGTAGAATGGGTGCTCCCCGGCCGTCACTTCGCCCCAGCCCGACACTCCACCGGCCAGCGCCTCGACCAGAACGATCTGGCGTTCCGTGGTGCGGCCGAAGCTGGTCTCAAACGATTCGACCAGCGGCATCCGCACCTGCCGCAGCACGATCTTGTCTATTCGGATTCCCATCGTCCCAGCAAGTACGTCCCGGCGCGCTCCGACCGCTCGAACCCGATGACGGCGAGGCCCCGCTCGAAGCACTCTACGAAACTCTCACCGGCGCCCTTCTGAATCTCTCGCGCTTGTTTGGGCGCCCCGCGACGCAGCTTGTCGATATCGGCGGGCACCTCGATGCGCCGCTCGACGGGCGGCCGCGACCGCGCGCCCGAAAGCGTCGTCTCGACCCACCGCGTGTGCAGCCACCACTCGGCCACCAGGCGGTCGGTCGGCAGGCCGCCGTGCAAAGGGCTGGCGGTGATGCCGTACTGATTCGGCACGTAGCGTCGCACGATCGCGCCCAGCCGCTCCAAGTTGAAGTAGGCGTTCTTAAGCTCCAGCGGATCGAAGGTCCACTCCACCAGGTCCACTCCTCGCGCCATCGCATCCTGGCGTTGTTCGAGCTTGAGCAGCCGCCCAATGCGCCGGTCGCGGTACTCCGGGAGCACGCCCAGCATATGGCTGTGCAGGAAGCCGCCGCCGCCCGGCTTCAACCCCGGCAGCGCCACGCAGAACCCGATCATGCGCGCGCCGTCAAACGCCCCCAGCACCTGCCCGCCGATCTTCGACGCCACCACAAACATCCGCACCGGCAGCAACTCGACGTCCGCGAACCCCCAGATGGCCTGCTGGAGAGCCAGCGCCTCCCGGAATTCCTCGACAGTGGTCAACGGCCGGACGGCGATCGCGCTCATGAGCCCCGCTTCGCCTCGTTCCACAGCGCGTCCATCTCCTCGAGCGTTGCCTCCGACGGCGACTTGCCCGCCTCCTTCAGCCTCCGCTCGATGTGCCCGAAGCGCTCGCGAAACTTGCGGTTGGTTTTGCGTAGGGCCTGTTCGGGGTCCACCGCGAGGAACCGCGCGAGATTCACCAGCACGAACAGCACGTCCCCCAATTCGCCCTCGAGCTCCTCGCGCCCCGCCCCCTGGCGCGCGGCGGCCAGCTCCTTCAGTTCCTCATCCAGTTTCTCGAGCACCTGGTCCGCGTTCTGCCAGTCGAACCCAACGCCTGCGGCGCGCGAGGTGAGCTGCGTGGCCTCGACCAGCGCCGGCAGCGACCGCGGCACCGGCTCCAGCAGCTCCGGCGCCTGATTCTTCTCCCGCTTCTCCTCCGCCTTGATCTCGTCCCAGCGCAGTTTCACCTCACCCGGCGTTTTCGCCGTGCCCGACCCGAAGACGTGCGGGTGCCGCCGCACCAGTTTCTCGTTGATCGCGTCGAGCGAGTCCTCGATGCCGAACAGTTTCTCCTCGGCGGCCATCTGCGCGAAGAAGACCGCCTCCAGCAGCAGGTCGCCCAGCTCTTCGGCCAGCGCGCGCCAGTCGCGCTTGTCGACGGCGTCCAGCACCTCGTAGGTTTCTTCGAGCAGATAGGGCTTGATGCTGTCGAAGTGTTGTTCCCGATCCCAGGGGCATCCCTCCGGCGAGCGCAACCGCGCCATGATCTCGGTCAACCGCTGGAATTTTTCGCCGGCGCTCAAGGAGTTCCCAGTTTAGCAGAGGCCCGCTTCGTCACTGTAGAATCAGTAGTTGATGAGCGACCCCGACACACCCACACCCGAACCGACCGAGCAGGACATCCCCCTGCCCCCGGCATCTTTCGACTACCTCGTTTTCTCGCTCCGCGCCCAGGCCGAGCTCAACCTCGGACTGCTGCACTTCGGCGAAGAGAAGGACCGCCCCGAGCCCGACCTCCGCATGGCCCAGCACGCCATCGACCTGATGGCCATGCTGCTCGACAAAACGCGCGGCAATCTCAGCCTCGAGGAGCAGCGCTACCTGGAGAACTCGCTGACCGAACTGCGCTTCCGCTACGTGCAAATCGCCGAGGAACGCAAACCCAAGTAAATGGCTTTCCCCGCGGCCTCGCTGACCATCTCCGTGCTCGGTTCCGGCACCAGCGTGGGCGTGCCCACCATCGGCTGCCACTGCGCCGTGTGTAGTTCCACCGATCCGCGCGACAGCCGCCTCCGCCCCTCCGTGCTGGTCGGCTACGGCACGCGCAACATCGTCATCGACGTCACGCCCGATTTCCGCCAGCAGGCCCTGCGCGCCCGCCTCGATCACCTCGACGCCGTCGTGCTCACGCACGCGCACGCCGACCACATCATGGGCCTGGACGACGTGCGCCCCTTCAACTACCGGCAGCGCCCCCCCATCCCGGTCTACGGCTCCCCCGAGACCATCTCCACCGTGCGCCGCGTCTTCGAATACATCTTCGATGGCCGCGAGTCCGAATCCTCCGTCCCCCGGCTCGAACTGCACACCCTCGATGGCTCGCCATTCGATTTGTTCGGCCTGGAATTCGTTCCCATCCCGCTCTGGCACGGCCGCTCGCTGATCTACGGCTATCGCTTCGGCGCCGCCGCTTACCTCACCGACCACAGCGGCATCCCGGAGGAATCCGTCGAAAAGCTCCGCGGCCTGGACGTGCTGTTTCTCGATGCGCTCCGCCACCGCCCGCATCCCACGCACACCACGGTCGCCCGCGCGCTCGAGCACGTCGCCGAGATCGCCCCGCGCCGGGCCTTCTTCACGCACATCTGCCACGACCTCGCGCACGCCGAAACCGAGAGCCAGCTCCCGGATCGTGTGCGCCTGGCCTACGACGGCCTTGAAATCGCCGTGGGAGGCCCCGCGTGATCTTTCGCACTCTGGAGGAAGCCGCTGGCCGTTTCGGCCCTTGCTCCCTCACCATCGGCAACTTCGACGGAGTGCACGCCGGCCACCGCCGCATTCTGCGCCGCGTCGTCGAGCTCGCCCGCGAGCGCGGATGGAAGCCCTCGGCGCTGACCTTTCATCCCCACCCGGCGCAAATCGTCGCCCCCGAACGCGTGCCTCCGCTCCTCACAACGCCCGATCAGCGCGCCGCGCTCATGATCGACGAAGGCATCGAGCAGGTGCTGATTCTGCCGTTTACCCGCGAGGTTTCCTTGATCGAGCCTGAAGAATTCGCCGGCCGCATTCTCGCCCGGACGCTCGACGCGCGCGCCGTGCTCGTCGGCGGCAACTTCCGCTTCGGCCACCTCCATGCCGGCGATACCCGAATGCTGGCGCACTTTGGAGCACAATTCGGGTTCATTACCGAGATGATTCCAGCCATTCGCCTGCGCGGCCGCGTAGTTTCAAGCAGCGAGATCCGCCGCCTGGTCGCCGCCGGCAAGGTCTCGCTCGCCGGCCGCCTGCTCGAATCGCCGTTCGCCCTCCAAGGCGAAGTGGTCCCCGGCCGCGGCATCGGCGCGAAGCAAACCGTCCCCACCCTGAACCTAGCCCCCGAAACCGGCGTCCTGCCGGCACTTGGCGTCTACATCACGCGAACCCGCGACCTCGCCGGCGCCCGCACCTGGCCCTCCGTCTCGAACGTCGGCCACCGCCCCACCTTCGGCGGCGACGCCCTCACCGTCGAAACCTTCCTCCTTGATCCGCTCGACGCCCGGCCGCCCCAATCCATCCGCGTCGAATTCCTTCTCCGCCTCCGCCCCGAGCGCAAATTCCCCACTCCCTCCGCGCTGAAAGCCCAAATCCTGCGCGACGCCTCCCGTGCGCGGGAATACTTCCTGCGTCTGGCAGCGGCCACCGGCCGAGTCTGACCTGCGAGCTTCCGGCCCCCAACTTGCCGCCGCCGAACCCGGCGTGGTACCTTGTGTTTTAAGCAGTTAGGGGCTGTGAGGCCCTTCTTTCCCAAGCGTTTTACTTCACACCTAAGGAGAATCACACGATGCCGCTAGTCCCCATGCGACAGGTCCTCGACGCGGCCGCCAAGGGCGGGTACGGCGTTGGCGCGTTCAACGTCAACAACCTCGAGCAGATCCAGGCCATCATGGAGGCCGCCCGCGAAACCAAGTCGCCGGTCATCATCCAAGCCAGCCGCGGCGCCCGGAAGTACGCCAACGACATCTTCCTCTATCACCTCATGATCGCGGCCACCGAGATCTATCCCGAGCTACCGACCGTGCTGCACCTGGACCACGGCAACAGCCCCGAGACCTGCAAGTCGGCCATCGACAAGGGCTTCACCAGCGTCATGATGGACGGCTCGCTGATGCCCGACGGCAAGACCCCATCGACGTTCGAGTACAACGTGAAGGCTACCCGCGAGGTCGTTGAAATGGCCCATGCCAAGGGCGTCACCGTCGAGGGCGAGATCGGCTGCCTGGGCGGCATCGAGGACGGCCACGGCGCGGGACTGGACGGCCTCAGCCACCTCACCGACCCCGCCCAGGCCGAGGAGTTCGTGAAGCTCACCGGAGTGGACGCGCTGGCCATCGCCATCGGCACCAGCCACGGCGCCTACAAGTTCACCAGCAAGCCCACCGGCGAAACCCTCAAAATGGGTCGCCTCATCGAGATCCACAACCGCCTCCCCAACACCCACTTGGTGATGCACGGCTCATCCAGCGTCCCCAAGGAACTCCAGGACATCATCAACCAGTACGGCGGGAAGCTGAGGCCCACCTGGGGCGTGCCCATCGAAGAGATCCAGCTCGGCATCCGCAACGGCGTGCGCAAGATCAACGTGGATACCGACAGCCGCCTGGCCATCACCGGAGCGATCCGCAAGGTCTTCGTGGAGAAGCCCGAGGAGTTCGACCCGCGCAGCTACCTGAAGCCCGCCCGCGAGGCCATGCAGAAGGTCGTAACCGCGCGCATGATCGCCTTCGGGCAGGCCGGCCACTCCGGCGACTACCAACCCATTCCGCTGGCCGAGATGGCCGCGCGGTACGCCGTGGCGTAGCTCAGTCCGCCGGTTTGAAGGTCACGCCTTCCCACCGCGCCACCACCGCGGTGGCCAGGCAGTTGCCCAGCACGTTGACCGACGTACGCGCCATGTCCATGGCGGCGTCGATGCCCAGCAGCACCGCCGCTCCTTCGGTCGGAAGCTTGAAGGATGCCAGCGTTCCGGCCAGGATGACCAGCGCCGCGCGAGGCACCCCCGCCACGCCCTTGCTGGTCAGCATCAGTGTCAGCATCATCAGCAACTGCTGACCGAGCGATAGCCGAATCCCGGCGGCCTGCGCCACGAAAACGGAAGCCAGCGAGAGATACAGCGTGCTGCCGTCGAGATTCAGGCTGTAGCCGGTGGGGATCACGAACGACACGATGTGCTTCGGGACGCCGAACTCCTCCATGTTCCTGAGCGCGCGGGGCAGCGCCGCTTCGCTCGAGGCAGTCGAGAAGGCGATCAGGAACGGTTCGCGCGCGGCCCGCACGAACCGGCGCACGGGAATGCCGGCCGCGAGCATCACCAGGCCGAGCACGCCCACCACGAACAGCGCCTGGGCCGCGTACATCGTCAGCACCAGCTTCCCCAGAGCCACCAGCACCGCGAAGCCCTTGGTGCTCACCGTGACCGCCATGGCGGCGCCCACCCCCAGCGGCGCCAGAACCATGACGTAGCGGGTGAATTGGAACATCACCTCCGCGAGCGACCCGGTGAAGTCCACCACCGGCTTGGCCTTGCTCCCGATGGCCGCGCAGGCCGCGCCGAACAGGAAGGCGAACACCACGATCTGGAGCACGTCGCCGCGCGCCATCGCGTCGATGATGCTCGCGGGGGCAACCTGCTCGATCATCTCGGCCGGCGTCTTCTTGGCTTCCTGGAGCTCCTCCTTGGCGGGTGGCTTCTTGAGCGCCACTCCCTCGCCGGGCCGCACCAGGTTGACCGCGCCCAGTCCCAGGAACAACGCGACGGTGGTGACCGATTCGAAGTAGATCACGGCCTTCAGGCCGATCCTGCCCATCGCTTTGAGGCTGCCCGCGCCCGCAATGCCATAGACCAGCGTGCCGAAGATCAGCGGCGCGATGATGGACTTGATCAGCCGCAGGAAGATGTTGCTGATGGGCGCCAGTTTGCTCCCCACCGCGGGCGCCGCAGCCCCCAGGGCAATGCCGGCGGCCATCCCGATGAAGATCCAGGCGGTGAGCGGGATCCGCCTCACCGTTCGCCCCACTTCAGCTTTTGGCGCAGCACGTCGAAGAACAGGGAGCGCGGCGGCCGGATCAGTTGCAGCACGTGGGTCGAACGGCTGGCCACCACCCGGTCGCCGTGCTTGAGCGGCTCGCCGACCTGGCCGTCGATGGTGAGATAGGCCTCGTCGTCCCCGGCTTGATCGACCACCTCGACAGTGCTTGTGTCGGCCACGATCACCGGCCGGTTGGTGAGCATGTGCGGGCAGATGGGTGTCAGGCAGAGCGCGCCGACGCCCGGGAAAATGATGGGGCCGCCGGCCGACAGCGAATAGGCCGTCGAGCCGGTGGGCGTGCAGACGATCAGGCCGTCCGCCATGTACGCGCAGACGAAGTGCCCGTCCACGATCACGTCCAGGTCGATCATGCGGGCGATCGTGCCCTTGGTGATCACCACGTCGTTCAGCGCCTCGTACCCGGAGACCTTCTTGCCCGCCCGCACCACCTCGCAGCGCAGCATGCGGCGCTTTCCGATGCGGTGCTCGCCGCGGAAGGCGCGCTCCAGCTCCGGCAGGATCTCGTCGGTGGTAATGGCGGTCAGGAAGCCGAGCCCGCCCAGGTTGACCGGAAACATCGGGATCTCGCGGCCGCGCAGCGCGCGCGTGGCCGCCAGCAGCGTGCCGTCGCCGCCCAGCACGATCAGCAGATCGCAGCCCTCCGCCACCTGCTCCCGAGGCACTCCCTCGCTGGAGCCCGCGTAGCCCGCCGTGAACTCGTCGTACCGCACCGCGATCCCGCGGCCCCGCAGCCACTCCAGCAGCCCCGGCACGATTTCCGCCGCGCGCCGCGAGTTCGGTTTCGAGATGATGCCGACGCTCTTAATCTCGCGCATACAAGAGGAACTCCCGGTTCCCTTCCGCGCCCAGGATGGGGCTTTCCATCAGGCGGGTCTCCAGTCCCAACTGCCTGGCCACCCGGTCTACCCGCGCGCAGGCTTCCGCGTGCAATTGCGGATCGCGCACGATGCCGCCTTTCCCAACCTGGCCGCGGCCCACTTCAAACTGCGGCTTGACAAGTATAACCATTTCCCCGCCCTCTTTTAAGAGGGGCGCGAGCGCCGGCAGAATCAGCGTCGCGGAGATGAAGCTCACGTCGCAGACCGCGAGATCGACGCGCTCACCCACGTCCTCGAATCGAAGATAGCGCGCGTTCAGGCCCTCGCGCAGCACGACGCGCGGATCGGTGCGCAGCTTCCAGTCCAATTGCCCGGCGCCGACGTCGATGGCATACACGCGGAGTGCGCCGCGCTGCAGCAGGCAATCGGTGAAGCCACCGGTCGAGGCGCCGGCATCCAGGCAGACGCGGCCCTCGACCTGGATGGCGAAGCCCTCCAGCGCGGCCGCGAGCTTCAGCCCGCCGCGGCTCACGAAGGGCAGGCGCCCCGCGAGCTCGACGCGGCTCTCCAGCGCCACCGCGTGGCCGGGTTTCGCGGCTTTCTGGCCGTCGACGAAGACCTCGCCCGCCAGGATCAGCGCCTGGGCTTTGGCGCGCGATTCGGCCAGCCCGCGTTCCACGAGCAACTGATCGAGCCGTTGCTTGGGGTTCACCATCAACCTCCAGGGACAAGGCTGGAGCCTTATCCTACTTGGTGCGCTGGACGATCAGGTCGGCGACCTCGCGCAGCCGCTGGGCGCGGGCGCCGAACGGCTCAACGGCCCGGCGCGCGCTCTCGCATTCCTGTTTCGCCATGCGGTGCGATTCGGCGAGGCCGTAGACGGCCGGGAAGGTGATCTTGTGCTGTGCGGCGTCCTTGCCCGCCGTCTTGCCGAGCGCCTCCGAGGACTGCTCGACGTCCAGGATGTCGTCGACGATCTGAAACGCCAGCCCGATGTGTTCGCCGTAACTGGTGAGCGCCTGCAATTGATCGCTCGTCGCCCCGGCGCAAATCGCACCCATCCGGACGCTGGCGCGCAAGAGCGCCCCGGTCTTGGCGCGGTGGATGCGCTCCAGCAGCTCCGCCGTGGGTGGCTGGCGCTCCCCTTCCAGGTCCGCCACCTGCCCCGCGATCATCCCGCCCACGCTGCCGGAGGCCGTCGATAGCTCCGCAATCAACCAGGCCTTCCGGGAGTCGTCGACTCCCTCCATTCGCGAGAGCAACTCGAAGGCGACCGTCAGCAGCGCGTCGCCCGCGAGAATGGCCATCGCCTCGCCGAACTGCTTGTGGCAGGTGGGCCGCCCGCGGCGCAGGTCGTCGTTATCGAGCGCCGGCAGATCGTCGTGGATCAGCGAGTAGGTGTGGATGCACTCGAGCGCGCAGGCCGCCACCTCGGCCCCGGGCGCCGATTCGGACACCGTGCCCGCAGCCGCCAGGCACAGGATCGGGCGAATGCGTTTTCCCCCGGCGAAGAGGCTGTAACGCATGGCCCGGTGGATCACCTCCGGCGGCGTCTGCTCGCTGGGAATCAGCCGATCCAACTCGCGGTCCACCAAGCGCTGCTGTTCGGCCACGTAGTCGAGGAAATTCATGCCTTGTCCGGGCGGAAAGGCTCGGGCTGGATTTTGCCATCCTTCTTAAGAAGCATCTCCACGCGAGTTTCCGCCTCCTCGAGCTGTTTGCGGCAGGTATTGCTGAGTTGAACGCCTTTCTCAAAGAGCTCCAGGGCACGCTCGAGCGGCAAGTCGCCGCCCTCCAGTTCCTTGACCACCTTTTCGAGTTCCTCGAGACCGGCCTCGAAGCTCGCCAACGGTTTTTCCGGTTCCGGCTCTTCTGACATCGCTCTATTTTAGAACAGCTCCCTGAGCGCGGGCACACCACGATCTACCGGGTACGTCGCAGCAGGAAGAAGCCTTCCTCGGTTCCGGCCAGCACTTCGTTCGACTCCTTCCAGGAGAGAACATCCGCGAGGGTGATGTTGTGGCCCGCAACCGGGAACCGCGGCGGAGGTCGGAGGCTGCCGTCGCGGCTGTCTGCGGGCACGTACCACCTGCGAGGGGCGTCGCCCAGGGGTGGCAACGCCACACTGACGCCGCCCACGGGACCAGGGATCGCGCGAAGGTTGGCCAGCGCCACCGCGTCGGCGCCCAGTCCCCAGAAGCCTTCCCGCCTCTGTACCAGCTTCACGACTGCTTCGGGGCTGAGCCCGAGTGCATCTTCCCACGCCACGGACGCTGCTGTTTGGCCGTCCCAGAAGTGGATGGTGGGATACGAGAGGAGTTTCTTGGGAATGCCGAGCTTCCATCGCGCCACCTTCATCGTAACCAGGGCGCGCGGCGAGTCCGGCGCAAGGAAGACCGCGCTCTGGATCTGCCACTCCGGGACGCCGCCAATCGCCCGAATCTCGCGCTCGGGCCACGCCGGTTGCACCTGGAGTTTTCCAGCGGCGAAGGACAGGAGTTGCGTCCTCATGGATAGTGTGATGCTGCCCAGCTCGATAGACGTCGACCGGTGGCTGGCATCCACGAGGATAGCGTGGGGCGTGGCGGCCAAGATCTCCACCAGCTCGATCGACTGGCCAAGGAACTTGCCCTCCGCCACGATCTCCTCCGCTTTCCCCGGCGAGATGCGGAACAGCGCGAGCCGTTTGCGGCCGCCCTGCGCCACCCGCAAGACGGCAACCAGCGAGCCGTCCTCGAGCAGCCGGGGTGGGCGCGATGCCCAGGTGCAGTCCTCGCATACCGAGAGTTCGTCGGTCCGGACACCAGGCAGGCCGGGCAATTCGTCGCCCTTCTTCCAGAGCGGCGTGAAGCTGACGCCGTCGTGGAGCGCCCAGCCGTGCGTGTGCTGTTTGGGAGACTCCCAAAACACTAGCGCTTTGCCGCCCGCTCCGACGCCGAGTACGCGAGCCCGCTTGACCAGGTAGCGGCCCTCGCCGAACTGAAGCTCGTCGCCGTTCACAAGCACCTTCACCAGCTTCTCCCCGTCCCAGGCGTAGATGTGGTCCGGCAAGGAGGGAGAGAAGTAGAGCAAGCGCCTGCCGGCGTGGACGGTTTCGAACCTCTCTTCCGGTGAGCGGAAGACCGTCACCTTGCGGGAATCGGGCGCGACAAACCCGACACCGTGCTGGAGGATCCGCGCGAGCTTGCCGCCGTTCCACGAGAACAGCGTCCAGTCGTCCTGCAAACGCGGCCCGGTG
This sequence comes from Bryobacteraceae bacterium, assembly GCA_050008465.1. Taxonomy (GTDB): domain Bacteria; phylum Acidobacteriota; class Terriglobia; order Bryobacterales; family Bryobacteraceae; genus Fen-330. Next base: position 88,647 of record JBEKMO010000008.1, read on the forward strand.
CGGGCCCAGAAAGCCAGCCAGTTCTCGGTCACGTAGGCTTCGCCCAACTCGAGCAACTGCCCGGCCCCGCCCGGCACGGCGGTTCCTTTCATCACCAGCGGCTTGACTTCCCAGGTTCCTTCGAGCACTGGTGGCGGCGAAGTGGCCGGCTGTACGGGCGCGGGAGGCTGCCCCGCGATGGGGACCAGCGAGCCGCAGCCCGCGAGCAGGCTGATGAGGAACGGGAGAATCCGCGGCATATTCACCTCCGGGATGCCCCCTATGATGTTGGAAGCGGACTCCAAAGTCAAGACACGAGCAGCGGCCGGAGGTACTTGCCGGTGTAGGAGGCCGCGACGGCGGCGATTTGCTCGGGGGTGCCTTGGGCGACGATGCGGCCGCCGAGTTCCCCGCCCTCGGGGCCGAGGTCGATGATCCAGTCGGCGTTGCGGATCACTTCGAGGTTGTGCTCGATGATCAGGATGCTGCCGCCGTTCTGGATCAGCTTCTGAAAGGCGTCGAGCAGTTGGGCGATGTCCTCGAAGTGCAGGCCGGTGGTGGGCTCGTCGAAGATGAACAGCGCGCCTTCGCAAGAGGCCTGGGCCAGGTGCGCGGCCAGCTTCACGCGCTGGGCCTCGCCGCCGGAGAGCGTGGTGGCGGACTGGCCCAGCCGAAGATAGCCCAGCCCGACCTGCGCCAGCACGCGGAGCTTGCCCACCAGCCGGGGAACGTCGGCGAAGAAGCTCAGCGCTTCCTTGACGGTCAGTTGCAGCACTTCGTGGATGTTCAGGCCGTGGTAGCGGATGTCCAGCACGCTGGACTTGTAGCGCGTGCCCTTGCACTCCTCGCAGACCAGCTCGACATCCGCCAGGAACTGCATCTCGACGGTCACGGTGCCGTCGCCCTGGCAGACCTCGCAACGTCCGCCGGGAATGTTGAACGAGAAGTGGCCCGGGGTGTAGCCCCGGCGGTCGGCCTCGGGCGTCGAGGCGAACAGATCGCGGATGATGTCGAAGGCCTTGATGTAGGTGACGGGGTTGGAACGCGGGGTGCGCCCGATGGGCGATTGGTCCACCAGGACCGCTTCGCGAATGCGCTCGGCGCCCTCGATGCGCTTGCAGGCGAGCGTCGAGGTGCGCCCGCCGGCATCCTCGCTGTCGCTATCGCGAGTGCCCGCTTTGTGCATCCTCTCGAGCGATTTGTAGAGGACCTCATGCACCAGGGTGGACTTGCCCGAGCCGGAGACCCCGGTTATGGCGACCATCATGTCGAGCGGGATCTCGACGTCGATGTCCTTGAGATTGTGCAAGCGGGCGCCGGCCACTTTCAACTTGCGTTTGGGGTTCACCGCGCGGCGGGTGCGGGTGCGGCGGGTGGCGTGGTCGCCGCGCAGCCAAGCCGCGGTGAGCGAGGCCGCGCCGTCCGCGATCAGTTGCGGATACGAGCCCTCGAAGATGACGCGGCCGCCGTTTTCGCCGGCGCCGGGACCGAGGTCGACGATGTGGTCGGCCGAGCGCATCACGTCGGCATCGTGCTCGACCACGATGATGGTGTTCCCCAGGTCGCGCAGCTCCTCGAGGATGCGAATCAGCCGGCCGGTGTCGCGGCAGTGCAGGCCGATCGACGGCTCGTCCAGCACGTAGCAGGCGCCCACCAGACGCGACCCCAGGCAGGTGGCGAGCTGGATGCGCTGGGCCTCGCCGCCCGAGAGCGTCGCCGAGAGCCGGTCCAGCGTGAGGTAGTCCAGGCCCACGTCGTAGAGGAATTTCAGGCGCTGGCGGATCTCGAGCAGGATCTTGTCGGCGATCGCCAGCTCCTCGGGGCTGAGCTCGAGGCGAAGGAAGAAGGCATGGGCCTCGGCGATGTTCTGCGCGCTCACCTCGGCCAGGTTCCGGCCGCCCACGCGCACGTTCAGCGCTTCGGCGCGCAGGCGCGCGCCGTGGCACACCGGGCATTCCGCGTACCCGCGGTAGCGGCTCAGGAACACGCGCACGTGCAGCTTGTATTTCTTGGTCTCGAGGTAGGCGAAGAACTCCCGCACGTGCTTGAGCACCAAGTCGCGTTCTTGGCGGGAAAGCGCGGAGAACGGCACATCGAACCGCACGCGGCCGTCCGTCCGGCGCCTCATCAGATCGAGGAAGCGGTGGTACTGCGGTGTGGTCCAGGCCTCGATGGCGTGCTCATCGAGCGAGCGCGACGGGTCCGGGATCACCCGGTTCAGGTCGTAGTCGATGGTGTTGCCGAAGCCCTGGCAGCGCGGGCAGGCGCCGAACGGATTGTTGAAGCTGAACAGTTGCGGCTCGGGCGTCACGAATTCGATGTGACAGGTCTTGCAGGCGAACTTCTCGCTGAAGGAGAGCCGATTCGGCGGCTGCGCGCCCGCCTGTTCGAAGACGACCTCGCCCGCTTCGCGGTAGCAGATTTCGAGGCTGTCGACGATGCGCTGGTGCAGGTCGGGCCCCATGATGATGCGGTCGGCCAGCACGTGCACCGGGCGCGAGAAGTCGATCTCGAGCAGCGATTCGGGGGTGGAGAACTCGTAGGTGTTTCCCTCCTGGTACAGGCGGTTGAAACCCTTCTGGCGCAGCTCGAAGAGCCGGTCCCGCAGTTCGGTGGCCTTCCCCTCGCCGAAGCGGATCGGAAAGAGCACGTACCAGCGCGACCCGGGCGGCTCCCGCAGCACCCGCTGCGCGACCTGGTCGACCGTATCGCGCTGGACGAACTGGCCGCAATTGGGGCAGTAGGTCCGCCCGGCGCGCGCGTAGAGCAGGCGCAGGAAGTCGTATAGCTCGGTGGAGGTCGCGACCGTCGAGCGCGGATTGCGCGTGGTGTTTTTCTGGCGGATGGCGATGGGCGGCGCGAGGCCGTCGATCTCATCCACGTCGGGCTTTTCCATGCGCTCGAGGAACTGGCGCGCGTAGGCCGAGAGCGACTCGACGTAGCGCCGCTGGCCCTC
>JBEKMO010000080.1:0-22899 GCA_050008465.1 Bryobacteraceae bacterium
CGCTATTTTGGGAAGCTGGAAGAAGTCACCGCAGCCGTCGAATCGGAGTTCGCAACCTGGGACAGGCGGAACGACACCCTCCGTCGTCTATGCGCAATTACTTAAGCCGTTGTGTTTAGAGACCTCTTCCCTCGACCGGGCGACGACGTGGCGGAGAACAGCCGCCTCTTCTATGTTGCTATGACTAGAGCCAAAAAGGAGCTTCACCTTTTTAGCGCACGGAGCCGCCCCGCGAGTATCACGTTCCACGACGCTTCGTACCAACTGCAGCGCTCTCCATTCATCGATGTGATTCCCGCTGAGCGGATCGAGGTCAAGCCGATCTATGCGAAGAAGACGAAGAAGAGCACGTAACCCCGGCATCGACGCCAACGCGCACAGCGGTTTTGGGTTCCGGCCCAAAATGCGGGCGGACCACCGCGTATAACCACATCACGAGCATTCCTTGCGCGAACGTCAACACAATCAGCGATGCCAGGTGCGTCGGGTCCGCGGAGGCGCTTCGATGCAGTGCCGCGTAAGCGCTCTTAGTCGCTTCCGCGAGGATTCCTCCGTGCAACGCGGCCTCGCCGACATTCATGACGAGCCCCGCCACCAGCCCGGCGATAACCAGGCGTCCGAGCCGGACCTGTTCCGCGCCATCGGCTTTCATTTTGTCCCCTCCTCGCGAACAACAGAGCCGGAATCGAAGTGCTTCTGAAGGGTCTTGAGCGTGTATGCGTTCCCGGCCTCGAAGAACTTCCACATGGCTATCGATTCCTCATCCGCTCCAAAGCCCATGCTCGCCACCCGAAGGTGCGTCCGGTTGTTCCCCAGGTCCGTAAGCGTGATGACCGTCCAGGTGTTCTTCCAAGCCTCCTTGAACGGGAATGACTTGGGCGGACGATCGATTCGAATCGCAATCATGCGCCGCGGCTCGTATGCGAGAATCCGGTTCTGGATCGTGCCTTCGTCGCCCAGGACGCCGGTTGGACTGTAGTGGGAACGGATCAGGCCCCCGATCCGAAAATCCACCTCTGCCTTGGCCACTCCCAGCGACCTGTAACCATCGCCAGAAGTCCACACATTCCATACCGCTGCCACGGGAGCGTTGATGATTCCCTCGTTGACGAACGACGGTGCGTCGTCGGGCGCCTGGGAGCCCACTGGCGCGGCGAGTAGTAACATCAAACCTACAACCGTAGACCTCATTTACTTGCCCCTCCCTTCTTCCTCGAAGACCTGCCACGTCGCAACAGCAGATTGAAATGCTCGCGCAGCACCGCTACAGCTTCGTCGAACGGCTGCAAGTCGTTTGCGGCACGCGACTGCATCAAGCCGCCTTCCATTACGGTCAGGACGAAACGTGCCAGCCGGGCGCGATCCACATCCGGCGGCAGCCGGTCGCCGGCTTCAACCAGCCAGCCCTCCACCCGGCTGGCCCAGTTCTCGAAGTTCCGGTGAATCAAACTCCGCGCCGCCGGATTACCATCGCTGACCTCCAGCGCCAGGTTCCCAATCGGACACCCCATCCGGCAGCCATGCAGCACCATGCCGTCCCGGTATCTGTCGAGCAGCGCGAAAACGCGCGCAATCGGATCGGGAGTCTGGGCTTCCACCGGCTGCATCACCGCCGGGCCAAGATAGCCGCAAGCGAACTCGAGCACCTTCAAGAGCAGTTCGTCCTTGCTCTCGAAGAAGTGATACAGGCTCCCCGGATTGACGCCCGCCTCCCGCACAATCGTGGCCACGCCGGTGGCATGGAAGCCCTGCTCGTGAAAGAGCTGGAAGGCGGTGCGCAGAATGCGTTCTTTGGTTTCGGGCCCCGGCGCCGACCCCTCTTGAGCGATCACTCAACCAGTATTGAACGATCGCTCAACCGAAGTCAAGCCCCCCCCAAGGAAGCCCCGCCGTTAACTCCTGCGTCCCCGAGCGCCCACCGTGCGTAGTTATCCTATGAAAGGTGATGCGGCTGGCCACGGAGATGGCGGAAGCGGCGGCGGTCGAGGTCGCGGATTTCGCTGCGGTCGTGCGCGAGCACCAGGCCATGGTGTTCAGCATCGCGTACCACTGTCTGCGCGACCGCGCGCTGGCCGAGGAGGTGGCGCAGGAGGTGTTCCTGCAACTCCACCAGCGGCTGGCGGGGTTCGAGTCGGCCGCGCATCTGACCTTTTGGCTGCGGCGGGTGACCAGCCACCGCTCGATCGATAGCGCGCGGAGGCGGAAACTGCGGCCGCAGGTGAGCCTTGACGACGTGCCGGAGCCGGCCACGATGCCGGCGGTCGGTGACCCGATGCTGTCGCGAACGCTCCAGCGGCTGGTGGCATCGCTTCCCGAGAAGCCGCGGATGGTGGTGATTCTGCGGTTCCAGGAGGACCTGGACCCGGGCGAGATTGCCGAAATGCTGGACATGCCGGTCCGAACGGTGAAGAGCCACTTGCAGCGGTCGCTCGCGCTGCTGCGGGAGAAGCTGGACCGCTCGGTGGGAGAAGAGAACCTATGAGCCGCTTGGACGATGCTCTGAGAGAAGCGCTGCGCAGGGAGGATCCGGGGCCGGGTTTCACGCGGGAAGTGCTGGCGCGAGCCGCGGCGGCACGGCCGAAGCAAAGCTGGTGGCGCGCGCTGGCGTCTGGGTTCCGCCCGCCGCTGGTGCGCTGGGCGACGGCCTGCGTTCTGGCGTGCGCGTTGCTGGCGACCGGCCTCGAGTACCGGCGCGAGCGGAATCTGCGGGCCGAGGGAGAGGCGGCGAAACAGCAGCTCGTACTGGCGCTACGCATCGCGGGCGTCAAGCTGCACGTGGCGCAAGAAAAGGTGTTCGAGAGAAGCGAGTAGACTGACAGCAATCAACGAGGAGAAAGTATGCGGATTCGAGCGATTCTATTGATGGCCGCCCTGCCGGTGTTCGCGCAGGAGATCAAGATGCCGGCGAGCGTGGAAAGGCTGGCTTCCAAAGCCGTGGAGAGCGTCGATGTGATGCTCGACGGGGCGCTGCTGCAACTGGCCGGGAGGTTTCTTTCCGGCCACAAGCCCGACGAGGCCAAGGTGAAGAACATGCTGGGCGGCCTCAAGGGGATCTATGTCCGGAGCTTCGAATTCAGCCAGGAAGGGGAATATACCGCCGAGGACGTGGAGGCCATCCGGAGCCAGCTCCGTGTGCCGGGCTGGTCGAAGATTGTGGGCGTGGTCAGCAAGAAGGACAAAGAGCACACCGAAATCTATCTCAAGATCGAGGGCGGCAGCATCGGAGGCCTGGTGATTCTGGCTGCCGAACCCAAGGAGCTGACGCTGGTCCACATCAACGGGTCCATCAGCCTGGAGAAGCTGAGCGAGCTGGGCGGTCATTTCGGCATCCCGAAGGTCGACGTGGAGAAGAAGCCGGCTAAGGACTGAGTGCAATGTAGCGTATAATGCGCTACGGGTGATGGACTCGGAATCCTGGATGGGGAAAGCGATCAAGTTGGCGCGGGAGAATGTGCGCGCGGGCCGGGGCGGACCGTTTGCGGCCCTCGTCGTCAGGGACGGCGGCATCGTTGCGAGCGGAACCAACCTGGTGGCTTCGACAAACGATCCCACGGCGCACGCCGAAATCGTGGCGATCCGGGAAGCCTGCCGCGCCCTGGGCAGCTTCCAGTTGGCGGGCTGCGAGATCTACACCACCTGCGAGCCCTGCCCGATGTGCATGGGAGCGATCTACTGGGCCCGCCCAGCCAGGCTGTATTACGCCGGCACGCGCGGCGACGCCGCGCGGGTCGGGTTCGACGACGCCTACATCTACGAGCAACTCGAAACGCCGGTCGGAGCGCGCGCGATTCCGATGACGCAACTGATGCGCGAGCAAGCGCTGGCTGCGTTCGCGGAATGGGAGCGGAAGCCGGACAAGGTCAGATACTGAGAGCTGCCGCGGGCGCCCGCAACCGAGGCACTGCCCAGGCCGTCCGCTGTGGGGACGGCTCAGGCTGTCCCCGGTTGCCCCTCGAGGTTCTTTTCCCGGCTTCTCAGCGCGGCGGCACGGCGGCACGCAGAGCTGCCACCGATTCCCTGGCGCGCTCGAACAGCAGCGTGTGCTCGTTGCCGGCCCCGACAAAGCGCAAGCCGCGCTCAACCCAGACCCGCGCGTGGGCCGTGTTCCGGCACTGGATTCCGGTGACAATGCCGCGAGGCTGGCAGGCCTCCTGGAGCCGGAGGACCGCTTCGACCAGGTCGGGGTGATCCAACTGGCCGGGACAGCCGAGCGAAATGGACAGGTCGGCGGGTCCGACTAGCGCCACGTCGATTCCCGGGACGTCCAGCAATTCCTCGCGGCACTCGATGGCCTTGCGCGTCTCGAATTGCACCACCGCCAGCGTGTTGGCATTCAGGTGTTCGGTGATCTCCGGGAACGAGCGCTGCTCGTAGTCGAGGAGCGGCGCCATCACGCCGAACCCGCGGCAGCCCAAGGGAGGAAAGCGCATCCATTGGAGGGCCTCGGCCAGCAAGCGAGGGTCTTCCATCCGGGGAAGGATGATCCCCTGCGCTCCCACGTCCAGGGCGCGCGCAACCAGAGAATAGAGCAGCTCCGCAACACGCACGATGGGCGTGATGCCGGCCTGTACGGAGGCGGCTACCAGGTCCTGGATGGTCTCCAGGTCGATGCCGGTGTGCTCGGCGTCGATGAAGATATAATCGAAGCCCGCGGCAGCCAGGGCGCGCGGGACCTCCGTCGAGCGGAGTTGCTGCAGCGCGCAGCCCAGAACGGTGGCGCCGCGGAGGAGCTTCTCCTTGGTGTGATTGGGACGCATCGGCGCCTCCAGTCTAGCATCAACGTCGCCAACCAGGCCCTCGAGTGTGCTAGCTTCTTAGCTGGAATGCGACTTTTCCCTGCCTTGAGAACCGGTGTCCTGATCGCCGCCATCTGCCTGTGTCTACAAGGGCAGAACACCCAGAGCAACGACGCGCAAATCGACACGAAGGGCCTGCCGCCTAGAGCGACTCCGGCCGATTACCAGGCCCAGGCTCAGGCAGGCACGGTGACGGTTGCGGCCGAGTTCAAGGGACACTCGATCCCCACGCTGCAAGGGACCCTCTCCACGGAAGATTATGTGGTGATCGAAACGGGGTTGTTCGGCTCGCCAGGCGCGCGGATCAAGCTTTCCGCCGACGACTTTTCGCTCCGCATCAACGGGAAGAAGACGCCCTCGCCCGCCCAGCCATACGGGTTAGTGGTCGCCTCCGTCAAAGATCCCGAGTGGGAGCCGCCTGAGCCAGCCGAATCGAAGTCGAAAACCCGCTTCGGCGGCGGCGGCAAGCAGGAGAAGGGTGAGGGCAACGAGCCGCCCGCACCGGTCAAGATCCCGATAGGGGTACAGCGCGCGATGGCACAGCGCGTTCAAAAGGCCTCGCTTCCGGAAGGCGACCGCACCCTTCCCCAGGCAGGACTGATTTTCTTCCTGTACCGGGGCAAGACCAAGAGCATCCAGTCGATCGAGCTGATTTACGCCGGTCCCGTCGGAAAAGCCACCCTGACGCTCCAGCCATAGTCGGCGCCAATATGAAACCATTGCAGCGCGTTCCAGTAGTGGCGGGTACCTTGTTTCTGGTGGGAAGCTTCGCGAGCGGCGGGCGCCCGGCTATGGCACAGTTTGCCCCTTTCCAGGAATGGAAAACGGCAGTGATGACCGGCGACAAAGCGGCGCTGGTCCGGCTCTATAGCACCGATCCTCCCGCCGTGGCGCAAGTGGGCGGGACCAAAGTCGGCAACCTGGATGAAGAGTGGCGGTTTTGGGCGGGTTTGAGATCCTCGGGCGTGACTGAGTTCCATCCCAAGGTGCTGGACATCGCGACGCTTCAGGGTAAGACGAGAGTGCTCTTGCGCATCGAGGCCGTTAAGTCGGACGGCTCCCAAGCTGGTGGCGGCCAGAACGTGGTCGCCTCAATGGTGCAATTCTGGGCGCAACAGGCGGATGGCTGGCACATCGTTGCTACGCGGCGTAGCGATTTCTCCCACGATGCCGGGCGGCGGCTGCCGCAGCCCGCGACGCCGAATCCCCGGTTGTATTCCGATCCGAGCGAGGCGCAGGCGGAGTTGAAGGCGGCATCGGGCCTGGCGGCGAGAGAGAACAAGCGCGTGCTCGTGGTGTTCGGCGCGAACTGGTGCTACGACTGCCACGTCCTGGACGCCACCTTCCACTCGAAGGAATTCGCGCCGCTGGTGGATGCGAACTATGTGGTCGTGCATATCAGCATCGGCGAGGAGGGAAAGGACAATGACGACCTGGCGGCCCGCCTGGGCGTGGCACTGGATCGAGGAGTTCCGAGCCTGGCGGTTCTGGAACCCGGCGGAAAAGTCGTGGTCGCCCAGAAAGCCGGCGAGTTCGAATCGACCGTGAAGATCGGTCCGGAGGACGTCCGCGCTTTCCTCGAAAAGTGGAAGCCCGCAAAGAGGTGAGCTGGCACCCGTGAGTTGACGCGGCGTTAGCTCTTAGCCGGCGGATCCGAGGCGCTCTTGCCGCTCGACGATTCCATCTTCGCCGCGGGCGCGGCGCTCTCTTCCTTCTTCTTCTTTCCGTTCTTTCCCTTCGAGCCTTTGGCGTAATCGGTGATGTAGAACCCGCTCCCCTTGAACCGGAACGCCGACGCCGAAAGCAGCCGTTCCACCGCCCCGCCGCAACCCTCGTGCACCGCGATTCGCTGGTCGGAGAACTTCTGCCGCACCTCAAACACCGCCCCGCACTGGCTGCACTTGTACTCGTATAGCGGCATCGGATGCCTTACCCCTTCGCCCCCTGCGTCACCACTTCGATCGCCTTCTTCAGTATGGGATCCTCGCCCGGTGGTGCCGGCGGCGCCGGAGTCTCCGGCGGACCCTCTTCCTCGATCTCCGCCACCGGTTCGGCCTCGTTCACCTGCACCGACGGGACCACGTGGTCGTCCTGAATCGCCTTGCCGCTCGGCGAGTAATACTTCGCCACCGACAGGATGATCGCGCCCCCTTCCTCGGTCGGAATCGGCCGCCGCACCGAGGCGTCTCCGTAAGTCCGCTCCCCGACCACCTGCGCCCGCTTGCTGTCCAGCAGCGCCGCTGCCGCCACTTCCGCCCCGCCCGCCGTACCCCGGTTGGTCAGCACCACCAGCGGCAGCTTGGTGATTGCTTTCGCGGGATCCGCCTCGAAGTCCTTCCGCGGCACGGTCTGGCCTTTCAGGTACGTGATGAGGCCCTTCTCCACGAACAGGTTCGCCAACTCGATGCCCTGATCCGGACTCCCCACGCTCGAATGGCGCAGGTCCAGGATCAGCCGTTTTGCCCCCTGCTTCTCCAGGCTCTTCACCGCCGCCGCCACATCCGCCGCCGTCGTTGGCCCCATCGCTTCCGCCGCGACGTACCCGACCTGCTCCGCCAGCAGCTTCTCGCTCACCTTCGGATACTGGACCTCCGCTCGCGTCAGCGTGATCTTCTTCGCCTCCTGGAACCGGAAGGCCAGCACCGAGATCTCGATCGTGCTGCCCGGCTTGCCCCCCAACAGGATGTTGGCGTAAGCCAGCGGCATGTCCCGCGTCGCGATCCCGCGGATGGTCTCCACCATGTCGCCCGTCGTCAATCCCGCCTTGTCCGCCGGCGACCCCGGAATCGCATCCACCACTCCCAGGTATCCGAACCGCTTGGAGAGAATCAGTCCCACTCCGCCTTTCGATGCATCCTTGTTCTTCAAGTATTCCTTGTACTGGTCCGCGTTCAGGTAGCTCGCGAACGGGTCGATGGCTTCCAGCAGGCCGTTCAGCGCACCCAGCGTCACGCTCTTCAGGTCCGGCTCCTCGACGTAGTCGCTCTTGATGTGCGCCAGCACCTCTTCGTACACCGCGATCTGCCGGTACGCCCCCTCGTCGGAGGGGTTGCGGTCCAGCAGGGCGCCCGTCAACAGCGCCGCCGCCAGGAGCGTCGACACCGTAACTACCAGGGTTCTTAAGCGGTTGCTCATGGAAAACTGACTCTCTGCTACGAGTATATCAGACCCCTACTGCCCCAGCCCCGCCTGCTGGATCACGCGCTCCACGTACTCCACCGTTTCCCGGTACGGTGGGACCCCCTGGTAGCGCTCCACCGCCCCCGGCCCGGCGTTGTACGCCGCCAGCGCCTTCCGCACTTGCCAGGGATCGTCCTTGTACTTCAGCAGAAGCTCGCTCAGGTATCGCGTCCCCGCTTCCACGTTCTGCCGTGGGTCCGCCGCGTCCGCGCCCAGCGCGCGCGCCGTGGCCGGCATTAATTGCATGATCCCGACCGCCCCTTTCGGCGACACCGCATCCGCGCGGAATCCCGACTCCGCTTTCGCTACGCTGCCCAAGAACGTCGCCGGCAGTCCGTACCGCCGCGCCGCCTCCCGCACCAGGTCCGCCGGCTTCGCCTCCGCCGTCGCCGTGGCCGGTTTCGGCTCGCCGGCCTCAAATCGCTCCACCGCCGACGCCGGCAGTTCCACGAACCCCTCGTTCAAGTACAACCTGACCTTCGCCCCCTCGGTCTCGTGCCGATCGATCCGCAGCGTGTACCCGGAGGCCAGCACCGCGCACTCCCCGCCGTACGCCTGCGCCGCCACCACCAACGCCCACACGAATCGTCTCACATTCCTTCTGACGCACCGCCCGCCTCGATCGTGCAAGGAAATCTGATTCTGCCAACGGACCGCTCCCTGGCGCTCGCGGCTCAGTTACCGAGCCGCGCGCGCCAGCAAGCGGTCAGAAGAAGAACTTCACCGCAAACTGCACGATGCGGTGCCCGAACTTGTTGGTCATCACCCCGGCCGTCGCCGCGTTCACTGGCGCTGCGCCGAAGTCCTTGATCTGCAATTGCAGCGCCGGGTCGTTGCTCGCGAATCCCCACAGCGCGTGATTCAGGAAGTTGAAAGCCTCCGCGCGAACCTGCAATTTCCGCGACTCGCCCATCGGGAAGTTCTTGAACAGCGACAGGTCGTTGTTGTTGTACCAGGGACCGTGAATGTACGGCGGGCGATAGGTGCCGTTGTTCCCGTGCGTCGGCGCCTGGAAACAGGCTGCGTTGAAGATCTGGTGCGGGCCCAGGTTCGAGCCCGGATCGCAGATCACCAGCGGCACGGGGGATTCGTCGGGCGTCCCGTCGATATAGCGCCCCGTGAACCTCCACGCCGCGGTCCCGGTCTGCGTGTCCGCCATGTTGATGGTATAGCCGCCCGGAAAGCCCGACAGCACCGACATCGGAGCGCCGCTGTCGAACTCGCTGATGCCGCTCACCTGCCACCCATCCAGCACGCCGTTCAGAACGGGATGGTCGCCCAGGTGTTTCTTGCTGACGGCCGGCAGGTTGATGTTGTAGGAGAACTTCAGGGCCTGGGTGCGGTCCCAGGGCAGCGGCCCGTACCCGCGCGAAAGGTCGAAAGAGTCCGCTACGTTGTGGCCCAGCGCCTTGCCGAAGGTGTAGGCCACCCAGTAGTTGACCGGACCCGTGGTGCGGGATGCGGTCACTTGCAGGGAGTTGTAGTTGGACCTCAGCACGTGCGCCGCCGGATAGATGCCGGCGATGTTCTGGTACTTGCGGTAAGTCGGGTCATCGCTCTGGCTGGGCCAACCCCAGCAGCAGTCCAGTTCCGCGCCTTCGGGCACCGGATTGGTATCGGGCCAGCCGACCAGGTACCTGGTAAAGTTGCCCACGTAAGAGAATTGAAGCGTCGTCGAGGCCGCGAGCCGGCGCGCCACACTGAAGCTGTACGAGTAAGTTCGCGGCATCTTGCTCTCGTCGGCCACGGCCACCGAGGGCCAGGGAAGGGCGGGCGCCGAGGCTGCCAACGACGGCAGATCCTTAAGGTACAGGCCGCCGCCAGGATAGTAGTAATTCATCACCAGGAACGGCGGATTCAGCACCAGGCTGAAGGCCGCCGTGTTGCCCTCGTCGCGGAAGTAGTTCACGCCGAATCCGCCACGAACGACGGTCTTGCCCGAGCCGGTAACATCCCATGCGAACCCGACCGAGGGTGCGAACTGAAAGCTCACGGGCTTGTACCCCGACAGCGGCACGCTCGGGTCGTTGGCGTGAGTCTGGATGCCGGTGTACGCCGAGATCGGAGCACTCGCGTTGTATTTCGTGGGATCGAAAACGGCGATGCGCCCCTCCTGGTTGTACCACCAGCCCATGTGGTTGAGACGGGCGCCGTAGTTCAGAGTCAGCCGCCGTCCGATCTTCCAGGTGTCCAGCGCGAAGAAGTCGTACTCGTTCGCCGCATAGTCCGTCTGAACGTTCTTCGTTCCCTGATCGAACCCGGAGATGTGGCCCAGCAGCAGGTCGGCATAGCCGTTGCCGGTCAGGGTGGCCCAGTTCGCCAGCGTGATGCTGCCCTGGTCGACATAAGTTTTCCCGCCCGTCCGCTGTTGGGTGGTGATCCGGCTCCAGTAGAACCCGCCCTTCAGCAGGTGCGTTCCGATCACCTTGGAGATGCTTTCCGAGAGCGTCGCCGTCCACTTCGGGGCGTTCTGGTTCGGAACCACGCCCCCTTCGTCGTAGATGTCGCCGATTCCGTTGCCGCCTCCCACGTTGGGGATCAGATCGAGCCCGTTATTGAAGACCCCGTAGTACGGGTATCCCAGTTTCGAGGCCGAAACCTTCCCCGGCGTGCTGAGCCCGTTGCCATAGAACAGGTGATTGAGCGTGACCGTCAGTTGGTTGGTGAGAGAGGGGGAGAGAATGTTCGTCAGATTCAGAGCCAGCGATTGCGACGTATCCGCGCCGAGCACGCCGCCCGGATACGCAATCTGCGGCCAGAACTGCCACAGACCGTAAGGGTACGGGATCGTCTCCGCTTCGTGATTGTAGCGGGCGGAGAAATGCGTGCTATCCGTCGCGGCGTAGTCGATTTTCACCAATTGCTGAACGCGCGGCTGCGGGTTGATGATGTCGCTGAAGTAGTTGAAGCCGCCGCTCGACAGCGGATCCGCATTCGGCTGAGGATACAGGTTCATCAGAACCTGTCCTCCGGGGTCGATCGCCGACGGCGCCAGCTTTCCCGCGCTCGCGCAATAGCTGGCCAGCTTGCCCGAGGAGTCCGGCTGGCACACCGCGGTATTCACGAAATTCGAGATCGGCGTGCCGCTGGCGTCACGAGCCTGCAAACCCGCAACATTGCTGAAGTCGCCGGTCCGCATCGCCGCGGTCGGCACAATGGCGCGGTGCACCCCCAGATCCACGGCCTGGCGCATCCATTCGAAGCCCGCAAAGAAGAACAGCTTCTCGCGTTGCTTGTTGAAGCTCGTGCCAGGCAGCAGCACCGGCCCGCCCAGGTTGAACCCGGGGTTCTGGAACCGGCTCCCGGGCTTCCCCAGCGCGTAGCGGTTGTTCTGCCAGTCGTTCGCGTTCATGCTGCTGTCGCGAATACTGTAGTAGCCCTCCCCGTGGAAGTCTTTGCCGCCGGACTTCGTCACCGTCTCCATCACCACCGGGCCATTCGGATTCTCGGCCGAGTAGTTCGAGGTTTGAACCTTCACCTCCTGGATCATGTCCACGTTTGGCGTCACCATCGAGCCGCCATTGAAGCCGTGGTCGGTGACGTTGCCGCCGTCGCTCACCACCGCCAGCATGTTGAAACGGTTTCCGTTCACCGTGTACGCGCCCGCACCCAGGTTGAAGGCGCTGACCTCGCCGCTGTATTGGCCGTTCCAGCCCCCGCTGTTCTGGGCGCCGGGCAGCATCTTCACCAGTTCGATGACGTTGCGGCCGACTATGGCGAGGTTTTGCACCTGATCGCTGGTGATCGTGTAGGACACCTCGCCGGAACTGACCGGAACGACCTCGGCCGGCGCCCCGGAAACCTCGACCGCGGCGGCAACCGCTCCCACTTTGAGGACAATGCTCTTCAGATCAACCTGGTCGTTGATGTGAAGCACGATCCCCTTCTGTGCGAAACCAGCGAAACCTTGAGCCTCCACCCTTAGGTCGTAGGTCCCCGGAGGAATCCCGACCACCGAGAAGAATCCGCTGGTATCCGCCGTGGTTTCCCGGGCGGTGCCGGTGGTCTGCAAGATCAGTCGCACCTTGGCCTCCGGGATCAAAGCGCCCGATTCATCGTAGACCGTCCCCGTGACCGTGCATGTCCCGGAGCCCTGCGCGAACCCCCGGGGGACACACACCACCAACGCCAGGACAACCAGCCACACTGCGGCTCGTCTCATCATTGATACCTGCATGACCGTCCCTCCCTGTTCTTCGGCCCGTTCAGAATCAATTGGTTACATGACCCAGCCGGAGCCTTCGGAGGCGGCAACACATCCCTCTTTCGCCTCGTTAGCCCCGGTCTGGACAACTACCACCAGGGAACATTCTACGCGTTGATCACCCGGAAGGAATCCGACTAAAGTAGGATAGCCCGCGGCTTTGTCTTCGTGGGGCGGATCTCCGGTCCGCGGGCCGACGTCCGCGTCGGCCAAAGGTTCGTGCCACCGCCAGCCTTCGCGGTACGGGACTGAGAAAAAACCCGGGGATACTCGGGCGGGGGGGGCAGGCGGTTTCGCCTGCCACCGCGCTGCATCACTCGACGGCCAGCCCAAACTCGCGCAGCAGCGGGCCCGGCGAACGCGGCTCGTACAGCCGGACCCAATACCTGCCGGCCGCCAGGCGCGTGGTCACCTGGGCCGAGATCTCCCCGGCGTCCCGCCGCGCCTCGGCCTCAAACACGCCCGTGCCGCGCGTATCGACAATCTCCAGGCGGTAGGACCCCAAAGCCGGCAAACCGGCTGGGTCCAGGCGGAGCCGTAACCGCGTGTCTACGGGCGCGTGCGCGCTCGGTAGTCCTTCGCCGCCGCGAACCGCCTGAAGATACACGGAAACCACCGGTTCCCTCCGCGGCCCTGTCCGCCACACTACCACCGCGCCTGCCAGCAATATCGCCACGCCCGTGGCCATCGCCAACCGCGCCGGGCGCGCCAGCCACTGCCACAGCGCGCGCCAATTCCCTTCCAGATTCGCCTGCGGCTCCATCTGCAACCTCGCCGCGGCCTGGCGCGCCGCTTCCACGAACGCGTCCACTTCGGCGAGCCGGTCCTGGCACTGCGGGCAAACCAGCAGATGCTCTTCGAGACACTCGGCTTCCGCCTCGGGAAGCCTCCCCCGGGAGTACTCTTCCAGCATCTCCTCCGGGGCATGACCGTTGAGTTCCATGTCGAACCCAGTCCTTCCCAGTATCTACCAAACCTGCCCAGTCAACCTATTAGTGTCTCAAGGCCGAAATCGCTCTCGGAAAAACCGCCGGCAGACTCCGTTGTTGCAGTCTCCGCTTCCCCAACTCCCCAAACCGGGCTTTGGCACGCGACTTCAGCAGCCGGAATTGCGTTCCCGTCAGATTCATCTCGCTGCAAATCCGCTCCTGGCTCTCCCCGCGCAGGTAGAAGCGGGTCAGGATCTCCCGGTCGCGCCGCGACAGGTTTCGCAGCACGCGGGTCATGATCTCCAGACGCTGCTGGACGATGGCGTCCTCCTCGGGGTTGCTCCGGGTATCGGAGATGCTATACCCGGATTGCAGCCCCGCCTGCTCCTTCCGATTCTGCACGGCATTGTCGATGTGCGCGGCCACCTGCCGGCGCACCACGGTCCGCACGAACCCCATCAGCCGCTCCGGATCGCGCAGTTCTCCCCTTCGGATCGCCTGCACGACGATCAGGAAGGTGTCGTGGACTTTGTCCTCGAGTTCTTGCGGCCCCAACTGCCTGCACAGATAGAATCGGATCCCGCGCGAGAACAAGCGATACAATTCCTCCATTCCCGCGGCATCGCCCTTCCGAATCTTCTCGACCAGGTCGGGCCAGTCCGGTCTGGGTCCCGGCTGCGACCCGTTCGACACCCCCGCGCTGGGCTTGCGGCGCTCGTCCGGCGCGTCGCCCTTGGATTCCTCCCACCGCTTGGACACTGCCTCGTGCGCCGTCAGCATAAGAGTCTCCTAATCCTTCCCCAACACAAAGTACCCAGCCCAGTATTTCGGCTGAGACCGCCAGGTCCCGGAGCGCAACATGTCGATTTGTGCGTGCCCCAGCGCCACGGCCGCCTTCGAGTACCTGGCCCCAGGCTCCCGCTTCCCCGGGGTCCCGCCCTCCCGCAGATGCCGATAGAACGACAGGAACAGCTCCCCCGTGTCGTCCGGCGCAGGCCACAGGCTGGCGGTCACCGCGTCCGCGCCCGCCGCCAGCCACGCCCGCGTCAGCCCCATCAGGCCCGTGCCGGGAAGAGCCTCGCCAAGACCCGAGCTGCAACCGCTGAGTACCACCAGCCCGACCTTCACCCGCCAGGTGGCGATATCGGTCGGGCTCAAGAACTCCGGTTCACCGCCCGGCAGCAGGCTCAGCGCCAGCATCCCTTCGGCCGGGCCATGCCGGCGCGACACCACGTGGGTCGCCAGGTGCAGCACGGCTGGCGCGGCCTCCAGCGCCTTGGAGAGCGCCGCACGCGTCGCGCCCAGACCTTCCAGCAACACCGGCTGCGCGCCCGGATCCCACGCCTTGGCGCACGAGCGGATCTCCTGGCCGCTCCCGGCCAGCCGCGGAAGTTGCAGAGCGGAATCCCGATCCGCCTGGCCCAAGCTGTGCTTCCAGCGTGGATCGGCGGTGTTGTACACGGGATCCCCCACTCCCACGAATGCCCCGCGCCGGCTGGCGCGATCCGGCGCGCAAGCCGCCCCCAGCCGCTCCGCGATCAGGTGCGCGCTGGGGACCAGCCGCACGGAATGCCGCTCCGCCAGGTACACCGGCCGGTCTGGCCCGCGCTCGACCACCATTGCCGCAATGGGCGCCTGAAACAGCACGTCATCCAGCGCCAGCGACCAGTGCGGCTTGCTTCTTGTCCCCTCCCCCAGCGCTCCGAACAGCGCGTCGTATAGCGCCTTGCCCAACTCAGCGGCCCCTGCGGACCCGCTCTTCACGGCCTCCCGAAACTGCTGCGCATGCACGGCGATGCGGCTCCGGCCGCTCAACCGGTGCAACTCCATCCCCTCGCGCGTCACTGCCCAGACCCAGGAGTCCGGCTCGCCCAGATGAAAACTGATCAGAACCTCGGCCGGGTCCAGCGCCTGAACCGTCCGCTCCAGCAGGCGCGAATTGTCCCGGCCGCCTGGATCGTACCCGAAGTCCAGCCCCGCTTTGGCCTCCATCTGCATCAGCGCGTACCGCAACCGCTGCGCCTCGCTGCGCGCCCCCGGCGAATCCTCCCGCAGCAGCGACACCTCGACCGCCCGCAGCCGCGCCAGAACCTGGTCGTACTCCTCAGGCAGCCCGCGCCGCCAGTCGTCGCCCGCCGTCACCAGCGCCCGCAGGCTGGCCGCCCGGTTTTCTTCCGCCGCTTCAAAGCTCTCGCGAAGCAGCGAGGCCTGCCGCGTCGCCAGATAGAGCCTGCCAGCCGCCTGGATGAATCCGGCGTAGAGCTGCTGGAGCCCCACCTCCAGGCTCACCCGCACCGCGTCGGCGGGAATCACCTCCAGCCGCCAGCGCCGCGCCAGGTCCATGGCCGTGCGGAAGTCCGCCACCGCCCCGCCGAGATTCCCCTGGGCCATCCGCACCTGCCCACGGAAGTAGGATGCGTTCCAGCGCTGCACCGGCCCGGGCTTGGACGCCGCCAACGGCACGGCTTGATCCAGCAGCGTGCCCGCGGTCTTTAGGTCGCCCTGCGCCATCCGCAGCAAACCTACCGTTCTATAGGAGTGATCGAGGTCCCGGTCGCGGTTGACTTGGCGCAATCGGAATGCCTCCAGCAGCGGCGCCTCGGCCGCCTTCACCCGGCCGCTACGCAGAAGTTGGTAGCCCAGCAGTCCGCAGGCCTGGGCCTCCAGCGAGGGCTCGCCCTGCCGCTTGGCCTCGGCGATGGCTTGGCCGAACAGCGGGATGGCGCCGTCGATATCGCCCTGCCATGCCTTGACCTTGGCGGCCTGCATGAGGAGCTGGATCCTGTATTTCGAGCGCGGCAGCCTCTCGAGAGCGGCCAATCCCTCCCGGGCCGCCTCGCCAGCCCCACTGACTTCGCCCATCTGGAGGTACAGTGAGGAAATGTTCATGCAGAGTGCGCCGACCACCTCCCAGTCGCCGAGCTGCTGGGCCAGCTTCCGCGCTTCCAGGTACGCATCCATGGCCCGCCGGTGGCGCGAGAGTGCAAACCAGCAACTGCCCCCGTTGCCGAGAAACCGGAGCGCCTGGCGGGGATCGCTCCGCGCCGTGGCTTCGGCGTAGCCTTTGCGGTTGACCTCGGCGGCTTGGAGGTAATCGCCGGCGGAAACCAGGGATTTGGCCCGCTCGGATAGGGCCAGCAACTCAGGCGCCACAGGGCTCTCGCGGCGCCCGGAGCGTTCTTTCCCTAGGGAGATGGCGGCAGGCTTTCTGACCGTCCCGACACTGGGCAACAGCAGTACCAGACAAACCAACAGACCCTTGGTTTGCATGACTCAAAGCCTCAAAGAGCGACAGGGGCGGGGGATCGGTGGTGCTCTGGTCTCCCTGTTGGTACCCCGCTCAGGGGTACCACCAGGGAATGATACCAGAGATTTTGGTCTGTATGGAAGTTTTTTAATCTTCCTTCGTTGTGCAACTTGCGCCCGTTCGCGCAAGAGGGGAACACCTCAGATCCTCAGTTCTGAGGCTACGACCAGATGATGATCGGCTCGGGATCGGGAATTTTTCGGCTCCTTGAGACTCCCGTTCGGGGGTCTTTCAGGAATTCTACCAGAACCTCGGTCTGCGATCGAGATGTTTTTCTGCTTTCACCCACCGCTCCTGCACCGGACTGGCTGCACAAAACGCGAACATCTCGGAGACGTCTCTTCACAACTAAAGCCAAATGATGATCGGCTCGGGATCGGGCATTTCTCGGCTCCTGAAGACTCCCTGTAATCGGGTGTCTTTCGGTTCCCAGCATAAGGTGCGTTCCTGGAGTGCCCCTCGCTAGAAAACCGCGAAACACCGAGCCGAAACTGCTCAGAAAAATCCGGCGCCGCGGTGACCGTGGCTTTTTTCACCCGTCGTTTCCGCGCCACACGCTGCTGCGAGAATGTATCCCGCAACTCGTCCAAAACCGGCCCCAATCGCGATAGAATCGCTGTTTACGCCATGCATATCCGCCGACTTGCCGCCTTTCTGCTGGGAGCCTGGCTTGCTTGCAGCCTTTTTCTGGTTCTGGTCGCCGCGCGCAACCTGAGCGCGGCCGGCCGGCTCGTGGCCGCGCCCCTGACCTCCGCGGCCTCCAGCGTCGAGATCCTGGGCGAGACCGCCGCCCAGACCTTCCTGCGCATCCAGGCTTCGGAACTGAACCGCTTCTACTTCGAGACCTGGGAGTGGGCCCAGCTTGCCCTGGGAGTCGTTCTGCTGGTTACGCTCGTAGCGAGCGCCTCGGGGCGCCGCTCGGGGGTGTTACTCTGTATCTTCATGCTGCCGACCGTTGTGGTGATGCGCTTTGTGCTCACCCCGCAGGTGACCCGATTGGGACGAGTGGTCGACGTCCTCCCGCCCGATCAGCCGTCGCCCGACCGCCACCGGCTCTGGAGCTACAACACCGCCTATTCCGTGGCGGAGGGCATCAAGTACCTGTTCGGCCTGCTGCTCCTGTCGAGCCTGCTGCGGCGGCACGGGGCGCCGCCGGAGGAAGGGGGCCAGAGGAAGTGGGTACGAGTGCACTAGGGCGCACCGTAACCCGGCGCCAGCTCATCGGGGCCGTCGCCGCCGGCCTCGCCGCGCCGTTTGCCGGGGCTTCCGGCCCGGCGGCTCCCCGCCGGCCCAACATCGTCCTCATCGTGGCCGATGACATGGGGTTCTCCGACCTCGGCTGCTACGGTTCGGAAATCTCCACGCCGAATCTCGACGGCCTGGCGCACCGCGGCGTGCGCTTCACGCAGTTCTACAACACCGCGCGCTGCTGCCCCAGCCGCGCCTCCCTGCTCACGGGCCTGTATCCCCACCAGGCCGGCATCGGACACATGGTCGTGGACCGCGGCGTTCCCTCCTACCAGGGCTACCTGAACGACCGCTGCGTCACCATCGCCGAGGCGCTGCGCCAGGGCGGCTATCGCACTCTGATGTCCGGGAAGTGGCACGTCGGCGAGACCCGCCCGCATTGGCCCACTGACCGCGGGTTCGACCGGTACTTCGGCCTCATCAGCGGCGCCAGCAATTATTTCCGGCTGGACCCGGGCCGCCAGATGGCGATCGACGATCAGCCCTTCACTCCCCAGCCCGGCAGTTTCTACATGACCGACGCGATCACCAGCCGCGCCGTCGATTTCCTGGACCGCTACGGCCGCCAGGAGAAGCCGTTCTTTCTTTACGTTGCCTACACCGCGCCCCACTGGCCGCTGCATGCCCTGCCGGACGACATCGCCAGGTACCGCGGCAAGTACCTCAAGGGCTGGGATGCTCTGAGGAAGGAGCGGCACGCGCGGATGATCGAGATGGGAATCGTGGACAAGCGCTGGCCGCTTACGCCGCGCGACCCGGCGGCTCCTCCCTGGGATACCGTCTCCGACAGGCACGCGCGCGACCTCAAGATGGCTGTCTACGCCGCCCAGATCGATCGCCTGGACCAGGACCTGGGCAAGCTGCTCGCCAAGCTCAGGCAGATCGGCGCCGACCAGAACACGCTGGTGCTCTTCCTCTCCGATAACGGCGGTTGCGCCGAAGAGGTGGATCGCGGCAAGCCTGCCGTGCCGGCCGGCGATCCGGATTCCTTCCTGAGCTACGGCCTGCCCTGGGCCAACGCCAGCAACACGCCCTTCCGGCTCTACAAGCACTGGGTGCACGAGGGCGGCATCGCCACTCCGCTGATCGCGTCCTGGTCCGCGGGGATCCACCAGCACGGCGTCATCACCCGCGCTCCGGGCCATGTCATCGACCTCATGGCCACCTGCCTCGACGTCGCCGGCGTCGAGTATCCGGAAACGTATCAGGGCCGCCAGATCACGCCGCTCGAAGGCCGGAGCCTGGTTCCCATCTTCCGCGGCGGCCGCCGCCAGGATCACCCTGCCCTCTTCTGGGAGCACGAGGGCAATCGCGCCGTGCGCCAGGGGAATTGGAAGCTCGTCTCCCGCTACCCGAACACCTGGGAACTCTACGATATGGAAGCCGATCGGACTGAGATGATCGATCTTGCCGCCAAGTACCCGGAGAAAGCGCGCGAGTTGCTGGCCAGCTACGATGCCTGGGCCCGGCGCTGCGGCGTCGTCGAGCCGAAGGACCTCCCCAAGAGACTCAGCCATGGACGCACGAACCGCCACTCCTGACGACGCTCCCTCCATCGCACGCATCTACAATCAAGGCATCGAAGAGCGCATCGCCACCTTCGAAACCCGCCTCCGCACGGCCGCCGACGTGCGCGCCTGGTTCGACGGCCGGCATCCGATCATCGTTGTCGAGGAGGCGGGCGCGGTCGTTGCCTTCGCCGCGACGTTCTCCTATAGCCCGCGCCCATGCTACGCCGGCGTCGCCGAGGTCTCCCTCTACGTCGAGCGCTCGGCCCGCCGCCACGGCGCCGGCCGCCTCGCCATGACCGCCCTCTTGAAGGCCGCCGAACAGGCCGGCCTCTGGAAGCTCCTCTCGCGGGTTTTCGTGGATAATGCCGCCAGTCTCGGCATGGTCCGCGCCCTCGGATTCCGCGAGGTCGGCGTGTACCAGAAGCACGGCCGCCTGGACGGCGTCTGGCGCGACGTCGTCATCGTCGAGCGGCTCATTCCGGAGAACCTCTGATACCGTGCTGGTAGGGCGGTCCCCCTGGACCGCGCCGGAACCCCTGGTCCGGCCCTAAACGCTCGGTTCCGCCGCGGAGAAGCCTCCTGAATTGGGAGCGCGAACCCGGCCGGCATAGATCTTCCTCTCGAGGAGCTGGTTGGATCGGTAGCTCAGGTTGGTGACCAGCATGGCAAGGAACTTCCTGGGACTGTGCGTGTTCCTGGCAACCCGCAGCATCCGTCGAAGGATCTGCGGATACGCGTAAAACCGATCGTGGAACCCGTTTACTTCCTCCACCAGTTCCGCCCACGTAAAGTTCCTGTAGTCGGCGACGGGATAAGTCAGAGTGTAGTACGTCCAATCCCCTGGGTAATTGTTCGACCGGATCCTGCCCTCGCGCTCCATCTGAGCGTATAGAGTCGTTCCGGGGAGCGGGGTAAGGATCAGAAGGTTTGCAGCGTCGACGCCGTATTCCGCGGCGGCGCGAGCGATGGTCTCGCCGATCCCCGGCTTGTCTGTGTCGATCCCCACGATGAACGAGCCCACGACGCACATGCCGTGTCGTTGGATACGGCGAACGGCTTGGCGGAAATCTCTGCCGATGTTGAACTTCTTGTGAACGGCTATGAGCCCTTCCACGGTTGGGGATTCGAACCCGATGAACACGCCTTGGCATCCCGCGCGCGCGGCGAGATCGAGCAGCTCTTCATCGTCCGCGAAGTTGATCGTGGCCTGGCAGATCCAAGGCCGGGTCAGCCTTTCGCGAATCATCGCCCGGAAGAGTTCTTTGGAGTAGGCGAGATGATCGCGGCGGGTACCGATGAGGTTGTCGTCGACGAACAGGATGACCTTTTCCTGGATCATCCGCAGTTCCGCAACGACATCGGCGACGGGCCGGTGGCGGAACGTGCCTCCATTAAAAACGGTCACGCTGCAAAAGCTGCAATTCAAGGGACAGCCGCGCGTGGTTTGCAGCGAGCCGAAGTAGTACCTTCCGCGCAGCAGGTCGTGGCGGGCGGGCGGAATTTCGGCCATCGAACTGATCCCGCCCCCATACACCCTCTGGAGCGCATGGGTCCTGGCGTCCTCCAGGACCTGCCTCCACACCGATTCCGCCTCTCCCGTGACCACCGCGTCCGCATATCGGAGTGCCTCATCGCAACAGAGGGTGGCATGAATGCCCCCCATCACGACCGGCACCCCCATCGCGCGGAACCTTCCGGCGACCTCATAAGCCCGTGTCGCCTGGGAGGTGAATGCCGTTATCCCCACGAGATCGGGTTTGGGCAGGCATCCGTAGTCGGGGTGGTGCAGGTTTTCGTCGATCAGTTCCACCTCCCACTCCGGCGGAGTCAGTCCGGCCACCACGAGAAGCCCGAGCGGCTTCCAGACCCGATAGCTGTTCAGGCGGTTCCAGTGGACCTTGCTCAGGCTGACGACCGGATTGTCCGGATTCACGAGACAGAGTCGCACTTCTTCCATTCTCGCCGATGAGCGGCGCAACTGGACGTTCGGCGTCCCTTCCGATCTATCTATCGAGGCTCGAGCGGATTCGCGAGCGCTCGGCGCCGAAACCTGCTATACTTAAGGTGCGTTTGATTGTCCCGCCAACCTGGCCGTAACGCCAGCCTGCCTCGTATAGCCCGCTCTCAAACGGCAAGGAGATCACGTGAAGAACATCTTTGTGGGCAACTTGGATGCGGGCACCAGTGTGGCCTCGATCCGCTCGCTCTTTCAACCACATGGAAATGTCGAACATGTCAAGCTCATGACCGACAGGGGAACGGGCCTCTCGCGGGGATTCGCTTTCGTCGAAATGCTGGATGCTGAAGCTGACCTGGCGATCGCCGCTTTGAACGGCAGCATCGTAGATGGCCGGACGGTCGACGTGCACGAGGGGCGGCCGAAGCTGCACTGCGACGGCGCGCCACGCGAGCGCCGCGTACCCCGCCCGTAAACCGCTCCCATTCGCGACGGCCGTCTGCAGCCAGCCGGTCGCCAAGAGGTCCGAAGCGGGCACGTAAGCTTCGTGATCGCACACCAACTGCACTTTTGCGGGTTTGGCGCCGGACCCGCGTCGGCGGAACAAGGAGTTCTCCGTGCTCACGAAAAGGGTGAAGCTGGTTTCGATCACCGGTCGCACACCAGGAAGTGAATCGCTGTGATCCTGCCATGGCTGTGGGCGCGCCCGTTTGCGGAAACGTGGGACTTGAGCCCACGGGGGATTGCACGGGGGGAGACGATCCGGCGAGCGGTGGGCCGGTTCGTTGCATTCTTCGCGCCAAGCGGGCTGGTCGAAGCGCTTCGAGCGGCAGAGTTGCGGAGCACAGGCAGCTTTCGGAAGCCCGCTGCCGCCGGTTTCCCCTCAGGAGGGTTTCATCAATGATCGGAAAAATCAAGAGCTTGAGCACGATGCGTCGGTCGGGTTTCATCAGGTCGGATAGCGGTCTGAACTTGTATTTCGAATCGTCCGCGGTACGGCCGCGCGGCGCCACTGGACTGGTTGCGGGGCAGTTGGTTACTTTTGATCTGGACGGAAACAAGTGGCCCGCGGCGCTCAATGTCCGCGTAGCGGCTCAATCCCAAGCCGCTCCCAGCGCGCCGCAAAGGAGTTCGGCGGGCGCCGGTCTTCAATACATGGGTTTCGAGCAGAACGGGAGTATTCGGGCCTATCGGTTCAAGCGAGTTTTGCGGGGCGAGGAAACACGGGAGTACATCGTGAATGCCGACATGGCGCTGTTCGTCAAACACCATGTCGGGATCCAGGAGGGGCCGGCCTTGTCTTTGCGCCTGCTGTCGGCAGGCCCGAACTGCTTCGCCCCGGCGGCGTGGCCGCCATCGAAGTCGCTCTCCGATGGGGATATGCTGGCTCACTTGGCCCGCCGGGCCGCTGCGGGAACGATGCGCGGCCGCAAGCGATACCTGGATATTCCGGTCCCCTTGCCAGGCCACCGCGTCAAGAGTGCTCCGGGATGGAACACCGAGTAGTCACCTTCGTTCTCGCCGGCGGGAGGGGAAATCGCCTCTACCCTCTCACCAAAGAGCGTGCCAAGCCCGCGATGCCGTTCGGAGGCAAATACCGAATCGTCGATTTCGTCCTCAGCAATCTCATCAACTCGGGCGTCTTCTCGATCTATGTATTGGTTCAGTTCAAGAGCCAGTCCCTGTTACGGCATCTTCGCGATGGTTGGCAGTTCGGCGCGTTGTTGCAGGATCATTTCATCATTCCGGTTTCGGCACAGATGCGCT
>JBEKMO010000081.1:0-22844 GCA_050008465.1 Bryobacteraceae bacterium
CGGGCGGGGTGACGGTGTCGTACTTCGAGTGGGTGCAGGACCGGCAGGGCTTCTTCTGGAACGAGAACCTGGTCAACGCGCGGCTGAAGGAGATCATGGTGGAGAACTTCGAGCGGGTGGTGAGCTACGCCGAGAAGCACGGGGTGAATAACCGGATCGCGGCCTACATGCTGGCGCTGGACCGGGTGGCGTTCGCGATCAAGTTGCGGGGAATCTACGCCTAATCCGGAATGACAACCGACGCTTCCACGCCGCTGATGCGGCAATATCATTCCGTCAAGCAGCAGGTGCCGGGCGCGCTGCTGATGTTCCGGCTGGGCGATTTCTACGAGCTGTTCTACGAGGACGCGGTGACTGCGGCGCGGGAACTCGAGATCACGCTCACCTCTCGGAACAAGGAGAAAGGGCAGGCGATCCCGATGTGCGGGGTGCCGTACCACGCGGTGGAATCCTACATCGCGCGGCTGATCCAGCGCGGGTACCGGGTGGCGATCTGCGACCAGATGGAGGACCCGCGGTTCGCCAAGAAGTTGGTGAAGCGGGAACTGACGCGCGTCGTGACGCCCGGGACAGTCACAGAGACGGGCCTCCTGCGGCCGCACGAGAACAACTACCTGGCGGCGGTGGCGCGGGAGGGCGGGCGCGCGGGATTGGCGCACGTGGATGTGTCGACCGGCGAGTTTCGGACGACGGAACTGGAGGCGCCGGAAGTGGCGGCGGCGCTGGAGCAGTTGGGGGCGCGGGAAGTGCTGTGCGCGGCGGGGGTCGAGGCGGCGGCGACGGGGGCGCTGCGAACGGAGTTGGATGGGTGGATCTTCAGTTACGATCATGCCGAGAGGAGCCTGCGGGAGCACTACCGGCTGCTCACGCTGGATGGGTGCGGGCTCGGCGGACGGCCGCTGGCGGTGGGGGCGGCGGGAGCGATCCTGCACTACTTAGAGGATACGCAGAAGGCGGCGCTGGACCACCTGGACCGGCCGTCGTATTACGACCGCGCCGAGGCGATGATCCTGGATTCGGTGACGGTGCGGAACCTGGAGCTGATCGAGCCGATTTTCCCGGCGGAACTGGGCGGGCAGAAGGAGGCGTCCCTCCTGGGCATCATCGATCAGACGCTGACCGGGATGGGCGGGAGACTGCTGCGGGCGAGGCTGCTGCGGCCGTCGATGCAGGTGGCGGAGATCGAGGGACGGCAGGATGCGGTCGCGGAACTGGTTCGCGAGACGATCCGGCGGAGCGAGCTGCGCAAGGTGCTGGGGCAGATACAGGACCTGGAGCGGTTGCTGGCCAAGGTGACGATGGGGACGGCGAGCCCGCGGGACGTGCAGGCACTGGGGCGGTCGCTGGCCAAGGCCCCGGAGTTGTCTCCAAATCTCGACGAGGTGCGGGAGGTCAGCGAGCGGATTGGGGCGGCGATTGCCGACTCCCCGCCGGTGAATCTGGCCGATGGGGGGACGATCCGGGCGGGGTTCCATCGCGAGCTGGATGAACTGCGGGATATCAGCCGGAACAGCCGGCAGTATATCGCGCAGGTGGAGACGCGCGAGCGGGTGCGAACGGGCATCCAGTCGCTGAAGGTGCGGTTCAACAACGTCTTCGGCTACTACATCGAGGTATCGAAGCCCAATCTGCACCTGGTTCCGGACGACTACGAGCGCAAGCAGACGCTGGTGAACGCCGAACGGTTCACGACGCCGGAGTTGAAGGAGCTGGAGCGGAAGATCCTGGCGGCCGAGGAGAAGATCCTGGAACTGGAGCGGGAGATTTTCGCGGAGGTGCGGGCGTTCACGGCGGCGCACGCGACGCGCATCCGGGCGACGGCGGCGGCCATCGCCGCGATCGACGTGACGGCGGCGCTGGCGCAGGTGGCGGCCGAGAACCGGTACGTGCGGCCGCGGTTCTCCGAGGGCGGAGAGATGCGCATCGTGGGCGGGCGGCATCCGGTGATCGAGAGGCTGACGGAGCGGGAGGCGGCGCGGTTCATCCCCAACGACCTGTACCTGTCGGAGACCGAATTCATCGCCATCATCACGGGGCCGAACATGGGCGGGAAGTCGACGTACTTGCGGCAGGCCGCGCTGATTGCGATCCTGGCGCAGATGGGCTCGTTCGTGCCGGCGGAATCGGCGCTGCTGCCTTTGATTGATCGAGTGTTCACGCGCATTGGAGCGTCGGACAACCTGGCGCGGGGGCGCTCGACGTTCATGGTGGAGATGACGGAAACGGCGGTGATCCTGAACACGGCTACGGCGCGGAGCCTGATCGTGCTGGACGAGATCGGGCGGGGCACGGCGACTTACGACGGGCTGGCGCTGGCCTGGGCGGTGATCGAGCACATCCACGACCGCATCCGGGCGAAGACGATGTTCGCGACGCATTACCACGAGCTGACCGAGCTGGCCGAACAGATGGAGGGCGTGCGGAACCTGCGGGTGTCGGTGAAGGAGGCCGGCGACCAGATCATCTTCCTGTGGAAGGTGGAGCCGGGGGCGGCCGACCGCAGCTACGGGATCGAGGTGGCGCGGCTGGCGGCGCTGCCGGCGAGCGTGATCGAGCGGGCGCGGGAGGTGCTGGAACTGCACGAAAAGACCGAGCACGAAGTGACCGAGGAGTTGTCGCCGGGGGCGCGGCCGCACCCGGTTCAGATCTCGTTGTTCGAGCCGGTGAACTACGAGATCGCGGAGCGGATCCGGAAGGTGAACGTCGACCAGTTGCGGCCGGTGGAGGCGCTGCGGCTGCTGGCAGAGCTGCAAGACGAGTTAAAGCGCTAACCGCGCGGCAGGGCGGCTCCGCCGCCTACTGGAAGAAGAGAAGAAGGCTGCGTCCGAATCGGGGGAGAGATGCGAGCGATGCAGATTCTAGTGGCACTGCTGGCAGGCGCTGGCTGCTATGGCGGGCGTGCCGAGTGGCTGGCTACCGGACCGTTCGGAGGAGCGGCCGAGATCGTCCGGGTGGCGCCGAAGCAACCGAACCTGGTGCTGGCAGCCACCGGCAATGGCTTGCTCTATCAGTCGCTCGACGGGGGCGTGTCCTGGATGCACCGGCGTTTCCCAGCGCAGTTTGCCGGAACTCTGCACGCGCTTGAGATTGATCCGCGCTACCCTGGTACCTGGTATGTCGGCATGGAAAGCGACCACCCGGGAGTGGCAGGAGTGCATAAGACCGAGGACGGCGGCACGACCTGGAAGCGGCTGCCTGGACTGAGGGGCAAGGCCGTCTGGGCGCTGGCCGTCTGGCACGCCCAGCCGGACGTCATCGCCGCCGGCGCCAGCGACGGCATCTTTCTCAGCCGCGACGCGGGTGCGTCCTGGGCGCGGATCTCCCCGGAATCGAATCGGGAATTGCGGCCCGTGGTCTCCCTCACCTTCCATCCCGCGGACCGCGACATCCTCTATGCCGGCACCACGCATCTCCCCTGGCGGACCCGCGACGGCGGCGCCCACTGGGAGTCGATCCACTCCGGCATGCTCGACGATTCCGACGTTTTCAGCTTCGCGGTGGAGGCGCAGTCTCCGAACAGCGTGTTTACCAGCGCTTGCAGTGGCGTCTACCGCAGCGACAACGGCGGCGGTTCGTGGAGGCGGATGGCCACACCCCACGGCGCCTTTCGCGCCTACCTGGTGGCTCTGGACCCACAGCGCTCCGGCGTGGTCTTCGCCGCCACCAGCGCGGGCTTGCTGCGTTCGGCCAACGGCGGCACCACGTGGAAACGCGTCTCGCATCACGCCGTCAAGTCCATCGCCTTCGACCCGGCCGATCCGGACAAGATCTACTTTGCGTCTGCTACCGGCGGCCTGCTGGTGAGTCGCGACGGTGGCAACACGCTTCTGGAATCCAACCGCGGCTTCTCAAATCGCAACTTCGCCGCCGTCGCCGGGTCCGGCGGCGTGATCTACCTCAGCAGCGTCTACGAACCTGACAGCGGCGGCATCTTCCGCACCGGCGACCGCGGCCTTAGTTGGCGCCGCATGGCCTCTCCGGGGACCAACGAGAATATCGCTCTGCTGGCTGCCGCGCCAGACGATCCCGACCGCCTCTACGCGGCTGGATACCGCAGCCTGTTCCGCTCCACCGACGGCGCCCGGACGTGGGTGAGGCTGGGGACGCCCGAAGGCGGCCAGCACATCACCGCGCTGCTATCGCTCTCCCGCGAGTCGCTGCTGGCGGGCACAGCCGCCGGCCTCTTCCGCCGCACCCGCGGCTCTTGGGCAGCCATCGAATTCCCCGGCGGCCGCCGTCCCGTGGAACTGCTGCAGACCTCCGGCGGCGGCGTGGTGGCCGCGCTGACGCCCGGGGGCGCGTTCCGAAGCGAGGATGGCGGATCCTCCTGGACGGCTTGCGGGCAGCCCGCCGCAGACGCCGTCTGGTATGGCCTGACGCTGGATTCCGACCGCGCCGGAGGAGCCCTGGCGGCGACCTCCCAAGGCCTGTTCCGTTCCACCGATCGCTGCGCGTCCTGGAGTCCGGCGCGCGGCGGTCTCAACCAGGGAACCGTCAGCGCGGTGGTATTCCATCCGCAACACGCCGGCGAGGCACTCGCCGCCCAGTACGGGCTCATCTTCCGCACCACCGACGGAGGCCGCTCTTGGCGTCCGCTCGGCGACGAGGGCCGCAACGGCGCCTATCCATCCGCTTTGCTCATCCTTCCAGGCGCGCCGCAACGCCTGTTCGCGTTGTTTCCGCGGCGCGGCATTCTGTCCATTTCGATTGACCCTAACCAGGGCATTGGTTCCATAGGAGAGAACTGAGATATGACCAAGACTTCGCACCCTGCTGCGCCCCGATGGCGTGGTGCTCTCATCACGATCACGGCGGCGATTGCTGCGGCTGTCCCGGCTTTACCGCAGACCACGCCTTCCGCTAAGAGCGCCTCGCTCCCCGGCGAGTACTCGACAATCGATGTCAGCCCGTTCATCGGCTACCAGTGGTTTCAGATTTACGGGAATCAGTTCCGGTTCCTCAAGTTCGAACCAGGTACTGTCATAGGCTTCCGGGTGACCGAGGATCATTGGAGGTATGTCAGCGTGGAGGAGAGCTTCACTGCCGGATTCAACGATCTGCGGCTACTTCCGTACGGACTGACGCAGTACGTCGGCACCTTTGCGCGAAACTACACGCTCGCCATCAATCCTGTGCTGCACTTCACGCCGCGGGACTCGAAGCTGCGCCCGTTCCTGACGGCGGGAATGGGTATCACGTGGTACGTTCCCTCGAAGGGCGTCAACACCAGTGCCGTGCCGGGCGCGATCCCGCCGATATCCGACTTGAAGATCAGGTACGGTCCCTCTGTGAACTACGGTGGCGGCTTGAAGTACAACGCCACGCGCTACATCGGTCTGCGCTTCGACCTGCGCTGCTTGATGACGCAGGGGCGACACTTCGGCCTGCCCGATTTCCCGAGGGGGGGTACGGGCGCGATTTTCAGCCCCAGACACGGTACGGAGAATGCGCTGGCGTTGACCGGCGGCATCATCTTCCGCTTCGGGCATCGCGGCGCCGAGGTCCCCACTCCTCCCGCCACTGCTGTTCCTCCGACTGCTCCTGAGAAGCCTCCGCAGGCTCCCAAGCCGGTCGCCGACATCCGCATCTCCGGCGTCTCGGGCGCGCGCGATGTGTGCCCGGGCGAAGACGTCCGCCTCGAAGTCTTAGCCAGCGGTTGGCTGCCGGACCAGACGCCGTCCTACCAGTGGATGGTCAACGGCCAGGCCGTGCCCGGCGCCGACCGTCCCAACTTCAGCGTGCCCACCACCGACGGCTCGGGCACCAAGACCATCACTGTCCGCGTGAGCGCTCCCGAGAATTCGAAGACGTCGGATCCGGTGACCGTACGGGTGAAGGACTACAGCGTTCCGGTGGTGCAATTCGCGCTCGCGCAATCGACGATTCCGTTCGGCACGAAGCTGCCGCTGAACGCGACGGCCAGGGGCTCGGAATGCGGTGGCGCTACCAGCCTCCGCTACTCCGCCAGCGAAGGCAGCATCTCCGACGACACGTTCGATTCAAGCACGCTCGCCTTCGACCTCGCCGGCCGGCTCAAGCAGCAGATTAAGGTGGTCCACCTGACCGCCACCGCCACCGACCAGAAGGGCGGAACCGGCAGCGCTACCGCTGATGTTACCGTGACCCTGAGTCCGGAAGCCCGCCGTCTCGACGACATCGTCTTCCCGGCCTACAATGCGCGGGTCAACAACTGCGCCAAGCGCCTCCTGCTCGAACAGCTCACCCCGATGCTGCGCGACGACCCGAATGCGACCGTCATCCTCATCGGGCACCGCGACGAACGCGAGAAGGGCAAGGCCGCGGCCAAACTCGATCGTGCCCGAACCCTGAATGCCGCCGCCGTGCTGAGCGCCGGCACAGGCATCTGCCCGCAGTTGGAACTCAGCCGTCTCAAGGTCAACTGGGTGGGCAACGACCAAAGTACGCCGACCAAGCCGCTCCTGTGCGGCACGTCCACCGACGTGAAGGAGCGAAGTGGCCAGACCGTGAACTCCTCGGACCAACGCGCTCCGTTCCGCCGCGTGGAAGTGTGGATCGTGCCGGGCGGGGCCGCCATGCCCGCCGGCATCGCCGGTCTGCAGGACGCCCCGGCAGCCGATGTGAAGAAGTTGGGCTGCCCCAAGTAAGCCGCGTGGCAGGTTGTCTCCGGGGCGGAGGCGTCGTGCGACGCCTCCGCCCCGGGTGCTTCGCGCGGAAGCCAGGACCCGAAGCGTCAAAGCCACCCTCATCGGGAAATGATCTCCGACAGGTGGCGGTAGGAACGGCCCTCGCGGACCGCCCTTCGCGCAGATCCGCTCTAGCCCGGGAATTCCACGAGCCTCTGGCAAAGAGCCGCCGACTCTGGCAGAGACATTTGTGTGAGCAGATGTTTCGACCAAGAGAGAACGGCTCTTTGCTATGACACAGTGTACTCGATCCAGCTTCGAGTTTGAACCCCATTTTCGCCGCGCGCTGGTGGCCCGCTTTGACGGGGGCCCCCTGACCTCCGACGCCGGGGCGCTGCTGCTGCGGCAGGTGGATCGCCGGATGGGTTTCCTGCGGCGCGATCCGCTGATGGGCATGCTGGCGGGCAAGCGCGAACCGGACCAGCCGTTGGCCAGCAAGAGCACGCTGTGCCGGCTGGAGTGGATACCGGCCACGGGCGCCGAGCGGGACCGCTACAAGAAGATCCGCTACGACGCCGCGGCCATCGACCGGCTGCTGCTGGACGTGTTCATGGATGCGCACCCGGAAGCGCCCCACGAGGTTGGGCTCGATCTGGATGTGACCGACACCCCGCTGCACGGCCACCAGGAGGGCCGGTTCTTTCACGGCTTCTATGACGAGTGCTGTTATCTGCCGCTGTATATCTTCTGTGGAGATCAACTGCTGGCCGTGCGGCTTCGGGAAGCCAACCAGGACGCCAGCGCCGGGAGCCTGGCCGAGGTGCAGCGGATCGTGGCGCGCCTGCGGAACCGCTGGCCGAAGTTGAAGATCATCCTGCGGGCGGATTCCGGCTTCTGCCGGGAGGAGCTGATGCGGTGGTGTGAAGAGAACCGGGTGGAGTTCGTCTTCGGCCTGGCGCGCAACGACCGCTTGCGCCGGCGAATTGGCAAGGCCATGCGGAAGGCAAAAGCGGAAGCCAAACGCACGGGCCAGGCGGCGCGGGTCTTCACCGAGTTTCGCTATCGGACGCGTAAGAGCTGGAGCCGGGCGCGGCGCGTCGTCGCCAAGGCCGAGCAGATCGAAGCGAAGGAAAACCCGCGCTACGTGGTGACCTCGCTGACCGCCTCCGCCTTCCGGCCGCGCGCCCTGTATGAGGAACTCTACTGCGCGCGCGGGGAGATGGAGAACCGCATTAAGGAACAGAGGCTGCTGTTCGCCGACCGGATGAGCGCCGGGATCATGCGGGCCAATCAACTGCGCTTGTATCTGTCGGCGGCGGCCTACGTGCTGGTCGAGGCGCTGCGGCGGTTGGCCCTGAAGGGCACCGAGATGGCCCAAGCGCAAGTCAACACGATCCGGCTGCGGCTGCTGAAAATCGGCGCCCAGATCCGCTTCACGACGCGGCGCGTGGTGGTATCGATGGCGAGTGCGTATCCGTATCGGGCGGTGTTCGCCCACGCTTGGGCCGCGCTGCGCTGCTGAACGGGGCGGGAAACCAAAACATTTTCGAGCTCAAATTCGCGCTTCCCAACGACAGATGTCTGCCGCGACAGACCCAGCAAGACCGTTTTGTGCGGCGAAGACGCCTTCCACCCCGATCACTGCCTGTTTTGGGGCCGGCCCGCGCGCTTCACCCACCGCAACGGACCGGGCAGCCGCCCTGCGAGGCTCCGCACACACAGCCAAGCCTCGGGATGCCTCTGCAGTCGGAATCCGTGTGCAACATCCGGGCTTGAATGGCGCCAGACGACGCTGCTCTAGCGAGTTGGGAGGTCGTCTAACGGTGAGACTGCAGACTCCGGATCTGCGTCTCGGGTTCGAATCCCTGCCTCCCAGCCACAAACCAAAGGTGGGTATTACCGGGTCTTCGGCCGGCCTCAAGCAAGAGTGCGCTCCGCGGTTTCGCCGGGGGCCGAAGCGACCCGCGCGATCACTTCCAGCAGGTGATCGGCCTGGATTGGTTTCGAAACGTAGTCATCCATTCCCACTTCCAGGCAGCGCTCCCGATCGCCCTTCATGGCGTTCGCCGTCATCGCCACGATGGGCACGTGCCTGCCCGTAGCGCGCTCCAGGGTTCGGATGGCCGCCGTAGCTTCCAACCCGCTCATGTTCGGCATCTGCACGTCCATCAGGACCACATCGAACTCGCCGTTGGCCAGCGCCGCCACCGCCTCCTGGCCATCGTTGGCCACTTCTACCGAGTGCCCTTGCTTCTCCAGAATGCGTGACGCCAGTTTCTGGTTGACCGCGTTGTCCTCGGCCAGCAGGACGCGCAGCTTGCGGCGCGACTGATTCAGCGAGTGGCGGGTGAGCGGCGCCCGTACCGCCCCTGGTTGCCCGAGCGAGCAGGCGATCGCATGCAGCAGAGCCGACTGTTTGACCGGCTTCAACAGGTACACTTCGATTCCGATCTCTTTGCAGCGTGCGGCATCGCCCCGCTGTCCCATCGAGGTCAGCATGAGCAGGCGCGTGTTCCGGTGCTCCGGCTGGGCGCGAATGCGGGCCGCCAGGGTGAATCCATCCATCTCCGGCATCTGAGAATCCAGTATCACCAGCGGGAAGGGGCAGCCCGCGGCGCGCGCCTGATCGAGAATCGCGAGCGCCGCCTCGCCGCTTTCCACCGCCAGCGGCTTCATTCCCTTCGCGCGCAGCATCTCCACGAGAATCGTCCGGTTGGTCTTATCGTCGTCGACAATCAGAACCGGCACCCCGCCCAACGGCGCCTCGTCCAATCGGGGCGGCCCCTGGCCCAAGGCCATGGCGACCGTGAAGTGGAATGCGCAGCCCACCCCGGGCGCCTCCGGGCTCAAATCCGCGCGCGGGCTCTCCACCCAGATACGTCCGCCCATGAGTTCCACGAGGCTGCGGGAGATGGCCAGGCCCAGACCCGTGCCGCCGTATTTTCGCGTGGTCGATCCATCGGCCTGTTCAAACATCTCGAACACCGTCTTGTGCTTTTCCGGAGGGATTCCGATTCCGGTGTCGGCCACCCGGACGTGCAGCGTCACGCCTTCTCCGACGCCGGGTTCGAGCGTGACCTCGACCGACACTTCCCCGCGGGCGGTGAACTTGATGGCGTTGCCCACCAGGTTGACCACGATCTGGCGCAGCCTGCCCGGGTCTCCCACCAACTCGTCGGGAACATCCGGCGCCACCCGGCACAGCAGCTTCAGTCCTTTGTCGTCCGCCCGCGAGACCAGCGTATGCAGCGAATCGGTGATGCAGTCGCGCAGCAGGAAATCCACCGGTGAGATGGCCAGCTTCCCGGCTTCGATCTTGGAGAAATCGAGAATGTCGTTCAGCAGGGTGAGCAGTTGGCCCGCCGAACTCTTGGCCGTGAGCAGAAAGTCCCGCTGTTCGGGCGTCAATTCGGTTTCGAGGGCCAAGTCCGTCATGCCGATGACGCCATTCATCGGCGTGCGGATTTCATGGCTCATGTTCGCCAGGAACGCGCTCTTGCTGAGGCTGGCCGCTTCCGCGGCTTCCTTGGCTTTCCGCAGGGCCTCGGTCTGCCGCCGCACGCGCCGCCGCAGGATGGTGACCCAGGCGAAGGCAGTCAGCACCATCGCGGCCAGGATTCCAACCAGTTGGATAGCCCGTTCGCCGGTCCACCAGGACGCATCGCGCAGCACGGTCACGTCGGCGGCGGAGCGGAGCAGAATCGTGAAACCTCGCGGAACTGCTCGCTGCCCGAGGGCATCATAGGAGACCACACCCGCTACACGAACGAGGCTGCCGTTCCTCAGCGCGGGCAGGTGGCCGCCCTCCATCCGGGCATTGAACTGCGTGCCGCCAGCGTGGAGCACTAACCGCCGATCCGATCCGCCCGCCACCGTGTCCAACAGAAAGGCATCCAGGGCCACCAGCCTTGGATCCCATCGATCCTCCAGAATGTTGGGAATGGTGCATAGTTGCGCCTGGGGTTCAGCGACGTGCCCAAGTTTGACCAGTTCCGCGTCCTTGAGCACCGGGTTCACCCCATCCGTTTCGGCGAACCCGGTCGCCTCCACCACGTCGCCGATGGTAAGGTGCGATGCAGCGTGGTTTTCGATCCCCACGCTTCCCGTTGCGTCCCGGATGTACGTGGGGCCGGTAGGGTGAGTGAGCGTCACCGTGCCTCGAATGCGGCACACTTGGTTGGCTCCCGCTCCCGGCGAGAATTGCCGCAGTTGCGCGATGCTGCGCGGCGCGAGCAGGCTTGGCGCTGGCGCTTCCACCTTGATGAACTTAGGCCCGGGCACCCGGACATGCACCGCCACCAATTGCCGCTTGCGGTTGAAGATCGGAGTCAGGACGCCTTGGAAGCGGACATGCGAGTACAGCAGTCCGGGCGGGAGGCCGTCAGGGTGGGCCACTTCCACAGCCAAATTGCCGCTGTCCGAGCGGACTCCAACCACCGCGAGGCCGTTGAGGCTCTCCATCGAGCTGACAATGCCGCTCGCCTCCATCCAGCGGCTGTCCGGCGGATTGGCCAGAAGCTGAGCGACGCCCATGCGGAGCGGCTCGGGCATGGCCTGCTCCCCCAGAACCCGGATGCGGGGACTCATGACGACCGCGGCGAAATCGCCCGGGCCGCTGAATCCTTCCACCTCCACCAACTGGCCAGCCCGCAGCGGCGGGATCTCCGCCGATCCCACCCAGACGTAGATTCCGTCCGTCGCGTCCTGCACCGTGAGCATGCGGCCCATCGGGGCGAAGAATGTCACCACCGCCCGCAGGTGAACGGGATAGGACAGACGCGCCCGATCTTCCGGGAGTGAATGAACCTCGGCGACGCGGGTCAAGGTGGGAAGGCTGGATTGCTCTGTGGGTCCTTCCGCAACCGGCTTCGCTGGCGTCATGACCGTGAGTTCCCGTGCCGAGGCGACGTATAGCCGCAGTTCCCCGATGGCCCCGGTCACATCGGTGTTCGCCGCAAGCACACCGCGCACTCGCATCTTCGCCCCGGGGTAAACCCGGTAGTTGATCCCGCCCAAGTCGTTCCGCACTAACACCTTGACCGCGTGGCCTTCCGAATCCACCATCAGTACCAGGCGGCCGCTGTCGTCGATGGCCGCGGACTTCGCGCGCCCTTCTATCTGAATGAACCGGTATTGGAGCTTGCCGGAGACCAAGTCCCGCGGCCCGGCACGCACCGCCTCCGGCAGCGCACCAGATCTGATCAAACGGACCTGCTCAGCCGTCCCAGCGGGGCTGGAACCTCCCTGGGTGGCCGTTCCGGTAAGTTCCACAAACGAACCGGCGTCCAGGAGCAGACTGTCGCTGATGTTGTCGGAGCGAAGACCTCCCGTCGAGTCCTGCAAGAAGAACTGCTCGAGCTGGCCATCGACGTAGGTGATGGTGCCGCGAAGGCGAATCGGCGCCTGGTCTCCTCCATCTCCGGGAAGCCGCCGAACTTGCTCCACCGTGGTGAGCGGCCCCCGTCCGGGCTGCGACTCCCCTCGCCCGCAACCGTTCAGGCATAGCGAAGCCGCGACCAACCCGGTCAGGATGCCTAGAGAGAGGGCGCGACTGCGCGTTCGATCGTACACTCACAGGTCTTATCGGCCCGAAAAGCCCGCGTACGAGCTCGCAATCGCGAGATCCGTGCGTTGAGAGCAAAGGGGTTACGTGCCGCCAGACGTACTCCGCAACACTCTATCCACGGGCTGACATACAGAAACTCCAGCGCGGCCCGATGGACCGGGAATGTTGGGGATGTAGGCCAAATTGCGCAGGGCGTGTGGGGCTACGAAGAGAAGCACTATTGCCGCCTCAAAAGCCTGGGCGGGCGTTCGATTTCCATGTAGTGTTTCCGTGAAATGCATCCAGACTTACGGCCATGCTTGGTCGGAGTGCTCCATGTGGTAATCGGCGGGAACTTCGAAGAGCCTTGGGTCCGGCTCACCAAGAACGACAGACGTGAGTTTCGATTCGAACGCCGAGACAGGCCAGCCAGCGTCGTTCCGTTCAGAAGAACTGAGTGCTGCCGCTGTACATCCGAGGTCCGGAGCGAACGCGACTCGCTGGGTGATGCGGTCATCCATGGTTTCGTAAGCGTATTGGATGGCGCGTACACCAGCCAAGACTGGCTCTGGCCCGGTTTTGCGGCGGGCTTCGCCGGCTTGGATAGCCCTCATCCCACAGTCGGGATCGCCGGTCCAGGATTTCCAGATCCGCCACAATCCAGGCAGCTCCCGAAATCCCTTCATCGTGTGTTCGATCACAAAGGTCCGCCGTTTGGCTGGAAGAACGATTCGCGTCCGGTCGCAGCTCTCGGCACGAACAAGATAAAACCTGAAACTCCGATGCGCGATACGAATCATGGCGGCGCGGTCGCTTCGGGCAGCCTCGGTTTCGCGGCCTCCGTACCGCGCGACCGCGTGAAACCCCCAACTCCGCTTCACCCATTCCGAGGATTCGTATGCCAGAGTCCGGCACAACGATCCAGTCGGCGTCAGGCAAGCCCCCGGCGTTCTCCACGGAGGATGTCGGTTCGACAACTGAAATCCGCCATCGGGGTCCCTCTCGAGATTGACGCTGAGATCTCGGAAGGCGGTTCTTACGCAGTCCCAAAACCGGAGCGCTCGGGCGTCGCCTTCACGATTGTCTCAGGGGTCGTCGAGGGCTGTTCGTAGCACGCCTACGCCGGGGGAGCCATGTCCCGCTTCCACACACTGTGCAGCGCGCCCAGCGCGATGGGGACGGCGCCGGCGAGGATGAAGACCGCGTCCCCAACCAGACGGACCCATTCCAGCTTGTGGTAGAGGCCGCCCATCAGGAAGGTGAGGCGGCGCGCGTGCCAGTAGCCGTTGGCGACGGAGTCGGCGAGCTGAAGGACGCCTCCGGGGAACAGGTCCAGCAGGATCATGAGGGCCAGGCCGAGGTTGGCGCCCCAGAAACCCACCCGGATGAACTTCTCGGTCTTCTTCCAGACGGCGTCGGACTGCATCGCCCGCAAGCAGAAGACCAAGACCGCCAGGGCCAGCATCCCGAAGACGCCGAACAGGGCGGCGTGCCCGTGGTTGGGGGTGAGCGTGGTGCCGATCTCGAAGTAGGAGACGATGGGCAGGTTGATGAGAAAGCCGAAGATCCCCGCGCCGACGAAGTTCCACACACCCACCGCCATCAGGAAGTAGATGGCCCACTTCTGGTGCGTGGCGAGGTCCTGGCCGCAGGTGGAGCACTGGCGGTTCTTCAGCTTGATGAAGTCCCAGGCGTCCAGGGTCAGAAGGGTGAGAGGCACAACTTCGAGAGCGGAGAAGCAGGCCGCCAGGCCCATGTTGAGCGTTCCCTGACCGGTGAAATACCAGTGGTGGCCGGTGCCAATGATGCCGCCGCTGAGGTACAGGATGGCGTCGAGGTAGATCAGGCGCGTGGCAGTCTTGGTGCTCACCACGCCCATCTGGTGGAACATGATGGCCACCAGCACCGTGGCGAAGAGCTCGAAGAATCCCTCGACCCAAAGATGGATGATCCAGAAGCGCCAGTTGTCGATGACCGCGAAGTTGCTGTGGGGACCGTAGAACAGCGCGGGGAGGTAGAAGACGGGAATGGCTACGGCCGCGTAGAGAAAGAGGGAGGAGAGTTCGCGCTTGCCAGGATTCCGGATGGCGGGCCGCAGGGCGCGGAACATCAGAAAAAGCCAGAGGAGCAGGCCCACCGCCAGCAGGAGCTGCCAGAAGCGCCCGAGATCCAGGTACTCGGAACCCTGGTGCCCCAGCCAGAACCAGAGCTGTCCCAGCTTGTCGTTGATGCCGAGGGCTTCACCGCCGAGGCTTCCGACGACCACCACGACCAGCGCGCCCAGGAGCGCGAAGACGCCGGTTCTCTGGTGGCGAGGCTCACTGCCACCGACCCAGGGCGCCAGGAACAGGCCGCCGGCCACCCAGGCCGTGGCGATCCAAAAGATCGCAAGCTGGAGGTGCCAGGTGCGTGCGAGGTTGTAGGGAAGGAGCCGGGCGAGGTCGAGGCCGTAGAAAGCTCCCGGCTCGACGCGGTAATGGGCCAGCACCCCTCCCAGGAGGGCCTGCAACAGGAACAGCAGGGACACGATGGCGAAGAACCACGCAGTGGCCCATTGACTGGCGGTGAGCGTCAGGGAGGTGGGAGGGGAGTGAACGACGTGGGCGCCGGCGCTCTCACCCCTCCAGCCCAGGTAGTCGAACTTGCCGAAGAGGAAGAGGATGAGGCCCAGACCGCCCAGGAGGGTCATAAGGCTCAGGGCGCTCCAAACATAAGCCTCTGTGGAGGGTCGGTTGCCCGCCATCGGCTCGTAGGGCCAGTTGTTGGTGTAGGAGTAATCCTTGCCGGGGCGGTTGGCCACCGAAGCCCAGGCCGCCCAGGCGAAGTAGGCGGTCAGCGCTTTGAGTTCCGCGGGATTCTTGATGTAGCTGGCAGGCAGGCCGGGGGCGGCGTCCTTTCTGGTGAAGTACTCGCTCCATTCGGCGGTTTGGGCGCGGTAGGCGGCGGCTTCTCCCGGGGTGAGGAGGAGCGTGCGCGAAGCGGGCGCGTAGCGGTTCTCCTTGAGCGCGCTCCTGACCCGCGCGGAGGCGGCGCTTTGCTCATCGGGCGAGAGGCGGGCGAAGGGTCTGCCGTAGTTCTCGCGAGCGATGGTATCCCGAGTTACCTCAGTGAGTCTGTGCAGGTACTCGGCGCTGTAGTCGGGACCGAGGTAGGCTCCGTGGCCCCAAAGGCTGCCGTGCTCCATGAGGCCGTACTTGAGGAAGGTCTCTTGACCCTTTTGGATATCGGCTCCGGTGAACACCACGTTCCCCGCCGCATCCACGGCCTTCTCGGGGATCGGCGGCGCGTTGGTGTAGGTCAGGACGGTCAGAATGGATAGAACCGAGAAGCCAGCGATCAGGACCAGGATCGCCGAGTGTCTCCACCAGGGAGATAGAGCCGCAGCGCTGCCGGAGTTGTCTGCCATTTCATGCCCCCATTCCGCCGTAGGATACACCCGAAGGGGGCGCCGCATCCAGGCAGTTGCGTCAACTACACTGGTGGCGAGGACAGACATGCGAGTCGCGGGGATCATGAGCGGGACGTCGCTGGACGGGATCGATGTCGCCATTGTCGACATTCACGGCGTGCGGCGGATTTCGACGGTGGCGTTGCGGACCACGCCGTATCCGGCGCGGGTGCGGGAGGCGCTGCTGGGAGTCTTGGACGCTGCGGCGGTTTCGCGCCTGAATTTCCTGCTGGGGGGGTTGTATGCGCGGGCGGTGCGGGCGACTTGCGCGCGGAGCGGGGTTCCGCTGGAGTCGGTGGAGCTGATCGGGTGCCACGGGCAGACGATCTACCACGAGGTGGGGAATACGCTGCAAATCGGCGAGGCGGCGGTGATCGCAGAGCGGACCGGGATTCCGGTGGTATCCGATTTCCGGTCGCGGGACATTGCGGCGGGCGGACGCGGCGCGCCGCTGGTGCCCTACGTCGATTACCTGCTGTACCGCGACGGGCGGCTGGGGCGCGTGGCGCTCAATATCGGAGGCATCGCGAACATCACGGCGATCGCGGCGGGGGCGCGGCCCGAGGAAGTGATCGCGTTCGACACCGGGCCGGGCAACATGGTGGTGGATGCGCTGGTTGCCGCATACACGGGCGGAAAGCAGAGGTTCGACCGTGGCGGGCGGATCGCGCGGCGGGGATCGGTGAACCAGGGGCTGCTACGAGAGTTGCTGCGGGACCGCTATTACCGCGCCACGCTGCCGAAAACGGCGGGACGGGAACAGTACGGGGCGGCGTTCGTCCGGCGGCTGCTCGAGACGGGGCTGGCGCTGCCGGAGTTGATCGCCACCGCGACGGCGCTGACGGCGGCGGCGGTGGCCGAGGGGATCGGGCGGTTCGTGCGGCCGCGAATGAAGGTGGACGAGCTGATCGTCTCGGGCGGCGGCGCGCACAACGCGGCCATGATGGGGTTCCTGGCGGCGCTGCTTCCGGATGTCGCGCTGGCGACCTCGGCGGATTTCGGGATCGACGTGGATGGCAAGGAAGCGATCGCCTTCGCGGTGCTGGCGTACGAGACGTGGCGGCGGCGGCCGGCGAACCTGCCCAGCGCGACGGGAGCGCGGCGCGCGGTGGTACTGGGGAAGATCAGCCCGTAGGGAGGGTCAGGCCGGAGAACGGGCAGGTTTCCCAGATCCCAGACGGAGGTCCGGTCGGAGTTCGCACTTGACTTGGAGCTGCGGATAAGGATAGATTCACCACCGGAAAGGAATCCTGGAAACCTCGGTTGAACTCGCCAAGGGGACGCAGTATCGGGTGGCGATCA
This sequence comes from Bryobacteraceae bacterium, assembly GCA_050008465.1. Taxonomy (GTDB): domain Bacteria; phylum Acidobacteriota; class Terriglobia; order Bryobacterales; family Bryobacteraceae; genus Fen-330. The sequence goes on from JBEKMO010000081.1 coordinate 16,901, forward strand.
TAGATCCCTGGGAAACGACGATGAAGCCGGCCGAAGGGAGGTTCCAGAGCGAATTCACGATGAGGTTACCGGGAAAGCGTTACCTGGCCGTGCGGTTCCGCAAGGCCGATTGGCGGTGCAGGATCTGAGCCGTGACCACATTGAGGACGATGGAATTGCAGGAGCTGAAGCCGCAGGCTGTGATTTGGCTGCTGGCCGCCAGCCTCGCAGTTGGTGGGTGTTCTTCAAAGCCGCCGGAGAGTGGCGGCACGGGATCGGCCAAGCTGGAGCGACCTAAAGCCTCCCCGCAGGCTGTGGCAGCCCCCGCCAAGGCTCCGGCGCCGGACTTTGATGTTACTGGAGCCTGGAGGCCGAAGAAGGTCGTCATAAAGATGCACTCTGTCGCGGGACTGGGCAGCTCACCGGCAATGGAGTATGCAGCCGCAGTCCGCCCGAAAGCCGGCGCAGGACTTCTGGCCGTAGAATTGACGCTGAAACAACAGAGGCGTACCGAACCGTATCGCGCGAAGGCGGTGCTCATTGATTCATCGGGCGAGCGCCGCGCGTCGTTGTTCGGCTTTCCCTCGGCGCTGACGGCGTACAAGGTGAATGGGGACTCGATCATCTACGACAACGACAACTCCCGCAGCCTTGGGAGAAAGCTGAGCGAACTCGGCGGCAAGCAGATCTCGGTATTTGAAGTCCCAGCGGGGCGAAGCGGCTTCAAGGTGGAGATCGACGGCTCCAGCCCGATCGCTGTGGAAGGGAAGCTGAGAAGGTAGGCGCAGACCGTCGGAATCTCGGAGGCTTGTTGGCATGACAACGGAAGCGGGCTCGCCGGTGCGCGCATTGGGCTTCTTGATCGGTGAGTGGGAACTCGATTACACGGTGACTCAACACGGTCGCACGACCAAGACGATCCGCGGAACCGGGTCGATGCGGTACCTGTTCGATGGGACCTACCTCACGTTCGACTACCGGGTGCAGCACACGGACACAGGGGAGAGCGGACAGGCGCATGCCATCTTCGCCTGGGACGCGAAGATTCAGCAGTATCGCTTTTACTGGTTCGAAAGCTCCGGCGTGTTCTTGCAGGCCACGGGGGTCCTTCGCGACGAACACACCCTGGCGCTGGAATGGCAGGGCGTAGACTGCACGCAAATCTTCCAGCGGGTCGGCGCCGACGCGATGTACCTGGAAATGCGATGCCCGGCCGATGACCTCCTGATGCGGGTCGACTTCTCGCGGCGGGCGGGTGCTTCACAAGGGGGCTAGTGGAGGAGTCCGTTCAGGGCCTTGCGATAGTCGTGGAAGGCGGTTCTGCCCTGGCGAGCGAGGCGCGCGAGCGTGAGCGGGATCTTGCCCCGGAAGGTTTTCTCGATCTCGACGTAGCCGGCCTGTTCCAGCCGGTCGAGGTGGCTGGAAAGCTTGCCTTTGGTGAGGCTGGTTTCGCGCAGCAGGTAGAGGAACTCGGCTTGCTTGACGCCGGACAACAGAGCCACGAGCAGCAGACGCGCTGGTTCGTGAATCCGACGATCCAGGTCGGTCAGATTGCGAGGTCCTGAGGCCTGGGATTGACTTTGAGAAACCTCTTGAGCCGGACAGCGCCGGTGAGTGCCATCGCGGTTCCCAGCCACATCATCACCCAGAGGCCGCCCTGGGGCCCGGCCCCAATCCTGCACATCCAAGCGCCAAGAATCAGGGAAAAAGCGGCCAGGTAAATCATGTGTTCGAGCTTGTAACGGAGTCCACCGACGAGGAGGGCCACTGCGAACAGCATCGCGAATCCAGGCGCCGCCATCCAAGTTCCCTCCGGCAAACCTCCTCCTACATTCAGCAGGAGCACCCCGGCGCCGACGAGGAGAACAACGCCGAGGGCGTAGGCCCAGTAAGTCGGGTTGGGCTCGGAGAGTGCTGCCGCATAGCCACTCCGCGGAAAGGTGATCCGTTCCTTCAGTTTCTTCAGTCCCCATCGCATAGCCAGGGAGGCGGCCGCCCAGATGATCGGCCCGACCTGGGCGTAGGCCTGAGCAGTGGAGGATCCCCTGGGAAGGGCGTAGCCGACCAGGAAGACACCGCTCGAGGCAATGGACAGGAGGCCGAGCATAACCTCTGGCAGGCCGTCCTGGTCCCAGTACCTCGTGGGGCGCTTGGCGGTTTCGTCAAGAGGGTGATGCGGCAACATAGTTCCCCCCGGCATTCCAATCTGTCATACAAACTCGTCTGTGTCAATAGCAGACGCGCCCACAGGCTGAAGGCCTGTACTACGGCTTCTGACGGACGCGGTTCGGTGCTAAAACTGGTAAAGATGGGGTTCAAGCTGGCTGTCGACTACCGCCCGCGGGGGGACCAGGAGGCGGCGATTGAGCAGTTGGCGCGGGGTGTGAACGACGCGGAGCAGCACCAGGTGCTGCTGGGCGTGACCGGGTCGGGGAAGACGTTCACCATTGCCAAGGTGATCGAGCGGGTTGCGCGGCCGACGCTGGTGCTGGCGCACAACAAGACGCTGGCCGCGCAGCTCTACCAGGAATTCAAGACGTTCTTTCCCTCGAGCGCGGTGGAGTACTTCGTTAGCTATTACGACTACTACCGGCCGGAAGCCTACCTCCCGTCGGGCGACGTGTACATCGAGAAGGAAGCTACGATCAACGACGAACTCGACAAGCTGCGCCTGTCGGCCACGCGGTCGCTGTTCGAGCGGCGGGACTGCGTGATCGTGGCCAGCGTGAGCTGCATTTACGGGTTGGGCTCGCCGGAGGCCTACTACGGCATGCTGCTGATGCTGGAGAAGGGGCAGAAGATCTCGCGGCAGCAGATTCTGCAAAGGCTGGTCGAGATCCTTTACGAGCGCAACGACCAGGACTTCCGGCGGGGCACGTTCCGGGTGCGCGGCGACGTGATCGAGGTCTACCCGACGTACGACGACAACGCCTACCGGATCGAGCTGTGGGGCGACGAGATCGAAAGCCTGTCGCAGATCGATCCACTGCTCGGGCAGGTTCGCCAGACCTATCTGCGGCTGCCGGTCTACCCCAAAACGCACTACGTCATGAGCGAGGAAACTCGGGAAAAGGCGCTACGCTCGATCGAGCTGGAGCTCCAGTGGTGGCACGCGGAACTCGAGAAGCAGGGCAAGCTCGTGGAGGCGCAGCGGCTGTGGCAGCGCACCAAGTTCGACCTGGAGATGATCCGGCAGATCGGTTTCTGCCACGGCATCGAGAATTACTCGCGGCACTTCTCGCGCCGGCTGCCGGGGGAGGCGCCGCCCACGCTGCTGGACTACCTGCCGCAGGACGCGCTGATGGTGATCGACGAGAGCCACCAGACCATCCCGCAACTTCATGGTATGTACCACGGCGACCGGTCGCGCAAGGAGACGCTGGTGAACTACGGGTTCCGGCTGCCCAGCGCGCTGGACAATCGCCCGCTCACCTTCGAGGAGTTCGAGAACCGCGTCAACCAGGTCATCTACGTCTCGGCGACGCCCGGCCCGTACGAGCTGACGAAATCGTCGGGTGTGGTGGTCGAGCAGGTGATCCGGCCCACCGGGCTGGTGGACCCCGAAGTCGAGGTGCGGCCCATCAAGGGACAGGTCGACGACCTGCTGAACGAGATCCGCGAGCGGGTGGAGGCGGGGGAGCGCGTGCTGGTCACTACGCTGACCAAACGAATGTCCGAGGACCTGGCCGAATACTACTCCGAGGTGGGGGTAAAGTGCCAGTATCTGCACTCGGAGGTCGCGACGCTGGACCGGGTGAAGGTCCTGCGCGACCTGAGGCGGGGCGACATCGACGTGCTGATCGGGGTCAACCTGCTGAGGGAGGGGCTGGATTTGCCGGAGGTGTCGCTGGTGGCCATCCTGGACGCGGACAAGGAAGGGTTTCTGAGGTCCGGGGGCTCGCTGATCCAGACGATGGGGCGCGCGGCGCGCAACCTGCACGGCAAGGCGGTGCTCTACGCGGACGTGATGACGGAGAGCATGCGCACGGCCATCGAGGAGACCAACCGCCGCCGCAAGATCCAGGTGCAGTATAACGAGGAGAACAACATCACGCCGCAGTCCATCATCAAGCCCATCGACATGAGCCTGGTGGCGATCGCCGAGGCGGACTATGTGACCGTGCCGCTGGAGGAGGAAGCAGAGGGCGAGGTGCCGCCCGAACAACTGGGGCGCTACATCGGCGAGCTCGAGCAGAAGATGCGCGAGGCGGCCAAGAAGTTCGAGTTCGAGCAGGCGGCCCAGATCCGCGATCGCATCAAGGCCCTGAAGGCGAAGCTGGTCTCGGTAGGATAGGGGAATGCGGATCATCGTTCTGGTGGGCCTGCCGGGATCGGGGAAATCCACCTACGTGAAGAAGCTGGGCGCGCCGGTGGTTTCCTCGGATGCCGTGCGCGGGTTGCTGGCCGACGATCCCACGGACCAGAGCATCCACGGCCGGGTGTTCCGGGTGATGCGGTACCTGCTGCGGCAGCGCCTGGAGATCGGCCGGCCAGTCACTTACGTGGACGCAACGCACCTGACGCCGCGGGAGCGGGCGCCGTATATCCGGCTGGGAGAGCATTACGGTTGCTCGGTGGAGGCGGTGTTTTTCGACGTGCCGCTGGAGGTCTGCCGGGAGCGCAGCCGGGGCCGCGCCCGGGTGGTGCCGGAGGAGGCGCTGGAGCGGATGGCGCTCAAGCTGAGGCCCCCCAGCCTGGAAGAGGGCTTTTCAGACATCACGGTAATCGCGTACACTTGATCCTGTGACCGAACAGAAGCCCAAGGCGCCGTTCACGTACAACATTATCGAGTTCGTCACCCGAGAGGTAGACATCGACACCAACCTCATTCCCGCGTACGCTGACGAGGACGCCGCCCTGGCGGCGGGCCACGTCGAGGGCGACATCTTCAAAACGCCCGACGGGAGACTGGGGATGGTGGGGGTCATCCCGCGCGACGGGCGCGAGTGAACAGCCGCATTCCGAACACCCAGGCGCCTGCCGGCAGGAGCGCCAGCAGGGCGGTGGCGGCTGCCAGTTGCCGTACCGAAATGCCCCAATCGACCATCAGGCCGCAGGCGTAAGTGGTGAGCGACATGGTGAGCACCAGGAAGGCGGAGTCGGCCGAGAAAACGCGCCCGCGGTAACGGTCGTCGGTCTGGAACTGGAGCAAGGTGGTCGAGAAGACCCAGACCAGGGACGTGCCGCCGTGGGCCAGCACCACGGCGAGGCAGGCGAGCGAGAGCGAGGGCGCCGCGGCCAGCAGCAGGTATCCGAGCCCGGACACCAGGAACCCGATCAGGATGCCAAGCCGCAGGCGCGCCCGGTCGTCGCCGGCCCAGTAGCCGCCAACCAGGGGGCCGACCAGGGCGCCGAGGCCGCTCGAGCTCATCAGCGCGCTCATGCCCAGCATGGCCCCGCGCTGGGCGCCCGCCGCCTTCACCGGGAAGACCCGCTGGCCGAAGATGGGCAGCAACACCCAGTGGGTCGCCAGGAGGCCCATTCCCGCTTTCACCAGCAGAAGCGCGAGGATGCGCTTGTCGCGGGCCACGTAGCGGACGCCTTCGGCAATGGGCGAGAAGTCCACCAGGTCGCGGGCGCGGAAGGGCCTGCCATCGGCCAGGTGGGGCTCGCGGAGATTCAGGCTGCGCACCAGGTTTGCGGAAACCAGGAACGAAAGCGAATCCAGGACGAAGACGGTGTCGCGCCCCAGGAATGCCGCAATGGCGCCGCCCAGGCCCGCGCCCAGCGCCAGGTTGAGGGACCAGGTCGCCGAGGAAAGCGCGGTGGCGGTCAGTAGGTCCTGGCTGCCGGTGATGTTGGGGAGGATGGCGGTGCGTCCCGGCTCGAACAAGGCCCACATCATGGTCTCGAGCAGCAGCAGGGCGTAGATCAGAGGGACGATCTGCGCCCGGGTGACCACCAACATGCCCAGCACGATGACGGCGCGGGCCAGGTCGGCGGCGATCATCACGCGCTTGCGGCT
>JBEKMO010000082.1:0-22768 GCA_050008465.1 Bryobacteraceae bacterium
TCGGTCTACCAGCGCTGGTGGAACGACGACCGCACCAACATCATCCGCGTCTACCTGAAGCCCGGCGCGGACCCGGCGGTGGTGAAAGGCCGCATTCTGGAGCGGTTCGCCGGGCAGCGCGTGTTCGTCCTCTTCAACAAGGAAGTGCGCCAGTACATTCTCCAGGTGACGGACCAGTGGTTCGCGATGACTTACAACCAGGCGGGGATCGCGATTCTCATCGCGGTGCTGGGCATCGTCAACACGCTGACGGTTTCCATCACGGACCGGCGGCGCGAGCTGGGCGTCTTGCAGGCGGTGGGCGGCCTGCGGCGGCAGATCCGCCACACGGTTTGGATCGAGGCGCTGAGCATCGGGGTGGTGGGGCTGGTCCTGGGGCTGGCGTTCGGCGCGCTCAACCTGTATTACACGCTCGAAATGACGCGCCGCACCTTCGCCGGAATCGCGCTGGACTATAGTTACCCCGGCCCGCTGGTGGGGCTGCTGGCCCTGTTGGTCTTGGGCGCGGCGCTGGTGGCCGCGCTCGGCCCGGCGGAGCAGGCGGTGCGCGGATCGCTGGTCGAGGCTTTGGAATATGAGTAAGGTGATCCTCTGTCTGCTGGTGTCGGGTCTAGGCTGGGCGCAGGACGCGCGGCAAATCGTCGAGGAGGCGCAGCGGCGCTCGCGCTCGGGCTCGGAGCACTATGAGGGATCGCTCCAGGTAATCAACGCGCGCGGGAAAATCACCGCCAAGCGCTGGCTCTACGACCGGATCGGCTCGCACGGCAACAGCAAAGCGGTGCTGCGGTTCACCGCGCCGGCCGAGGTGAAGGGCGTCGCGCTGCTGATCGTCAACCATCCCGACCGCGCCTCCGACCAGTGGATGTGGACGCCGGCGCTGGAGCGCGACCGCCGCATCGCCCTGCAAGACCGCAGGACCCGCTTCTTCGGAACCGATTTCAGCTTCGAGGATCTGGAGGAACGCGACGTCGGCCAGTACGATTACACGATGCTGGGCGAGGAGACGGCAACCGGCGCGGCGTGCTGGAAGATCGAATCGCGGCCGAAACAAAGCAAGAGCTCCCAGTACGACCGCTCGATCCTGTGGATACGCAAGGACCGCTACGTCTTCTGGCGGATCGAGAACTACTCGAAAGACCGGCTGGTGCGCCGCGCCACATACGGCGATCTCCAGGAAGTGCAAGGCATCTGGACGGCGCGCACGGTTGAAATGGCCGACTTGCGCGAGAACAGCCGCACCATCCTCAAGCTGGAGAAACTCGAATACAACGTCCCCATGAAGGACGACAGCTTCACCTTGCAGGCTCTGCGGCGGGAGTCGCGATGAGGGCTCGCGCCCTTTTGTCGGCGTCGTTTTCCGTGGCGGCGTGCTTCGCGCAGAGCTTCTCCCAGCGGGGCTTCCTCGAGACCCAGCTCATCGGCTATCCGCAGACGGCTTCGAACGACGATGGGCGCACGATTGGCGAATCGCTGTTGCGGTACGAAGCGTTCTACAAGCTCTCTTCGGGGTGGCAATTCTCGGGCGGCATCGACGCGCGCGCCGACACGCACGGCCAGGATGCGCGCTCGCTGCACCTGTCGTGGCAAGACCGGGAGATACAACGGCCGGCGTTCGAAGTGCGGCGGTTGAGCGCGATCTACCATCGTGGGCCGCTGACCATCGAGCTGGGCAAGCAGTTCATCCGCTGGGGCAAGGCGGACATTCTGAATCCGACCGACCGGTTCGCGCCGCGCGACTTCCTGAGCGTGGTCGACAACGACTTCCTGGCGGTGACCGCGGCGCGCCTCACCTATGAGCGCGGCGGCGAGACGCTCGACGTGGTCTGGGCGCCGCTGTTCACACCCAGCCGCATTCCGCTCTTCAACCAGCGCTGGTTCGTGGCGCCCGTGGGTCTCCGGCTGATCGATGCGGGCGCGCGCTACCCCGGAGGATCGCAAGCCGGCGCACGCTGGAACCACCTGGGCGCGGGCTACGAATGTTCGCTCTCGTTTTACGAAGGCTTCAACAACCTCCCGCTGCTCAGCGTGGCCGGAACGTCTCTGCCTGCGGTCTGGCTCCAGCGGGTGTACCCGCAGATGCGGATGTACGGGGGCGACGCGGCGGTTCCGCTGAAGTTGCTCACGCTGAAAGGGGAAGCGGCGTACTTCACTTCGAGCACGCCACAGGCCGACGATTACGCGCTCTATGTGATCCAGCTCGAGCGCCAGCAGGGCGAGTGGATGTTCGTGGGCGGCTATGCCGGGCAGGTGGTGACGCGGAAGAGGCAAGCGCTCGATTTCGCGCCGGACCGCGGCCTGGCGCGCGCGTTTCTGGGACGCGCAACCTGGACCATCGACACCAACCGCAGCCTGGCGTTCGAGGCCGCCGCGCGCCAGAACGGCGACGGCGTGTGGCTGAAAACGGAATACTCGCACGCCCTGGGCCAGCACTGGCGCGCGAAAGCCGCCTTCACCCTGATTCGCGGCTCCCCCGGGGATTTCCTCGGCCAGTACCGGCGCAGCTCGCACGGAACGCTGACGGTGAGGTACAGCTTCTGAGCGCACGTGTATGATGGATGCAATATGACGCAAGTGGACTTTCGACTTCAGCGAGAGCGGCTGTTTCAGGCGCACGAGAGCCTCATCCGTCGCCGCAACGAGCCGCTGCCGGATTCGAACGGCTGGTTCCAACGCTACCGCTATCCGGTTCTGACCGCGGCGCACACGCCGCTCACCTGGCGCTACGACGTCGATCCCGCCACCAACCCGTTTCTGATGGAGCGCCTGGGCATCAACGCGGCGTTCAACGTCGGCGCCATGGAGTGGCACGGGAACGTGGTTCTGATGGCCCGGGTGGAAGGCGTGGATCGGAAGTCGTTCCTCGCGGTTGCCGAAAGCGCGACGGGCATCGATGGATTCCGCTTCTGGGACTATCCGGTGGTCATGCCCGAGGGCGCCGATCCGGAGACGAATGTCTACGACATGCGGCTGACGGCCCACCAGGACGGCTGGATCTACGGCCTGTTCTGCGCGGAGCGGAAAGATCCCGCGGCGCCTCCCGGCGACCTGTCGTCGGCGGTGGCGCAGTGCGGCATCGCGCGCACGCGGGATCTGAAGGCGTGGGAGCGCCTGGACGACTTGCGGACGCCGTCGGCGCAGCAGCGCAATTGCGTCCTGCACCCCGAGTTCGTCAACGGCCAGTACGCCTTCTATACCCGACCGCAAGACAGTTTCATCGAGGCGGGCCGCGGGGGCGGCATCGGCTGGGGGCTGGCGGCCAACATGGAGCACGCGGTGATCGAAGAGGAAACCATCCTCGACCGGCGCGAATACCACACCATCAATGAAGTGAAGAACGGGCTGGGCCCCGCCCCGATCAAGACGGAGAAGGGCTGGCTCCACCTGGCCCACGGAGTGCGCAACACGGCGGCCGGGCTGCGCTACGTCCTCTATTGCTTCCTCTGCGACCTCGAAGTTCCGTACCAGGTGATTGCCAAGCCCGGCGGCTACTTTCTGGCGCCCGAGGCAGAGGAGCGGGTCGGCGATGTGTCGAACGTGACTTTTTCCAATGGATGGGTGTGCCGCGGCGGCCAGGTTCTCATCTACTACGGCGCCTCCGATACCCGTACCAACGTGGTCTCGACGACCGTGGAGCGGCTGCTGGATTACGTTCTGCACACTCCGCCGGATGCCATGCGCAGCGCCGCCTGCGTGCGGCAGCGGATCGCACTGATCGCGAGGAACCTGGGCCTGCCCCGCGAATAAGGGGCTCGCCCCGGAGGAGACCAATCGTGATGGACAAGAAGCTTTGGGCGGCGCGGTTTGAGAAGGAGTTGGTGCAGAACATCCTGCCGTTCTGGATGCGCCACACGGTGGACCGCGAGAACGGCGGCTTCCACGGGGCCATTAGTTGCGATCTGACGGTGGACCGGAAGTCGCCGCGCGCTGCGGTCATCAACACCCGCATCCTGTGGACCTTTTCGGCGGCGGCGTTGAAGTTGGGGGACCCCCAGTACCGGGAGATGGCCGACTGGGCCTACCAGTACATCGTCGAGAAGTTCTGGGACCAGCAGTATGGGGGCATCTATTGGATGCTCGATTACGAAGGCAATCCCCTTTCCGACCGCAAGCAGATCTATGCCCAGGCATTTGCGGTTTACGCGATGGCCGAGTACTTCCGGGCCACCGGCAAAGAGGAAAGCCTGGAACGCGCCAGGCAGCTCTACCGGCTGATTGAAGAGAAGAGTCATGAGCCGCTCTACGGGGGCTACCTGGAGGCCTGCGGCCGCGATTGGGGTCCGCTAGAAGATCTACGGCTCAGCGAGAAGGACCTCAACAGCCCCAAGTCCATGAACACGCACCTGCACGTGATGGAAGCCTATACCAACCTGCTGCGCGCGTGGCCCGACCCGGAGTTGCAGGCGAAACAGAAAGAGCTGCTCGAAGTGACCATGGATCACATCATCGATGGCGCCACGGGCCACTTCAAGATGTTCTTCGACAATCGGTGGAATTCACTTTCCGACCACATTTCTTTCGGGCACGACATTGAAGGCAGTTGGCTGCTCTTTGAAGCGGCGCAGGTGTTGGGCGACGCGGCGCTGCTGGATCGTGCGCGCTCGCTGTCCCTCAGGATGGCCCGGGCGGTTTACGAGCAAGCCTTGGATAAGGATGGCAGTCTCTTCTATGAGGCCAACTCCAAGGGCGTGATGGTCGATCCCAATAAGCATTGGTGGGCCCAGGCAGAGGCGGTGGTGGGTTTCTACAACGCCTATCAGCTTTCCGGCGAGCAGCGCTTCCTCGATCAGGCATACCGGGTTTGGGAGTACATCGAAGAGAAGATCGTCGACAAGGTGCATGGCGAGTGGCACGCGAAACTCAGACCCAACGGCACGCCGTACACGGAACAGGAAGACGGGGATGCGTGCCTGGTCGGCCCCTGGAAATGCCCCTACCACAACAGCCGGGTTTGTCTGGAGATGATGGAGCGGCTGGAACTGTAAATCACGGCAACCCCCTCCGCTGGGACCCATCTCTTGCACCGCCACGACTCTCGCCGCTGAAGGCCTCAAGTCGCTATTGACTCCTGTACGGCAATGCCGTATAATGCACTCTGGGACATGAACGTCGTCGCGCTCCCCGAGTTTTTGACGCGTGCGCAGCGCCTGCTGTCCAAGGAAGAACGCTCCGAATTCGCCGATTACATCGGCGCCAACCCGGAGGCCGGCAAGGTGATCCCTGGCCTCAAAGGCGTTCGCAAGGTCAGGTGGGGACGCGCCAACGTCGGGAAACGACGTGGGGTGCGGATCATTTGCTTGTATGTCGTCGTCAAGAGCACCGTGTACTTTACGCTAAGGCAGAACAGCCGGATCTCACGCCCACGCAGAGAAGGACCATCCTCAGCAGTATCGCCGCGTTGAAGGGGGAAGAGCAGGCATGACCAGGAAGAGCGCCACCAACCGTCACAAATCCTCGAAGTCGGCCGCGCTTGGGCGCTCTCTCGCCCGAGGCTTGCGCCAGGCCATCGCGTACGAGCGCGGAGAACTCAAGGGCCGAGTCGAAGTGTACAACGTGCCGCCGGCCGTCGATGTGCGCAGCGTTCGCGAGAAGACCAGGCTCTCTCAGGCGGATTTCGCGAACCGCTACGGCTTCAATCGCCGATCGCTGCAAGATTGGGAACAGGGCCGGCGCACCCCCGACAGCGCGGCGCGGGCGTACTTGCTTGTGATCGCCGCGAATCCCCGAGCCGTCGACGAAGCGCTGTTTCGAAAAGCCTCATAGCACCCCGCGGCCCCGATCCCCCCTTATCGACGTGTTCCTCATCTCACCAGGGCGTCGGCCGCATTAGCGACCAGGATGAACGCGGTCGCGGCGCTTACCACGTATTCGCTCTCGAACCAGAGGAAGGGCCAGTCTTCCTTGAATTCGGGAAGGTCCGGCTTCACGATCACCATGCCCGGGACCAGCCCGCCCGGAATGAAGGTGAAGTCGGCGCGGTTGCTGCCATAGGCCATCAGCTTGGACCTGGTTCCCACGGCGGACACCCAGGAACTGCTCGAGACCGGATGCGTGCCCAGCAGGTAGTTGACGGCGCGCAGGGTGTACTCCGGGCCGACGATCTCCGGGAAGGTTTGATGCAGGAAAAACATGCGCACCCCGAATCCGGCAACCTGTCCCGCGCCGCCCCAACTCGCGGTCGTGATCGGAACGCCGAACGGGTTTTGCGCCAGTTCGGCGTCCAGGCGGGTCTTGTACTCCCGAACCGCGGCTGCGAGCTTGCCTCTGAAACCCGAATCCATCCACGGCAGCGCGCGTACCGCGATCCATCCCGAGCCGGCCATGCGCTCCGGCTTCTCCGGCAGCAGTTCCCGCAGCCGCTCGCGGTAGGCGGCGCCGCCCTGGGTGGAGGTGAGAAGCTCGACGGCGGCCCGCAGTTCTGCGTCGGCGAGGAATCCGCCAGTGGTGTTGAACGAGCGAGAGAGAGTTGGCGGGCGGCTGTGCTCCTCGATCCAGGCGCGTTCGGCGGTTTCGAGGCACTCCTTGGCGAGCGCGTCGTTGTAGCCGCGCAGCACGCGGCTGGCGGCGGCCAGTGCCGCGGCGGAGCGGTACTGCAAAGGTGTGGTGCGGGTGGTGAAAGCCCAGCGATCGTCGGGTACCCCGGAATGGATGCCGTCGCTTTCCAGCTTGCCCAGCTTGGCCGAGTAGATTCGGTTGTCGGTTTTCGAGGCGGCGTCGCCCAGGTGCGTGTACTGCTGCAAGGTGGGTTCGATAATGCCTGGAATGCTGTGGCCGAACACCCGGAACTGGCCGAGGACTTGCAGCACGCCGTGTTCGACCTGCTGCAAGGCGTCCGGAATGCCATCCGGTCTGCGGATCTCGACGGCGCGGGCTTTTTCGTCGATGGTCGTCTCGTCCCAGGTGACGTGGAACTGCTCGATCGCCAGAACCAGATCGGTGATGACCTCGTCCTGCGTCTGGGTGCGGATGTCGAAGTCGCCGGCATCGAACCAGCCGCCTTGATTCAGGCCCGGGATGTGCTCGCCGGGCTGAAAGGGAGAATCGGTCGCCGGTCCTTGAGCGTAGCCGTCGAAGTGGGTGTGGTTGAGGGGAGCCTGGCGGGCGTCGTCGAGATGCGATACCCCGTGCCAGATTCGGTAGCCTTCGCGGACCGAGACGTGGTCCATCTGCACCGCAAGGTAAGTGTCCAGGCTGGGCTGCCAGACACCATTGCGGTAGACGTCCGTGGCGATAGGAAAAGGATCGGTGCGCAGGCCGGCGTAGTCGATGACGTAGATGCCGGGCTCGCGAACGGAAGAGAAGTCGAACCGGGAGTAGCGATAGCGAAACCACTTTCCCCAGGGCGTCACCGGGCCGCGGAGTACTTCGTGGGTACCGCCATCGGCCGAGAGCTTTAGAACGCGAGCCTCCTTGGGCCCCGCGTAGCCGGGGTCCAGTTCGAGGACTGCGACCTTCTCGCGATCGGGATGATACCCGGCCTGGCTGTGTGCGATGACCGGCGGCCGGAGCCACCCGGGGATGACGTTGGGACGGACGTGCCAGACCACGGCGTCACCGGTCTTGCCAGCGGGGATGAGGGTGCGGAGGACGAACCAGCCGTTCTGGGCCAGGTTGCGCCCATCGAACAACATCAGGGGAGCGCTGTCGGAAGCGATGGCCACGCGGGTGAGCGGATCTTCCGGAGAGAGCACGATGTTCTTGCCGGAAGCGAGCGGCTGGGGCTGGAACTTGCCGCTGCGGTCCTTCGTCATCGGCCCGCTGGGATGGCGAGGGAACACGCCGAAGCCGTCATCGAGGATGTAGGTCTTGCCGAAGTAGGCGGAGGGGAGGAACTCCAGATTGAAGCCGGCCTGGCCCACCAGGGCGTCGGGCAGGGGCTTGTCGAGGTGAATGGCGACGCGCATGCCGCCGTCCTCCGCGGTCACCTCCAGGCGATAGCGGACGCCGTAATCGGGGAAGGAGCAGAAGGCGGTCAGGCGCCGCTCGGCTTTGTCTGCGACGCGCCGCTCGAAGGCAGGAACCGGGTCCCACTGCTCCGGGGTCGGCACGAGACGGACGTCGCCGTTGGTGGCGATGCGCTCGCCGTGGAGAACGATCTCCAGCGCGCTCAGCTTCTGGTCGATGAATACGGGGTGAAAGACGTTGTGGTACAGCAGCACGCTGAGCCCCTGCTGCTCGAGGTACTCCTGGTCGTTGACCTCGAGACCGCCGCTCGCGAGGCCCCACAGCGGCGAAACTGTCAGAAGCGCGATCAACAGGAGCACTGGCATGGCTGGAAACCCCAAAGATCCAGCGTATCCCAGAGCGCAGCGGCAAGGGTGAAGACTCCGCGCGCCACTCTCGAGCGCTACGAACGGGGCGGCGCGGAGCCGCAATCGCGGTAGCGCGGCAGCTTTGCCCCCCGGCTCCTGTGCGGCTATCATGGCTTGAGCGGCGGATCGATCCGCGCATGCCCGTATGGAACACAAAGCCGATTGGGACGAAGCGAAAAGGCTCTGCAAGCTATCGGACGAGGAAGTGAGGATGGCGCGCGAACTGGGTTTCCAACCCCGGAGCCTCATCAAGAACATCCCCAATCCGAACCAGCGCTGGAAGGCCCCGGTCCCCATCTGGATCCGCTCTCTGTACGAGGAGCGAATGGAGAAGTCCGGGCGCGCCATCCCCGCGCCGCCGCCCCCGTCCTTTGAGCCGGAGGAGCCGCCTTTCGATGAGCCGGACCTGGACTGGGAATTCGAGGACATCTTCGATGACGATTCGCCTCCCACGCCCCGTGAGATCGCCGGACAGAACCGGCTGCTGCTGCGCCAGCATCGGGACTACCGGCTGGCGGCGGAGTATGTCGCCGCCGCGTTCGCCGCGTTCCCCCCGGTCCGCAAAGTGGTCCTGTTCGGATCGGTGGCAGTGCCGTTGAAGAAGGAGATCCCCCGTTTCCGGAAATTCCGCCGCCACCGGCAGCCCGTGTGGCACGAATGCAAGGACGTGGACCTTGCGGTCTGGCTCGACGACCTGAGCATTCTCAAGTCGCTCCAGCGGGCCCGGGGGCAGGCGCTCAACCGGCTGCTCGCGGAGAAGGATGCCGGTGTGGCCCATCACCAGGTTGACGTCTTCCTGCTCGAACCGGACACGGATCGCTTCCTCGGCCATCTCTGTAACTTCGGTGTATGCCCGAAAGGGAAGCCGGAGTGCCGCGCTCGGAATTGCGGGGCCGTCCCGTTCCTGCAACGATTCGACAAGTTCGTTTTCCGTCGCGACGCCCTGGCTGCCGACCGCAGCATCGTCCTGTTGGACCGCTCTATCCCTGTTTCAACAGGCTCCCCAACAACTGCGCCGCCGCCGACTTCAGACGGTCGACCGTGATCGATTCCGGAAGTGGAATGGCGAGTACCGGCCGGTTGGTCTGCGGATCGGTCCGGACCACTCCGGAGATGGCCCGCGCGATCGCGTCGGCCGCTCCGTCTCCGGCGGGCTGCGCCGCCGCGCGGGAAGCCAGCGACTCGAAGAAGCGAACCCCGGCCTCGAGCAAACCTGCGGCCGCCTGGCCGATGCCCTCGAGCGGCGCGGCGGGCGCCGGTTTTGCGGCGGCTGGTTCTTGCACTGCCGGCGGACGCTGGCTGACGACGGGCTTTGGCGTGGCGGCCTGTTCGGCGAAGACCTCTTTGACCGCCTGCAACACGCTCTTGCGGCCCAGCGCGGCGAAGCTCACCTCGGCGGCAGGGGAATCGAACACTCCCGAAAACAGCGACTTCTTCAGAAGCAGCGTTTCCCAAACGCGCTCCTCGATGCTGCCGGTGGTGAGCAGGTGGATCACCTGAACCGGCGACGACTGCCCCAGCCGGTGCACCCGACCGATGCGCTGCTCCAGGCGCGCGGGATTCCAGGGCGGTTCGAAGTTCACCACCGCGGAGGCCGCCTGAAGATTGAGCCCCACGCCTCCGGCATCCGTCGAGAGAAACACACTACACTCCGGATCGCGCCGGAACTTCTCGATCAATGCTCCGCGTTTCGGGGCCGGGACTCCGCCGTGCAGTGAGACGAAGCCGATCCCCAGCTTGCGCAGCGTCTCGCCTGCCAGCCAGGTCATACGCTCGTATTCGCTGAAAACCACCACCTTGCGGCTCTCCTCCAGAACCAGCTCTCGCACGATCTCGCGGAACTCCTCCAGCTTGGGAGAGTGGTTGGTCTCTTTGTCGAACAGGAAAGTGGAGTTGCACAGCATCCGCATGTTCTGAATGCAGCAGGTGATCCGGCGCAGATCGATCTCCGACAGCCAGCCCTGCCTCTCCCACTTGTGCATCAAGCGCGCCAGGATCTCGCTTTGCTCCCAATACGGCCCGGCCTGCTCCTCGGTCAGGGGAACGCGAAAGATCTGGTCGGTGCGCGGCGGGAGTTCCGTGAGCACTTCCTTGCGCGTGCGACGCAGCAGGACCGGCTCGAGTTGCTGGTGGATGCGATCCAGTCCGCGATAGCCGATCAGGCGGCCCTTTTCATCCTCCATGCGGTGCTCCTGGAGGAACCGGAACGCAGGCCCGAGACGCCGCCCGTCGATGAACTCCACCACCGAGAACAGTTCCTCCAGCTTGTTCTCCAGCGGCGTGCCGGTCAGCACGAACGCGTAGCGGCTCTTGAGCTGTTTGACGGTGCGCGCCGTTGCCGTGGCCCAGTTCCGGATTCTCTGCGCCTCATCCAGAATGATGAGGTCGGGCCGCAACGCCTGCATGTGCTCCAGGTCGCGCAGCACCAGCTCGTAGCTGGTCAGGTTGAAGAAGGCGGGGGCGGCGTACAGACGCTTGCGCTGGAGAAGCGGGCCGTCGATGACCTGCGCCGGAAGGCCCGTGAACCTCTCGATCTCCGTCTTCCATTGGTACTTGACCGACGCCGGCGCAATCACCAGCACCCTCTCGATGCCTTTCCGGCGCCGCAGCAGTTCCGCTGCTGCCAGCGCCTGCACGGTCTTTCCCAACCCCATGTCGTCGGCCAGAACCACGCGGCCGCGGCAGGCCGCGAACAGAGCCCCGCGAACCTGGTAGTCCAGGAGCTTGGTCTTCAGGACACCCTGCAACGGATCGTCGCCCTTCTTCAGTTTCTGCAAAAGCCTCCGTTCGGTCTCCAGCCCTTCGGCGATCTCGTTTTCGCGGTCGATGTATTCGAGCGCATCGCTGTAAACGACCGCCCCGTCGTCCAGCCGGCGCAGCTCGTCGAGAACCTGGTCGAACTGGCGAATGCGATCCGGATGCAGGATCCCCTTCGAGTCGAAGTGCTTTTCCGCCAGCGATAGGAGGCCGGGAGACGGCGACGCCGGGAGTCGCAAGCGCACCCCCAGCGTTTCGCCATAATCGAGGGAGATCGACGCCCGGGTGCGGCTGTACCCCTTGCGCTCCAACGCCCCACCGTGCCGTTTCCGCAGGCGCTGAAGCAGGGATTCGATGTGCTTGCAGGTCCCCAGCGTATTGACGGCGAAATCGGGACACGAACAGAAATTCTCGAACGGGCCGGGGCCGCGCATCGCCACGCGATACGTCTTCCCGCTGGCCGACTTCACTCGATAATCGCCGAACGCCTGGCCGTCGGGCCGCTCCAGGATGCTGGCGATGGCCTCCTTCGCCCGCTCCCGCCGCTCCGCAATCTGCTGTTCGACTAACATCCGAAAGCTCTCCTTCTAAGTCAGTCCCGCCTATTGGAGGATGCCGGCCTCAACCCTTCCTCGACGTCGAAGCCGATCTCATCGCCATCTGGGCATTCTACCGCGCGATGGTCAGCCAGGCGTTGTCGGGCGTTCGATGGCCGTTGATATCGACCACCACCGGGCAATCGCCGTCGGCCAGGTCCGGCACCGTCACGGCAAACTGGTACATCCCGGCGTCGGTGGGAGTCATCACTGCGCTGCCGGGCAAGTACGTAGCCGCGACGCCGCCGATCAGGACGGCGGGCTCATTCGCGAAACGGGCGAGCGGATCCAGGGGGACCAGTTGTCCCGCCGGCACCGGCGGGTTGGTCGGGCCAAACCCCGTGCCCCAGAGAACAATGATCTGCCCCGGCTTGGCCGGAGTGAAGGTCACCCCCGGGTACAAGCCGGGCCGGCCGATCCGGTTGTAATCGGGATCGGTCGCCACCGCGTACTGGTTCTGCCACAGGAACAGCGCCGGAGAGTAAGTCTGGCCCTGCGCGGCATAGAGTTCGCTTCTTTGCCCGTTGTTGACCACCGCGACCATCACCGGCCCCTCCCCGACCTCCGGCGCCTGCGCGTTGATCTGGGTCGGACCGATCCAGGCGATGTAGGCCGGCTGGCCATTGATGGTCACCGAGACTCCGTCCAGTTGTGTGGGCAGATTGCTGTTCACGATGTCGTCGGCGCGCCAGTCGCGAGTCGTGTTGGCGAGGTTCTGGCCCCAAATCGTCACCCAGGAACCCGGAGCGAAGCCTGCGCGGAAGCTCGCGCTGTTGGTGACCCCGCCTGGGTCCACCGTCGGGACTGCGGTTGTCGCGCGCTGGTACACGCGCACGTAATCCACCACCATCTGCTGCGGGAACTGCGTGCTCGCATCCGGGTTGCCGGGCCAGCCGCCGCCCACGGCCACGTTCAGCAACACGTAGAACGGATGATCGAAGACCCAGTTCGTACCCGGAGGGATGCTGGCGCGCGTCAGCGTCTGATAAAGCTGGTCATCCACATACCATCGGACCACACCCGGCTCCCACTCGATGGCGTACACGTGGAAATCGTCGGCGAAGCGCTGGCCGGCAGGCAGGGAGTAGGCCGCGCCGATCCCGTTCACGGAATAGCCCGGACCGTGCATAGTGCCATGAACGATGTTGGGCTCCTTGCCGATGTTCTCCATGATGTCGATCTCGCCGCACGCCGGCCACCCCACCGTGTCGCTGTCGCTCCCCATCATCCAGAACGCCGGCCACATGCCCTGTCCAAAGGGGATCTTGATCCGCGCCTCGAAGCGGCCGTAGGCCTGGGAGAACTTGTTCTTCGTCAGGATGCGGCCGGAGGTGTACTGCGCTCCCTGATAAGACTCCTGGATGGCCTTGATAACCAGCTTGCCGCCCTCCAGATACACGTTCTCCGGGCGGCTGGTGTAGTATTCCAGCTCGTAGTTTCCCCAGCCGCTGGCGCCAAGGTCGTAGCCCCACTTGCTCGTATCCAGGCTCGCGCCGTCGAATTCATCGCTCCAGGCGAGCGTCCAGCCACTCTGGGCGGCGGCGCACCCGACCCCCGCCAAGGCCAGGGCAAGCGCAAGCCAGAGCCGTGTCAACATGAGTTCATGATAGCGCTGGAAGAGCCGATCCCTCAGTGCGCCGGTGCTCCCCCGCCGTAGTGCGCCGGCTTCTTCATGAACAGCAGCAGCAGCATCGCCGCCAGGAACAGGAGCGCGAGCACGTGGAAGGTCTCGTTGAACGCGAGCATCGCCGCTTGCCGCTGGACCGTGCCAAACGCCGCCGCGTAGGCCTGCTTCGTCGCGGTGGTGGCATCCACGCCGCGCGCCATCAGCGCCGCGCGGGTGCTCTCCAGCATCTGGCGCGCCGCCGGGCTATACGCATCCACGTGCGACCCGAGCACGTTGATGTGCACCTGCTGCCGGCGCTCCAGGAAGGTGGTGGCGGCCGCGATCCCCATGCTGCCCCCGATATTGCGCATCAGGTTGAAGATGCTGGTGGCGTTGCCCATCTCCTCCTTCGGGATCGGGTCCATCGAGGTGGTGGTCAGCGGAACGAACAGCAGCGCCATCGACATCCCCTGAAACAACTGCGGCCAGAAGATGTCCCAGTAACCGGCGTTCAGGTTGAGCCGGGAGAGCTGCAGCAGCGTGAGAGCCGCCCCGCCGAGCCCGACCACCAGCAGCTTGCGCGGGTCGAACCGCATGAGGATCATACCCACCAGCGGCATGGCGAAAAACGAACCCAGCCCGCGCGGCGCCATCGCGATTCCCGCCTCAATCGCCGGGTAGCCGAGCAGCGTTTGCAGGAAGATCGGCAGCAGCACCATGCTCCCGTAGAGCACGAATCCCACCACCGTCATCATCAGCACGCCGGCGGCGTAAGTCCGATCCTTGAGGACCCGCAGGTGTACGATGGGATGGAGGACGCGCAGCTCGTAGATCACGAAAACCAGCAGCGCCACGGTCGAGACCACCGCCAGCGCCGCGATCCAGTGCGCGGCGAACCAGTCCTCCTCCTGCCCCTTATCCAGCACCACCTGCAAGGCGCCGATGCCCACCGCCAGCATCCCGATGCCCCAGTAGTCCACCCCTCCGGAGGGCCTGCGGATGTACGGTGGATCGAAGAGGAACAGCTTGGTCATGACGATCGACGCCATCCCGACCGGAATGTTGATGTAGAAGATCCAGCGCCAACTGTAGTTGTCGGTGAGCCAGCCGCCCAGCACCGGCCCGAGCATCGGCGCCACCACGATGCCCAGCCCCCAGAAAGCCATCGCCTTGCCCCGGCCCGCCGGCGGGAAGGCCTCTAGCATAACCGCCTGCGACAGCGGCTGCAACGCCCCGCCGGTGGCGCCCTGGATGATGCGGCACACGATCAGCCAGGTCAGGCTGGGCGCCAGCCCGCAAAAGAACGATGCCACGGTGAACCCCGTCACCGCGGCCATCAGCAGCCGTTTCCGGCCAAAGAAGTTGGCCAGCCACCCGGTCATCGGCAGCACCACCGCATTCGCGACCAGGTAGGAAGTAAGCGCCCAGGTGGCCTCGTCGACGGTGGCCGAGAGGCTCCCCGCGATGTGCGGCAGCGAAACGTTCACCACCGTGGTGTCGAGCACCTCCATGAAGGTGCCGAACATCACCGCGGTCGCGATGATCCACGGGTTGACGACGGGCGGCTGGGGCAGTGCCTCGGCAGGCATCAGCGCCCAGCGCTCCCTCCAATCGCGGCTAGAATCACCGCGACTGCGGCCGCCTCGCCCCTGCTCGAGCACAGCATCAGGTTGTAGAGGTGGCGGTTGGTCCACTCCTGCCCGAAGTATCGCCGAATATACGCGCTCCGCCTATGGTCCACGGAGTCGATCTGGGCTCTGGGGTCGGCGCCCGGGTCCCCCTCCCGCCGCACGCGCTCGATCCGCTCGGCCAGCGGCGCATAGACGAACACATGGAAGACGTCCCCGCGCTCCTGGAGGATGCACTGGCCGCCCCGGCCCACGATGACGCAGTTGCCTTCCTTCGCGGCCGACTCGATGACACACCGCGATAGCTCCACCATCGTGTCGGCGTCGAACACATCGCTCTCCGTGGTGCTGGCGACGCCCTCGTACCCGCCCCGCCACAGCGCTTTGTGCATGCGGTGCAGGAAGGAGTCGATGCACTCGTCGTAACGCGCCGCGAGCGACGGGTCCACGTGCGCCGTGCTGGCGATCTGCTGGATCAGCGCGCTGTCCAGCAGTCTCCACCCCAGCTTCTCGGCCAGCCGGCGCGCGATTTCCGCCCGGCCGCTGCCGTACTCGCCCCCGATGGTGACCGTACGAATCATGGCGCTACTTGGTGAACACCGTCGCCTCCACCGACATGCCCGGCCGAAGCCGGTGCTGCGGGTCCTGGTCCCGCTCCAGGACGATCTTCACCGGCACGCGCTGCACCACCTTGACGTAGTTGCCGCTCGCGTTTTCCGGCGGCAGCACGCTGAACCGCGCGCCCGTGGCCGCGGCCATGCTGTCGACGTGGCCCCGGAATTCGCGCCCCCCGTACGCGTCCACCGAGATCGCCGCGGGCTGCCCCGGCCGCATCTGCTTCAATTGCGTTTCCTTGAAATTGGCGGTCACCCAGACGTCCTCCAGCGGCACGACGGCCAGCAGCGGCTGCCCCGGCTGGATCACCTGCCCGACCTCCACCGTCTTCCGGCTCACCACCCCGCTCACCGGCGCCATGATTCTCGTGTACTGGAGGTTCAGCTCGGCCTGCGCCACCGTCGTCCGGTTCAACTCCGCCTTGGCCTCGGCCGAGCCCGACTGCGCGCGGCTCACGGCGATTTCCTCCGGCCCGGTCTGGGCGCCCCGCACGCCCGCCTGGGTCTGCGCCAGCGCCGCCTGCGCCTGCGCCACGTGGCTCTCCGCAACCGGAACGCCCTGCTCGGCCTGGGCCACCGCGGCACGCGCGGCATCCACCGCGGCGGCGGCGGCTTGCGCCTCCGAGACGGCCGTGTCGTACTGCTGCCGCGGGATTTCGTCCCGCTCGACCAGTTGCTTCATTCGCGCCAGGTTCTGCTGCGCCAGCGTGCTGCGCGCTTCGACCTCACGCAGCCGCGCCTGGGCCGAGCCCAATTGCGCGCGCGCGGCGTCCACTTCCTTCCGCGACGCGGCAATCCCGGCCTGCGCCGCCTCGACGTTCGCCTGCGCCGCGCTGAGCCGGCTCGCGGTGGCGGTGCTGGTGATCGGCACGCCCGTCTGGGCCGCCCGCGCCGTGGCACGCGCGGCTTCGGCGTCGGCCCGCGCGTGCTCCAGCGATACCTGGTAGTCCCGCGCGTCGATCTCGACCAGCAAGGCCCCCGCCTCCACGTACTGGTTGTCGTTCACGTGCACAGCCAGCACCGTTCCGCCCACCTTCGCGCTGATCGGATTGATGTGCCCATCGATCTGCGCATCGTCCGTGCTTTCCCGGGTCGAGTAGTAGCTCCAAACGGCATACGCCGCTGCGGCCACCAGGATCACCGCCGCCAGCAGCCCCCATCTTGCCCGCGGGTGCTCCCGGAAGAAGCCCTGACGCCGCTCCATCCGCGTTGGGTTGGTCTCCTGCCCGGATTGCTTTTCGATTTCGGCGAGGTCCGCCATCACTGCGCTCCCAAGAATTGTTTGGCTCTCTTCTCCGCACCGCCCAGCGCGCGCGCGAGCGATGCCTTACCGAGGCTGTACCAGTACAGGCCGTTGATATAGTTCTCATTCGCCGTGGCGACGGCTTCCTGGGCCTGTACAACCTCCACGTTGTTCACCACGCCCGCTGCAAACCGGTCCTGCGCCTGCGCGAGCTGCTGCGCCGCCAGATCGGCCGCGCTCCGGGCCACCACGACCTGCTCGCCCGCTGCCGTCAGGTCCAGAAACGCCGTGCGCACCTGGTAGTGGATCGCGGCGCGAAGATCCTCGAGCTCCGCCCGCCGCTGCTCCAGCCGCGCGTCGGCTTCGAGCACCGCGGCCTTGACCCGCTCGCCCTGGAACACCGGGATCGTCAGGCTGGCCTCCGCCACGAACGTGCCGTGGGATTGGCCCGGGCTTCGCCCAACCGCCCCGTAGTTGCCGTCCAGCGCGACCGTCGGGTAACGCTCCGCCTGCGCCGCCCGCCGCGCCGATTCCGCCGCGCTCACCAGCTCGAGCGCCCTGCGATAGTCGCCCCGCGAACGATAGGCCTCCTCCACCGCCTGCTCGAAGGTGAGCGCCGGGGGCGGCGCGTAGGACAACGGGTCGGCGAGGTTGAACTGCTGGCCCACCGGCAGTCCGATGGCCCGCGCCAGGTTGAGTTTCTGCTTCTCGAACTCGTTGCGGAAATAAATCAGCCGCTGCTGCTGCGCCTGCATTTCCACCTGGGCGCGGAGCACGTCGATGCCCGCCGCCACCCCGGCGCTCTTCATGTCGGCGGCGCGCTTGTAGAGCGCCTCGGCGGTGGCAAACTGGGCGCGCACCGCCTCGATGCGCGCCTGCCCCGCCACGGCCTGCAAGTAAAGGTAGGCAACGGTCAGAACCGTAATGTCGCGGGCGTCCTCGTAAGAGAACTGCGCCGCCTTGACGCCCGCCGATTCGGCCCGCGCCCCGTAGAGCGCCGCCAGATCCAGGACCGGCTGCGTCAGGAACGCCCGGGCATCCACCACGCTGAACGGGCCGATGATCTGGGGGATGCCGGGAAAGCCCGAGAACCCGAGCGACGCCAGGTTGATCTGCTGCGCCGTCTCCGAGACGCGAATGCCGGCGTTGGGCAGCAGCCCACTGAGAGCCCGCAGCCGCACCGCCTCCGCCGTCCGCGTGCCCTGCTGGCCGAGCACCAGGCCGAGGTTGTACTTCAGCCCCCGCTCCATCGCCTCCGCGAGCGTCAGAGCCAGGACTCCGGCCGCCGGCTGCCCCGACGGCACCCCGCCGGCAAACGGGTTCTGCGCCGCGCTCTGGGCCATCGCCCGCGCGGACAAGCAAAGAATTGAGGCCACAATCACAACCAGTCTCATAGGTAGAACATTCCAGATGTGGATAATTAACATTTTGACATAAAGAGCTTGTGGCTTGTAGCCTGTGGCCTGTGGGTCCCGCTGCGGTTCCCGGCGCTGCGCGACCGGCCACAGGGCGAGGTGCACCGATGGTGCGAAGCAGGCGCGCCGTCGCGGGATCAACAGGCCACAAGCCACAAGCCGCTCTCCTAGCCCGCCCTTCTTGGTGATACACTCTCAGAGACCAGCAACCTCACCGGGGGAGGCTCTGGGGAAAGGCTTTCAGCCCATGCACGAGATCAAACATATTGGAGTCTTTCAGGCTGCCAAGTTCGCCGCGGCCATGTACCTGCTGATCAGCGCCGTGATCGTCATCCCGCTCACTTTCATCTTGATGGTCTTCGGAGGCGAACGCGCGAACCCGTTCGGCCTTCTGGCGCTGCTTCTGCCGTTGCTCTACGCCATCGTCGGCTTCGTCTTTACGGCCATCGGATGCTGGGTCTACAACCTGGTGGCCATGATGGTCGGAGGCATCGAGATCGAACTGGAACCCAAACAGTAGCCCCGCGCTTCAGACAGCTCCGTTGCGAGCATGCAACAGCAGCGGCACCTGCTACTGGCTCACTTCTTGGTTCTGGTCGAGGCGATAACCCGCCCAAGTAAGGATTCAACGAAGTTCTGAAAGCTCAACTCTGGCGCAGGCTCATGGTAGGCCCCTCTCAGCCCGTTCGCTGCATCAGACATCAAGAAGCAGGCGCCATCATACAGTCGCTCCCGCACCAACTTCGTAAGGAGGATCTCATATCGCCGCGCGTACGATGCGTCTCTGAACTCCGGGAACACCCTGAAATGCGGCTCACGGGCTCGCACTCGGACAGTTGAGCCAGGAGCGTTCTCGAGTAGCATCAAGTAGCCGAGCCACGGCTTCGAAGACGGCGCGAATGCACCTTCCCTGTAGGCAGCCCAGAGGTCCGCTGCACTGCCTATCGCCTCTTCCGTCCGGTTGTTGTAGTTGTTGCCGAAGGAGCCGACCTGTGACTTGAATTCAATCCCGGCAATCAGACGGTCATCCGCCACGATCAGCAGGTCCCACTTCTTCTCAGGCCGATACCACCCTGGTAGCTCCAGCGCCTTTTCGCAGTGCACCTGAGCGTCAGGCAATCCGTGCTCGCACAGAACATCCCGGATGAGCCCGATGAACCCATCCATCTGGGCTCCGCCGGTCACCGCGGCCCGAGCGCCTGCGTCCTTGGCTCCTGTGGTGGCGCCTTGCTTCAGCGCTTGTGTTTCACGAGTGGCCCAGAACTGCCGGATCGCGGTGCGCAGTCTCTGCTCCAGTCGCCGGGGGGGATTCATCGGGGGGCGTCTGCCTTTCTACCTGGATTGCGACTCTGCTGAACAGGGAGGAAACTTCGTTGGCAATTCGCTTGTGTGCCAGATCGAAGTAGTGCTCGTCGATTTCAAAACCGATGCTGTTTCGCCCGGCCTTGGCCGCTGCTACTGTCGTCGTGCCTGTCCCAAGGAAGGGATCGAGGACGGTGTCACCCACAAAGCTGAACATCCGGATCAACCGATCGGCAAGCTCCAGTGGATACGGTGCTGGATGGTACCGAGTCGAAGCGCCCGTCAGCCCGGTCCAAATCTGCTGGAACCATTTCCTGTGGTTGTCGGCGGAAATGACGCTCAGCACTCTCGTCATCGTCTCGGGCGTCCGGTACCCACCCGGTTTCCGTTCCATGAGGATGAACTCAATGTCGTTCTTGATCACGGAGTTCGGTTCGTACGGCTTCCCCAGAAAGCCCGGACCGTTATCGACCTCGTAGACCGCATTTGAAATCTTGTGCCAGATTATGGGTGCCAGGTTGTCAAAGCCGATGAGACGGCAGTGCTCCTGGATTGAAGCGTGCAGCGGCACAACCGTGTGCCGGCCTGCGTTCTGCCGTCGAGACAGGCAAACATCCCCGACCACACATACCAGCCGTCCGCCCGGCACGAGGGCTCGGTAGCAGTGGGTCCAGACCTTGTCCAGTTCGCTGAGGAACTCCTGGTAACTCTCGATGTGACCCATCTGCCCATCGGAGTCCCGATACTCCTTCAGGGTCCAGTACGGGGGCGAGGTCAACACCAAGTGAACGCTTTCAGGTCTCAAGTCCCGCATGTGGCGAGCGTCCCCGCGGCACATCCTGTGAGTCGTGGGAATGCCCTGGATTGCGTTTTCGATCAGGCGGACAAGCCGCTCGTCTTTCGCGATTCGTGGGATATCGGTTTGCGGATTCTCGAGAGGGAGGATCTCCTTCGGCACGAACTCCCTGAAGTCAATCGTCGGAACCGGCGCCGGATTCTGGTCTCGCAGGCGGTCCTCATCACTCGAGCCCGAGTTCATGACAATAAAGTGGCGCCTGACGCCCTCTCTTCTCGTATCTGAGCGCATCTCGATGCACTTCGTCAAGCCCTCGCGACCGCCCCCCTACAACTCCCGGTAACTCACCAGCCGCACGCCGGCCTGCTCGATGGCCTCGCGTACCTCGGGTGCGGTCAGGGCTTCCAGTTCAGCCTGCCGGCTTCGCTTGAGCCGGGTGTGGGCGGCGCGGAGTTCCTCGGTGCAGCGGCCCGGGTGGCACATCAGCTCGGTAGTCCCCTCCGGCAGCCGCCGGATGAGATCCACCAACTCGCGCGTGCCCAGCCGGCCGGTGAGCCGGAAGCCCGCGAAGTGGTCGGTGGTGCGGCACCCATGGCGCTCGAGCACCGCGCGGAAACGCCGCCGCAGCAGCGGAACCTGGAACGGCCGCCGCACCCAGGGAATCTTGAACTCCTCCGCGACCCGCGCCACCGCCTCCAGCACCGGCGGCAGCAGGTGCGTGTGCTTGTGCGTATCCAGGTGCGTCGGCTGAAGCCCCGCCTCCAGGATTCGCCGCACCTGCGCGCTCAGCTCTTCGTAGACCGCGATCCGCCGCAGCGCCATCGCCCGCACCAGCTCCGCGACGCTCGCGGGTAGCGACGCCTCCGGCCTCGCCACCGAGCGCCCCCGCACCAGCACCAGGTGGCAGCCGACATCGAGTCCCGGGTTCGCGCGCGCCAGCCGCGCCGCGTCCTCGAACGCCGCGCCGTTGGCCATCAGCGTGGTCGCGCGCAGGATCCCGCGCTCGCAGGCCTCGACAACGCCCGCGTTCACGTCGCGCGTGAAGCCGAAATCATCGGCATTGACTACGAGCTGCCTCAGAACAGCCCCAGCTTGATCCGCAGGAATTTCTTCGGGTTCTTGTGGATGTCCGCGACCAGCGAGCGCAACTCCGCGGTCAGGCCCTTCATCGAGTCGTAGAGCTGCGGGTTCACCATCATCTGCCCCAGCGTCCCCTGTCCCGAGTTCAGCCGTTCGAGCGCGGTGTCCAGCCTGCTCAGGACGCTCTGGATCTGCTGGTGGGTCGTCTCGTCTTTGAGCAGTTTGCCCGCCGTCCCCTTGCCCGCGTTCAGATCGTCCAGGATCTTCCGGAACTCCGCGATGCTGGCGCGGGTCTCGTCGTACAGCGCCGGGTCTTTCAGCAGTTTGCCCGCCGTTCCCTGGCCCTGCTGCAACTCCTGGATCACCGCGTCCAGGTGCTGGAGGGACGCGCGCGCGTCGTTGTACAGGCCCTCGTCGTACAGCAACTTGCCCATCGTACCCTTGCCGCTCGACATCGCCACCGTGATCTTCTGGAACTCCGCCACCGTCGCCACCAGCCGGTTGTAGAACTCGTCGTCGATCAGGAACTTCCCGATCGTGCCCTGGCCCGACTCCACCTGAGAAACGATCTTGTCCAGCCGGTTCAGAATCGCCTGCGCCGAATCGAACAGGCCGAAGCCCTTCTTCACCAGGTCCTCGATCTCGGTCGAAGGCTCGCTCGGCAACTCGCCTTCCGGCTGAACGGTCTGCGGTTTTCGTCCCTTGGCGATGTTGATGTACTTGGTCCCCAGCACGTTCTCCGCCGCGATCCCCGCGACCGAATCCACCGGGATCTCGCTCAGCCTGTTGGATTCCACCTTCATCACCACCCGCACCACGCGGTTCGGATCGGTCGATCGCGTCAGCTCCACCCCTTTTACGCTGCCGATCAGAATGCCGTTCAGCCGGACCGGCGCCCCGTCGGCCAGCGCCGCCGAATCCCGCATGTAGGAATAAATGTTCGCGTACCGCTGCCAGAAGGAGGTCTGGCCGGTGAACAGCCAGATCAGCACCGCCAGGATAGTCATAGCCACAATTGCCATCACCCCGACCCGCAATTGCGCCCACCTCACCTTTTTCGCCGCAGGCATAAGTTCAATCTTCGCGCTTTACGAATTTGGATACGTACGGGTCCGCCGACGCCTTCAACTCCGCCAGCGTCCCCTGAAATGCCAGCCGTCCCTCGCGCAGGACCATGAACGTCGTGCGCGCCCCGTTCCCGCCATCCCGCTCGCCGAGCTGCTCGATCTGCCCCGTCTCGCGGTTGTACCGCGAGGTCGCCAGGAAGTGGCCGTCCTGGTATCGGTGCGTGGCCATCACCGTGGTGGTGTTCTTCAGGTCGCGCTCCTTGACCACCAGGGCGATGATGGTGTACGCCGTGATCGGGTCCAGGCCCGCCGTCGGCGAGTCGTAGAGCACCAGCCGCGGCTCGGTCACCACCGC
>JBEKMO010000083.1:0-22257 GCA_050008465.1 Bryobacteraceae bacterium
AATCGCTATTTTGGGAAGCTGGAAGAAGTCACCGCAGCCGTCGAATCGGAGTTCGCAACCTGGGACAGGCGGAACGACACCCTCCGTCGTCTATGCGCAATTACTTAAGCCGTTGTGTTTAGCCTGCACTGGAGGCACTATGAGCGTCTGGCCCGAAGGCGCCACACCGAGCCCCGCGTTGCGCGGGACTGAGGGCGAGTTGGTTTCCGTGAGGATTGCCATTGAGCCGCGCTTGCTCGAACAAGCGCTGGAAGCGCTGGCCCGCTTGGAATTCCCGATTAATCCCCAGATCTACCACGATGCCCTCACCACCGTGGTCGAGTTCCCCGCCTGGGCGGGAAGGCTCGGCGAGGTCCGCGAAGCGCTGCGCCGGAATGGCTTCGACCCGGGGACGCTCGCCGTCCGCGGCATGTTGGAAGACATCCGCGCCGTCGCCTGACCGGCGCAGGCGGAATGGCCTGTGCCACCGGAGTGTGGTTGGCTCTACAATAGCAGGCAAGGAGAGTGCGCCATGCAGTCGGCTGTCTCTCACCTCTCGCCCTACAGCGGTTCCTGGTATCCAGGGGATCCCTCCGAGCTGGACCAATTACTGGACAGCCTGTTCGAGAGCTCGGAACGGCGAACGGGACCGTACCTGGCGCCGAACGCCGCCGGTTTCGTCGTACCGCACGCCGGCCTGATCTACTCGGGCACGGTCGCGGCAGCCGCCTATCGGCACTTGCGCGCCAGCCCGCCCGAGCGGGTTGTGCTGCTCGGGTTCGCGCACCGGGGCGCCGCGCCGGGCGCATGGATTCCGGAACTCGACGCCTACCGGACGCCGCTCGGGGAGGTCGCGGTGGACCGTGAGACCACGCGCGCCCTGCTGGATGGAGGCGAATACCGTTCCCTGCCCGAAGCGGTCCTCTGCGACCATTCCATCGAGATCCAGTTGCCGCTGCTGCAGCGGGCGGCGCCCGGGGCCAGGATCGTGCCGGTCTATGTCAGCAGTCTCGACACGCAGGCCCGGGTTGCCGCGGCGCGCCGGCTCGCGGCCCTGATCCGGCCCGGCACCGTGCTGGTGGCAAGTTCGGATCTGACGCACTACGGCCGCGCGTTCGACTACCAGCCGTTCCCGGTCAACGACTGGGTGGCCGAGCGGCTGCGGGACCTCGATGATTCGGTGATCCAGGCCGCCAGCAGCCTGTCGTCCGATCTGTTCTTCGCGACGCTCAAGTCCACCGGCTCGACGGTGTGCGGGTACGACCCGATCGCCCTGCTGCTGGAGACCCTGCGGCCGCTGGAGACCGATGAGATCTTCCAGGAGACACTCGATTACCAGACGTCGGGCGACATTACTGGCGATTTCCAGCACTCGGTCAGCTACGGGGCTCTGGGGTACTTTCCGGCGCGGTCCTTTCACCTCGGACCGGAGGACCAGGCGCTGCTCGTGGCCAGCGCCCGGAAGACCCTCGAGCATTACGTGAACACTGGGGAGCGCAAGCCCATCCCGCCGGAGCGAATCACGCCCGGGCTGGAGCGGCGTGCGGGGGTTTTCGTCACCCTGCACAGCAAGGGCGACTTGCGCGGCTGCGTCGGGCGGCGCGCCTCCGCGGAGCCGTTGTGGCAGACCGTTCCTGTCCTCACGTTGTCGGCGGCCTTGGAAGATTCGCGGTTCCGGCCCGTCGGGAAGGGCGAAGCAGGGTTGGAAGTGGAGATCTCCGTGCTCTCTCCGTTCAAGCGCTTGGCGGACCTGGACGGCTTTCGCGTCAACGAGCACGGGGCTCTGCTCGAGGCTGGGCGGCACCACGGTTTGCTGTTGCCCCAGGTGGCGACCGAACGGAACTGGACCGCGCCGCAGTTCCTGGACGCCCTCGCGCACAAGACGGGTGTGAGCCGCGACGTGTACCGCAACCCGTCCACGCGCGTGTACGTGTTCCGAGCGCAGATCATCCAATAGCTTGTGGCTTGTGGCTTGTGGCCTGTGGATCACAAGCCACGGCGCACCTGCTGCCGCCTCAGAGAGCGCAAGCCGGTGCGCCGTTGTGGGATCTATAAGCCACAAGCCACAGGCCACAAGCCACAGGCGACCGCCTCCGGGGCGAAGCAGGTGAACGCCAGTTCGGACCCACAGGCCACAGGCCACAGGCTACAGGCCGCCGTTCACAAGTCACAGGCCGGCTCCGAGTTATACTTAGCGCTGAATGCTCGTACTAACCGGTCCGCCGGGGTCGGGGAAGAGCCGCCAGATCCTCGAGCGGGTGCGTGCGGCGGTGCGCCGCGGCGCTAGCGATTTCCGCCTGCTGGTCCCTACCGCCACGATGGCCGAGCACCTGCGGCATCAGATGGCGCGGGAAGGGTTCCTTCTGCGCCCTGGCCTGATCCAGACCTTGTCCAGGTTCATCGCGCCGTGGGTTCAGGACTACCCCGAAGTTCCCCCTGCTTGCCTGGAACTGCTGGTGGACCGCGCGCTTGCGGCCAGGATGCCGGAGCAGTTCGCGCGCGTCGCTCACCTGCCGGGGTTTCGGGCGAGCCTGGCGGACCTGATCGAGGAATTCTCCTCGGGGGGCTGCGATTGTTGGCGGCTGACGCAGGTGTTGGAGGCGGGGGTTCCGGAGGCCCCGCTGGCCGCGGCCTTCCTGGCGGTTTACCAGGATGTCGAGCGTGAACTATTGCGTTGCGGATGGGCGCCGCGGGCGGCCCGCCTCCGATGCGCGGCGGAGGAAATCCGGGCGCGCGGGCTGGGCCTCATCCACCAGGTCTTCCTGGACGGGTTCTTTACTCTGAGCGACCCCGAACTGAACCTGTTGGATGCGATTCGCTCCCACGCCGACCTCACAGTCGCGCTGCCCTCCTGGGAAGGTTCCGAGGATGCGCGGGCGTCTCTGGCGGGGATGGGGTTCGTCCAGCGCGAGGCGAATGGCACGCCGCGTGGTGCGCCTCGCACGACCCTGGTTACAGCCTCCACCATCGAACAGGAGGTGGAAGAAATCGCGCGCCGCATTCTCGAACAGGTGGACCAAGGACGGCAGTTCCGCGAGATCGGGATCGTCCTGCGCCGCCGGGCGCCCTACCTCCCGTTGCTCCGTGCGGTGCTGGAGCGGTTTGGAATCCCGGCGCGCTTCTATTTCTCCGAACCGCTGGCCGGGCACTCGATCCTGCGGTACCTCACCGGGGTGGTGGAGGCGATGCTGGGCGGCTGGGATCACCGGGCCACGCTCGAAGTGCTGAAGATGGCGCCCTCGGGGTTTGGAACGACGCCCGCGTGCGACCGTCTCGAGTTCGCCGTCATGGAGCGGCTGCCGGGCCAGGGACTGGATGCCTTGCGCGAACTCGCGGACGACCCCCGGTTGCACGCTTTGCTGGATCGTTTCGCCACGCTCGAGCAGTGGGCGGCGCTGCGCCGGTCGCCGGCGCAGTGGACCGACGCCTCCAAGACGCTGCGCAGCCTGGTGCGGCCCCCGGCGGCGAGCGACGCCGTCCCGCATGAGACGGCAGCGATGTGGCGGGGGCAAGCCGCGGCCCTCGAGGCGTTCGAGACGGCGGTCGAGGAGGCTGGCCACGCCCTGCCCGGCGGCGAGCCCATCCCGTTCCCCGAGTTCTGGCGGGCGGCGACTCTGGTGCTCGGCGGCGCCCAGCTTCGCGTGGCTGACGGGCGGCGCAACGTCGTGCATGTGATGGATGTGTACGAGGCGCGGCAGTGGGAGCTGCCGGCGGTGTTCGTCTGCGGGCTGCTGGAGAAGCAGTTCCCGGTCTACCACACCTCCGGGCCGATCCTTCCGGACGCCGCGCGCCGCGCCTTGAACGAGGCGGGGCTCAGCCTGGAGACAGCCGCCGCCCGGCAGCGCGAGGAGGAGTTCCTGTTCGAGGTCGCCACCACGCGGGCGACTTCCGAGCTATTGCTCAGCTATCCGCGGTACAACTCGAAAGGCGAGCCGAACCTGCCCTCGTTCTTTCTGGATAAGCTCACGGCGGCGCCGGCCGAGGCCCGTGGCGGCCTCCCCGCCTGCGTCCCGGCGGCCGGGAGGCCAACCTCGCGATATCTCGAGGACCAGGATCTCATCGAAATCCTCCGCGCGCAGCACGAGACGCTGCGGCCGAGCGCCATCGAGAGCTTTCTGCAATGCCCGTTTCAGTTCTTTGTGGCGCACACGCTGGGACTGAAGGAGCCGCCCCCGCGGCCGGGTGACCGGCTCGGCCCCCTGCTTCAGGGCCAGATCGTCCACCAGGCGCTCTCGGACTTCGAGCGCACCAAGGAGCCTCTGGACGCGGTTTTCCAGCGTGTCTTCGAGCAGGCATGCACGCGGGAGCGGGTGCCCGCCGGCTGCCGCACCGAACTGGCGCGCCTGAACATGTTGCGAGACCTGCACCGCTATTTGGCCGAGGCGTTGTACCTGGAAGGCTGGAAGGTCTTGACGGAAGAGAGCATCCGGTTCTCTTTGGGCGACGGCGTGGGGATCAGCGGGCGCATCGACCGGTTCGAGGTCAGCCGGGACCGGCGGGCGGTGGTGTTCGACTTCAAGTACAGCGGAGCGCAAGGCATCCGCAACCGGGTCCAGGGATACGAGACCGGAAGGCACGTGCAGGGGGCCCTCTATCTGCTGGGCCTGAACCGGGTATACGGATACACGCCGGCGGGCATGTTCTACTGTGGGCTGCGCGGCGAAGTGAACCTGGATGGCTGGCACATCGGCCTGCCCGGATTCGAGGGCGTGGGTACGGCCTGCACTCCCCAGGCGCTCTGGGAACAGCTCGAGGCGGCGCGCGCCACCGCCTTGCGGGCCGCGGGGGAGATCCGGCGGGGACGCGTCGAGGCCGCGCCCGAGGATCCCGAGCGGTGCGACCACTGCGCGTTCCTGGACGTCTGCCGCGTGATCGGCGTGGCGGCCCCGGCCGTGGCGGAGGGGGCTGCGGAGTGACGCTCACCAGGGAGCAGCAGGCTGCCGTCGAGCGACGCGGACAGGATGTCTGCGTAGTGGCCGGACCGGGCTCGGGCAAGACGCGGGTGCTGGTGGAGCGCTTCCGGCGGCTGGTCGGGCAGGGTGTCTCGCCCCTGCGCATCCTCACGGTCACGTTTACGGAGAAGGCCGCGAACGAGCTGAAGGAGAGGCTGGCGCGCGACTTCGTCGGGCGCCGGCAACTGCGCCTCGAAATCGAGCGCGCCCCGGTGTACACCATCGATGCGTTTTGCGCGCACCTGTTGCGGGAGCATTCCCTGGAGGCCGGCATCGATCCGCGGTTCGAGGTGCTGAACGCGACCGGCGCCAGCGAGGAGCTTGCCGGCGCGGCGCAAGAGGCCCTGGATGGCATGTTCGAGGAAAACCCGGATGCTATGCGCGCGCTCCTGCTGGCGCTGGATCTCGACGACCCGGTGCGCGGGCTGATGGGTGTCTACCAGGCCATGAGAGTCACTGCGCTGGACGTGCGCCAGGGCGCGGTCCACAGAGCGGCGGCCAGCGCCGCGGCCTTTCCGGCGTTGCTTCACTCGGTCCGGTGGATCGTCTCGGAGCGGCCCCGGGACTGGAGCCAGAGCCAGAAGCAGGCGCTGGCCCAGATCCAGGAGTGGGGCGTCCGGCTCCTGGCGCTGGAGGGTGCGCCGGTGGGGCTGCGGCACTTCAGCGTGCTGGGGGAATTCGACTGCAACCTGACCACGTTGAGGAAGAACAACCCGGTCTACGAGGCCCTCAAGGCCCTGAAGCGGAGCCTGGCGCCGGCGGCCCGCCAGGCCCTCATCGCGGAATACTACGCTCCGCAGCGGGCGCTTTTGTTCGACGCCCTGGAGAGGCTGGATCGGGCCTACCGGGGGCGCAAACAGGCCCGGAACGCGCTCGACTTCGCGGACCTGGAGGAGTCCGCCATCCGGTTGCTGCGCGATAGCGAGGCGCTGCGCACGCGCGTTCGCGACAGCTTCGACGAAGTCCTGATGGACGAGTTGCAGGACACCAACCCGCTGCAAGCCTTGCTGATCGAATTGGTTCGCAGACCAAACGGGTTCTTCGCCGTCGGCGACGTCAACCAGTCGATTTACGGCTTCCGACACGCCGATCCCGAGGTCTTCAAGAAGTACCGGGACGGCGTTCGGGCGCAGGGCGGGGTGGTGGACGAGTTGCTTCAGAACCACCGCAGCCGCGGCGCTATTCTCTATGCGGCGGAGACGGTTCTGCGGGGCGCGGAGGGGATCGAGCCGCCGGAACTGGAGGCCGCGCGGCCGTTCGGCGAGAAGGAGGCGCCCTCGGTGGAGGTGATCGCCGCACTGGCCCAGACCACCCAGGAGGCGGCGGAGATGGAAGGGCGATTGATCGCCCGGCGCATCCGCGAACTCGAAGGAGGGCTGACGCTGACCGAGGCCGGGCAATCTGCGGCTCGGCCGGCGCGCCTCGCTGACATGGCCGTCCTGGTGCGTAACGTCAACGCACTCCCGCCGTTGGAGAGCGCGCTGCACGAGTTGGGGATTCCGTACCTGATCGGACGGGGGAAACGCTTCTACGAGGAGCAAGAGGTCACCGACCTGGTTCACTTGCTGAGGGTGGTCCGGAATCCAAGGGACGAGATCAGCATGGCGGCGGTGCTGCGCTCGCCGCTGGTTGGAGTACGGAACGAGACCTTGTACCGGCTGAAGCAACTCGGCAACCTCGGCGCGGCGCTGGGCAGGCTGGGCAGTGTGGATGCGGCGGTGTTCGATGCAGGGGATCTCGAGCGGCTGCGCGCGTTCGAGGACCGGCTTCGCACGATGCGCGCGGAAGCCGATGACGTCGCGCCGGACCGCCTGCTGCTGCGCGCGATCGACGCGGCGGGATACGAGAACGCTCTGAGCCCGCGCCGCCGCGCCAATCTGAAGAAGCTTCTGGGGCGGCTGCGGGAGTGGTTCGACGGACATCCGCGGCCGCTCGGCCGGCTGGTCGAGGAACTCGAGTTCCTGCGGGAATCGGACCCGGACGAGCCTAGCGCGCCGCCGGAGGACTCCTCGAACGCGGTGCGCCTGATGACCATCCACAGCGCGAAGGGCCTGGAATTCCCCGTGGTGTTCCTGGCAGCCCTGCACAAAGGCGTGGCGAACGATTCCCCGCCCTTGGCTTTTTCGCCCTCGGCGGGCCTGGTGGCGCGCTGGCTGGACCCGGTCTCGGGCGAGCCGGTGAAGGATCTTCCGTACACCGTCTTCTCGGAGGACCTGCGGCGCAAATCGCGCGAAGAAGAGAACCGGCTGCTGTACGTGGCGATGACGCGGGCCGAAGAGCACCTGGTGCTTTCCTTCGCGGCCACCAAGCGCGGGCCGGCCAACTGGGCGGATAAGGTCGCGTCGGGACTGGAACTGGACCTGAGCGCGGCCGGCAACGTGCCTCACGTTCACGAGGCGGGAACGGCTTGCGGGAAGCGGCGGTTTCCAGTGCGCGTGCTATGCGCGGATCGAGTCGGCGAGGCCGCTCCCGTCGCGGCGGCGCCGGCTCCCGTGGAAGGCGAACCGGGGCTGGCTCG
This sequence comes from Bryobacteraceae bacterium, assembly GCA_050008465.1. Lineage (GTDB taxonomy): Bacteria > Acidobacteriota > Terriglobia > Bryobacterales > Bryobacteraceae > Fen-330. The sequence goes on from JBEKMO010000083.1 coordinate 7,450, forward strand.
GCCCGTGCTGAGTGGCCAGTACGATGCGAAAGCGTCGGTGACCTCGATTGCGCTGTTTCGCTCCTGCCCCCGCCGCTATTACCTGGGCCGCTACCTGGGCTGGCAGGCCGCGCCCCGCGGCCAGATTTCGCGCGTGCGGGAGGCGGAGGACGAGCCGGTCGATGCCAGCGAGCTGGGGCGCCAGGTGCACGATCTGCTGGCCGCGGTTCCGGTTGCCAACGCCACGGATCTGGCGTGCGAACTCGCCAGCCGGTTCCAGAAGAGCCCTCTGGCGCAGCGCGCGCGTGTCGCGGCGCGCGTGGAACGCGAGTTCGATTTCCTGCTGGCCATCGAAGATGTCGTCGTCGAGGGACGCATCGATCTGTGGTTCGAGGAGGTCGGGCAACTGGTGCTGGTCGACTATAAGACCGACGATGTGGATGCCGCCGGGGCAGCCGGGCGGGCGCGGGACTATGCGCCTCAGTTGCACCTATACGCGCTGGCGCTCCAGCGCCTCGCAGGCCGGCCGCCGGATCAAGCGCTGCTGTACTTTCTGCGCCCGGACGTGGTGGTTCGCGTGGGCGTGGGACCCGCGGAACTGGACGCGGCGCGGGAGTCGGTCCGTGCGTTGCAGCGCGCGCAATCGGAGATGCGCTTCCCGATCAATCCCGGCGACCACTGCCGGCGCTGCCCCTTTTACCACGGACTTTGCCCGGCGCCATAGAAGCCTGACTTGTTATCCTGTGGTTACGTTCATCCCTAGTCCGTGGCACAGGCCTTCAGCCTGTGCGCGGACCGTTTTGGAAAGGAGTTCGACCCCATGTCTCTCGCCGATACACTCATCAGTGAACTCGAGCAGGAAGCCAAGACCACCCGGGCTTTGCTCGCGCGCGTCCCCGACGACAAGCTCTCCTGGAAGCCGCACGCCAGGTCCATGAGCCTGGGCCAACTCGCCAACCACATTGCCACGATCCCCGGGTTCGTGGCCCAGGTCGGAGCGCGCGACACAATGGATTACGAGAGCTTCTCCCTGGCGCCCCCGCCGGAAACCGCGGCTGCCATCATGGCCGCCTTCGAGGAAAGCGTAGCCCAGGCGAAGGCCATCCTCGGCGAAATGGATGACGCCGCCATGATGAAGAATTGGTCCCTCATCAAGACCGGCCAACCCGTCATGACGATGCCTCGTATCGGCGTCTACCGCTATCCTCTCCTCAACCATCTCTGCCACCACCGCGGTCAACTCAGCGTCTATATGCGCCTCCTGGACATCGCCGTGCCGCCCATTTACGGCCCCAGCGCCGACGAAAACCCCTACGGCTGAACCGGCGGACCAGAAGCCGGCCCGCCGGACATGGCAAAATGGGAATCCCGGCGCACGGGCGCTCCGGGCAGACGGCGAAGCGTGACGACTTCTTGAGAGGTATCGAATGAGAACACTGACAGGCACCGTTGCGGTCAGTCTGGCGCTGCTGTGCGGCTCCACCGCGGCGATTGCTCAAACCGCCCAGGACAAGAAGGTCTATCACTGGTGGAATGCCCCTTTTGTGGGAGAGCCACCGAAAAGCCCGAATGCCAAGAAACTGCCGCTGATCTCGGTGCGGGGGAACAAGTTCGTCGACCCGCAAGGGAACCCCGTGCTGTTCCGCGGGCTGGGCATCTCCGATCCCGAGAAGCTCGAGAGCCAGGGGCATTGGAACAAGGAGCATTTCATCAAGATCAAGCAAATGGGCGCGCTCCTGGTCCGTATTCCGGTGCATCCCATCGCCTGGCGGGAGAAAACCCCCGCCGGATACCTCGCGCTCCTCGATCAAGCCGTCGAGTGGTGTACCGATCTGGGTATGTACGTGGTGCTGGATTGGCATTCCATCGGCAACCTGAAAGCGGGGCTTTTCCAGGACTCCATGTACGATACGTCGCTGGCGGAAACCTCCGCCTTCTGGCGGACCATCGCCAGACACTTTGCCGGAAACAACACCGTGGCGTTCTACGAGCTCTTTAACGAGCCGACGCTGTTCAACGGCCAGCTTGGGCGAATGTCCTGGGATGAATGGAAGCGGATCAATGAAGACCTCATCGCTCTCATCCGGGCCTACGATCGCGAGACCATTCCCCTGGTGGCGGGCTTAGATTGGGCCTACGATCTCTCGCCGCTGCGCATCAACCCCATCGAAGCGGAGCGCATCGGCTATGTCACCCATCCCTATCTGCACAAGCGAACCAAGCCCTGGGAACCGAAGTGGGAGGAGGATTTTGGCTTCGCGGCGGATCGCTTCCCCGTCCTTGCGACCGAGTTCGGGTTCACGCTGAGGAAGGAGGGCTCGGACGTCACCCGTGAGTACGGGAAGGCGATCATCAAGTATCTCGAGGGCCGGGGCATCGGCTGGGTTGCCTGGGTGTTCGATCCCGATTGGGGGCCGCCCATGCTTCGCTCCTGGGACACCTACGCGCTCACTGAATCCGGCGAGTTCTTCAAGCAGGCGATGCAAGGGAAGGTTGAGTGACGGCTCCCGCGTGAACGCGGTTCACTCGCCCTTGGCAGCCGGGCGCGACCACGGCGGCACGATGCCGTTCACCCGCGCGTAGGCCACCGATTGTCCCATGTGCTCGTTCACGTGCGCCAGGATGCGCAGGTACACCGCCCGCGCGGTCTTGTCCCGGCCGAAGAAATTCACGTGCTTGTCCAGATCCGCGGCGCCGGCCTTCTCAAAAGCCTCGCGCGCCGCGGCCAGCGATCGCTCGAGCAGGGCGACGACGCGCTGCTTCTCGGTTACGGTCTTCTCCAGCTCCGCGTTACGCTTCAACAGTGCCATCAGCCGTTCCCGCCCGCTGGCTTCCGCCTTTCCGTACAGATCCTCCGGCGCCTTCTGCCCGATGATGTCGACTAGGATGAAGTTCCCGGTCGCGATGTGCATGTAGACTTCGCTTACCGAGCGCACGCCCGCGCCCGGACGCCACCCGTACTTCTCCGCCGGCATGGCCTGGGCCATGGCGATCACATTCCTGCTGGTGTACTCCAATTCCGCGAGATACTCGCTCTTGAAGGTCGCCAGATCCTGCGCTCCCAGCGGCCATGTCATGATCGTCAACCCCAGCCCGATCGTCAACCTGCGCAACACACGTCACCTCCGTCGCCTCATTCTCGCATGTTCGGCCGGTGGGGCAGACGATCGCCTTTTGTCGTCTGCCGGCCGTCGCAGGCCACGGAAAACGATGGTCTGCGCCACACTAGCGCCGTCGGTATCCGCGATCGTAGTGGCCATAGTAGCGAGGCCCCACGCGATAGGCGCCGACGTACGGGCGCAGCGTCCAATAGCCGGCATGCCACAGGGAGCGCGGCCCCACTCCGTACCAGTAGCCGGGAACCCAGATGTAGCCCGGACCCGGGCAAGGCGGGGCATACGCAACCACGGGCGGTCGCGCCCCATAGTAACCGTGCCCGCCGATACCGATTCCCACCACCACGTGCGTGGCCGCGAACATTGCGCTCCCGGCAAGCAACAGAAGAACCAGCAATTTCGTTTTCATGTTGTTTGCTCCTTTCCTTGAGTTTCCATCACCGAACTACTGGAAAAGCATTCCTCGTGCCAAAACGCAACACACTGATCGCTCCTGACTTATCGTCTCGATCGGCGCAGGGCGGCTGGTCGAATACCACCACCCCGAACGAAATCGGCCAAACCGCCGGTAGCGGACCAGTTTCCGGTTTGGGAATCATGCGGTCACGTGGATAGCCTCCGGATGCCGATTCTGACCTGCCATGGCAAGTGGATCTTGTGTCTGGAGATGGTTTTGGGGTCTGTCGAAAGGCGGACGCGACATCCGATAATACTCTTATGCTTGTACTTGTGCTATTGGTGCTTGCGGCAGTCTCATGCGCGGCTCAGGAATCGGCCCCGCCACTCGTAAATCTCGGCCGGCTTTCGATCGCGCGCGTCTTTGCCGGCAGTCGCAACGGGGGTCCGGATGCCGAAGGGTTCTATGGAGTGAGGAACGCCTTCGACGGTGGAAGCAATATCCTTAACGGCATCAATTACTCCTCATGGTACGCGGGCAGCCGGCAGGATTTCGTGATCGTCAGATTCTCCCAGCCCGTAACCGTGACCGGGGTGGTGGTGGAAGGCAGTCGCTCCTCTGGAATGCCCTCGCCGGAAAGCTTCACGGTTCAAATCAGGTCAGCCGGCTCGCGGGAGCTGTTTCTGTCGCCAGCGATCCCACTGGAAAGACTGCGGACAGTCTATGCTCCGCCACGGCCTGTCGACGGCGTCCGGGAAGTCATGCTGTTGTTTCAGGCGAGATCGCTATTTGGGGTGGACGAAATTGAGGTCCTCGGTCCTCCCCCCGGCGGCGTCGATCTATCTCCGGTGACTCCCTTGCGCGATCCGGAGCTGGTGCGGGGGAGTTCCCGCGAGAGAGAAGCCGAAGGGGCTGCTCGCAAAGCTTTGATCCGAACGCTGGCGGGGATGCAGATCGCGGAAATGCGTGCGGCGCGCTCGGCAGCCGATCAAGCCCCGGATTCCGCCCGGAGAGCGCATGCGTGGTTGGAGGTGAATCGCGCGGCGGACCGGTTGTCGGAGCTGCTGCCCGGCGACGAAGATCTGAGACCTCTTGCTGAGGAGGCCAGTGCGCTGGGCGTCGGAGTGTCCTGGTGCGAACCCGGTGCCGACTGGGTCGCGGAGACCCAAGGGTACGAGCAGTATCTCCAGATCTGGCCCGATGGCCCTCAGGCGGATTATGCCTGGTGGATGGGACGCTTATCCAATGGACCACGCTGCGGCGACTTCGAGGGAACACGCGAAGAATACGAGGATCTGATCCAGCTGTACTCCGAGTTCTTGAAGCGGTTTCCCAACAGCGTGCATGCTCCGGAAGCCAGGCGGCGGTTGCAGGACGCCCAAGAACAGCACAAAGCTCTGGCTCCCAAGTAGGATACGCGAACGGCAGATACAGTTTGCGTCGGGAGTATCCCTACCACCGGCGCCGTAGATTCGGCCTAGCATGCCGGCCCGCCGCCTGCTAAAGATCGTTCTTCAACACGATGCGATAGCGGGCCTTGCCCGCCGCCAGGTGCGCCAGAGCTTCATTGGCCTGGCTCATCGGAAACTCCTCGGTCACCGGGCTGATCCCATGTCGCGCGCAGAACTCGAGCATGGTGGCCACCGTGGCCGGCGCCCCCGACGGCGTTCCACCGATCGAACGCTGCCCGGCGATCAACGGAAACGCGGGAATCGGAAGCGGTGCGGGGACCACACCCACCAGATGGAGACGGCCTTTGGGGGCCAGGGCCATCAGGTACGCATTCCAGTCCAGATCCACGTTCACCGTGGACAGAATGAAATCGAATCTGCCGGCCACCTTCCCCAACTGCTCGCTGGAATGCGTATCGATCACGTGATGCGCTCCCATTCTCCTGGCCTCCTCCGCCTTCCCGGCCGTCGAGGTGAACGCGGTGACCTCGCATCCCCATTTGTTCAGAAACTGAAGCGCCAGGTGGCCGAGACCGCCGATGCCGATCACGGCGACCCGGTCGGTCGGCCGCACGCCGCACTGATGCAGCGGGTTGAACACCGTAATCCCGCCGCACAGCAGCGGCCCGGCCTTGGCCCGGTCCAGGCCCTCGGGAATCGGCGTCGCCCAGCTCCAATGACACCGGACTTTCGCCGCGAACGCTCCATGCCTCGCGACCAGCGTCTGTTCCAGGTTCTCGCAAAGGTTGTGATTGCCGGTAAGGCACTGGCGGCAATGCAGGCAGCTTCCGGCATTCCAGCCCAGTCCCACCGTTTGCCCGGCCCGAACCAGCTTTGCGCCGCTGCCCACCGCGGCGATCGTTCCGATGGCTTCGTGCCCAGGCACAAACGGGTATTGCGTGATCTGCCAATCGTTGTTCAACATCGAAAGGTCCGAGTGGCAAATCCCGCAGTATTCAACGTCGATTTCGACCTGCTCGTCTCCCAGCGGGCCGGGATCGTAGGAGAACGGCTCCAGTTTCCCCCGCGCCAGCCGCGCAGCCAATGCGCGAATCTCAGCCATATGAATCGCACCCTCCTTGGATTATCCTCGCATCACAATCTTCTCTACCGCTCTGGCAAGCTTCTCGAATTCCATGTGAGCGACCGAGCTGGGCGCGTACTCGCATACTGTCAGCCCGCTGGTCGCCGCTTCGGCTACCACGACTCGCTGGCCGATCGCCGGCAGCACCTTCTTCCCCATCTCTTCCAGCGAGGAGGAAAGCCCACGCCCCAGGTTCGTGTTCATCATCACCCGCGATGGAACCAGCCGGATGCGCGGTCTCTTGGAGCGCCTTTCCGCACGGGCCTTCAGGGCCAGGTTCAGCACCCCCTTCAGAGCGAACAGATCCAGCGGAGAAGGGCCGCACGGCAGAAGAACCAGGTCGGCAACCAGCGCGGCCTGGTAGGTGGTATCGGACATCCCCGGGGGTGTGTCGATCAGCACGATGTCGGCGGCCTGCTCGGCCGTGCGCGCCTTGGCCCGCAACGTCTCCGCGTTGCCGCCCTTCACCTTCTCGACGCAGCGCGAGAGCATTCCGTCGCCTTGGGCTCCCCAGACCGCCAGACTGTGCTGCGGGTCGGCGTCCAGCACGATGACGCTGTGTCCCATGGCGGCGAATTCCGCCGCCAGGTTCCCCACGATGGTTGATTTCCCAATCCCGCCTTTTCGCCCCGCAACCGCGATGATCGCCATAGAACGTACTATAGAGGAAATCCACGAAACCCGTGGGCTGCCTCGGCGTCCCGGTAGTCTGCTGTGACGTCGCGCAGGGATCGTCCGTCGAAATCGTACACCGCGACGCCCTCCTGCCGGTGGATTCTCGCGCAGTCCGCGGGCGGAAGGATGCGCACGTCGGACACTCCAAACAGGCGCAAAGCCTCATCGGGAACCGCGGCAGCGTGCAGACGAGGGGCAAAGGACTGAACGACCACCGTGGATCCGGGACGCAATTCGCGGATTCGACGCAGCTCCTGGATAAAGCACCGGGCCATGACGCTGTCTTCGTGATAACCCGTGGTCAGTTCCCGGGCCGCCACCAGCGACGAGACCACATATATTCCGACCCATGCCACCGTGGTGAGGCGCAGCAGGCGGGACGCATCGCAGCGTGCTCGATGAACCGCGCCCGCGCACAACCCGGCCAAACCGATGGCGGCAACGGCGGGGTAGTAGTCGACGATGTGATCGCGCAGGGGCAGGACCGGCGCCAGCGCCAATACGAACCAGGCGAGCCAGAAGACGGCGCTCAGATCTCTAGCGCGCGTCGCCCGCCAGGTGTGCAGCAGAAGCCCGGCCGAGATGGCCACGCTCAGCCACATCCCGGTTCGCCGCCCGAGCAGCCCCAGCGCAAACAGCCGCCCAGGCCCCGTCGCGTTCTGCCAGTGCTTCAGGAAGGTCCGGATCACGCTGCCATCGAAGTACAAGGCGTAGAGGCCGGTTCTGGGAGCGGGGTGGATAAGAGCAAACTCGAGGACCAAGAAAACCAACGACCCGAAGAATAGCGCCAGCACGCTCCCTGGAATCCGCCGGCGCCGGCACAGACAATAGGCCGCCGCCAGAGCCGGGTACACGATGGTGATCTCGTTCGCTCCGAAACCGGCCAGAAACGTCAGCCACTGGCCGGCGTAATAGCGTCTCTTGCCGGTTTCCAGGTAGCGTTCGAGTTGCCACAGGCTGAGGAGAAGAAAGAACCCGCAGAGAATCTGGTTGTATGGCGAACTCCAAGTCATAGCGGGAGCCAGCGCGCTGTTCACGAGCCACAGCAGCGGAGCCAGGCCCGCTGCCAGCACCGACCGCGTCAGCCGGTGAACGATCGCCATCAGCACCGCCAGGCTGGCGAACGTCGTCAGAAAGGCGCATACACGGAACGCAAACGGGTTCAGGCCGAACACCCAGGACAGCCCGAGAAAGTAGCCGCGATCGCCCAGAAAACGCACCGCCCCTTGCGACTTGGGCGCGAACAGCGCCCCGAGTAGCGAGCCTCCGCTTCGGACTTGAGCCTCCAGGCCGAGCCATCCGAAATCGTCCCGCTGGAACCATGCCGTGAGGCCCGGCCAGTAAAGGACCACACAAAAAACGCACGCCCCAACCCAGCACGCCACCAACGGGTGTTTGCGGATCAGGCTACCCGGAAACCGCTTGCCGCCCGCCGTGTTGGGATTCAAGCCGAGACTCCCACCTAGCCAGAATACTTCTTCTCCCCCGCCGCCTGGCAACCTCACAGAGATCCCACTCTGCCCGCGAATTCACCTCCAGCCCCAGGTGTCTCATCTCGTCCGAACTCGAGATCGAACCTAATGGCCGCAACGCCCAGCCCAGAATTGGAGAGGTCTTTCCACCCCCGATACCCGGCTGTATCGCCCGGGAATCCACCCCCCCCCAGCACGCCGGTGACCTGAACGTCCATGCGAAGTCCGCCCCGAAACGCGCGTGCAGAATCCGCCACAACGAGTGCAGTCTTTGCTCCGCCAGCCCAGTGGTCAAACCGGCATTCCACGACAACCTTCGCTAGATCCCCAGATCCCGCCTGCGCCACCGTCTTCACCTGTTCGGCATTGCGCGTGCTCTAACATTCGAAAATGGTAGCCCCTGAAAGGGAATCATGAAAACATATTCAACTACTACAATTGCCGGAGCCGTCTTGGCGACCCTCCTCTTCGCGTTCTCCGCCTTCGCGCGCGACCACAGCGCCCTGAACGGCACCTGGACGCTGGTGCCCGCCAAGAGCGATTTTGCCGGCCAGCCCGTCGTTCAAACCGGCACCGTGACGATCAGCGATCGGCAGGGCAACATCTCCATCTCTCGCAGTTTCGTATATGAGGGTGCCACCGAGACCTTCTTCTACAGCGACGCCACCGACGGCCAGAAAAACGCCACGATTCACACCGGCAAAGACCTCAAGAGCAAGACCACGTGGGATCACGACGTCCTGAAGGTGACCACCACGCAATCCGGCGCGATTACTCTCGAAAGCTACACCCTTACCGCGGATGGCGCCATGCTGGTCAGCGTCGTAAGGCCGGAGCACAAGCCGATCACCCTCGTCTTCCAGCGCAAATAGAGCAACTGCCCGGAGGCGAAGCTTGGTACCCCGCCATAATTTACCAATGAAAGAGAGGATGTTTATGAAAACACATCGGTTGTTGGCGGCGACTGCCGTCGCGATTCTGGCCTTCGCTGGCAGCGTGGCTCTTGCACAAGACCGGGGAAACCAGCAAGGTCATACCCAGTTTGACGATCACGACCAACAGGTGACGCGCGACTGGTACAACCAGAACCAGGCCCATCCGCCGGCAGGGCTGAGGAACCAAGACCGGCTGTCTGCCGCCGAGGAATCGCGCCTGCGTGAGGGCGTGGTGCTGGACAAGGGTTTGCGAAGGAAGGTGCACCCGGCGCCTCCCGATCTGTCGCGCCGCTTGCCTCCTCCTCCAAGCGACCATCGCTACGTCGTGATCGGCGGCCATGTCGGCCTGATTGACAACAATTACCAGGTCAAGGCCGTCATCCACCTCCACGACAACCACTGAGGCCGGGAAAACAAAGCATCTGACAAACGCGCTTCCCGTCGATTGGCCAGTAGCAGCTTGCCGAGCCGCGACCGCCAGGGAGCGGTTGGGCGCGAACCTGGTATCATCGAACTGCGTGGGCTCGTGCTGCCCGCCTGGAGACTGACTATGCCTTGCTTCCTCCTGCTTGTCATTCTGGCGTTTCCGCGCGTCGCGCTCGTGTTGATGTGGATCTTCTCGACCTACCTGCAGCGCGCATTCCACGGTGGCCTGGTGCTGCCGGTCATCGGCTTCATTTTCCTGCCGCTCACCACGATCGTATACGCGTGGGAGCTTAACAGCGGCATGCCGACGACGGGAATCAATCTTTTGTGGCTGCTGGTCGCGGTGATAATCGATCTGGGCGGGCTGGGCGGCGGCGCGCATCGCCAGATGCGGCGCTGACTCGCGCAGCCGCTGGTATTCAATGAAAACCGGGCTTGGCAGCCTGGCGCCAAGCCACTTCGCTCGACCGCTCCCTGACCGTCGCGGCTCAGTAACAACTTGCCGAGCCGCGACCGTCAGGGAGCGGTTGGTTGGAGTGGTTGTTTCATGAAAGGCCCGCCGCGTGGACGCCGCCTGCAACCGAGGAACTGCCTCGGCCGCCGGTAGGATAGGGCTCCAGCCCTGTCCCGGAGGTTGCCCCTCGAGCCCATTTTCATCCCCAGGCGTGCCGCACTGCGCCATGACGCGGACTGTCACCGCATTTTGCGAGGCTCTGCAGACCAACCGGGCAAGGTTTGTAGCGAGCATTCCCACTCTTCCCCCCGAATTCGTCTCCCATCCCCTCAACCACTCGCCCCTGCCGTGCCCTCCGCACCTACCCGGCCCATGCCTACCCTGGTGCAGGAGGCGGATTCCAACTGCGCCCCACGTGTCTCATGTCATCCCAACTGAAAATCGAACCCAATCGCCGCAACGCCCAGCACGCCGGCGACGTGAACGTCCATGTTAGCGTCAAGCAGCCACACGTCCAGTAATCCGACGGCGAGTAAGAAGGGGTGTCTCGCATTGCCCCGCCAGTTGCAACCGGCTGAACCTTGGTCGCTGGGCGCGGTCTGGCCCCAGTTGTGCGCCTGCATTACTAGCTCTTCAAGCTTGCTCACCCATCCAGGTGGACCATACCAGAAGCACGAGGGCGATCATTGAGGCATGCGATGTGAGATTCGGCGCTATCGACTCTCGGCTCGGTGTTCCGCGAGCTCCCGGACCTTGACTCGGTCATGGAGTGGCTGACCAGCCGCCTGCGGCAAGTCTATTCCACTCGCGTCCACGATTTGTCCGGATCGTAGCGGGTCACAGTGGTTGAGGCGCTGGTGGCCGGATTTCCCAGGTCCTTCTCGTAGATGACGCCATCCTGATTGACGATGAAGGTGTGAATCCCGGAGGCTCCGTAGTGCGCCGGAAACGCAACCAGCCCGAAGCCGCCGATCATCAAGTCTTTCACAATGTAGTTGTGCTGGCCACCCTCCGCATTCGGCCCTTGGGCCTTGAGCACACCGAAGTAATAGCCATGGTAAGGCTTGAGATTAGCCGCGGCTGCGCGCCCGGTTTCCACTGCCGCTTCGGCGAAACCTTTGGGGACCAGGGATTCGGAATTCCCTTCCCAGTAGAGGCCGTCGTGCAGCCCCTTGCCGCTCACGATGCGTTGCGCGTATGCGAGCATTTTGTGGTTGTCGCGATCCTGGGCCGCGTATTCCATCTGCGCCGCGACATAACCGGCGCAGATTTCGATGGCATCCAGTTCGTTCGCGCCGATACGCCGCGCCCGCAACTCGACGGCGCCTTGCGCGGCATCGAAACTCCATTTGTCTTTGCTCCGGACGATGGGAACGGGAAACGGCCAGTTTTCCGAGCCGATGGATAGAATCATCGCGACCGCGTTCATCTCGTCGGGTTCCAGTTGATGTTTATCGCGCGCGAGGCGCGCAAATTCGGCGCGCTCTCTCTTGTCCTGTTCCGCATCGCCCGAGGTGAGGACGGCCTTACCTGCTGGGCCGAATAGAGCGGAAAGCCCAGCCACATCGTCCTTTTCCGCGGCCGCCATGAGGGCCTGGGCGGCAGCTTCGGCCGAATCGAAAGTCTTTGGTGTCTGCCCGAATGAAATCGCCGGAAGCCAGACCATCAGGGCTCCGAGTGTGACGGTGAGAGTTTTCATGGTCATCTCCTATCGCTTCTCGCCGCTGCGAGATGGAGCGGACCTTTGTGGGGCCGGCCTTCCTCCACCCCGAGAAGGTTGAGTCCGTTGCGCTCCCAAGCTGGAGTAGCCATGGTCGCTCTGTTGCCGGGTCTGGGCGCGCGGCTGGACTCCACCGAACGCGCTGTGGTTCCCGCCAGAACTTCGCGGGGCGAACCCCCGATTGCCAAACCGTTCGGCGGTGGCGCCACGTTGTTGGGCAGCGGACCTCGACTGCTGGACATTTGCACCTAAGTTTCCACGGTTCCCAACGTTGCCGCCAAGATTCGCCCGATTGAGCGACGACTCCCGCGGTGTGGCATATCTCTGTCCACTAAACCGTGCGCCGCCGACTCCCCCGCGCGCACCGGAAGCCCCGCGGAAACGGTTGGACAGCGCGCTATTGGAGTAAGGAACTCCCAACCGGTGACCAGGATCGTGCGCCCAGGTACCCCTGCCCTGGAACGCCCCGCCACCGTGGAAGTCACTGAAACCATAGCGATGGAAGAAAGAGTTGTTCACGTAGATCGAGTTGCCGAACCAATTCGGCCCCCAGCCCCAGCCGCCCCATCCAAGGCCGCCGAAGAAGCCTCCGATGTAAATACCCGAGCCGAACCCGAATCCAAAACCGATGTCCGGGTAATAAAGCGGCGGATAGAAACCATAGACGGGCGGTCCCCACATGTATGCGGGATTGTAGACCGGCACATAAACCACCTGCGGGTTGGCAGGTTGAATTTCAATCGCTGCCTGCCCTCCTTGCGTTTGGGTCGTGACGGTCACCTGAGAGTTCGACTTCAATCTGCCCGTCTGGCTAGCCTGGGCTCGCAGCCGCTGCACGGCATTCATGACGTCGGCCTGTTGAGCGAGAAATGCGTTCCCCAGATCGGTGGTCCAACGAATGTCTGAGTTCAACCGGGTGATTACATCCGGGAAGACCACCAGCGCCTGGATGCTGGCATCCCAATTCTGCTGGCGCGCAGCCTCCACCAGTTGTGCACCGCGGAGGTTGCGATTCTGCTGCAGCCACTGCCCGGCTTCGACGATCTCAAGCGGATAAGTAGCGGCGACCAAGACCTGGCTGAGCAGGGAATCGGGATAGAGCGCGACGGGCGCTACCAGATTGGACAACTGGTCCGGAGACAGCGCCTGTGCGGGAGGCCCAGCTTGCTCCGGCGGCGCTTGCTCGGGGGGTGGCGGCGGTTCTTGCGCAACCAGGAACGCGCCTGCCGGGAGCAGCAGCAGGATGCAAACGATGTTGAGTGCCTTCCGAAATACCATTTGGACCGTCGTATTCGTCACTTTTTCGCCTCCAGCGCGTACCCTAACCGGTTTCCCACCGGAATCGTATGTAGCGCCGGGAGTGTCAGAGCACGCGCGCTACCGAACCGGCGAAAACGGTGACGCAGGCGGGATCTGAGGATCTGGCGCAGGTTGTCGTGGAATGCGGGTTTGACGACTGGGCTGGCGGTGCAAAGACTGCACTCCTTGTGGCGGATTCTGCACGCGGCTTTCGGGGCGGACGTCGCGCGCCAGATCACCAAGGCGGCCCTGGTCGTTGGGCGGGCCGGGAGACTGGCTCCCTTTCACCCCCAAAACCTATCGTCGGCACACCGGAGACTGTCCAACTCCTCCCCCGAATTCATCTCCCATCCCCTCAACCGCTTGCCCCATTCCTGACCTCGGCACGCGCCAGGCCCATGTTAAGCCTGGCCTAGGAGGTGCGTTTCCGGCCCGCCCCAGGTGTCTCATGTCATCCGAACTGAAAATCGAATCCAATCGTCGTAACGCCCAGCTCTCCACCGGCCCCAAAACCCCCGAGGGCAAAGCCAGAGTCGCCACCAACTCCTGCACCCACGGACTCTGCTCCCGCAACGTTATCCTCCCCGAGGAAGACCCCGCCGAATTCCACGCCCTGCTGGACGGCCTCCTCTCGGAATTCCAACCCGCCAACGCCCGCGAGGAGTCGCATGTCCGCGAGTTGGCCTCCGCCGAATGGCGTCTCCGCCGCATCGTCCGCCTGGAGACCGGCACCTTCGTCTCCGCCATGGAAAAGGTGCGCGAATACGAGAGGTGCCGCAGCTCCGCTCCATCGCTCGACCGGACCCCTCCACATAACGTGCCATTCACCCGCGCGCCATGCTCATTGTTGAAGCCGGCACGGCCGCATCTCGACCAGAGTCCCTACTGCCACCGCCCAGAGCGCAGCCGCCGCTTCAGTTGCCCACTGCCTCTACGGTCGCGGCGAGACTCTATGGAAGACACTTGCCGACGTGGGGTCAGTAGGGGGTTGCAAAACGTACTGCTTGGTATCCCTGCGGGTCGTCACGAAAGCGCGGGATTGGGTCTGAAATACCAGCATAATCGACAGTTGAGACGGGCGCGAGGCAGCCGGCAATCCCCACCGGAGGCCCATTATGCAGGCCCATGCGATAGCGCCCATAGAACCCGATGAACTCGAGGGATGTTCCATCAGGAAGAGACGATTCGCTAGCCGCCTGCTCGAGTGAAAGCAGTTCGAGTCTCACTCCCATTCGTATCTCCTTGAGGTCTCCGCTTTTCCTCGCACCGACGCACTCCCACTCTGCGATTGCTGCGCCTCCGGATACCTTGAGTTGCACATACTCCAGACCTTCTTCCTTTCTCGATTCTTGGCGTGGCTCAGGACTGCAAAGCACCGCTGCTGCGCTGCCGTCGGGTGTGCGGCACGCCCCAAGGTCCGTCTTCGTAACAGCAAGACGGAACAACGGGGGAAGGTTAGAGAACCGCACACGCAGTCTCGTTCCGTGGTGTGCGAATCCGACTCCTTCCTGGCCTCTATACTCCGCTTCTTCGGACTGCGACTTGAATGCGCCAACGAAGTGTTCCTTGAAGCAGACGGAGAAGGTAAAGGGTTCCGGAGGTTCGGACGGTGTGAATGGAAGCCGGTAGGTCAGCGGCAGGGTGGCCTCACCGTTGGGGCCGTTGATCCTGAAATCGAAGCTAAACACAGCGTCATAAGTAATTGCGTATGCTTGAGAAGTGTGCTCTCATGGAGACATGAGACCACTCGGCATCGCGGACTCGGCAACCATCGTTCTCGGCTTGCAGGATGAGATCCGG
>JBEKMO010000084.1:0-21856 GCA_050008465.1 Bryobacteraceae bacterium
AAGCTGGCCGTGCTGTTGCACCGGTTGTGGGTGACCGGCGAGGTCTATGAGCCGCTGCGAAACAGCGCGGCGAAGAAAGCGGCAGCGTAAGAGGACGCAGTTTGAATTCCACAGTGAATCGCCGAGTTCGGGTGACTGCGAGGTCGCGGCGGGACGGATTCTTCTGCCCAGGAGAAGTTCAGTCCGGCACTGAGATGGCAGCGCCCGTTTTAAGATCGAGGACCCCAACCGGCACCGGAGCGGGCAGCTCCATACAGAGTGCGAATGGAAGCAGGGCGCCTCGGCGGTTTAGAGCCAGAAGCGGCGCAGGGGGAAGCCGCACCGCCCACTGGTCCGCGAGGGAACAGCGAAGGACGGACTATGTCCAGAACCAGGAGATCTCATGAGGCAGCGGCTGACTTTCTGGATACCGCGCGCCAACGGCGCGCGCGGTAAGGTGCGCGGGGCGCTGCCCCGGACCCCCGCCAGGGGGAAACCCCCTGAGACCCCCGCCCCCTTTCCCTTGGACACCAAGATTCCGGAACGGTCCTCGCCGTCAAGGGTTCGCTGCGCCGCGCACAAACCGCGCGCCCTGGACTGCTCCGGGCCGTTCCGAAGAATTCCCTTAGACAAGGGAAAGGGGGCTAATGCAAAGGCAAAACCCCGACACCCGACGATTTTGCTTGACCCCGGGGGGCCTTCTCATGGAAGCCGCGACCGCCAGGGAGCGGTCAGCCAGGCCAAACCGCCTGCCTTACATTGGTATAATTCCAGCGGATGGATGTATTTGAGGAGCTGGTGCGGCTCCGCAAGCTGGGGCGGAAGTGCGCCCTGGCCACCATCGTCGAGGTCGGCGGCTCGATTCCCAGCTTTCAGAGCGCCAAGCTGCTGGTGCGGGAGGATGGGTCGATGGTGGGCACGGTGGGCGGCGGCTGCGTGGAAGCCCAGGTGTTCACCGCCGCCCGCGAGGTGATGGAGACCGGACGGCCGAAGCTGCTGAACTTCAACCTCGGCCAGGACGTCGCCTATGAGAGCGGTCTGATCTGCGGAGGCCAGGTGGACATATTTGTGGAGCCGATCCTGCCCCAGCCGCGGGCCTTGATCTTCGGCGCCGGGCACATTTCGAAGAGCCTGTCGAAGGTGGCCAGCCTGGCGGGCTTCGCCACGTGCGTCATCGACGACCGGGAGAGCTACGCCAACCGGGAGCGCTTCCCGGAGGCCGACGAGGTTCTTGCGGGCGAGTACGAGGAGGTCTTCCCGCGCCTGGCAGTGAACCAAGGGAGCTACATCATCATCGTCACCCGCGGGCACCGGGACGACCTGCGGGTGCTGCGCTGGGCCGCCACGACGCCGGCGCGCTATGTCGCCATGATCGGCAGCCAGCGCAAGGTCCTCACGGTGGTGAAGGAACTGGAAAAGGAGGGCGTCCCGCGCGAGGCCCTGGAGCGCATCCACGCGCCGATGGGCCTGGAGATCGGCGCGGTAACCCCGGAGGAAATCGCGGTTTCGGTGGTAGCGGAGATGATCGCGGTGCGCCGCAACGCGGATTCCAGGTGGCGGGAACTTTCCAAGTCCATCTTCTCGAGCGGCCGCGGGAAAGCCCTGCTTAAGTGAGCCTGGCGGGACTGATCCTGGCAGGGGGCGCTTCCCAGCGTATGGGAAGAGAGAAAGCGCTGCTGGCCTACCAGGGCGAGACGTTGGGGGACCGTCTGATCGGCGTTCTGGCCGGCCATTGCTCGCCGGTGATTGTGGTTCTGGGGCACCATGCGGAGGCGATCCGCGCCGGCCTGAGGCGCGCCGGGCAGGCGGTATTCGTGGTGAACGAGAGCTACGTGGACGGACAACTGAGCTCGTTACAGTGTGGCCTGGCGGCGGTTCCCGAGGGCGCCGAGGGGGTGCTGTTCCTGCCGGTCGATTACCCGGCTGTGCAGGAAGCGACCGTCGCAGCTCTCATCGGGGCCTTCGAGCGGCGCGCCGGGTCGCCGCTGGTTGTACCACGTTATCAGGGCCGGCGCGGCCATCCGGTCTGCTGCGCGCGGGAACTGATCCCCGAGTTCCTGGCCCTGGGGAGGGATTCCCAGGCGCGGGTGGTGGTCCATCGCCACGCGCATGAAACCCGCTACGTCGAGGTGGACGACCCCGGCATTCTCCGGGACGTGGACGACCCCGAGGCGTACCGCAACCTGATCCGAACTCCCGAGCCGCAATGAGACTCCGCAAGAAGACGATCTGGCGCCTGCTGGGCCTGGCTGTCCTGCTGATCCTGGCGGCCGGGCTGATCGCGCCTCAGGTGAACGCCGGGCGGTTCCTTGGCGGCCGCGTGCGGGCGAGCCTCGAACAGGCACTAGGCCGGGGGGTCGAACTAGGCGAGGTACATCTGGACCTGTTCAACGGGCCGGGGTTCTCCGTGGACGGCGTCACCATCCTTGAGGATCCCCGCGTGGGGATCGAGCCGTTCGCCTACGTCGAATCGCTGGAAGCGCGCGTCAGCTTTGCCAGCTTGTGGACCGGGAGGCTGGAGTTCTCCAAGTTGCGCCTGGTCAATCCTCAGGTGAACCTGGCGCGGCCGCACTCAGGCGCCTGGAACTTCCAGGAGCTGCTGACCCGGACGGCCGGCGCGGCCCCGGCCGGCGTGCAGCTTCCGCTCATCCAGGTGCGGGGCGGCCGGATCAACTTCAAGGCCGGGGACACGAAATCGATCTTCTACATCACCGAAGCGCTGCTGGACGCGACGCCTCCGTCGTCCCCGGGCGGCGAGTGGCGCTTGCGTTTCGAAGGGCAGCCGGCCCGCACCGATCGCACCGGGTATGGCTTCGGCACATTTACCGCGCGCGGCCGTTGGCGCCCCGATGCGCGTACCGGCGGAGAGGTGGACATTTCGCTGGACCTGGAGAAGAGCGGGCTAGCCGAACTCATCCGGCTCGTGCACGGCCATGACATCGGCCTGCACGGCCAGGTCAGTTCGCACGCGCACCTGGCTGGGCCGGTCGCGGGCGTCCAGATCACTGGGACCATGCAGGTCGGGGACATACACCGCTGGGATCTGCTGCCCCCCTATAGCGACAACTGGCCGCTGGAATACCGCGGCCGGCTGGACCTGGTCTCTCAGACGCTGGAACTGGAGACGGCGCCGCCCGCGGGGGAAGGGGCGCTGCCGCTTTCGTTGCGGGTGCGGGCCAGCGGATACCTGGGCGCGCCCGTTCGGGGCATTCTGGTCACGCTCGACCGCCTGCCGCTGGCGCCCCTGCCGCAGGTCGGGCGTCACATGGGGCTGGCCCTGCCGCGGGACCTGGTCTTGGATGGCAGACTGACGGGCGTGCTGGGGTACTCGGCCGGCACAGGCCTTCAGGGAAAGCTCGTGGCGGTGGAGACCGAGATCCAGATGCCGGGCTCACCCGCTATCCGGCTGGAGCGGGCGGAACTGGTGTTCGAGGGCGAGCGGGTGATGCTTCCGCCGACGGCGTTTCGACTTCCAGTGACGCAGCGGCAATCCGCCGGCGCCGGCGGGCCGCGAGCGGCGGCACGCGCGGATCAAGCTCTGTTGGTGGCTGCGTATTCCTGGAAGGACCAGGCCCTGGACGCGGCGATCGTGGCCAGCTCTTTGAGTCTCCCGGAGGCGGGCTCGGGCTGGGCGCGGTTGTTGGGGGCTATCCCACTGATTCAGAACTGCCGCCAGGGCGCGTGGAAGGGGAACCTCAACTACCATCAAGAGGGTGCGCTGCCGGGTGGCTGGACGGGAACGGTGCTGGTGCAGAACACCCAGATCCCGTTGCCCGGGATTGCGGACCCGCTGGAGCTGGCTAGGGCCAGGATCATGGTCCGGGACGGCGACGCAACGCTGGATCGGATCGCCGGCCGCGTCGGCGCCGCCGAGGTGAAAGGCGAGTACCACTACCGCGCCAAGGCTGCCCGCCCGCACCAGTTCCGCGTCTCGGTGGCGGAGTTGGACGCCGTGGAACTCGAGCGCCTGCTGCTGCCGGCGTTGCGGCGCGACGAGAGTTTCCTGACTCGCGCCCTGCGTCTGGGCCGCACGCGCGTCCCGGAGTGGCTCGAGGCGCGGCGCACCGACGGGGTGCTCGAAATCGGCTCGGTTTCACTCGGCGATCTGCGCCTGGCGAATTTGCGCGCGCACTTCCGCTGGGATGCCACCATTTTCGAGACCACGGAATTAACCGCGCAGTGGGGAAAAGGGCTGATTAGCGGCCACCTCGTGGCGAATTTGCGGCGCGCGGCTCCCTCCTACCGCCTTACCGCGCGCTTCCGTTCCGTGAATTGGATGGGGGGGCAGTGGGACGGAAGAGGGTCGCTGGAAACCTCGGGCGCCGGCCCGGACCTGGCGCGAAACCTGCGGCTGGAAAGCACGTTCAAGGGCCGGTCGGTCGCGTTGCTGCCGGATACCGAGTTCGAGTCAGTCTCGGGAAGTTGCCTGGTGACGGTTGCTCGCGGGCTGCCGCAGTTCCGCTTCACGGACTTGCAGGCGGTTGTGGGCGAGGACCTCTACCAAGGCCGGGGCGCCAGCGGCGCGGACGGCCGCGTCTCCTTCGAACTCACCGACGGGCAGAAGCAATTGCGCGTGACCGGCACGCTGTCGCCGTTTCAGTTGAACGAAGAGGCCCGGCCGGGCAAGCTGGACTGAGGATCACCGCTGTGGGGGCTGTGTATCCGCGATCCCGTTGCCCGATCCAACCGGTTCTGGGTCCGAGGTGGACGTGGCTATACGAGGCTTCCCGTCGGCCCGGGCTTGCGGAAACTGAGCACATACAAATCGCCGGCCCACACCGTGTCAAGCTGCACTTCTTCCATTTGTGGCGGAAGCAAATCTAATGGTGCTTTTATTGTTCGCGGCCGGTCCCCATAGAACGCCCTGGCGAAGAAGGTCTTCTCATGGCGTTGCGCGAATTCTTCGGTCTCGTCCACCACCACGAGTCGAGTTCCGGGACAGGCAACGCGTATCATCTCCCGTAGCGCGGCAGCAGGATCGGTGAAAAAGTTAATGCCGCCCATGTGAAACACACAGTCGAAATAGTTTTCCGGGTATGGCAAGTGCTCCGCAAGCCCCTGGCAAAGCTCGGCCTCGAGGTGCAGACGCCGGACACGACGGCGGCAGCGAGTCAGCATACCCCATGACAGATCCAAGCCATGGAATTGCAGGTCGCGGCTGAGGTAGGCCCAATTGGCGCCCGTGCCAACCGACACCTCCAGGAACCGTGCCGACGGGCGCAGTTCCAGCAGCTTGAGGTAGACACTACGCCGGGTCTCTTCGGCTCCGCTCTTCAGCCAAGCATAGAATCGGGTCGACAAGTCGTAGAACGGCGCGACACGGTCGTACAGCCGTTGATAACGGGTATTGGGGCCACTGATTTCCGCCGGCGTTGCGAAAACGGGAATGCCGTCGCGAAAAGGATATAGCACGTTTGTGTGAGGGTTTCGAAGGCCGCCGCTCTCGCGGTGCAGGGGGCCGTGGTCGAACGGATCGCGGTAGACCAAAATACGCTCCGCTAAGATCGTAGCAAATCAAGTTCAGCCACATACACAGCAGCGCTCTGGCTCCAGCCCCAATAGAATGCGAGCCTTGTCGGCGCGTGTTTCCTCCCCACGACAAAGCCCTTAGCTTCGGCTTCGCTGCTCCAGTTGGAGCGCCAGAGTTCGAAAGTCGTCCAGGACGCGCAGTCGCCTGGTGACGGTTGCTCGCGGGCTGCCGCGTCTTCTTCGAGCTGACCGACGGGCAGAAGCAATTGCGCGTGACCGGCACGTTGTCGCCGTTTCAACTGAACGAAGAGGCCCGGCCGGCCAAGTAGGATAGGGCTCCAGCCCTGTCCCAGCTCCGAAGTGGTGACCGAGCCGCGACCGCAAGGGAGCGGTTCCCAGCCATCGGTGAAGCGGATGACCATTCAGCGCTTCGATTTCTTCGCGGCAACTCGCTTGTCGACTGCGGCAATTGCCTCTTCCGCGGTGTTGTAGAGGCCGTGCATCCGCCCGGCCTTCATGTCCGCGAGGCCTTCCGCGATACTGCGGTCGATGAGGCTCTTCGGAGTAAGCGTGATCACGCCTCCGCGGGTGCTCTTGGCCTCCAGGTAGTCTCCCACCGCAACACCCGCCCGCAACCGCACCTGGTTGGGGATGGTGACCTGGTACTTGTCCTTCACGCGTACGAGTGCCATCGAATGTGGTCCGGCTCCCATTATGCATCAGAAAGTCGGAAAGTACGACCCTCAGGGTAATAGCGAGGATCACCAGCGGCAGCGGCGGTCTTCAGTTCGCGGCTAATACGCCGCGGCCGACCGCGAGATCGTTCGCGCCGATGTCAGCGAGTTTGCTTCGTTAGGCGAATGTTCAGCGTGGCCTCGGATCCATTTCCGACCTCGGCGTCTCGCTTCCATTCCTCGTAGTCCTGCAGCGACACTCGGATGCTGTGTTTCCCAGGTGCGAGGACAAGCTTCGCCGGAGCTTGACCCCTGAAGGAGTCGCCCACCCAGATATCTGCACCCTCGGGATCAGATGTAACGGCTATGATGCCGCTCTGCCGGGCCGCTGATGATGGCAGGGCGTTGGCCGGCGTGTTCCCAATCTCAAAGAACTTCGCCGATTGCTCCTTCGCGATCGCGAGCAAATCGTCCGCCTCGGGCAGTTGGTAAGTGTTAACGTGGACCCTGCTCCCGTTTGCTGATGACTGCTTGCGGTGCATCTCCTGGTTGTGCTCCATCTGCTGAAGTACGTTGCCTGCCCAAGCCCAGGAGTCGGCGAGTTGGGTTGCAGTGTCGATAGCGCCTCCGTCGTTCAGCCAGAAGGTAACGCCAGCAGGTCCGACGTCGACGCCAGTGATGGTGTACCGTTCTCCGGCCTTCACGCCGACTCCATACCTCTGCATGTGGAGCTGATTCGGGTGGAGAACCCACTGGCTTTTCTTCTTGTCCCAGGTGACGCTCACGCCCTGGGTGGTCATGGGCATGGCGACCTTCGCGATGACTGTCTTGTGTAGAAACACGTCGGCCAGCTTCTTCTGCTGCTCGCGAAGGTACTGCTTGTCCTTCCGCTTGTCGGCGGTGCCTGAGTTCTTCTATCCAAACAGGGGCAGGCTGAACACGCAAACTGCGAGCAACACGGCACATGGTTTTCGAGAGTTCGACATATCGGCCTCTAAGTCTCCGAGCTCGGGTCGGGGGAGCGCAAGCCCGGCCCGAGCTCATCCGAGCGACGGCGGGCATCCGCTCAGTCATCCCCGGTCATCCAACATCAACAGGTACACAAGCCAAGGCTTGCTCAGCCAAGCTGCTTTCGAAAATACGCCAGCAGGTGACCGGGAAGCCTCTCTTTACAGTCACGTTCAAGATTGGGCTGGGAACTCACCGTAACCTCGGTGGCGCCCGCGATCACGTCAGCGAACTGATCCTGGTAGTTGCCAGGTTGGGAGTGCTTTCCGAGAAAGATGCCCTCCTCGCAGTCAAACGTCCGGATGCTGCAGCTACCCTTTGCGTTGACGAAGGCGAGAAAGTACCCACGGCCGTTCTCGTCTTTGCGGTAGAACCAGGCCTTGTTCCGTCCGAGGGTCCGGGACAAAGGCTGATCAATCAC
The DNA here is from genome assembly GCA_050008465.1 of Bryobacteraceae bacterium. Lineage (GTDB taxonomy): Bacteria > Acidobacteriota > Terriglobia > Bryobacterales > Bryobacteraceae > Fen-330. Next base: position 7,552 of record JBEKMO010000084.1, read on the forward strand.
CAGGGTCCCGAGTCGGATGGGTTGGCGAACTTCACCCCGCGAGGGCGGCGGTCCGGCGGGATGATGCGGGCTCTCCGCAGTTGGCGCCTCGCCGTTACCGCTCAGAAGATGGTACAGATTGCGTGCCGCTTCGCCGACAAGATTCTCTGACCCGCCATCCTTGAACCTCAAGAACGCCTTCGAGTCGTCACCAGTACTCTCAATTCGCACATAAGCAAGCGCGTTGAGGTCCAAGAAGCTGATGTCATCTACCTGTATCAGGCTCATAGCTGTTCTCCTCCTTCCACAAGATTATCATAACTGTCGTCACTGTCAAGTACAAAGTTCACAATTGTCATCACTATCAACGCTAGCAACTATCACGATCATCTATGGTCGAGCGCGACCGGTCCAGTCTCGCCTCGCTCCCCGGCCTCGTCTACGGTAGAATAGGGTTGCCAATCGATGTCATCGCCGTCCGCGCCCGAACAGAGCCGCGTTGCTTCCACCCTCTCCGAACAGCGCAAGGCGGTGCGCGAGCAGTTGGCGGCGGCCTGGCAGCTTCAGGTCTCGCGCATCGAGGAACAACTGAATGCCGGCTGGAGGGAGCAGATCGAGCGGGTGTTCGAGGAGCGCTTCGCGGAGCTGGCCGCGCGGCTGGAAATCGAGCTTGCTGCCGCAGTGGAGCGCGCCAGGCGCGGATCCGCCGAGGAATTCCAGCGGGCGGTTCGCCGGCTCGGAGGCGCGGAAACGGAGGAGGAATGGGCCGCCGTGCTGCTGGATTCCACGTCGCCGTTGGCGGAACGCGCCGCGGTGTTTGCGGTCGCCGGGGGGAGCCTGAAGGCGCTGTGCGCGCGGGGAATCGCGGCTGCGGAGCTGGAGATCCCCGCCGAGCCGGCTTTCGCCAGCGCCATTGCGACGCGCGAGCCGGTTGCGGGCGATCGCTGCCGCCTGTTCCCTATCCTCGTCGGGGGGCGCGTGGCTGCGATCCTGTACGCCGAAGGGGAGCCGGTCGACGCGAACGGTTTGGAGGCGCTAGCGGCGCTGGCCGGGGCGTGCCGGGGGCCGGCGCCGAAAGAACGGCGGGCAGCGCCCGACTGGTCGCAGCTTTCCCGCGAGGACCAAGACCTGCACCTGCGCGCGCAACGTTTCGCGCGCGTGCGGGTTGCCGAGATGCGGCTCTACAAGTCGCAGGCCGTCCATTCCGGGCGCGCGCAGAGGAATCTCTACGCCGCGCTGAAAGAGGACATCGATTCCGCTCGCGAGGCATTCCGCCGCGATTTCGTTTCCGCCTCGCCGGCGATGCCGGACTACTTCCACCTGGAGCTGCTTCGAACCCTGGCGAATGACGATGTTGGCCTACTGGGCGAAGACTACCCCGGCCCTCTCTTTTAGCCGGGCTGCATGCGGCGCTCTGGCGCTGCTTCTGGCCGCCGGCGCCTGCCGCGCCCAGGCGCTGGAATCACTGGCCCGGGCATTCCACCAGAAGCGCACCCCTGCGAACCGCGCCGCGCTGGTGCGCTTTGCCGCCGCTCACCCGAAGGACCAGGACGGCGCGCTGGCGTTGCTGGCGCTCGCAGTCGCCGAACGGGAACACGGGCAATCGGCCGATGCGGTGAGGCACTTGAGCCAGGTACGCGGCCGCCTTCCCAAGCTGGCCGATTACGCCGGATACTATCGGGCGGCGGCGCAGTTCGATCTGGGCCATTTCGAGGCGGCCGTGCAGGAGCTCGACGCGGTGTGGAAAGGCGATCCCCGGTCGCCGCTCGGGGGCGACGCCGCGATGCTGGCCGCTCGGGCGCAGAAGGAGATCGGCAAACCGGCCGACGCAGTGGGCGCGCTCCGCGCCAACTACTCGCAGTTGCCGCAGCCGGCTGGGGATCTGCTGCTGGCCTCCTGTTACCGCGCCTCGAACGACCTGGCCTCGGCCGTGGTGTACTACCAGCGCGTGTATTACCAGTACCCGGCTACGGGCGAGGCGGAACAGGCCGGCTCCGCGGTTGCCGGGTTGAAGAGGACGCTGGGCGAGCTCTTTCCCCCGCCGACCACCCAGGCCATGTTCCAGCGCGCGGACCGATGGCTTCGCAACGGCGACCGGCGGCGTGCGCGCGCCGAGTACGAAGCGATCGCCGCACAGGCCGCGGGAGGGGACCGCGAGCTGGCGCGTGTGCGCCTGGCCGAGATCGATTACTTCCGGTACGAGAACGGACCGGCCTACGCCAACCTGAAAGCGCTCCGGGTCACCTCCGAAGAGGCCGACGCGGAGAGGCTCTACTACATGCTGGAGTGTGCGCGCCGCCTGGACCGCGAGGACCAGATGCAGGATGCGTTCGAACGGCTGGCGCGGCTCCATCCCCAGTCTCCCTGGCGGCTGAAAGCGCTGGTTTCGGCCGGGAACCGCTACCTGGTCGCGAACCGCCCGGATCTCTACGAACCGCTCTATCGCGCCTGCTACGAGTCGTTCCCCGCGGATCCGCAGGCCGCCAACTGCCACTGGAAAGTGGCCTGGATCCAGTACGCCCAGCGGCGTCCTGGCGCTGGGGACGCTCTGCGCGACCACCTGCTGAAGTTTCCCGGCTCGGAGAACGCCAGCGCGGCCCTTTACTATCTCGGGCGGCTCGCGGAGACGGACGGAAGGCTGGAGGAGGCCAAGGCGTACTACAGCGATGCAGTGGCGCGGTATCCCAATCACTATTACTTCGACCTGGCGGAGAAGCGCCTGGCGGAACCAGCGGTGTTCCAGGCGGCGGAATCGGCGAGCGTGCGCGGGTTTCTCAACGCCGTGGCCTGGCCCGAGCGGCGTTATCCGGCGAGCTTCGAGCCGACAGCGGCAACGCTCGAGCGCATCGAGCGCGGGCGGCTGCTCGGCTCGGCCGGGCTGGCGGATCTGCGCGACCGCGAACTGCGTTTCGGCGCCGGCGCCGATGGCCAGCCGCACATCCTGGCGATGTACCTGGCGCGGGCGGCCGACTCGACGTACCGCGCCCTGCGAATCATGAAGAGCCTCGCACCGGGCTACATGTCGATGCCACTGGAGAACGCGCCCGCGGAATTCTGGCGGCTGCTGTTCCCCCTGCCGTACCGCGCGGCGCTGGAGATGTATTCGAAGCAGCGGGGTCTGGATCCTTTCCTGGTCGCCGGCCTGATTCGCCAGGAATCCGAATTCAATCCCGAGGCGGTTTCTCCGGCCCAGGCGTATGGGCTGACCCAGCTCCTGCCCTCGACCGGCCGAGCACTGCTCAAGGTGAGCCCGCGCCGCTTCCGCGCGTCCATCCTGTTTCGTCCGGAGGTGAACCTGCGGTTGGGGACGACCTACCTGCGCGGCGTCTATGACAAGAACGCGGGAAAGTGGGAGCCCACGCTGGCCGCCTACAACGCCGGCGGCTCGCGCGTGGAGAACTGGCTGACCTGGGCCACCTACCGCGAGCCAGCCGAGTTCATCGAGACGATACCATTCTCCGAGACGCGGAACTACGTGTTCGCGGTGCTGCGGAACGCGCAGATCTACCGCAAGCTGTATGCGACGGTTGCGCCGTCCGTACAGCCAAAGAAGACCGCCAGCTCCAGGCGCGCGCCGGCGTCGCCGGCAACCAGGAAGAAAACGAGACGTTGAAACGATACGGTGAAATCGCGCGGCGCCTGCGTCGGGCGCCGGCTTCGCAGGAGCGCGACGCGGCCATCCGGAAAACGATCCGGCAGATTCCCCGCGGCAAAGTCGCCACTTACGCCCAGGTGGCGGCCGCGGCGGGTTACCCGCTCTACCACCGGCAGGTAGTTCAGGTCCTGCGGAAGGCCGGCGACTCTCTTGCGTGGCAGCGGGTGGTGGGCGCCGGAGGGCGGATCCGCCTGAAGCGGGAGATGGGCCAAGATCAGCGCCTGCGCCTGGAGATGGAGGGCGTGAAGTTCCGCGGCAGCCGCGTCATCATGGAAGACCACCAGCACGTCTTTCGCACCTGGGAATTGTAAGCAGGATAAGCCTCCGGCTTGTCCGGCGGCCGACCGGGACAAGGCAGAGCCTTATCCTACAGGTCTCATCGCGATCAGCGACTTAGTCAGACCTAAGAACCTCTCCCGGATCAAGCGTGCGTCCGGAAACAGCCCCTGCAACTCACGGAAATCGAGGAGCCGGACCGCGGCCAGGTAGTGTTCCAGAAAAAACCGCCGCCGGTCCGGAGAAACATGTGCGAGCGCACCCCAAACCGTGCCATGGGGCACGATGGCCCGCTGGCAAAGCTCCGGCAGCCAGTGAATGAACGGCGTCAGCAGGTGTTGCTCAACAGGGAACCAGCGATTTGGCGTCTGTACCCAATAGCCGCGGCCTACGCGCGCCACCTCGCGCGCGAACTTCTCCTGGCCGGCGGCGTCGCCTACGTGCTCAATGACAGAATTGCTGAAGACGATGTCGAACGATCGGTCGGCGAACGGCAAGCACCTCCCGTCGCCGGCCACCCAGCGCTCCCCCGCGGGAATTTCGGCCTCCGCGCGCGGCATGTTGAGCAGGGTAACGCGCGGCTGCTTTGGCAACGTTTGCCAGTACTCGGGAACTCCTCCGACATCGAGTATTCGCGTCTCGGGGGTGATGGCGAATTCGCTTGCGAAGCGCTGCATGCGCTTACGCCGGAAACGTCGCGACAACGCAGTTGGCCAACCGCTCGGCGTTACTCGCACTTGCGTGCCTGACTGCCGAGGGCCAGGAGCCAGCAGCCGGGGCTGTCGGCCTTCCCCATGTCGTTACCGTTCCAGTTGATGGGGCAAGGGAGCCAGTAGTCCGGCAAGGTCACGCGCACTTCCGTCACGCCGCGGGTGATGACCAGCAACTCGCGCGAATCCGCCAGGAATTGCGCCTGTACGCGCACTGTGATCGCCTCGTCGCGCTTCGGCAGGAGGATGCGTGTCTCCAGGCGGTGGCGGTCCTTGCCGCGCTGGATGATGACGCCGACCGGCTTCTGCTCCGTCGCTTGGTCCATCATCTGGACATAGCCGGCGGCGTCGGGAACCGCAATGCCAGCGACCGAGAGAATACGGTCGCCGAGTTTGAGCGGCCCCTTGTAGTTATCCGGCAGCCACTCCACCACGAGACCTGGGCCGGGCGCCTCGAGGTTGAAGCCGAACCCGCCCAGATCCAACGCGGCGCCCGATCCCGGCTGTACTCGAGTCGACGGTACCGCGTCGTTGCGTTGCGCGGGGTCGAACCTGGTCATTTGGACCCAGTAGCATCGCGCGAAGGCCGCATTGCCGGTCTCGCAATCCACCTTCTCGGGAAACGCCTGGCGGGTGTGGGTGGCCAGCCACTGGAAGGCCTGCTCCACGGTCATGCCGGGGGGCTGCGGCTCGAGGTTGAACCCGGCCGCGGCCAGCTTGGCACGCAACGGCTGGAGCAGACGGTCCTCAGGCCGCGTGATCCAGAGCACGGGTACGAGTTGCGAGTTGGCGCCGAACAGGCGGCCAGAATCGATGGCGGGCTTGGGGCTCCCGCCAAGGGCGAGAGCGGCGGCCCACAGGTCCGGCCTGCGGGAGACCGCGAGGAAGAGAGTGGCCGCTCCTTCGCCCTGGCCGGCGATATAGGTGCGCAGGGGGTCGGTGTGGCGCTCGCGGCGAGCCGACTCGACGGCGGCCTCGATCGTGCGCACACCCGCGTCGTTGGGGGCGGCCTGGACCGCGACGACCTCCCATCCGGGGATTCGCGGGGAGGGCTGGGCGCTCCCGGCTACGAACACGAGCAAGGGCGGCGACTGCGCGAGGAGCAGCGTGGCCACGCCGAACATCCAGAGAATCAGCCGCACGGTTCGCCTCCCTAGCGCTGGATCCGCGCCCGGATCTGCCGAGCCAACTTTTCGATCCGCTCGGTCTTCTTCAGCGAGGAGATCGACAGAACCAGGTAGTCGTCCTTCTCCAAGTCGGCCTGGAGCTGCCCGGCCACTTCGAGAATCTCCTTGACGTCGCGCAGAGACTGCTTGTGTTCCTGTTTGAGGATTTCCTCCCGCTGCGACTTGCCGCTCGGAAACTTGACGTCCGGCTCCTCGCCGGGTCTCTGCGGAGCGGCCGCAAGACACACGAGCGCCAACGGCACCACACAAACGCGAACAACGTATCCGATGCTCACCCTTCTATGGTAGGCAAAACACAGGGGCAGAGGGGGGATTCGAAGGGCAACCGGGGACAACCTGGGCCGTCCCCACAGCGGACGGCCGCGGCAGTCCCTCGGTTGCGGGCGCAAGGTCAGCCGGCCGCCTGTTTTCGTCCTGTCAAGCCCAGGCAATCAGGCCGGGGAGGAAGGGGGTGGCGCCGTCGGCGGCGGGCAGGTCGGCGTGATGCGGGCGGACGCGGACGGTGAATCCGTGCAGCCCGCTCTTGGAGCAGGGGACCGGGGTGGCCTCGAACAAATACCTGCCCTGGGCGTCGCGCCCGGTGGATCGCATGGGCGTGAGTTCGGCCTCCAGAATCTCACCGGCGGGATCGAGCCGCCCCAGGTACATCTCGACCGCCACGTCATCGGGAGTCAGTGGACCAAGCTGAATGCGCGCCCGCGCGCCGATGATGGTGCCAACCAGGAGCGCCGCTCCGGGGCCGTCTTCGACCGCTTCCACGCGGACGTGCTGCCAGCCGGCGCGGACCCTCGCCATCCAGGCGGCGAGCGCTTTGGTCCGGGCGGCGCCGTCGGCCTCCAGACGGCGGAACTGGGCGTGCGCCTTGGCATAGAACTGGCAAGTGTAATCGCTGACCATGCGGTGCGTGTTGACGAAGCGGCAGAGGGTGCTGATGGAGGCCTTCATGTGGCCGATCCACCTGCGCGGGAGCCGGTCCGCGCCGCGCTCGTAAAAGGTCGGAATGACGTCGCGCTCGAGCAGATCGTAGAGCGCCTCGGCCTCGACCTGGTCCTGATACTCGCGATTGTCGTAAGTCTCGCCCTTGCCGATGGCCCAGCCGATGCCCTCGGGGCGGCCGGGGGAGCGCCAGACCTCGTCCCACCATCCGTCCAGAGTGCTCAGGTTCAGCGCGCCGTTGGCGGCGGCTTTCATCCCGCTGGTCCCGCTGGCTTCCTGGGGCCGCAGCGGTGTGTTCAGCCAGACATCCACACCCTGCACCAGGTAGCGCGCCACCGCCATGTCGTAATCCTCGAGAAACACCAGGCTCCGGCCGAGTTCTTTCTGCCGGGAGAAGGTGGTAATCTGCCGGATCAGTTCTTTGCCCGCGTCGTCGCGCGGGTGGGCTTTGCCGGCGAAGATCAACTGCACCGGGCGGGCCGCGTCGGAGAGGATGCGCTTGAGCCGGTCCAAATCGCGGAGCAGCAGGGTGGCGCGCTTGTAGGTGGCGAACCGGCGCGCAAAGCCGATGGTGAGGGCGTCCGGGTCGAGCACCTCGTCGGCGGCCTCGATCTCAGCCGGCGACGCGCTCCGCCGGATCCGCTGGTTCAGGACGCGGAGGCGCGCCCAGGACACCAGCCGCTCCCGCCGCCGCTCATGGGTGCGCCATAACTCCTCCGCGGGAATGGTGTGGACACGGTTCCACACGTCGCTGTTGGCGGGTTCCTCGCGCCAGTTTGGCCCCAGGTAACGGTCGTAAAGCTGGTTCATCTCGAGCGAAATCCAGGAACGGAAGTGGACCCCGTTGGTGATGTGGCCGATGGGGATCTCTTCGACTGGGACGCCGGGCCAGAGGGGCTGCCACATGCGCCGGCTGATCTGCCCGTGCAGCTTACTGACGCCGTTGCGGTAGGAAGCCAGGCGCAACGCCAGCACGGTCATGCAGAACTCGCCGTCGTCGCTGGGGGAGCGGCGCCCCAGCGCCAGAAACTCCTGGCGCGAGATGCCGAGGGCGCGCGCGTAGTCCCCGAAGTAGCGGTCCATCTGCTCGACCGAGAAGTAGTCGTGACCGGCTTCGACCGGGGTGTGCGTGGTGAAGACCAGGCTGGCGGAGGCCAGTTGGCTGGCCTCGGCGAACGCGAGGCGGCGGGTCTCCATCAGCCGCCGTACGCGCTCCAGGGCCAGGAACGCCGAGTGACCTTCGTTCATGTGGTAGACGGTCGGCTCCAGACCCAGCGCCTCCAGCACGCGGTAGCCGCCGATTCCGAGCACGATCTCCTGCCGGATGCGCATCTCGTGATCGCCGCCGTAGAGCTGGTCGGTGATGTCGCGGTCCTCGGGGCGGGCGTTGCCGCTGAAGTTGGTGTCGAGGAGAAAGAGTGCCACGCGGCCGACCTGCACGCGCCAGACCTGGGCCTTGACCTGCCGCCCGGGGAAGGCCACCTCGACCACCAGCAGCTTGCCGTCGCGGCCGCACGCGGGGCTCACCGGCAGGTTGTGGAAATCGTTGTTCGGGTATTCCTCTTGCTGCCATCCGGCCTGGTTCAAGTACTGGCGGAAATAGCCCTGCTGATAGAGCAGCCCGACGCCCACCAGGGGAATGCCCAGGTCGCTCGCGGATTTCAAGTGATCCCCGGCCAGAATGCCCAGCCCGCCCGCAAAGATCGAGAGGCACTCGGTGAGGCCGAACTCCAGCGAGAAATAGGCGACCAGCGGCTTGTCGGCCTGGTGGGAGCACATCTTGTGGAACCACGTCGACTCGCCCGTCAGGTACGACTCGAGCTCGTCCGAGACGCGGTTCAAGTGGGCCAGAAAGGCGTCGTCGCGGGCCGCCGCCTCGAGCTTGTCCTGTTCGATGGCGCCCAGCATGAGCACCGGATTGTGCCCGCTGCTTTCCCACAAATCCCGGTCGAGCCGCCGGAACAGCTCGATGGCTTCGTGGTTCCAGGCCCAACGCAGGTTGTAGGCAACGACCCGCAAGCCCTCGATCGGCGCGGGCAGGGAAGGAATGACGGTGAAGGTCCGGATCGGTTTCATCTCGTCTCGAATCCTACGCCGAATCGCAGTCGGGAATCAAGACGGAAGAATCTGAAACGGGATAAGCCGGAGGCTTATCCTACCCTCAGCACCTGAATGCAGGCGCGGCAGAAGGCCGGCAGATCGTCGGGTTTGCGCGAGGTGACCAGGTTGCCGTCGACCACGACCTCCGAGTCCTCGTAGTGCGCACCGGCGTTGATGATGTCGTCCTGGATCGCGAAAAAGCAGGTGGCGCGCCGCCCTTTCAGAACGCCCGCCGAACACAGCGCCCACAAGCCATGACAAATCGAGGCGACCAGTTTGCCCTGCGTGTCGAGGTCCTTCACGAATTGGATCGCCTTGGCGTGCCGGCGGATGTGGTCCGCCGCGTAACCGCCGGGAACCACCACCCCGTCGAAGTCGCCGGGGCTCACCTCGTCGTAAGACTTCTGGGCCACGACCGGGTAGCCGACCTTGCTGGGATAGGTCGCGCCTGCCTGGGCGCCCACGGTCACCACCTCGGCGCCGGCTTCCTGGAAGCGGTAGTAAGGATACCAGACCTCGAGCTCCTGATAGGCCTGGTCGACCAGAATCGCGATGCGTTTTCCTGTGAGTTCCATAACGTCCCTACCTCCAGTCTGCCACGAAGATGTTGAATTCGTAACGGCCCTTGGCCTGGTGGCTGGAGGTGAAGGCCAGCTTCCTGCCGTCGGGCGAGAATTCCGCGAACGAGGTGAAGCCGCCGAAATCGGTCACCCGCTCGAGGCCGGAGCCGTCCAGGTTCACCAGGTACAGCTCGAAGCTGTGGCTGTCGCAGGCGTGCTTGTTGGAGGCGAACAGAATCTTCTTGCCGTCGGGCGTAAAGGTCGGAGCGAAACTGGCGCAGCCGAAATTGGTGATCTGCCGGGCGTTCTTTCCGTCGGCATCGCCGATGAAGATTTCCATTTTCATCGGTGAGACGAGGTCCCTCGCCAGGAAGTCCTTGTAAGTGGCGAGCGACTCTGGGGTGCTGGGGTGCATGGCGCGCCACACCAGCTTCTTGCCGTCGCGGGAGTAGACCGCGCCGCCGTCGTAGCCGGGGAGGCTGGTGAGTTGGCGCTTGGCCGAGCCGTCGGACTTCATACTCCACAGGTCCAGGTCGCCGCCGGCAAGCGAGGTGTACACAATGCGGCCCGTCTTCCAGTTCACGGTCGCCTCGGCATCATAGCCCTTGGCATCGGTGAGCTTCCTGAGGATCTTGCCGTCATCGGTGGCCAGGAAGATGTCGTAAGTGGCGTAGATCGGCCAGACGTAGCCCTTGCTGCGATCGGCCGGAGGAGGGCAGGCATCGCCGCCTTCATGCGTGGAGGCGTAAACGATGCGCTTGCCGTCGGCCAGGAAGTACGCGCAGGTGGTGCGGCCTTTGCCCGTGGAAACCATCCGGACATCGGAGCCGTCCGCGTTCATGATGTAGATCTGGTCGCATTGATGACCGTCGCGCGTGGACTGGAACACCAGCCGTTTTCCGTCGGGCGACCAGTAGGACTCGGCGTTCTGCCCGCCTGAGGTGAGCTGGCGCAGGTTGGCCAGGTGCGACGAGGTCTGGGCTGAAACGGCCAACGCGCCGGCCGCCAAAAGAGTGGCGAGCGAGGAAAGGCGAATCCGCATCACGTATCATTGTATTACCGTGAGGTGGGCGCTTCTCATCGGGATGGTCGCCCTGTGCGCGCCGGCAGCGCGGGCACAGGTCAACCTGACTGGCCGCGTGGTGGACGAGAACAGCGCAGCGGTGCCGGGCACCCAGGTGTTTCTCGCCCGGGCCGGTTCCGAGTTCCGCCTGGAATCGGTGGCCGACCCCACGGGGAGGTTTGTGTTCCGGGTCGATTCACCCGGCGAGTACCTGCTCACCGCCGAACGCCCGGGCTTCTTCCGCCTCCAGGACCGGCCAGTGCGGCTGGCCGAGGGCGCCAACGAAATCACCCTGGTGCTGAACCCGACGCGCGAGGTCTTCGAGAAGGTCGATGTCTCCTACTCCCCACCGGCCATCGATTTCGATCGGACCACTCCGGAGGAGCGGCTGACGGGCACGGAGCTTCTCCAGGTCCCGTATCCGGCGACTAACACTCTAAGGAACGCGATGCGGGCCATCCCCGGGGTGGTACAGGATTCAGCCGGTGGGATTCACCTCAACGGCGGCGCCGAGGAGCAGGTCCTCTACACGCTGGATGGGTTTGAGCTCAACGACCCGCTCACCGGGCGCTTCGAAAGCCGCCTGGGCGTGGAGGCCGTACGCTCGATGGAGGTTTCGGGCCTCAATCCGGCGGAGTTCGGCAAGGGGGCGGCGGGCACGCTGGCGATTAAGACCTCCACCGGCGACGACCGGTTCCGCTATTCGGGAACCAATTTCATCCCCGGCCTGGAGAACCGCAAGGGCATCGTTATCGGCGGATGGACGCCGAGATTCGAATTCTCGGGGCCGCTGCGAAGAGGCCGGGCGTGGTTCTCCGACAACGTGGACGTGCAGTACGACCAGCACGTGGTCGAAGAACTCCCCAATGGGCAGGACCGGAGCACGAGCTGGCGGGTGAACAACCTGCTCCGGAACCAGTTCAACCTCACGCCGTCGAATATTCTCTATACGGGTTTTCTCACCAGTTTCTGGATCGCGCCGCGCAACGGGTTGGGTGCGCTCGATCCCATGGAAACCACGACCGACCGCAGGACGCGCCAGTGGTTCTTCAACATCAAGGACCAGGTCTACTTCCACCGCGGCGCGCTGTTCGAGATCGGCTACGCTGCCAACCGCACGTTTGACCGTGAAATCCCGCAGGGACACGCCCCGCTGGTCAATACCGCCGATGGGCGCACCGGAAACGCCTTCGTCGATGCAACGCGCCAAGCCGGCCGCGACCAGTTCCTGGCGAATCTGTTCGCGCCTTCCTTCTCCGCGCTGGGCAGCCACCAGGTGAAGATTGGCATCGACCTGGATGCCGTGAATTACTGGCAGAGTGTCTCCCGCGCGAGCTACATGTTCCTGCGCGCCGACAACACCATCTCGCGCCGGGTGACATTCGGCGGCAGCGGCCGGCTTCAGCTCTCGAACACCGAGGCATCCTGGTACGCGCAGGATTTCTGGAAGGTCCGGCCGCGCCTGCAACTGGAGATCGGCCTGCGGCAGGACTGGGACCGCCTGGCCGGGAACACGAACCTCTCGCCGCGGATCGGATTCTCCTGGGCCCCGCCGCGCCTCGAGTCAACCAAGATCTCCGGAGGATACGGGATCGTGTACGACCAAACCAGCCTCGAAGTCTTCAGCCGGCCGCTGGACCAGTATTCGCTCACCACCCACTATTTCGCGGACGGGACGCCGGCGTATGGGCCGGCGGTCTCCGTGTTCATGATCGGCCCGGGGCGGTTGAAGACGCCGCGCTACGCCACCGGGAACCTGGGAGCTGAGCGGCGGCTCGCGGCCGACGTGTACCTGCGTTTGCAGTACTTCGGGCGGCGCGGCCGGGACGGTTTCACCTATCGGAACTCCATTGCTCCCAATTCGCCACCCCCGCCGGATCTGGTGGCGCGGTTCGGTGCGTCGCCCTTCGACGCGGTCTACGAGCTGGCCAACCTGCGCCGCGATTCGTACGATGCCTTCGAAGTGACGGTGCGCCAGGCCTTCCACAAGCAGTACGAGTGGATGGCTAGCTACACGCGGTCGCGCGCCTTCTCGACCAGCGTGCTGGACATCAGCGTGGACTCTCCCATGCTCGTCACCGCGAACACCGGCCGCATGTCCTGGGATGCGCCCAACCGATTCCTGAGCCGGGGCTATTTGCCCACCCGCTGGCCGAACTGGGCGGTGGCCTACCTGCTGGAGGCGCGCAGCGGCTTCCCGTTTTCGATCCAGAACGAGGCCGGGCAGATCCTGGGCAACCCGAACGACCACCGGTTTCCGGCCTTTTTCGAGCTCAACCTGCACCTGGAGCGGCGGTTCGTGTTCCACAAGAACCGCTGGGCCCTGCGCTGCGGCTTCGATAACATCACGAACCGCAAGAACCCGAACGCGGTGAACGCGGACACGAGCTCACCGCAGTTCCTGAGCTTCTATGGTGGCCAAAGGCGCGCCCTCACCTTCCGCATCCGCTGGCTGGGGCGCTAGACGAGATCCTGCCGAACTGGCTTCCGTTCTGGCACTGTAGTTTGCCCCACAGATTCGGCAGTTCGGATACTGGTGCAGGTGGAGCTTCGCCTCTACCTCGATCCCGGAACGGGCCAAACGCACATTGCCAATGACGACGTGGGCGAGGAAGAGATGGAGGAGGTCCTGGCGAGTCCGGGAGAGGATCGTCCCGGGCGGGACGGTTCCCGCGTCGCCACTGGACAAACGAGAAGGCGCCAATGAAGCAAGCCCGATTCCCGGCTGGCTGGAACGAGGCTAGGGTCCGAGAAGTGCTCGAGCACTACGAGGGGCAAACCGAAGACGAGGCGCTCGCGGAGGACGAAGCCGCATTCCAGTCGCGGGGCCAGACCGTGATGGTCGTGCCGAACCGCCTGGTTCCGGAAATCACGCGACTGATCGAGAGACGGCACCCCGCCCGGGCAACTCGGTCCTACCGGTCCGACAAGGCGTCGCAGCCCGCCGCGCACACGCCGCGCCGCGGCTTAGTCCCAATCCGGTTGCGTCGCTGTCGCCTGACAAGGCTGGAGCCTTATCCTAACCCGGACGAGCCGGAACCAAACAGGGCAAGCATCGAAAAGTTGGAGCCAATTTCAGACTCCATCCAAGTGCTCGTAAACATTGGCCCACAACATGGTGCCCAAAAATATCCTGCCAGGAGACAGCAGGATCCAACCATGAAGGTACTACAATAACGGTTACTCCTATGAAGTCTGCATTGCGAACCACTCTTCCGATTTGGATTGCCTTGTGCGCCTGGGCAGGACAGGCGCCGGTCTGCAACGTTCTGGACTACGGCGCGAAAAACGATGGGAGCGCACGGAGCACCGGGGCGATCAAGCGCGCCATCGAGGCCTGCGCGGCGGCCGGCGGGGGAACTGTTTACTTTCCCTCGGGCACGTACCTGACCGGGGCGATCGAACTGGCCAGCAACCTGGTGTTGCACATCGACGCCGGTGCCACAATCCGGTTCCACACGGATCTGGCCGAGTATCCGCTGGTGAAGGGCCGGCTGGAAGGCATCGAGCTGCTCACTCCGGCTCCGCTGATCGGCGGGCGCAACCTGGAGAACGTGACCATCACCGGCCGGGGCACGCTCACTACGGACAACGCCGAGTGGCGCAAGCGGGCGAGCGACCCCGAGGCCCGCAAGATGTGGGCCAGCGTTCTCGAGCGGCGTGAGCGCAAGGAGGAGGTTCCTGAAGAGGACCTGCGCAAGGCGGCCCTGGCGCTGCGGCCCTCGATGCTGGCCACCGCGGGCGCTCCGCTGACCGTCACGTTGCTGATGGCGATGTTGCGGAACACCGGCGTGCGCTCGGACACCGGCTCGGCCGGGACCCTGGTGTAGTAGTTGGTC
>JBEKMO010000085.1:0-21317 GCA_050008465.1 Bryobacteraceae bacterium
GGCAGACCGGCAATCCGTTCTCGGTGCTGTCGGCCCGGGGCACGCTCAACCGCGCTGGGCGGTCGGGCAGCAACACCGCTTCCTCTTTCCTGACAGCCGCGCAACTCGACGACCTGTTCCAGCTTCGCATGACCGGCATCGGCCCCTGGTACTTCGCCTCGAGCGCCATCAACCCGACCGACAACCGGGCCGTCGCTCCCGACGGCTCTTCGGCGTTCAGCGGCCAGGTGTTCTACCAGCCCGGCGCCGGCCAACTCGGCGCCTTGCAGCGCCGCATGTTCAACGCCCCGCGGGTGTGGAATCTCGATTTCTCGGCCGGGAAGAGAATCAACATCACCGAACGTCATTCGGTCGAGATCCGCATGGATGCGGCGAATGTCTTCAACCACACGACCTGGTACGTGGGCGATCAGACCATCACTTCCACGACGTTCGGGCGCATCACCAGCACGTTCTTCGACCGCCGCTTGATCCAGTTCGGAGCAGCGTACCGGTTCTAACACGGGACGGCCCCGTCAGGGGCTAGGGCCGGGATGAGGCTCCCGTCCGGGAGCCTCATCCCCGCCGCGTCAGGCGTCGTAGAGTGGTTGCGTGCTGAGGCCGCAGACTCCCGCAGAACTTGCCGAGGCGCTCGGTAGCGCCGCCGCGGCCGGCGCACCCATCACCCTGGGTGGAGCTTTCTCCAAGAACGCCATGGGCGGACCGATTCTGCCCGCGGACACGGTCATCTCCACGGCGTCGCTCGACCGAATCCTCCAATACGAGCCGCGCGATCTCACCGTCAGCGTCGAGGCCGGAATCACCTTCGCCGAATTGAGTCGGGTGCTGGCCTCCAACCGCCAGATGATTCCGCTCGACCCGCCGTTCTCCGATCGGGCCACCATCGGAGGCATCCTGGCTGCGAACTCGAGCGGTCCCCGGCGCCGCCTGTATGGGACGGCCCGCGACATGGTGATCGGCATGAAGTTCGCCACCCTCGACGGCAAACTGGTCGAATCCGGTGGCATGGTCGTGAAGAACGTAGCCGGGCTGGACACCGCCAAGCTCCTGATCGGTTCCTTCGGCACGCTGGCCGCCATTGCGGTCGCGAACTTCAGACTGGTTCCGATCCCGCCGGTTTCGCGGACCTTCGCCCTGAGTCACGCCTCCCTCGACGAAGCCATCGCCGCGCGCAATCGCATCCTGACAGCGGTGCTCCAGCCGGCCGCCATCGACCTGCTCAACCCGGCGGCCGCAGCCCTCCTAGGCTACGAGGGGTTCCTGCTGCTTGTACGCGCCGGAGGCAATCCCGCGGTGATCGAGCGGTACAGTCGCGAGCTGCCCGGCGCGCGAGCCGTTGAGGGGCCCGGCGAAGACGTGCTCTGGCAGCGCATCCAGGACTTTACGCCGCAGTTCCTCGCCGAGCACTCCGAGGGGGCGGTGGTCCGAGCCTCGTGCCTGCTTTCCGAGTTGCGATGCGTCATGCCGTCCCTGGATGCTCCCGCCGTGGCGCGCGCAGGCTCCGGCGTGGTCTACGGATACTTCGTAAACTGGGAGCCGGCCGGCCGGTGGGTCAAACAGGCGAGGCGGGCGGTTATCGAGTTCGCGCCGGAATCCGCCAGGCAGCAACTGGAGTTGTGGCCCAACCCGGGCGACGACCTCGCGATCATGGCCCGGCTCAAGCAGATGTTCGATCCCGGGCGGTTGCTGAATCGGGGGAGGCTCTTTGGCCGCATTTGAGGCTCCCCAGCAGTTTGACCTGGACCGCTGCGTCCATTGCGGGCTGTGCCTGAATGCCTGCCCGACCTACCGCGAGCTGGGCCTGGAGATGGATTCCCCGCGCGGGCGGGTCTACCAGATGGTGAAGGTCGCTTCGGGAGCGATGCCGGTGGGGCCGTCCTACATCGAGCACCTGGGGCTCTGCCTGGCCTGCCGGGCCTGCGAGACGGCCTGCCCTTCGGGGGTCCGGTACGGCCGCCTGATCGAAGCGGCCCGCGCGCAAATCGAAGCGGTGAAACGCCGCCCGTTGCCGGTCCGGCTGTTTCGCAGGTTCCTCTTCAATCGCCTGCTGGTGTCGCCACCGACGATGCGGCTGGCCGGCAATCTGCTCTGCTTCTACCAGGTGAGCGGGCTGCGCAAGCTGGTAAGGTTTACGGGCCTGCTGGGCGCACTCGAGCCGCTGACGCCCCCCGCCGAACGGCCGTTCTTCTTCCACAACATCGGCCAGACCTTCGCCGCCGAGGGTCCGAAGCGCCGCCGCGTCGGGTTCCTGGCGGGCTGCATCGCCAATGTCTGCTTCGCGCGCCTCAACGAGGCCACCGTGCGGGTGCTGCGAAAGAACGGATGCGAGGTCGCCATCCCCGCCGGGCAAACCTGCTGTGGCGCCCTGCACGTACATTCCGGCCTGCGCGAGGAGGCCCGCCGGCTGGCGCGCCGCAACATCGATGCCCTGCTCGCCGCCGATTGCGAAGCCATTCTCACCAACGCCGCCGGTTGCGGGTCGACGCTGAAGGAATACGGCGAACTCCTGGCGGACGACCCGGCCTACGCCGCGCGCGCAGCACGTTTCTCCAGCCTGGTAAAGGACGTGACCGAGTTCCTGGCATCTCTCGAGTTGAACCGGGAGATGCGCCCGCTCGGCGCCTCGGTGACCTACCAGGACTCCTGTCATCTCGCCCACGGCCAGCGCGTGCGGCTCGCGCCCCGCAAGCTGCTCCAGACGGTCCCCGGCCTGGACTACCGGGAGATGCCGCTCTCGGACCTCTGCTGCGGCAGCGCCGGCGTCTACAACGTGGTTCAGCGCGAGATGGCGGGGGCCATCCTGCGCAGGAAAATGGAATGCGTCAATTCGACGGGCGCGGAGATGATCGCCACCGCCAATCCCGGCTGCATGCTCGAACTACGCGCCGGCGTGGCCCTCTACGGGCGAGGCCAGCGTGTGCTGCACGTGGTGGAGATCCTGGACGAAGCCTACTCAGTCGTTGAGTGAGACCCCCAGCTTCTTCGCCAGCCGGACGATGGCTTCCACCAGCCGGTCGACGTGTGAATCGGTGTGGGCGGCGGTACACGAGATGCGCAGCAGGTTTTGGGTGGCCGCCGGGCGCAAAACCGGGTTCACGTAGATGCCGTCCTCGAGCAGGGCCTTGCACAGCCGGCAGAGATCGATCTCGTTGGGAATGACTACCGGAACGATGGGCGTCTCGCCCTCCAGCACGTAGCAGCCGCGGGAACGCAACTCCTGGCGGAGCCGCCGCGCTACCGCCAGCAGCCGCTGCTGCCTGTCCGGCTCCGCCGCGATGATCTCGAGCGCCGCCTTCACCGCGGCCACCGCCGCCGGCGCCAGGCTGGCGGAGAACACGAACGGCCGCGCCGTGTGCTTCAGGTAGTCGATCACCGTCCGCTCGGAGGCGACGAACCCGCCGACGGTGGCCAGCGACTTGGAGAAGGTGCCCATGACGATGTCCATGTCGTCCAGCACCCCCTGGTATTCGGCCGTGCCGGCGCCCGTCGGGCCGAGCACGCCGATGCCATGCGCCTCATCCACGTACGTCCGCGCCCGGTACTTCTTGGCGAGCTTGACGATGCCGCGCAAGTCGGCCAGGTCGCCCTCCATGCTGAACACGCCCTCCGAGACGATCAGCACATTTTCATCCGGCGCGCAGTTCTGGAGGCAGCGTTCCAGGTGCTCCATGTCGTTGTGGCGGAAGCGCACGGTGCGCGCGGGGGAGCGCAACGCACCTTCCACCAGGCTGGCGTGGAGGTTGTGGTCGCACAGCATCACCTCGCCCTTGTCCGTGATGGCGGAAAGCGCCGCATAGTTGGCCTGGAAGCCGGTGCCGAAGATCATCGCCGCTTCCTTGCGCACCAGCGCCGCCAGGCGGGCCTCTACCTCGACATGCAGGTCCAGGGTGCCGTTCAGCAGCCGCGAGCCACTGCATCCGGCGCCGTACCGCCGGACCGCTTCCACAGCCGCGTCGATCACTTTCGGGTGCGTGGTCAGGCCCAGGTAGTCGTTCGAGCCGAACATGAGCACTTTGCGGTCGCCCATGCGGATCTCGCCCGGAGCGCATCCCCGGTGGTCGCCAAACACCTCGAAGTAGAGGTACAGGCCGGCCTCCTGGAACTCTCGCGGGCGGGTGAAATCACGGCACTTCTCGAACAAGTCGTTGGATCCCTTTGCTTTGCTTGCAACAGAAGTGGAGATGGATACGCTACGCATGTTCATTCCCATTCGTAGATGCGATAAGTTTTGTACCGCGCGCCGCCAAGCGCTTCGATGGAGCGGCACATCAGCACATTGTCCTCGAGCACCCAGGACATCTCCCCGCTTTCATAGCCCAAGCGGCTGCCCCGCCGGAACAACTCGGCATAGAAGCCGGCTGCCACGCCGGCCGTTCGGTGCTCCTCGAGGACGCCCAAAACGATAACCCGCACACTTCGGACTGACCGTTTATGATACAAGATTTTGAGGAGCCCGAGGGGAAATAATCGTCCGTGGGCGTGTTTTAGGGCCTGGTTGATGTCGGGGAGCGCCAGTGCGAACCCCACCGCCCGGCCCTGCACCTCGCCTATGAGTACCAGTTCCGGCTCCAGGATCGACTTCATGTCGCGGGCCATGAAGAGGAATTCATCCCGCGTCGCCGGCACAAACCCCCAGTTGCGGCTCCAGGCCGCGTTGTAGATCCCCCAGATCAGTTCCACTTCCTGCTGGAAGGCGTCCATGCGGACGGGGCGGATCCGCACCTGGTTTACGTCCGCGGCGCGCTGGGCCACGCGCTCGGACTTCCCCACCTCCAGCCCGGCGGTGGTGACGTGGTAGGCGTACAGGTCCTTGGCCTTGCGCAGGCCCGCCCGCTCCAGCAGCTCCGCGTAGTAGCGCGGATTGTAGGTCATCATCACCTGCGGGCTGGAGTCGAACCCGTCCACCAACAAGCCGCACTCGTAGTTGGTCGAAGGGTTCATCGGCCCGCGGATCACCCGAGCGCCCCGCTCCCGCAACCAATCGCGCGCCGCGCCCAGCAGCGCATCCGCGACACTCTGGTCGTTCACCGACTCGAAAAATCCGAAGAAGCCCGCCTCTTCGTTCTGGAACTGGTTGTAGTTGGGATCCAGGATGGCGGCGATCCGCCCGGCGACCCCACCGTCGCGGAGCGCCAGAAAGCACTGAACCTGCGCATGCCGGTGGAATGGGTGGCGCTTGACGTCGAACAGCTCTTTCTGCGCAATGCGCAACGGCGGCACCCAAAAGGGGTCGTGGCGGTAGTGCGAGTACGGGAACTCTATGAACCGCTTTAGGTCCCGCGCGTTCTGAACCGGAGCGATCTCAATCTGCTCAGCCAACGGACGGCCTCTTCACGCGATAGAGATAGGGCGCCATCATGAGCAGCGCCGCCGCCAGCGCGGCGCCCGCAAACACATCAACCGTGTAATGATACCGCAGATAGACGGTCGCGAACAGGATCAACACCGAGTAGACGGAAAAGCCACGGAACAGGTTCGTCGAGATCTGGCGGCTGCCCCACCAGGCCAGCAGCGTCAGCTCGGTGTGGCCGCTGGGGAAGCAATCGAAGTGCGCCGACTCCAGGCGGTCCAGTGTCTGCTGGAGCCAGGGGAACAGCCACAGCCCGCGCAATTCGATGCGCTGGAGCCCGGCCAGCAAGAACCGCGGCCCGCGCACCGGCACCAGCAAATAGCCCACGTAGGAGGCCAGGAAGCCCAGCGCAATCAGGAAGGCGTAGTACCGGAAAGCCTCCCGACGCCGCTGCCACCATAGCAGAACGGCCACCAGGAGCACCACGGGCACAAACAGCGAATACGCGATCTGAAGGAGTTCCGTGAACCAGGGCGCATATAGCCGCTCGAGCCACACCGTGGGGTTTGCGCCCCACAGCGCCAGGTCCAGCCGCGCCATCTCCGCGTCGAACTGAACACCGCGGACCGGCGGAATGAGGACCGCCATGACCTTGTAGCAGGCAGCCACGTAGGGCAGTGGGTACCAGTAGCGGAAGACCGTCTGGACCTTGTAGCTCGCCGTTCCCGGACGCGGGCGCGCGCGAACCGCCAGCACAATCAACGCCGCCGCGGCCGCGTGCAAGCCCAGCAGCAAGCCCGCCCCCGGCACCCGGGGGAAGTAGGCCCCGATCAGCAGGCCGGCGGCGGCCAGGTATCCCAGAATCAACCGGTCCACGGGCCACCAGCCCGGCCGCATGCGGGTTTCCTCGGCGCTCAGATCTTCAGCCATCCCGAATTCTTATACCACAGCAGCGTCTCGCTCAGGCCCTCGCGCAAAGAGCGCCGCGTCGAAAACCCCAGCTTCTCGCGCGCCTTGCGGGTGTCGCAGGTCCAGTACCGGCAGCGCGCCTCCCGCACTTTCTCGCGAGAGATGATCCCGGGCTTCCGGCGCAGTCTCGACGCCATCTCCGCATAGCAACCCACCGCATACGCCATGGCCGCCGGAATGGCGAGCGTCCGGACCTTGCGGCCCATGATGCTTGCCGCGATGGCGCCGAACTCCGTCCAGGAGACTGGCTCGGGATTGGCCACGAAGAACGTGTCGCCCGGCGCCCGGGGGCTTGCCGCCGCCGCTACCAGCGCGTCCGCCAGGTCCTTCACGTAGATGAAGCTGAACAGCGATTCCTGGCGCCCGATCCGCAGCATTAACCCGTGCGAGATGCCGCGAAACACCTGGTAAACGTCGGTGTCCCGCGGGCCATAGACCACAGGCGGTCGGACGATCACCGCGCTCGAAGCCAGCCGGGAGGCCCGCACCGCGCGCTCCGCCGCCAGTTTCGACTCGCCATAGTGCGTCCGTGGCCGCGGCTCCGCCTCCTCCGGCAGCAGGCCCGCATCCGGGCTCGGCCCGACCGCCGCCAGGCTGCTCACGTGCACGAACCTGCGCGGGGGCTGGCCGCTCTCCTCGCACGCGCGCAGCAGGCACTCGGTGGCGCCGACGTTCCCCCGGTAGTACTCTGCGCTCGAATTGGCCTTCGTGATGCCAGCGACGTGGAACACCGTCTCAACTCCCTCGAGCGCTTCTTTCAGGCCGCCCGCCCTCGCCAGGTCGCCATAGCACAGCTCGACCGCCGGGAGCGGTAAGTAGCGCAGAGAGCTGCTGCGGCGCACCAGGCAGCGAACCCGGAAACCGAGTTCGACCAGTCTCTCCACCAGGTGGCTTCCAACGAAGCCGGTGCCGCCCGTGACCAGGACGGGGGAGTTCACGGAGTGTTGCGAAAAGCCACGTCCCCGAAGTAGCTCTCGGCCGTGGCGCCCGTATGCTGAGCGTTGATTTGCAGCCGGATGCCTTTCACGCGCGGCGCCGGCCGGCGGCCGTACGCCTTCTGATAATCGTTGGCGACGTTGCGCGCTTCCGACACCCACTGGTTCATCTCCGCCGCGCCGGACCGGCAAACCACCGCAACAATGTGTACCAGCGGGATCGCGCTGGCGCTCTCCATCGTGCCCTGGGGCGCGTGTGAGTCCCAGATGTAGGTGAGGATGCGCCGGTCCTCGAAAGCCACCAGGATCTGCGCCGCCTGGTCGTCCGTACTGGCATGCCGGAAGTCGCCGTTCGACGGCAACTTGCTCACCTTCCATCTCCAGGCCAAGTAGGGATACTCGGCCGGGTTCACATCGACGCCGCGCTCCAAGCCAAAGGAGGAGCTCTGGCTCTTGAGATGGAGCACGCTGCCCAGCGAGTCGCTGATCACGCTGATCTCGGGCGTCCCTCGCGTGACTTTGACGCGCCAGCCGTCCGGCAGGCGGCCGGGCTGAGCGATCCTCGTGTCAAACACCAGGAACGCCAGCGCTGCCGGCTTGGCCAGGACCCCGGCGAGGAGCCCCGCCATCACGATCGCAACTCTCCGCAACCTTCCTCCCACCACGGGGCACCCGTGGTGGGCGAGCCCCATACTCCAATATAACCAACCTGCGCCGGTGTGGGGCAGGCGGTTTCTGCACTTTTGGGTAGCGCCGGCGGTCGTGCCGCCGGCTCCATACTGCATGTCTTGACGCAGAAGTACGTGGAGGGGAACCCTGTAAAGGCCGGTTTGGTGTCCAGTGCGGAAGACTGGCGGACACCGGCGGCAAGACCGCCGGCGCTACCTGAGGCGGTCACCGCAGGCAACGGTCGAAGAAGGAGACCGCCAGCTCGTTGAAGTGGCTCCGGCCGCGCGTCAGACCGTGGCTCTTGTTCGTATACACCATCAGCTCGAACTGCTTGCCAGCGCGCTCGAGCGCGTCCACCATCTGCACGGTGTTCTGGAACAGCACGTTGTCGTCTTCCAGGTTGTGCACCAGCAGCAGTTTCCCCTTCAGCTTACCCGCCGCCTGTACGGCCGAGCTCTTGTCGTACCCCTGGGCGTTTTCCGACGGCAGGCCCATGTACCGTTCCGTGTAGATGGTGTCGTAATTGCGAAAATCCGTGACCGGCGCGCCGGCCACCCCGCAGACGAACACATCCGGCTCGAGCAGCAGCGACCGGATGGTCATGTAGCCGCCATAACTCCAGCCATAGATGCCTACCCGCGCCGGGTCCGCGAACCCGAGCGAGAGCAGGTGCCGCACGCCATCCCGCTGGTCTTCCACCTCCTTGCTCCCGAGGTTGCGGAAGATCGCGGTCTCGAACTTGTGCCCACGGCCGGATTCCCCCCGATTGTCGAGCATCCAGACCACGTAGCCGCGCTGCGCCAGCGCCTGCTCGACCGTCACTACCCCATACCAGCGGTTCTGGACCGCGGGCCCCACGCCCGGGCCTCCGTACACGTCCACAACCACCGGGTACTTCTTGCCCGCCTGGAATCCCGCTGGCTTGATCATCCGCCCATACAGCAGCGTGCCGTCCGCCGCCTTCACCTCGACAATCTCGCTGGGCAGGACCTCGTACTCCTCGAACATTTTCCGGTCGGCCTCGGCACAGACCGCCCACTCGGTTCCGTCCTTCTTGTGAATCGTCCGCCGCGTGGGAGTAGTGAGGCTCGAGTGACTGTCCAGGTAGTACTCGCAGCCCGGTCCCATCGCTATGGCGTGCGTGCCCGCGGCGGGGGTCATTCGCGTCCGCTCACCGCCCTCCAGGCTCACCCGGTACAACTGCCGCTCGAGCGGACCCGGCTCGGAGGATGTGTAGTAGACCTGCCCGGCGGCTTCATCCACGCAGGCCACCTCCTTCACCTCCCAGTCTCCCCGCGTCAACTGGGCCAGCAGCGCGCCGTCCGTCGAGTACCGGTAAAGGTGGTTGAAGCCGTCGCGCTCGCTCTCCCACAGGAACTCCTTACCGCCCTTGAGGAACCGCACATCGCCGTGCAGGTTGATCCAGAACGGGTCGTTCTCGCGCAGAATCACGCGCGATTCGCCCGTTTTCGCGTCCGCGACCAGCAGGTCGAGCCGGTTCTGCACGCGGTTCATCCGCACCACGGCAATGCCCTGCGAATCCGGCAACCAGAAGAACCGCGCCCGCAACGCCTCCCGCGTCTCCCCGAGATCCATCCACCGCGTGGGACCGCCGCCGGAGGCGACCACGCCCAGCCGCACCTCCGCGTTAGGATCGCCCGCGCGCGGGTAGCGCTCCGGCTCGAACAACGCCCGCATCCCAGTCAGATCGACCTGCGGATACAAGGGCTCGCGGCTCACATCGAACTGGAGGTAAGCGATCGACTTGGAATCCGGCGACCACCAGTGCGCCGTCCCCAGTTCCAGTTCCTCCGGATAGACCCAATCCAGTTCGGCGTTCCCGAGCGTGGGCGATCCGTCGCTGGTCAGGCGCCTTTCCTTGCGGTCGGCGAGATCGAGCACGTAGAGGTCGTGCTCCCGGCGGAACGAAAGCAGCCGGCCGTCGGGCGAGAGTTTGGGGTCGCGCTCCCGCTCGGGCGTGGCGGTCAGTCGCGACCAGCCGCCCACCTCGATCCGCAACAGGTACAGATCGCCGCCGGCGCTGATCAGCAGTTCGCGGCCCGACGGGAACCACTGCACCGATTGCTCGCGCACCCGCCGGTTCTCGAACTCGAAGCGCTCGGGCGTTGTCCCCTTGGTCGCCGCCGCCTCGAAGTCGCCGAGCGAAGCCAGTTCCTTCTTACTGCGCGACGGGACGTCGTAGAGCCACAGCTTCCTGGCCTCCGTGAAGATGAACCGCTTCCCGTCCGGCGCCCACACCGGCGAAGCCGCGAGTATCCGCGGCCTTTGGCCGGCTAGCGCCTCCACCGTGACCGGCTTCTTCTCGGCCGCCGACCCGAACAGGGCGGCGCACGCCATGAGCGCAGCCAAACGTCGCACCATAGTCTGTGATTGTAGCGTCATTCGATCCGGCACACCGAGACCCTTCCCGCCGCGTAGACCTGCTTGAGGCGCGGGTTCGCGCGGAACATGCGGTAGGCGGTGCGCCGGTCCTCGTCCGGCAGTTCCGCGGACAGATCTCCAGGCGTGAGCACGGCGTAGGTGAGCCGCTGCTCGTGCGCGAAATCCGCCACACCGGAGAAGAACCGCTCCAGGGCCTGGCGGTCCCCGCTGTACACCAGCGCGGGGGGCACCACCAGCCGGCAGGCTTTCCGGCCGGTGTGCAGGTACAGGATCGGATCCTGGTACGCGAGCACCGCCGCGTCCGCTGGCGTGCGGGCCGCGATCCATTGGTAGGCAACCCGTTCGCCGGCCAGCGTTTCACGGCGCTCCGCCACGAGCCGCGGCAGCACGGAAAACAGTCCCCGGTACGCGCCCATCCCCGCGAGCCACAGCAATCCCGCCAGCGCGAGCGCAACCGCACCCGCCACGATGCGCTCGCCCGCGGCGCGTTTGACGAATGCGGCGCGCAACCTCGCCGCCAGCCGCAGCAGTTCCGTCGCGAACCCGGCCAGCAGCACGGGAAACACCGGCACCAGGAACCGCTGATCGGGCGCGTAGTTCCAGCCCACGAGCGCCACCAGGTAGCCCGCCGTGAACAGCAGGTACGCCGTCGCACCCGGGCGGCGGCGGAGCCGCAGCGCGCCCGCGATCGCCGCTACCGCCAGCACGCGCGCCACGCTCTTCCCCGTGAACGAATCTCCCAGGCCGAACACCAGCATCCCACCGATTACCGACAACAGGTTGTCGAAGTTAACCCACAGCACCCTGGCCAGGTTCCCGGCCGAGATCTCGTGCGCGTAGTATTCCAGGTAATTGGTGTAGTAGAGAGCCACGGCGTCGGTTCGCGCCAGGTGATGCGCCTGCGTCCACAGCGTCCAGCCCACGACTCCCGGCAGCATGGCCAGCACGAACGCCATGGCCCGCCTGTACTGCCCGCGAAGCAGAAATGCGAGCGGACCGGCCATGAGCAGCAGCAAACCGGCCGAACGCGTCAGGCAGGCGGCAGAGGCTGCGAGCCCGGCGATCGCGGCCAGCCCCGCGCCACTCGACGGCCTGCGGGCGCGCTCGATGAGCGCGAGCGCTCCTAGCAACAGGCACGCGAATGGCAGCTCGGAGAGCAGACTGATCCCGCATAGTGCGTAGTACGGGTTGAGAGCTAACACCGCCGCGAGCACCCAGGCGCGCCCCGGTTCCGCCCCCAGGTCTCGAAACGCAACGCGCGCCGCCGCGAGACAGATCGCGAGCATCAGCCAGGAGCAGAGCACCGCCGCCGCGAGGTTGCTCGGGAACGCCGGGTTGAGCTTCCAGATGCCCGCCAGCAGCAGTGGGTACAGTGGCGGGTACTTGGTCTGGTAGGGTTCGCCGGGCAGGCTCTGGATGCGATACCCGCCGCCCTCGGCAAGCGATTTTGCGCACACCCAGTAGAGGCCGTCGTCGTGGAAATAGCCCAAGTGCGGCGCGTCGCGGGAGCGCCATGCCAACCAGGCCGACGGAACCAGCGCGATCGAAAGCAGGAGCGGGATCAGCGCGCGGCGCATGCAAGCCCGAGATCGGCCTGCCGCCACTGTGACTGTAGGGATGTGGGGCAGACCACCGCCTTTTGTGGTCTGCCGTCAGTCTGTGGAAGGCAACACCTGCGTGGCAGACGATACAAACCGATCGTCTACCCCACCTTCTTATACGCTCTGGTAGCCCGGCTGAGCCTTTCGCGCGCCAAACCAGGAGGCGAATCCCTTGGGCTTCTCCTCCCGCCCCCCGGCCATCTTCATCGCCAGCTTGGAGAACTGCCTGCCCAGCACCGAGTTGGGCGGAAGCAGCTCGCCGGACCGGTAGGCCACTTCCACTTCGGGCCGGTCGGAGAGCTCCGCATACACCGGCAACCCCAGGGATTGCTCCAACTCCTCGGGCCGGAAATCGGACGACTTCGGAACGCGGTTGAGTACCAGATGCAGGTGGTGGCGCGGAAAGCCCATGTCCAGGGCTTGCCGGACGAACCGCTTGGCCTGGTAAAGCGCCGTGATGCTCGGCGTCGAAACCAGGAAGATTTCATCCAGGTCGTCCAGCAACGTGAGCACAACTGGATTCAGCCTGCGGCCCAGATCCACGATCACCACGCCATATAGCGACCGGATCAGCCGGAACACTTCGTGGAAATGCGCCGGGTTCCAGACGTCGGAAATCGTCAAGCCACTGGGCGCGGGAATCACGTCCAGGTGCGGCGCCTCGTTCGATACCAGCCCCTTCCACAAACTCTGGTCCAGCCGGTGCAGGTTCTTGACCGCGTCCAGGACCGAGAACTGCGTGGCGGTCTTCATCAGAAAGGCGACCAGACCGGACTCCATGTCCAGGTCAGCGAGCAGGATATCCTGCTGCTTGACGCGCTGCAACTCGGCAGCCAGATGGCAGGCCAGCGTGGTCGCGCCGCACCCGCCTTGGGCAGAGACGAAACCCACCACCTTACCCGTTGGCCGGCTGGCCATGTCGCGCTCCGCGATCTGCGCCGCGAACCGGCCGAGCACCTCGCGGAGCATGTCGCCGACTGGTGAGAGGATGAACTCCTCCACGCCCGCGCGCATGGCTTCCACCATCAGCGTGGCGTCCAGGGAGCGATGAATCACAGCCAGTTTAACGTGCGGCGAGACGGTCTTGATCCTGCGCACCTGGTCTTCCAACGACTCCCCTGCGGGAGCGGCGTCAATCAGGAGGATATCCGGGTTTGAGCGCTTCAGTTGCAGCGTTTCAACAGGGTGCGCCTGTTCCAGGACAACCCGGATTCCCAAGAGCCGGACGCACGCGTGCGTCTCGCGCCTTAACTCCTCGTCTGCGATTGCGAGCCCTATGGTCAGTGGTTCCATGTATCGGTAATCTCTCCGCCCTTCGTAGTTCGGAAGGCCTTTTGCAGTCCAAGCCCCAGCGTCCCTTACCGTGCCGTCGCGAGCCTTGTCGCGACGCTCTCTCCCACCCTTCTCTTAGTTATACCCCCTACTGTGGGTGAACTCAAGTCCCGTCCGTGGGGACACATCAAAATTGTAACCCCTAGTACCAATGGTACCTATAACCTTCTGTTCGCACCCGCGCACCCAGAGGAAGCCCCGGTTCCACAATCCCCGCAGCGCTATATGCTCTGGTAGGTTGGTTGTACCTTCTTCAAGCCGAACCAGGAGGTGAATCCCTTCAGCTTCTCTTCCGGCGCCCCGGCGATTTTCATCGCCAACTTGGAGAACTGCTTGCCTAGCGCCGAGTTCGGCGGGAGCAACGCGCCGGAACCGTAGACCTCTTCCAGTTCTTCGGGCTGGTCGGAGAGCTCCGCGTACACCGGGATCCCCAGGGATCGCTCCAGCTCCGCGGGCCGGAAGTCGGGCAGCTTCGGAACGCGGTTGAGCACCAGGCGGAGTTGGGGGCGCGGGAATCCCAGGGCCAGTGCCTGCTGGATGAACCGCTTGGCCTGGTAAAGCGCCGTGATACTCGGCGTGGACACGAGAAACAGCTCATCGAGGTCGTCCAGCAGCGTCAATGTAAGGGCGTTCAGCGTGCGGCCCAGGTCCACGAGCACCATGCCGTAAAGCGTCCGGACAAGCCGTAACACTTCGTGGAAATGCGCCGGGTTCCAGACATCGGAAACCGCCAGGCCGGCGGGGGAGGCAATCACGTCCAGGCTGGGCGGAATGTTGGATACCAGTCCCTTCCAGAAACTCTCATTCAACCGGTGCAGGTTCTTGATCGCATCCAGGACCGAGAACTCCGTCGCAGTCTTCATCAGGAAGGCGATCAGGCCGGAGTCCAGGTCCAGGTCCGCCAGCAAAACACCCTGCTTCATGGCACCTTGGAGCTCATTAGCCAAGTGGCAGGCCACCGTGGTCCCGCCACACCCGCCCTGGGCGGAGACGAACCCCAGCACCTTGCCGCCTGGCCGGTTGGCCAGGTCCCGCCGTTCCATCTGTGCCGCCAGCCGGCCCAAAGCCTCGCGGAGCTTCTCCGCGACGGGCGAGGGGATGAACTCATCCGCCCCAGCGCGCATGGCCCCCAGGATCATATCGGGATCCAAGGAGCCATGAATCACTCCCACCTTGACCCAAGGCGAGACCGACTTGATCCTGCGCACCTGGTCTTCCAGCGACTCCCCAGCCGGAGCGGCGTCGATCAGCAGGAAATCCGGGTTCGATCGCTTCAATTGCAGCGTTTCGACGGGGTGCCCCTGTTCCAGCACCACGCGAACTCCCAGCAGCCGCGCGCACGCCCGTGCCTCTTGCCTTAACTCGTCGTCTGAGATTGCCAGCCCGATAGTAAGTAGTTGCATTTGCCCGCTCTCCGCCCGCCCCTCGCGGTGCGGAGACGCCCCCCAAATCAGTTCACGTTCCCTTGTCCATCTTGGCGCCGTCGCAAGCCAAGCCACGGCGCCCTCTAGCAGCCCTGCTTAACTTATACCCCCAATCGCGGGATAACTCAAGTCCCATTTGTGGGTATTTGATGAAATTGAAACTGGCAGTACTAATGGGACTTGCGGCATCTGTCTTCTTGGCGCGTGACCTGGTGCGGAGGTAAGGGCCCAGCTCCGCGGGCTTCTCACCGGAGGATTGGACGCCGTATTCGGCGAGGGGAAGGCGCGCGGCTGTGCGCTTGCGTTACCCGGAGGAGTGGGTCCTGAACTCCGGCGCAGGCAGGGCGCCTGCGCCGCGGCGTTATACGCCCTCGTATCCCGGCTGAGCCTTCTTCGAGCCGAACAAGGAGCCCCAGCCGCTCTTAGGTTTCTCTTCCACCACCTGCACCCCTGCTACCTTGAGCGCCAGCTCCGAGAACTGTCTGCCCAACTCCGATTCGGGCGCCATGAGCCTGCCAGCCGTGTATGCCTCGTCCAGTTCAAGCCGGTCCGAGAGTTCCGCGAAGACCGCAATGCCGAGGGACCGCTGCACGTCGTCCGACTTGAACTCGTGGCGCTTCGGAACGCGATTGAGGATCAGGCGAAGCCGCTGGCGCGAATACCCCACTTCGATCATCCGGCGGATGAACTGCTTGGCCTGGTAAAGCGCGGTGATGCTGGGCGTCGCCACCAAATACAGCTCATCCAGATCGTCCAGCACAGCCAGCGTGACGGGGTTCAGCGTGCGCCCCAAGTCCGCGATTACCCAGCCGTACATCGCGCGGATCAGCCGGAATACGTCGCGGAACTGGCTTACCTCCGTGCCGTCGGAAGGCGCCATGCCGGCAGGCGCGGGTATCACGTCAAGACGCGGCTGGCCGCTCCATACGAAGCCCTTCCACAGGCTGGGGTCCAGCCGGTAGACGTTCTTGAGCGCGTCCAGGATCGAGTACCTCGTCGCAGCCTGCGTCAGGAAACCGATGATGCCCGACTCCAAATCGAAATCCGCCAGGAGGATCTCGTGCTGCGTGGACCGCTGGAACTCGCTTGCCACGTGGCAGGCTACCGTGGTGGCGCCGCATCCGCCTTTTGCGGACACAAAGCCGATCACCTTGCCTAGCGGCCGGCTGGAAGTCTCCCTCTTCGCGACGATCGCCCCGATGTGGTCGATCGCCGCCCGAAGTCTGTCCTCCACCGGCGGGAGGATGAACTCGTCCGTGCCGGCGCGCATCGCCCTCAGCATCACTTCGGGATCCGGGGAGCGGTGAACGACGGCCACCATGGTTCCGGGCGAAACCACCCTGACTCTGCGGACCAGTTCCTCCAGCGACTCGTCCATCGGAGTCGCATCCATCAGCAGCAAGTCCAGGTTCAGACGCTTCAGTTGCAGCGTCTCGATCGGGGTTTCCTGCTCCATCAGGATGCGGACTCCCAGGTCCCTCAAAGCCACGCGCACCTCATCCCGAAGGTCCTCGTTAGAGATAGTGATACCTATCGTGAGTGGGTGCCTTTGCCCCATCTTTACGCCTAATACCCTTATACCGCGTTCACAGGCTCCCTAAGTACCTTTTCGGGAAAGACTTCGGGGGTTCGGTACTAGTACTTTCGGCGCGCCGAACCGCGCGCCCTCCCACGCACGCGCCTGACCCGCGTTCCGTACAGCCCCTTTCCCCAAATGTACTCGAGCACCGCCCGCGGGACCTCCGCGGGAGACTCGCCGGCCGCCAACCGCCTGCGGATGTCCGAGGAGGAGACCGGCAACGCCAGAGCTTCCATCCGGTGGACGCGCGCTCCCGGCGGGATCAGGTAGTCGTGGCCGGGCCGCGCAGCCACGATGAAATCCACTTCGTCGAGAACGCTCTTCCACCGATACCAGGTTTGGACCTCGGCGAACGCATCGGCGCCAATCAGGAAGTACACTTGATCGCCGGGATCGAGCCCTGCCTTGACTTTCTCGATGGTGTGGATGGAGTAACTCATCCTGCTGCCCGCCTCGATCCGCGAGGGTTCCAGCAGCGGCTCACCCTGGCAGGCCAGTTCCACCATCCGGTAGCGATCTTGGTAGCCGGCCGAGGTGGCGCCGCGCTTGTGCGGCGGACGGCCGGCGGGGATGAACAGCACCCGGGCGAGCCCGAACTCCCGGGCCGCCTCGCGCGCCAGCCTCAGATGCGCGTCATGGACGGGATCGAAGGTGCCGCCGAAGATTGCGAGTCTCAAAACGTGATGCCCACCAGCGTTTCCACTTGGTTCCGATCCAACTGAGCGAGGCCGCTCACCAGGCTGCTGAACGTGGCCGAGCCCCAGCGTGTGTATCGCAGCTCGCCCGAAAGGCGGAGGATGGGCAGCTTCCCCTCAAGGCCCGCAGCGGCTGCTACGCCGGTGCTCGCCCCCCCGGTAGCGTTCTCGACGCCCGTGAAGCGCCGCAAAGCCGGACCGGCCGCCACGAACGGCGTCACCAAGCCCGGCCGCAGGCGGTATTTCAGCAGCAGGGGAATCCGCCACTCGCTCGCGGTGATCTTCGAGAAGAGGGAACTGCCGGATGCGCCGAGCTTGGCCGGGCGATAAAGCAGGTCCAACTCAACGCCGATACCGTGCGGCAAATGCAGTTCCAGCGTGGGGCCGATGGTATAGCGCCCGCTCGCCGGGCTGACCACGGATTCCACTGTGACCCCGCTCTTGAACACATCTTCGAACGGGTGGCCGGCTTTCAAGCCGAACGACAACTTCTGCGGGAACGCGGCCGCAGCCGCGAGCAAGAGCAGAAAAACGATTCTCAAAGTCACTCCCTCCTTGGTGAATTCAACCCTCTGCGACGTCGGCGCCGAACAGTAGATCCGGCGCGGGCTCCGGGACGTCCCGGAGGTCGTAGGACGGCGATTGTGCATCAGGTCCGTATCCCTTGCTGAAACTCTGGCTGCTCGCCGCGGCGGAAGCCAGTTCGTCGGCGCGGTTGTTATCGGCGTGCGAGGCGTGCCCTCGGGTCCAGGTCCACTTCGTCCTGTGCCGGCCGGCCAGCTCATCGAGCTTCTGCCAGAGATCGAGGTTCTTCACGGGCTGCTTGTCCGCCGTACGCCAGCCCCTCCGCTTCCACCCGTGGATCCACTCGGAGATGCCCTTTTTCAGGTACTCCGAGTCGGTGACGATCTCGACCTCGCACGGCTCCTTGAGCGCGCACAAGCCCTCGATGGCCGCGGCCATCTCCATGCGGTTGTTGGTGGTGTGCGGCGAGGAGCCGAATAGCTCGTTCTTGTGTCGACGGTACCGCAGAAGCGCCGCCCAGCCGCCGGGGCCCGGATTGCCCTGGCACGCCCCATCCGTGATCAGCTTCACCTTCTTCATCCTGCGTTATGCCGCCGTGCTACGAAGTTCGCCCTGGAAAAACGCGTCGACCAACTCGAGGATCCGCGGCGCTTCCTGCGCCCGGTGAATCTCGCCGCGCAGCCGCGCGCCGTTCCGGACGCCATGCGTGAAGTAGCTCGCGAACTGCTTCATCTTGCCAACTGTCTCGGGATCCCCGCTCGAGATCAGCATGGCGTAGTAGCCGCGAATCATCTGGTAGCGGTCCTCGTCGGAGGGCTGGCCGTAAGCGCCGGTGGCAACGTACTCCGATATCTGCCGGAAGATCCATGGATTGGCCGAAGCCGCCCGGCCCACCATCACCGCGTCGCAGCCCGTCTCGGCCACCATGCGGGCGGCGTCCTCCGGCGTCACGATGTCGCCGTTGCCGATCACCGGAATCTTCACCGCCGCCTTGACTTGAGCGATGAGGCTCCACTGGGCCCTTCCGGCGTATCCCTGCTCACGCGTGCGCGGGTGCAGTGCGAATGCCTCCACGCCACAGTCCTCGGCCATGCGCGCCAGTTCCAGCGCCACGATCTCCCGGTCGCTCCAGCCAGCCCGGCACTTCACGGTGAGCGGGATGGTGACTGCCGCTCTCACGCCGCGCAGCAGGCGCTCGACCAGCGGCAAGTCGCGCAGCAGCCCCGAGCCGCCGTTACAGCGCACCACCTTGTTCACCGGGCAGCCGAAATTGATGTCCACGACGTCGAAGCCCAACTCCTGGCAAACCCGCGCCGCGTTCGCCATGACCTCGGGATTCGCCCCAAACAACTGCGCGCTGATGGGGTACTCATCGGGCTCGAAGGCCAGATACTTCATCGTGCGGCGCGGATTGCGCGCGACGACGCCGTGTGAGCTGGTGAACTCGGTCATCAGGAGCCCGCACCCGCCCAACCCCCGGATGAAGCGGCGGAATACAGTGTCCGTCACGCCCGCCATCGGCGCCAGCACCGTAGCGGGAGAGACTTCGACCGCACCGATCTTCAGGCTCGGGGGGATGCTCGGCATCTCCTCCCCATTCTAACGAGTTGGAAACGGGATCGCGTTGGAATACGTTAAAAAGTAAGGAGATCAATTATGAAGGCGGTGCAAGTAGGAATCCTCGTGGCGCTCCTCGTCTGCGCGGGGCTGTTGTTCAAGATCTACCGCGGTCAGCAGCCGGCCGTGGCGCCTCCGGCCGTTGCTCCCCCGCAGAACACGATTGCCGCGACGCCCGCGGCCCCACCGCCTGCTCCCGCCGCACCTGCCCCGGCCGTGGCTTCGCAGCCCTCTCCGGAGCAGGAGTTGCCCGGCGCCCCCCTGCGCAAGCCCTCGCCTACCCGGGCGCGGAAGAAGATGGCGCCGGAGGTGGTCGCGCAGAACCTGCCGCCCGTCGAGCCCGCTCCTGCCGCGCCTCCTCCCGCCGCGCCGGCCCCTGCCGCGCCTGCTTCAGCACCGCCGCCGCCACCCGCGGAGTCACAGACCCAGGTTCCGCCTCCCCCGCCCGCCGTCCTGAACCCTCCCAGCGAAACCGAGACCGCTCCGCCGCCGCCGCGAACGCCGCACACGGTCACCATCCCGGCGGGCGTTCTGCTGTCCGTGCGTCTGGGGGAGACGCTTACGAGCGGCAAGAGCCAGCCCGGCGACACGTTTTCCGCCACCCTGGATCAGCCGCTGGTGGTCGAGGGGTTCGTCATCGGAGAGCGTGGCGCCAGGGTGCAGGGCAAGGTGCTCGAATCCGAGAAGGCCGGGCGGTTGACGGGTGTTTCGTCGCTGGTCATACACCTCACCCGTTTGCACACCTCCGACGGCCAGGAGATCGTCATCGACACGGCGCCGTTCCATAAGGAGGGGCCCAGCAGCAAAGGCGAGGACGTCAAGAAGATTGGAGCGGGGGCCGTCATCGGCGCGGCCATTGGCGCGATTGCCGGCGGCGGCAAAGGCGCGGCGATCGGCGCCGGAGTCGGCGGCGCGGCGGGCACCGGCACGGCCGCAGCGACACGCGGCAAGCCGACGGAGTTGCCGGTCGAAACCCGCCTGACGTTCCGCCTCCAGCAGCCGGTCACGATCACCGAGCGGCTCCACTGATGAGCATCGCAAAATACGGTGGCTGACTTCGCTGTCCCAAGGCGCGTTTTCCGCGCCGCGTGGACAGTGCTGTGTCACCGCATTTTGCGATGCTCTGTAACTGACGCATGGACTACAATAGGCCCGATGCCCGATAGGATCTTCCTCTCCCTGTGGCTGCGCGGCTTCGAGCCGCACAACGCCTTGAGCCATTTCGAGCGGATGCTGCGGGCCTTCCCCTTCTCTCGCCTGCGTCCGGGCATTGCCGCGCTGAAGGTGTACGCGCTGGAGTATGTGGAGCCGCCGGTTCTTGAGCACGCCTTCAGCGACGCTCCGGAGGTCGAGGCGGTCACGGCCCTGTGCCGCGAGTTCGACAACCCCGACTGCGCGTACACGGTCGAGGGCTGGTGGGAGTTGTTCCAGTACAACAACGGGTGGCGTCTCACCCCCTCACGAGTCTCCCTGACCTGCTTCGGCCCGCTGTTTGAGAACGACGACGACGATCACCTGCGCATTGACTTTGGCCCGGAGACCTACTATCTCCCTAATCCGCGCCTGCCGGACAGCGCCCGCGCCGTGCACTCCAACCTGAAAAGCGTGTTGCGGGTCGCGAGCGACCTGGAGGAATCGCTGCCCATCTCCAGGAAGAACCTCTGGTCGGAGTCCGGCGAAGATCTCGCCGAGCGCCTGGAATCGGCGCTCGACGCCCAGTTGTAGGCGGGGCAGACCATCGCCTTTTGTGGTCTGCCGCCCGTATGGCAGACGACACCAACCGATCGTCTGCCCCGCAGAGCAGCATAGCCGCAACCAAAACAACAACGGCGTTTCACCTGACGTAGGATGATTTGTTGTCCAAGACAAAGCACCACGAAAGGAGAAACGCCGTGAACCATTTTATCGCCAAGTATCAAGAGCAGTTGAACGGAGTCCTGAGCGAGTTTGATCGGATCGTGTTCCGAGGCACTCTGGGACTCAACCACGAAGCCGGCCTGAAGGGGTATCTGTGGGCCAATCACCTGGGCTTGAAGGATTTCGGGGACCATGCCGAGCAGATCAGCCGAAAGGTCAAGGAAGCCTCGTTGGCCGTGATCGAAGACGCCGGCCGGCCGGTCAGGTACTTGAATTCGGGCAAGGATAACAAGCAGGAACTAGCCCGCTTCTCTCACACGGGGATTGCGGGGACGCTGTGACACGATCACGGCCTGCGTTCGGGCGATTTTGACGGAGCACTGGCACGCCGATAGTCGCCGTCGTACGCTGGAAGGGGCCG
>JBEKMO010000086.1:0-21186 GCA_050008465.1 Bryobacteraceae bacterium
GCTGCACCATCTGCACCGCGTTCTCGGCCATCTGCCGTTTGGCCCCTTCCTGCCGGCCCCAGTCCGCGTAGGCGAACTTGGCCACGATGTCTCCCCGCTCTCTCAAGCTCTCCAGCACCGAGGCCACTTCGAACTCGCGCTGTAATGTCGATTTCACGCCGATTTCAATGTTGTCGTAGTCGACGAACACGGCGATTTTCAGTTTGTCAGTCATTTTGATCTCTTTTTGGAGCGTCCCGCTCAGGCGGCCTCTGGTACAGAGGACCGGATGAACTGGACGATCTCTTCTAGCGAGGCGCCCGGTTGGAACACCGCCGCCACGCCCTGTCTCTTCAATTCCGCGGCATCTTCGTCCGGGATGATGCCGCCGACGATGACGAGCACGTCGCTCATGCCCTTTTCGCGGAGCAGTTCCATGACCCGCGGCACGATCGCGTTGTGCGCGCCCGAGAGGATCGACAGGCCAATCACCTGCGCGTCCTCCTGCAGCGCCGCGTTCACGATCATATCCGGAGTCTGGCGGAGGCCCGTATAAATGACCTCCATCCCGGCGTCCCGCAGCGCGCGTGCAATCACCTTCGCCCCGCGGTCATGCCCATCCAGCCCCGGCTTGGCAACCAGAACGCGAATCCGCTCGTCCATCGAAAACCAGCCAACAGCTTACCGCCGCCGGCTTCTCTTACAGGATACTCTTTTCCTGGTACACCCCGAAGACGTCCGCCAGCGCCTGGCAGATTTCGCCCAGCGTGGCGTAGGCCCGCACCGCGTCCAGGATCGCGGGCATGGTGTTTTCCTTCCCCTCCGCCGCCCGGCGCAGCCCGTCCAGCGTGGCGGCGACTCGCGCCCCGCTCCGCCGCTTCCGCAGCGCGCCCAGCTTCTCTTCCTGGCGGCGCCCGGCCGATTCGTCCATCTCCAGCAGTTCGATCGGCTGCCCCGCCTCTTCCTGGAAGGCATTCACCCCGACCACCTTCCTCTCGCCAGTCTCGAGCGACCGCTGGAATTCGTAGCTGGCCTCGGCGATTTCCCGCTGCGGGAAACCCCGCTCGATCGCCGGGATCATCCCGCCCATCTCGTCGATCCGCCGGATGTAATCCTGAGCTGCATTCTCGACCTCCGTGGTCAGCCGTTCCAGGAAGTAACTGCCGCCCAGCGGGTCCGGCGTGGCCGTCACCCCGGTTTCGTAGGCGATCACCTGCTGCGTGCGCAGCGCCAGCGTGACCGCGTGCTCGCTCGGCAGCGCGTAGGCCTCGTCCATCGAGTTCGTGTGCAGCGACTGCGCCCCCCCTAGCACCGCCGCCAGAGCTTCGAGCGCCGTCCGCGCCACGTTGTTGTACGGCTGCTGCCAGGTCAGCGAGCACCCCGCGGTCTGCGCGTGGAACCTCAGCTTCATGCTGCGCTCCTCGCGCGCGCCGAAGCGCTCCCGCATGATGTGCGCCCACATCCGCCGCGCCGCCCGGTACTTGGCAATCTCCTCGAAAAAGTCGTTGTGCGCGTTGAAAAAGAAACTCAGCCGCCCGGCAAACGAATCCACCGCCAGGCCCCGCTCGATGGCCCATTCGGCGTACTCGATGCCATCCCGCAGCGTGAACGCCAGTTCCTGCACCGCCGTCGAGCCCGCCTCCCGGATGTGGTACCCACTGATCGAGATCGGGTTGAACCGCGGCACGCGCTGGGCGGCGAACTCGATGGTATCGGTCACCAGCCGCATCGAAGGCCGCGGCGGGTAGATGTATTCCTTCTGGGCGATGTACTCCTTCAGAATGTCGTTCTGGATGGTGCCCGAGATGCCGGCCCAATCCACGCCCTGCTGCTGGGCCACCGCCAGGTACATGGCCCACACCACCGCCGCCGGCGAGTTGACGGTCATCGAGACCGTCACCTCCCCGAGCGGGATGCCGCGGAACAGGGTCTCCATGTCCTCCAGCGAGCTGATCGCCACGCCGCACTTGCCGGCTTCCCCGGCCGAGTTCGGATGGTCCGCGTCGTAGCCCATCAGCGTGGGCAGATCGAACGCCACCGACAGTCCGGTCTGTCCCTGTTCGAGCAGGTAGCGGTAGCGCTGGTTGGTCTCCTCCGGAGTGCCGAAACCCGCGAACTGGCGCATGGTCCAGAGCCTGCCCTGGTACATGTCGCGGTGGATTCCGCGGGTGTAGGGAAACTCGCCCGGCCCGCTCGCGTCCGCAATCGGTTCCGGCCCGTAGACCGGTTCGACCGCGAGGCCGCCAAGCGTACAAACCTTCTTCTCAACCGTTTTCTGCGATGCGCCCAGAATTCCCTCTTGGTCCCTATCTTACCGCGAAACCCAAGCCTGTGCCGTTGAGACCGCCCGATCGGTCATTTCCCCGGGATCTCCAGCACCGGATCGGGGCCGGAGCCCGGCGCCGTCTTGATGACGCGTACGATCTTGCGCTCGCCCAGCGAGACCTCATACACGGTATCGATCTCCTGCGCGGAGGCGTATGCCCGGCGGCCGTCCGCAGACACCGACAGCGAGACCGGCCGTCCGCCCAGGCGCACCTTGCCGAGCACTTTCCGTTCCACGGGGTCCGCGATCTCCACCGTCTGGTCGTGCATGCAGGCGTAGACGAGCTGCTTGCCGTCCGGCGTCAGGGCGATCCGCGCCGGGCCTCTGCCGCTGCGGATCTCGCCAACCACCACCCGCTTACCCGTATCGATGATCGAGATCCGGGCGGCCTCCCGGTTGGCGACGTAGAGCTTCCGGCCGTCGGCGCTGATGACGCTGCCCTCCGGCCGCGCGCCCGTCGGGATGAGCTGGACCTCGCCGCTCACCAGGTCGATCGCCGACACGTTATTCGATGTGCAGTTGCTTACGAAAGCCCACCTCGCCCCGCTGCCCAGAGCGACCAGGTGCGAGGTCTTGCCCCCCGTCCCCACGTTCCGCAGCACCGAGCGGTGCCGAGGATCGAGCAGCAGCAACTGGTCGGGCAACTCCGTCGAGACGAACAGCAAGCCGGTCCGGCGGTCGATCGCGATTCCGTGCGGGCGGCGGTACTGGCCCAGCACGATCTCCCCCGTCTTCTTGCGGGTCGCGATATCGACGATGGATACCGTGTTGCCCCCGGCGCCCTCGTCTTCGATCTTCATGACGCCGTTGTCGGTGATGTAAACCGTGTGGCCGTCGCCCGAGAGCACCATCTCGTGCGGGTGCTGCCCCACCGGAACGCTGGCCAGCAGTCCGCCCCGCCGGCTGTAGAATCCGAGCGAGCTGCCGCCCTTGTGCAGGATCAGCAGCGTCGGGTCCTGCCCCAACAAAGCCATTGGCAGCAGCAGGAAGGTCAGCGCACGCATGTTTCGCCCCGTCCCAGCCATAATGTCACGCCTGCGGTATCATTGCAATTCGGATGGAAGAGACTCAAACTCCGCCCCAGGTGTCGGTGATCGTCGTGTCCTACAACTGCGCCGGCCCGCTTCGAAAGTGCCTGGCCGCTCTCGAAGCTTCCGCCGAGCGCGACAAGATGGAAGTCCTGGTGGTCGATAACGGCTCCGTGGATGGCACCCCGGACGCCGTTGCCGAGTTTCCCCAAACCGTTCTACTCAAACTGCCGCGCAATTTCGGATTCACCAAGGCCCTGAACATCGGCATGCGGACGGCCAAAGGCGAGTTCTACTTCTACCTGAGCCCCCAGGTGGACGTGTTGCCGGAGACCGTGTCGGCCCTGGCCGCGCGCCTTTCCGCGGAGCCGGACGCCTCTGCCGTCTGCCCCCTGCTGTTGACCCCGGAAGGCGAACCCTCGCCGGAGCTCTTCAGGCTCCCCAATCCCGGCACCGTGTCCGCCATCGCGCGCGCGGGATCCTTCCTCCCCGGCGCGGCGCCCGACCTCGCCCAGGAAAAGCTCGCCGTCGAGCTTCCATCGCTGGCGGCCCTCATGGTGCGCAGCTACTTCTTAAAAGGGCTGCGCTACATCGACGAGCGCTACGCGCAATCCTGGGCGGATGCCGAGCTCGCGCTCCAGATGCGCCGCGCCGCCAAGAAGATCGTGCTCTTTCCCGGCATCCGTGTGGTACGCCGCGCCGAAGACCCGCTCGCGCCTTCCATGCCCCCAGCGGTTCGCGCGCTCCTGGCTTCCGACTGGGCCCTCGGCGCCTCGGTTTACGCCGGAAAGCACTTCGGCTACGCCGTGCGGTTCAAGGTGCGCGCCGCCGCGATCTTCTGCGGCCTCGGCGCCGCGCTACTCGCCCTCCTGCGCTTCCGCGACGCGCACTACCACCTCTCCCGGTTCGTCAACGTGGTGACCGGCGCGAGAGTGGACGGCACGCAAGGCATCATGTAGTACGCCGGCCGTCACTTTGTTGCCGCGCCAGTTGCGCCCACCACTTCCAGCAGCTCGATCTCGAAAACCAGGGTCGCGCCGCCCGGAATCGGTGGACGTCCGCGGTCTCCGTACGCCAGGTCGGAAGGACAAACCAAGACTGACTTCCCGCCGGCCTTCATCTTCTGCACGCCCTCCGTCCAGCACCGAATGACTCCGTTGAGAGGGAACTGGGCGGGTTCGTTTCGACGATACGAGCTGTCGAACTCCGTCCCGTTGACGAACGTGCCACGGTAATGAACCTTGACCTTATCGGTGGCTGCGGGTGAGGCCCCGGTACCAGCCTTCAATTCGCGATAGACCAGGCCGGACCCGGTCTTCACGGCGCCTGGCTCCGCGGCCGCCTTCTCCAGGTACGCTTTGCCCGCGGCCTTTTCCTTCTCCGCGGCGCGGCCGGTGCGTTCGCGCGTGAGTTGGCCGACCTTCGGCTCCCACTGCTTCAAATCGAGGGCCGGTTTGCCGGCCGCGGCGTCCCGGATGCCCTGCATGAGGATTTCAAGCTCGCGCGCACTCAGCTCGAACGGTGCAAGCGACCGGTGAATGGTCAGGCCAAGCGAGTAAATGGCCTTCTCGTCGTCGGTCGCGAGGTCGGGCTTCGGCGCGGGAGTCTGCGCCATCAGGACGGCCGGAAGAACGATCAGTAATCTACGCATGTGTTCAGGCTAGCATCGTTCTTCCACTCCATGTCCGCCTACCTCCCCGTCGCCAGATACTCGCCCGTCGTCGCGTCCACGAAGACTGAGTAGCCGCTCGCCGACACGGAATCGCCCCAGAACACCTGCCAGGCCGGATTCGGGAACCGCCTGGTTTTCTCCAGAAGGAACTTGACCGCCTTGTCGGGGCTCTTCAGCGCGTACTCGCGCCCCTTCTTCATCGCCAACTCGTAAGCGGCGGGCGAGTCCACCTTGAAAGCCTGCACCAGGAACGGTTCCGAATCGCCGCGGCCCGACCAGTTTTCCGGCGGGTCCGCGTTGACCCCGCCGCGCAAGTTCCTGGCCGGCCGGTGCACCACGGAATAAATGTAGCGGCACTCGCGGCCCTGGCTCTGCGAGACGAACACGGCTTCCCACGCGCCGGCCCGGCCGCCCTCCGCCTTCACATCGTCGACGTCGATCTCGGCAACTCGCACCGGCTGCGCGTCCGCCGCCCAATTCCGCGCCGCGACGAACATCTTATAGAACGCGGATTGCGCTGAGATCGCCTCGGGCGCCTTCGACTCCGCCGGCCTGGGGCTCTCCGAACAGCCGCCAAGCAGCAGCAAAAAACACACGAATACCAAGATGCGACGCATTGTCCTCATTGTAGGATAGGGCTCCAGCCCTGTCCTGGGGTTTGTTGTACACTGAACCCCGAGTCATGCGCAGACTCCTTCTCTTGCTCACCAGCCTTGCGTCGGCACAACCCTTGCCTGGACCGGCCTTGTCGGTCGATGCCGCCTCCGCGCGGCACCCCATCAGTCCGGACGTTTACGGCATCAATTTCTATTGGGACCTCGGCGACGCCAGCGACCCCAACCGCCCCGCCTACCTGGCCGCCGGCCCCGACGTCCGCGCCACCGTGCGCCGCTGGGGCGGCAGCAGCACCAGCGAATATCATTGGCGGTTCGACGTCAGCAATGTCGACGTCTATTGGTTCTTCGAGATCCTCCCCGACCTCAGCATGGACGCATCCAAGCTGCCCGATGGTTCGTACTTCAATCAGTTCGCCGATCAGGCCCGCTCAACCGGCGGGAAGATTATGGGCAGCGTCCCTCTCCTCGGCTGGTTGCCCAAGGCTCGAACCCCCATGTGCAGCTTCAGCG
The DNA here is from genome assembly GCA_050008465.1 of Bryobacteraceae bacterium. Taxonomy (GTDB): domain Bacteria; phylum Acidobacteriota; class Terriglobia; order Bryobacterales; family Bryobacteraceae; genus Fen-330. The sequence goes on from JBEKMO010000086.1 coordinate 6,133, forward strand.
TGGCCAGGTACGGCCTGCAATGCAAGATCGACCCCGATCCCTCCATGCCCTGCGGCAACGGCATCGAGTACGACCCGGCCTGCGGCGACCCATACGTGGTCGATGGCAGAGCCCCTCAGAATCCCATCTACATCCAGAACGACCCCAGCGACGCCTACGCCCGGCACGAAGAGAGCTTCCAGGTGGAGTGGATCCAATACCTCCTCTCCCGCTACGGCAAGGGGAACCAGGGCGGCATCGCCGTCTGGAACCTCGACAATGAGCCCATCTGGTGGGACGCGGATCACCGGGACATCCATCCCGCTCCCTACACCTATGACGAACTCCTCGACCTGAACATGCGGTACGCCCTGGCGATCAAGCAGGCCGATCCGACCGCCCTGGTCGCCGGCCCGGCCGGCGACAATTGGGCCTCCCTCTGGTTTTCGAAGCGGGACATCGCGGCCGGCTGGAGCCGCGGGAATTACTGGTCCAACCCGGTGGACCGCAGCGCCCACGGCGGCGTGGCGCTCCTGCCCTGGTACTTGCAGCAGTTCCGGAATTACGAGCAGCAGCACGGCACGCGGCTGCTCGACTACCTCGATCAGCACGCCTACCTTGCTCCGGCCAACATCGCTTTCGCGTCGGCGGGCGATAGCGCTACCCAGGCCCTTCGCCTCCGCTCCACCCGCGTCTTCTGGGACCCCAACTACTTGGTCAGCGGCGATTACTGGATCCGGGATATAGACCGTAACGGCGCTCCCGTGGCCCCGCGCTTCATCCCCCGTTTGCGGGAAATGATCGACCAGAACTATCCCGGCACCAAACTCGCGATCACCGAGTATAACTGGGGTGCGCTCGACGACATCAACGGCGGCCTCGCTCAAGCCGATCTGCTGGGCATCTTCGGCCGCGAGGGTCTGGACCTGGCCGCCCTATGGTCTCCGGGCCCCGTCCCCAGGCCGGCCCTGTTCTCCCCGCCGACGCCTGTCGGGCTCAGGCCCACCGACCCGGGCGCCTTCGCCTTCAAGATCTACCGCAATTACGACGGCATCGGCGGCACGTTCGGAGAAACCGGCGTCCAGGCTACCACCGGCGATGCCGATCAGCTCAGCATTTTTGCCGCCCAGCGCTCCGACGCGGCGCTCACCGTCCTCGTGCTGAACAAGTCGACCTCCGACCTGAGCAGCACTCTGCGAATCGCGAACTTCACCCCGGCCGGCGCCGCCCAGGTCTGGCGCTACAGCCGGGAGAATCTCAACGCCATCCTGCGCCAGCCCGACCTCGTCCTGGCCGGCGCTGCCATCGCCGCCACATTCCCCGCCTACTCCATGACCCTCTTCGTCCTCCCGGCGGCGCAGTCGGGTCCGACGCCCGTTGTGGCGGCCGTCACCAACGCCGGCTCTTTCCGCAGCCCGATCGCGCCCGGCCAGATGGTGGTCGTCTGGGGAACCCACCTCGGCCCCACGCAGCTCGACAATCACATCGTCGCGGGGCCGAACAACGTCGTCTTGAGCGAAATGGACGGCGTGCGAATCCTCTTCGATGGCGTAGCGGCGCCGATCGTGTATGTGTCCGAGCGGCAGTGCTCCGCGGTGGTCCCTTACCTGGCGGCGTTCAAGCCGGTCGTGAACGTCCAGGTGGAATACCAGGGCGTGCGCTCGGACGCATTCCAGGTTGCCGTCCTGCCCGCGGCGCCCGCGCTGTTCACTCTGAACATGCAGGGCTCTGGCCAGGCGGCCATGCAGAACCAGGACGGGCGCACGCAGAACTCGCCGCAGGCTCCGGCGCATCCGGGAGAGGTGGTCGTCCTCTGGGGCACTGGCGAGGGTGTCACAGACCCGCCGGGGGTCGATGGCCGCCTGGCCACCGGCATTCTTCCCAAGCCCGTTCGAGACTGCGCGGTCGAAATCGGCGGCCTCCCCGCCACGGTCGAATACTGTGGCGCGGCCCCGCTCAACATGCCGGGTCTGTTCCAGATCAACGCCCGCATGGCCCCCGCAGTCGTGCCCGGCGACGCCGTCCCCGTGCGCGTCCTCATCGGTGGAACCACCAGCCAGTCCGGCGTAATCCTGGTGGTCCGCTAAGTGTTCCCTCCCCACTCAATGTCGTAATACGCCACCGCGCTCCCGTCCGGCCTCTCCCATTCATTCCACCCTTTCCAGGCGCCGTCCACAGTGGGCTGAGAACGCGTATAGACGCGAGCCGACTTCAGATCGCGGCCGATCTCCAGCACGTTGTACAGCCGCGGGGTAGACTCCGGCCGCTCCTCCGCCCGTGCGCCGAAGCTGCCCGATCCCACTACGTGCAGTTTACTCGCGTGCCAATAGCGGATGAGATCCTGCCGCATCTTGTGCACGTCGCCATGCAGTGCGATCCGCACGCCATTGTCTTGCAGGTGGTCCAGAAACTCCACGTCCTTCATCTGCTCCGGACCGGCCACGGCGTGATGCCACACCGCGATCCGCAGCACCGGTTTGTCCGCCGCCAGTTGGCCGGACTTCCGCGCCTCCTCCTCCTGCCTCTGCGCCTGTTTGAGGACCTGCGCCACCGCCTCGGGATGCACACCCGCCCGTCTCCGGTTGAGTTGATCGATCTGCCAGCACGAGTTCAGCGTGAGGAACTGGAGTCCCGTTTCCCAGAACGGAATTGCCACGCCCTGCGCCGCGCAGTCCATCGGGTAGGGCCTCTGAAGGAACTTGTGGTAGAACCCGTCGGAAAAGGGTTTGAAGCGCAGGGGATATTTGTCGCTCCGTACTGTCACGGCCAGGCCGTCCGCGCCATATCGCGTCTCAAAAGCTTCCGGCATGTCCTTCACATCGTGATTGCCGGGCACGAAAACGCATCGCTCCGCGGACATGCCGAACTCCCGCGTCAGCCCCGACACGAACTCGTAAGCTCTCTCAAACCCCTCGGCGCAGCCCCGCTCCGTGAAATCGCCGGATATGATGAGGTAGTCGAGTTCCTTGAAACCCAAGCCGGTGTCCAGCTTGAGGTCCTCCAACAGCCATTGCAGCCGGGCCGCAGCCGGCACCGCAGCGGTGAAGTGCAGGTCGCTCAGGTGCAGCAGGCGGATCGGCCTGGCGGCCGGCTTCGCTTCCGGCGTCTTCTCGAGCACTTCGACCGCCCGCTTCGTGCTCTTCAGCCGCCGCTCTTCGATCTCGGTCTTCAGCGCCCAAGTCCACTGGGCGAGTTCGGGACTGCGCCGCCGGGACTCGGCTGCGCCTTCCGCCAGATCGTGGCGCTTCTCGCACACCGGGCACGCCACGTCCTTATCGCCGCGGGCGATGCGCTTCCGCAGCGTTTCCTCCTCCATCTTGTGGCCGCACGTGCACGTCACAGCCACGTGCTCTTGGATCTCCACGCCATGCGTCCGCAGGTGCTCCTCGACAAAGCTGATGAACTGTTCCCGCCGCGGAGCGGGCGTGTCCGCCTCGAAGTACACGTCCACGTGGGCGAAGCCGCCGGGTCGCCCGACCTTGCGCAGGCCGCACAGCCCCCGGTCCCCTACCTCGAACTCGACCCGATCCGGCCACAGCCGAACCCGGCCGAAGTTCCGCGCCAGCACCAGCCACGCGACCAGCGATGCGTAAATGTTGTCAATGGCCCCGGCGAAGTCGTAGTACAGCGAGACCGCGTGGCTCAGCACCACGTCCGCCGCCGCGGGCGCCCCCGCGAACAGCGTGGGAAATATCAGCAGCCCCTCGTGCTGGAAACAGATTCCGTGCTCCAGCAGAAGTTGCACCGTGCACTCCAACACCGGCCGCTCCTGGCCCCGCGGCAACCGGTCTTTTTCGTCAATCCCCGGCAAGGCGAAATCAGGCTGCGCGACGGCCCGCAACTCCAGCGCCGGCACCCCGCGCGGGTTGTTTCGCGCCGCCACGATGAGCGACCCGGCGTAGCGCTCGATCTCCTCGACTTGCAGCACCAGCGCCGCTTCGCCCGTGGACACTCGAGATCGGGCGATGACACCCTGGGTCGCCAGTTGCTCCGCGACGGCCTCCACCGCCCTCGTTTCTTCCTCTGTTGGCGGCGCCGGGCTCAGCACGCGGTGCAGGTTGGCCAACTCCAGCACCACCGTGCCCCGCTTGCGCCGGACCTCGATCTCGTCGCGAATCCGCTGGAACAACTCCGGCCGGCTGGTCTTGCCGAGGCCCTCCCAATCGATCGCGCTGGCCATCGCCTCGCGCAATTCCTCCACTCCACGGCCATTGAGCGCGCTGGTTTCGTAATAGCCCGCAAATCCGCAGTCTTCCCGCAGCCGTTCCAGACCCTGCCGATCGATCGTCTCGGACGGTTGGTCCTGCTTGGCCCCGACCAGCAGCCTCACTGCCGGGCGGCCGTGCAGTTGCTTTTCCAGGCGCTTGACCCAGGCCTCCACTTCCTCGAAGGCGGTCCGTCCTCGCGTGGGATCGAGTAGCACCAGGGCCAGCGTGGTGTCGTGGAGGAAAAGCTGGTGCACCAGCCGGTATTCGTCCTGGCCCCCCATGTCCCAGAGCACCACGTCGCGACGCTGCCCCTCCGGCGGCTTCGCCGCAGCGCTCAGCCGCTCCGGAGCCATGGGCCAGAACTTCATCCCATGCGTGGTTGGGATCGTGCCTTCGGCCGGGGGCTCGCCGGTCGCAATCCGGTGCGCCAGATAGGACTTCCCCACGTTGCTCTCGCCCACCAACACGATCTTGGCGCTGGTGTATGTGACCGCCGGAGCACCGGCCCCGGCCAGCAGAATCTCGAAGTCCAACTCCCAGATGTGGATGACCTGGTCGTCTTTGTGACCCGGATCCGAACCGACCGTAGCCAGGAGGGGCAGACGCGGATGGAAGGCAAGGCCCGGGAGCCAGTACTCTGAAGCTGGCTCCGGAATCGTCGCGACGCAGACCCCGGTGCCGGTGCTCCAGAGGCGGATCGAGGAATCCCTAGACTTCGAGGCGAGGAGGCGACCGTGCTCGGCAAAGGCAACGTATGCTACACGACCAGAGTGGCCTTCGAGTGTGCGAAGCAGCTTGCCGCTGGCCACCTCCCAAACCTTGACCGTCCCGTCGTCACTCCCGCTGACGAGCGCGCCTCCCGCCGGATCAAAAGCGACGCTGAGGGCCGTCCCGTGATGCCCTTGCCACGCACGAAGCAGCCCCCCGCTCGCCACCTCCCACAGCGTGATTGTGCCGTCATCATCCCCGCTGGCCAGCGTGCCTCCCGCCGGATCAAAGGCAACGCTGAAGACCCAACCTTGATGCCCTTCCAGCGTGCGGAGCAGCCTCCCGCTGGTGGCCTCCCACACCTTGACCGTTCTGTCAGAACTGCCGGTGACCAGCCTGCTTCCCGCCGAATCGAAGGCGACGGCGTGGACCGGGCCTCCATGGCCTTCCAATGTGCGGAGCGGCCTCCCGCTGGCCACCTCCCACACCTTGACCGTCTGGTCAAAACCCGCGCTGGCCAGCGTGCCTCCCGCCGGATCGAAGGCCACGGCGAAGACCCCGAAACCGTGCCCCTCCAGCATGCGGAGCAGCTCGCCGGTCTCGGCGTCCCACAGCCGGACCGTTGTGTCCGCGGACGGCGACGCCAACACCCGCCCGTCCGGCGACCACGCGATCCGCCCGATCGCGCCCGTGTGCCCCCGCAGCGTCCGCACCAGCTTCACGCCCGCCGGCAGTCCCTCGCGTTTCTCCTCAGCCATCGGACAATCCTGACCAAGGATACCTCATTCTCCTTTTCCTCTTGCACACACCGGTATATACTACCGGAGATACCCACGCGAGGTGCACGCCATGAGCGACGACCCATTTCCCATCTCCTTCGGCGAGGCGGTTTCCGACGAGGCCCTCCGCGACTTCTTCACCACAATCACTTACGTCCCCCCGCTGGCTTCCGAACTGAGCTTCCAGATCATTCTGCCGCAGGACTGGACCCAGGCCGCTGGTGTCGAAATGTCTCGGCTCGAGGCCGGCACCTTCTCGCAGGTCGCGGTCTTCTCGGGCGGCGAGGAGATCGCCGTCCAGGTGCTGGCGACGCTCATCCGCTACGAAGTCGACCTGGTGGACTGGCTGAGATTGCAGGCCGAGCAGATGGGCTTCACGCTGTTCAACGTCGTTTCGGGCCGAACCCCCTACGGCCAGGCGGTGCACGCGGTGGGGCGCAGCGGCAATGGCGCGCACCTCCGGCTGCTGACGATGGGCAACGGCGCGAGCGTCGTCCTGCTCATCGCCGGAACGCCCGCGCACCCCCCCGAGGAGCTCCGCGAGACGCTGGGCGTGGCCGCCGCCTCGTTCGAGTTCACCGCGCCCTGCACCCAGCAGACCCGCGAGCCGGTCGCCGTGTTCACCGATAGCGGCAACCTCTTCCGCTTCCTCTGCCCCGAGTCCTGGTCCATCCAGCCCCTCGACGCACTGCGGCCCCTCAAAGCCGGCGCGGATTGCCGCCTCGCCATCGAGGCCACCCTCATCGCCTACCTGCGCATCGAGGCCGACATCCGCTACCCGCGCGATGGGGCGGGCTTGCCTCAGATGGTGGCTCTTACCTTCCAGGAGATCACCGAGGCCGGCATCAATATTCAGGAAATCCAGGTCGTCTCAACATCCGAAGCGGGCTTGCCCGAGCAATGGCTCGGTACTTGCCAGGTAGGTGAGGAAACCGCCCAGGTCGCCCTCCTGCTTCGCCCCGCCGCCAACTGCTGGCTGGGCGCATACGCGTTCTTCCCCAACCGCGACTCCGATCCCTGGGGCTGGCTCCGCGGCAAGCGCGCCTACGACCTCGCCGTCGCCACCCTCGAATCCGCCGCCTAGAAACCCGATTTACGTCCGCGGTTCCGCGCTGGCCAAATCGACGAAGCCGCTTTTCTTCAAGCGTTTGAACATCTGGGTCTCGCTGGTGGTTCGTCCGCCGCGCGCCCATTCCTTGTAGAACCAGTCGAGGTAGTGCTTGTGGCCCTTCTTCTCCCAACCAGCGCTCCCGCCCAATTGCATGGCTTGGTCGTCGCATTGCAGGACGATCTGGTCGAGCTCCTCCTTGGTGAGCCGGTGAAACTTCTCGTAGTGGATCACGCCGGGGCCGCTCAACCGGCCGCTCTTATGGTCCGACTCGGTCCGCGGATATCCCAGGATGAGCGCAATCAGCGGGAAACAGGACGTCTGGGGCAGCTCCAACAGCGTCCAGATCCGTTCCATGTCGCCGCGATGAATTCCGTTGGTCAGCAGGGAGTCGATCCCCATCGAGCGGGCGGCGATGACCGCGGTTTGGGCGGCAAGTATGGTGTTGGTGCTGGCGGTGATGAATGCCTCCATATTCTCTGCGTGGTATTCGTAGCCCAGATGCTTCGCGGTGTCGATGGTGCGGTTGTAATCCACGCAGTAGAGCAGCAGGCAGCTTCCGCGATAGCCGGTGAGCTTCTGCATCATCGCGGCGTCTCGGACCACGATGATGGAATACGACTGCATGTTGGAAGCGTTGGCGGCGCGGATGGTGGCGCCGAGGATTGCCTTGACCTCCCGGTCCGGCACCTGCTTGTCGGAGAAGTTTCCGTGGATGGTCCGCAAGCTGTGGATAGTTCTCAGGGTGTCATTAGTTGGGCCGGCGTCCGGCGTCTGGGAGAGGGCCGGCACAACCAGCAAGCCACCGCCCAATTCCATGCCACGGCGGATGAACCGCCGCCTGGAAGCCGTCTTCGGAACTATGCGCATAGTTTCTCCTTGTGGGTTGCGCGAACTTGACACGACATCGAAAGCAATTCAGATTCCAAAATCCGCAATTGCCCCGGCAGCATCCAGCTTGTTCCCAGCCGCGACAGGTGTCCGCTCGTGGGAAACATGTGTTCGAAAACGAACACAAAATGCGAGCGAGCGGCGAATCTTGCCTCGCCAATCCGCGAGGTCCTCCCCGACCAGCAGGTCGTGCGACCTCTGCACTGATGTGGTCGAGAACCTCATTCACGTGCTGTGATGCCGGGCATGAATCAACCAGGATTTCCGTCTTGCCATCCTGGCCGGCGTCGATTGCACATCCAACCGCCTCCGTTGGAGCGTTTTGTCATCCTTTCCGTCCCTGGCAACCCGTGGCACGGACTTCAGTCTGTGCAGGACTTTGACCACGGGCTGCTCAGGGTCGCGAGACTGGGCGGGCCAAAACGCAACGCCCGTAAGACACCCCCAAGTGGGACAATGGACGCATGCAATCGCTCCTGCCGCGTCGCATGTTCTGGGCGGCGCTGATCGGCATTGTCCTGGTTCCGGGCGGCACCCTGGCGGCGGCGCAGGTCGCCGTGCGCCACACGGAAGGGCTGCTCCGTGGGTTTCTTGTTCTGCGCACGCTGGAGGGAGATACACTCGCCGGGGGCGACCTGGCCCAGGTGCTTAGCGGGGACCGGGTAACCAGCCGGATGGTGTTTCATTTCAAGGACGGGTCGATCCATGACGAGACGGTCGTGTTCACTCAACGGCGTAGTTTCCGTCTTCTGAGTTATCACCTGGTGCAGAAGGGGCCAGCCTTCCGCGTTCCGATGGACGTTTCGATCGACGGCCCGCGGGGCCGCGTCACCGTCCGGTACACAGACGAGGATGGTAAAGAGAAGGTCGAGACCGAGCAGAAGCCGCTGCCGGCTGATATCTCCAATGGGATGGTCCTCACGCTGGTGAAGAACATCGCGCCCGGGGCGCAGGAAACCATCGTGTCGATGGTGGCGCCGACGCCGAAACCGCGACTTGTGAAGCTCAAGATCACCCGAGTGGGCCAGGAGCCATTCTCAGCGGCTGGGCCTCGATATGAGGCGATTCACTGCCTCGTGAAGGTGGAAATCGGGGGCATTACGGGCGTGCTGGCGACGCTGCTGGGCAAGAACCCGCCGGACCACCACGTGTGGATTGTCGGTGGAGCGGTCCCCGGCTTTGTAAAAGCGGAGGGGCCACTTTTCCTGGGCGGGCCATCCTGGCGGATCGAACTCGCGAGCCCCGCCTGGCCACACTGACGCCCGCGGCTCGGAACCGAACCACGACCGTAAGGGAGTGGTTCCCAGCCAAAGCACATCATCACACGGTGAGGTTATGGCACCAGCGCTTTCCAGATCGGCTGCACCCATTCGTCCTTGTCGATGTTGTAGACGATGAAATCCGAGTCGAACTGCCAGTAGGTCCAGGCCCAGCCGAGCGACTCCGCGGTGCGCGCCACGAACGCCGTGTAACGCTCGCGCGACTCCATCGGAGCCTTGTCGTAAGCGCCGAATTCCCCGAGCAGGATGGGGCGCTTCTGGTTTTTGGACCACTGCTGAACGCCGGCGAAGTCTTCCTCGACGGCGTGCTTTTCGGCATCGGCGCCCCAGGTGATTCCAGAGCGATCCTTGTTCGCTGCGTTCCACCACGCGCCCTGGTGAGTGAAGGCTGAGGGCAGATAGTAGTGGACCGTGACAATGAGATTGCGGTCGTCCGCCGGCAGCTCCAGCTTGTCCAGGAACTGGATGCTGTTGAAGGAAGCCGGTCCGATGATAACGGTTCGGGTGGGGTTGGTCTGGCGGATGATGGCCAGGGCGTCCTTCAATTCGTTGTTCCACAACTCCGGGGTGATCTGACGGCCGGGCTCGTTCAGGATTTCAAACAACACGCTGGCGGGAGCGTTCTTGTAGCGTTCCGAGATCTGACGCCAGAACGCGCGCAGCCTGGGTGCGCAACCAGCGGCGTCCTTTCCGCAGTCGTTGTAGTTGTGGAGGTCGAGGATGGCCATGAGGCCGTTGGCCACCGAGTTCTTCACGACCCAATCGAGCGTCCGGAGCCACTCCGGATCGAGACGGTTTTCGGCATCCATGTGGCCGAAGGCGTGCAGCGCGACGCGAACCGTCTGGAATCCTCCGTCATGGATCAGTTGGAAGTACCTCTGTTTAAAGCGGGCGTCTTCGACGTTGTCCCACAGCGGGTCATAGCCGATGATATTCACGCCGCGGTGCATTCTCCGGACCTGCTCGAAGGCCTCGACGGTTTGGAAGCGGGTGGAGAACTTCGGCTGCGGCGGAGGATCGGTGACCGGGGCGAATTTCACGTAATCGACGTTGATGAGGCCGCCTTTGACGATCGACAACGTCATCACGTGAGTGCCCTTCTCCAGACGGACCTGGCCGAGGTTCGCCACACGCCACCTGTGGTAGTCCTCGGTGGTCGTCAGGGTGACCGGGCCGAGCTGGTCGATTCCGTCGAACGCGATCGCGATTTGCCCGCCGGGGTTCTTCGACGAGATGTGCGCCGTCATTTTGTACATCCCGGAAGCCTTCACATCCACGGTGTACTTCACCCACTCGCCCGGCTCCGTCCAGCCAAGGTAGAGTTCGCCGTACTTCTCGCTTCCTCCGTCGTAGGTGGTATCGAGACCCCGCTTGGTGTACGAGATGTCGACGCCTTCGTCCTGGCGGAAGCGGTCCAAGTCGCTGTCGCCCGTGTTCAGCCTGCCGCTGCCGTTGTTGACTGGATCGGAATCGTTGTAGGCAACGGCCTGGCCGCCGGTGTCGTACAACTCCGCCTGGATCCGGCCGGGAATGATTTGTGCCCGCCCCTGGTAGGGCTTTCCGGCATAGCTGCGAGGAGCTTGAGCAGCCAGGCTGCAAGCCAGAAACGCAAACGAAGAGAGAGTGGAACAGAGCGCGTAATTACGAACGGTCATGTATAGCCTCGGTTGGCGAGCCGCGGCGTTCGCCTGCCACCGTCTCCGGACTCGCAGATGCGATTATGTCAGACTTCCGCCGTTGAGTGCTGGGCGCGCCAGCACCGCCCACGCGCGTAACACGTGTAGCCGAGCCACTCCCGCATAACCCGGCGTTCCGGCTGAGCGCACGAGCAGAGGCGGTTGGTGTATCCTGGAAGTAACCTGGCAGGGGATGCCAAAGTGGAAATCCTGTCTTGATTGAAGAGGAGGCTGGTAATGCACCCTGGGAAAAGCGCCGAAGCTCCGTTGACTCCCGGTCTGGTTTTCGAAATGCTGCAGGCGCATCAGCGCACGGCGGCTTTAAAGGCGGCGATCGATCTCGATGTCTTCCGGGCCGTGGGGGAAGGGCCGGGAGACGTGGCCTCCATCGCCCGCCACTGCTCGGCATCCGAACGCGGCATCCGCATCCTATGCGATTTCCTCACCATCTACGGCGTCCTGCTCAAAGAGGATGGGCGCTACCGGCACACCCCGACCAGCGCCGCCTTCCTGGACCCGCGCTCGCCTTCGTCCTTGGCCTCCATCGCGCAATTCCTCGGCAACCCGGCTATGCGAGAGCCTTACGACCATCTGGCGGAAATCGTGCGCGCCGGCCGCACCGTCCTGCCCGGCGATGGCAGCGTGGAGCCCGAGAATCCGATTTGGGTCCAGTTCGCGGAAACCATGGCGCCGATGATGGCCCCCATGGTTGGTCCGCTAGGCGCGGTTGTGCTGGAGGGACACGCCGGCCCGATGCGCGTGCTCGATATCGCCGCCGGCCACGGCCTGTTCGGCATCGAAATCGCCAAACAGAACCCGCAGGCCCGCGTCACCGGTCTCGACTGGGCGCCCGTGCTGCGCGTGGCTCTGGACAACGCCCGCAAGGCCGGCGTCCACGACCGCTACGACATGCTGCCCGGCAGCGCCTTCGAGGTGGACTTCGGCGGGCCTTTTGACGCCGTGCTGCTCACCAACTTCCTCCACCACTTCGATCAGCCGGCCTGCGTGGGCCTGTTGAAGAAGGTCCGCGCCGCCCTGCGGCCCGGTGGGCGCGCTGCCACGCTCGAGTTCGTGCCCAATGAAGACCGCGTCTCCCCGCCCATGCCCGCGGCCTTCAGCATGACCATGTTGACTTCCACTCCAGCGGGCGACGCCTATACGCTGAGCGAACTCACGGCCATGTACCACCAGGCAGGCCTGGGAGCCGTCACTGCGCACCCCATTCCCATGAGCCCCCACACCATTGTCATGGGACGCGCCTGAGCAATTCGGAGTCGACGGGAAGGACCACGCCAGGCAAAAGGAACTCGCTCGAACTGCGGTTCGTCAACGAGAGCCAATTGACCTCGAAAAGGTGCGGGCCGTGGTTCAACCAATGGGCACATCTGCGAGCGGCCTGCCAGCATCCGGAACCTGTAGTGCCCATCGCCACCCGAGCTGCAATCCTGGGGACATAGCTCGGCGTCGCGCCTGTTTTTCCTGCCATAGGGTATCCGGCGCTGGGTGCCTTGGTCCTCGCCGCGCCTTTCGGCATTGCGTGTCTATTCGCAGGACTCGGGGTGAAGCGCTAACCGCCGTGGTTCAATGGCGCGATGATCTGAAGCGCCCATACCATGCAGTGGCATCTGGATCGTTCTTTACTACCGTTGTCGATTGACGGCGTTCTCGGAGACTGCTCGGGATACAGACAGGGCGGGCCGGAAGTCCCCATAGGGGAAGCGTGCGGCCAGCAGCCTCGCCACGTCCATAGGTCCTCGAACGCCGTTTGTGGCCAGTTTCCGAGTCGGGCGACGATGCTTACGATGTCATGCTAGTAGTCGGCCACGCCCACATCGAGTGGCTGTCTGGCCCACTCACGGGACAAGTGTTCACTCGTCCGAGGCCGAGATCTGTCCAACCTCTTGCTGGCGCTTCCATGCGGCGAAGTCTCTCATTCGGAGATCGAACATCTGGCAAAACGCGGTGGGATTCAAGTACTCGATCACCATCTCATTTCCCTTCATGAATAGGGACACAAGATCAATCCACTCGTCGATCGCGATATTGCCGTCAATGCGGAAGAGCTTCGGCTTGGTGCAGGATGGCGGAACCTCAGGGAGATGGGTGCTGATGCGGGCCGCGTACTCCTCTTTTCGGTAGACCTTGACTGCGCCGTCGAAATGCCGGAGCACACGTGTTGCAATGTTTCGTTCAGCATGGACGTAGCGGTTGAGGTTGAAAGGTCCGAACAAGTAGCCCGCATCCGATACCTCTTCGACCTGGAAAGTCTTGATTCCATTTCTGTACGTCCAAAGGAAGTCGGTGAAGAGAAGGCTATTAGTGTGCCCAAACAGCGAGTTCTGGTTGCGACCGATGACTGTCAGGCCGACTGCTGCCGGGTCGTCAAGAGTCGAAGCATCGAACGGAGGACCCCGCCAGGTATCCATCTCGACGATTTCTTGATACCACTGTCGCTCCATGATTCGGGAATGATCAATGGCGATGCGGAAAGTGTTTTCTTTGGCACTGGCGCGGAAGTAGTGGGCGAAGGCTCCGAGGAAGTCGTAATTGGGGTTTGACATGTAGCCACGGCGCAGCAAGTGGTGGTAGTGCAGCACGAAGTCCTGGTAGAAGATTCCACCGTCGTGCAAGTGAAACCGATCGTCGAGAACGAGGAGGCCGTCGTCGTCCAAGCACTCTTGGATCTCAGGCAGCCGCTCCAAGACAACACTGGCTTCTGTATCGCTTCGGACAATGGTGCGGAAATCGATCTGCTCAGCAGCGACGGCAAACTGAACAATTGATCGCGCAAGGCGATCGAGAATAGGATCGCGTGGAAAGAGCGGCAAGCTGAGATCGTCGTGGAAGCACCACCGTGGAAGAGTAGCGGCGGCATCAGAGATCTCCTGGTCCGTCATAGCGTCAAGGTATCCTCTGCACTCGGCCGCAAGCGACTCAAAAGCGGCCGCGACGGGATGCATGGCCTTGGATCCCGTGAAGAAAGGAAGAAATATCGGGAACACGTTGTGGTTGTGTGCGATTCGAGCGAGGTTGCTAACGAGACGCCTGTCAAGCGGAACAATGTCACGAGTACTCAAATATCACTCCGGCAGTCTTGGGCAGCGCCACGCCTCCCGCCGAGCTGGCTCCCTTGGTGCTGGGCGCCGTCGGCTCCAACCTGTCAAATAGCATGATCGCATCAGGCGGGTCGAGTCAAGGCCAATCCGGAAGTCATCCCTCCTCCGGGGGTGGCGGACGGAAGCAGCGGCGGTTCGGCCAATCTGGCCAGAAGTCCGGATCTGGGACGTCAGACTGGTTCAGGTTCAGGTCCCCTCGAGTCCAAGACTGTCGTTGACGGCCTGTCGCAGCTTCTGTTTGCAGCCCAGGTACGGCTCGGTGGTCTGGCCCTGTTTATGGAGGTTTCAGCGTTGTCGCCGCGCGCCCGAACAGACTGAGAAACCGTAGATGCGACACGTCCAGATGGAATGCGTGTTCGAACGACCGATCCGACCACCCGTGGTCCGACCACCGGCGGTCGGAGCAGAGAAATCGCATCGCAACTGCCTCGCCACTGGCGTCTCGCGGTTCGCCGGGCGACCGCCGGCTCGTGAATCTCGGCGCCCGCCGAGATACCTGCGACCGGACCGACTTCTGATGACCCACACTGGTGTATACTCACTCGCAGCCAGGAGCTCATGGCGGAGATTCTGGTTGAAGGCGAGGGTCATCATGAGAACAGGTCGTCCTTTCCCCATTCGGTTGTCCGTCTGGTCCCTTGTGTTGGTCGCAGTCGCCGCTGCCGGCGTCTATCTGGCGTATGAACTGGTCGTCAAGCCGCGACGGGAGCTGCAGGACCAGATCCGCGAGCAGAAAGGGACCATTCTCAAGCTCGAGCAAGACAAGCAGCGCCTCGAGGCCTACCTGAAGATCCTCAAGCACATCGACCGCCGGGCCCGTGTCGAGGTTCTGCAACAGGCAAACGACCAGCAGGGGAACCTGCAAACCACCATCCGGTTCACCGAGGTTGACGACACCGGCAAACCGATCAAACTCTCCCGATAACTGACTCTGCCGGTGCAGGTAGTCTATTTTGACACCCTCGTGATCAAGTTTGACGACCATTTCATCGAGCAGGGCGACCCCCTCAAAGGCCAGGCGCTCATGCTATTCCGGCGGATCTTCTCCAGCACCATGCGGGCCGAAGATGGGTTCGTCATCGACATCGAGGGTCAGGCGCCCGAAGTCTACGCCGAGCAGCAAGCCCCCAACAGCTTCGAGAAGGATCTCTGGAAACGCTTCTGGGAACTCGCCAACGACGAGAAGTTGGCGAAGGAGCGCGGCGTGCGGGCTATCCACGGCGACGCACCCTACATGCGTCTGGAGCCCAACCGCGTGTACGAGGTCTGCCTAAGGTCAACCGGCGAAGTCATCATCACGCCCGGAACG
>JBEKMO010000087.1:0-24231 GCA_050008465.1 Bryobacteraceae bacterium
CACAAGATGCCGATTGGCAAGCCCAACAAATTTGAGGATGTCGAGGGCGCCTTTGAGCGGGTGGCCTATGCATGTCCCGCGGGCACATCCGGCCTGCAGATATTCCGGAATGCCGAGAACGCCCTGAAGGCGAAGAACTACCAGGTGGTTTACACCGACAATTATTCGAACGTGCGGTTCACCCTCACTGCCAAGCAAGGCCCGCAGTGGGTGATGGTGTACTCGGATGGCCCGGGATATACGGTTACCGCCGTCAGGAAGAAGGAGATGGAGCAAAAGATGCAGGCCGCCACAGCGGATGGCTGGGGCGAGCAGATCAGCCAGACGGGGCGCGCGTCCATCTACGGCATCAACTTCGACACCGGCAAGGCGACCATCCGGCCGGATTCCGAAAGCGTGTTGAATGAGGTGCTGGCTCTGTTCCAGAAGCAGCCCGAGTGGTCCTTCGTGGTTGCCGGGCACACGGACAATGTGGGATCCGACGCCGTCAATACTCCGCTCTCGCGGCAACGCGCCGAAGCCGTCGTTGCGTGGCTCGCGAGCAAGGGAGTCGAGCGCTCGCGGCTGATCGCCGCCGGGTTCGGCTCGAAGAAGCCGGTCGCCGACAACAGCTCCGAAGAAGGCCGCGCGAAGAACCGCCGCGTGGACCTGGTGAAGCTTTACTGATCCGGAAGCTTGACGAATCCCAGACCCACTTGCTCGAAGTGCGCGTCGCCGGTTAGCGCGTGCCGCAACCCGAGTTCGCGCATAACCACGAAGCTGGTGAGATCGGTAAACGAAATGCGCGGCTTGTCGCGAAAGCGCAGCCGTAGGCGCCAGGCGCGACTGAACCGCTCCGGGGTTACGTGTTCGATGTCCACCAGTCCGCGGCGGGACGCCTCGAAAATCCCTTCCGTGAACCGGCGCGCCTGGGCGAACGGCGCCAGCGCGAACAGCCGGGTCATGGTCTCGTCGAGCACATAGTCGGTGGTCACCCAAGCGCCGGACTGGCCGGCCGCGCTGGCACGGATCCGCGCGACACTGCCAAAGGCCGGGTCACGGTCATTCGCCAGGACCAGCCAGGCCCAGGTGTCCACGAACAGCCGCTCAACGGCCATACAGGAAGTCGTCGATTTCGCTCGACAGCACGGGGCCACCGCAGACGCCGGCCACCTTCAGAATGGGATCCTCGGGAGACCCGCTTCTGCGGGGCCGGCCGGCCGAACGCCGCAACCGGGCGCGAATGAGTTCCGCCATGCTGGTTTTGGCCCGAAAGGCGTCTTGCCGGAGCTGCTCGTGCACCTCATCGGGCAGGAAGATGGTGGTTCGTCTCATAGCGGCAGCATAACATATATATGGCGGGACCGGCGCTCGGGGCCGGGTGCCGCCGGCCGAAGATCGACGGCGCATCTTCCTGGCATCTCACCTGTTTGCACCGATCTGGTGCATACTGGTGTGGTGCGGACAGCAAACAAGACGGTGCGACAAAGCGTCAGTCTGCCTGCCAACGTCGCCGCACAAGTTCGCAAACTGGCGAAGGCCCGCAGGCTCAGCGCCAACAGGATGCTGGTGGAACTCGTCGAGAACGGGCTCGAGGCCGAGAAGCGCAAGCAGCGGGAGTTCTTCGAACTAGCCGAGCGTTTCCGTAACGCCGCAGACCCGGAAGAGGCCAAGCGCCTGGGCGATGAACTGGGCCGCATGGTCTTCGGCGACTAACGTTCTGACTGTGTGATGATGTGCTTTTGCGGGTCACGACTCCCTGGCGGTCGTGGCTCGGTTCCGAGCCGCGAGCGTCAGCGAGCGGTTTCGCACTAGTGCCAAATCTCGCGGTCAAGCCGCAAAAGGCGAGGCCGTTTGAGTGGATGACTCCCGAGTGGCCGGCCACTCGGAGACAGTCTGCCCCGCCCGGGTGATCCGCTATGCGCTGGAGGGGCGCTGCTACCATGGGAGGACGTGCTTTATTGGCTCATGTTGCTGGCGGTGTGCGCGCTCGCGGACGAGCCGGTTCCGGTGCGGCGCGACTTGGTGGTGGTGACGGGCACTTATGAGCCGGTGCCGCTGGATGAGGCGGACCGCGCCGTGCGGGCGCTGCCGGTTGGTCCGGAGGAACGGTTGCTGGCGGGGTCGGTGGCCGATTTCTTGCGGCTGGATGCGTCGCTCGACCTGCAAGCGCGGGCGCCCAACGGGGTGCAGTCGGATCTTTCGATTCGTGGCGGGAGCTTCGGCCAGACGCTGGTGCTGGTCGACGGGCTGCGGCTGAACGATGCCCAGACCGGCCACCACAACCTCGACGTTCCCGTTCCGCTGTACGCGCTCGAGCGCGTCGAATTGCTGAAAGGCTCCGGCTCGGCCTACTACGGCTCGGACGCGGTGGGCGGCGTCGTGAACATGATCACGCGCGCGCCCGAGGCCGCCGAGTTCCGCCTGCGCGCCTCGGTGGGCAACTTCGGCGTGAACGAGCAGAGCGGCGTGGCCGGCGTGGTGTGGCGCGGCATCAGCCAGCAGATCTCCTTCTCGCGCGACTTTTCCTCCGGCTTTGCGCCCGACCGCGACTACCGCAACCTGTCGCTGGCCTCGATCACGCACGGGCGCTCGCGGTGGGGCGCGACCAATTTGCTGCTGGCTCACAGCGACCGGCCGTTCGGCGCCGACCAGTTCTACGGCAACTTCAACTCCTGGGAACGCACCCGCACCTGGTTCGCGGCGGCGCGGCAGGAGCTGGGTGAGCGTACCGAAGTGTCGTTCGCTTACCGGCGCCACACGGACCTGTTCGTCCTGTACCGCGACCGCCCGCAGGTGTACACGAACCGTCACGCAGTGGAGAGCGAGGAGGCGAGCCTGAGGCGGCACGAACCGCTGGCGCGGAACGTCACGCTCAGCTTTGGAGGCGAGGCGACTCGCGACGCCATCCAGAGCTCGAACCTCGGGGATCACGCGCGCAACCAGGGAGCTGTCTACGTGGCACTGGACGTGCGGGCGTTGGGGCGGTTTTCTTTTTCGGCGGGCGGCCGCGAGGAATTCTTCAGCGGCGCGGGACGCCAGTTCAGCCCCACGGTGAATGCGGGGCTGTGGGCCTCCTCCCACGTCCGGCTGCGCGCCGGCGCCAGCCACGCCTTTCGTTTGCCCAGCTACACCGAGCTGTACTATCACGATCCCGCCAACGTCGGTTCGCCCGACTTGCGGCCGGAGAAGGCCTGGAGCTACGAAGCGGGTCTGGATTGGAACGCCGGCGCCCGCGTGCGCGGCGACGTGACCGTATTCGAGCGCCGGGAGCGCGACGGCATCGACTACATCCGCCGGTCGCCGGACGACATCTGGCGCGCCGCCAACTTCGAGCGCCTCAATTTCACCGGCGTGGAGGCCTCGATCACGCTGCGGCCGGCGCGCGGGCAGCAGTTGGATTTGCGCTACACCGTGCTCGGTGGCACGCAGGAGGTGGGCGCGGGGATTTTCTCGAAGTACGTTTTCAATTACCCAAGGCACAACGGCCTCGTCGCATGGCAGGGCGCGCTGGGCCGCGGCCTGGTTGCCCGCGCGCGCCTCGGCGCACTGGACCGGCGGGCCCGCGATCCCTACGCCGTCTGGGATGCCGGCATCGCGTACGCCCGCGGGCGCCTGCGTCCGTTCCTCCAGCTTACGAACCTCACCGGCACGAGGTACCAGGAGATTCTGGGAGTGCCGATGCCGGGGCGCGGGATTGTGGGCGGCGTGGAACTGGTGATTCTCGGGGTCAATTGAGGAACAGCCGCCGGTACAGGGTGTCGCGCTGCTTAGGCACGAAACCGGCGTCGCGGATGATGCGCCGCAGCTCTTCTTCCGAGGCGCGGTGGTGCGTGCCCGCGGCCGAGACGACGTTCTCCTCGATCATGATGCTGCCCACGTCGTTGCCGCCGAAGCGCAGCCCGAGCTGGCAGGTCTTCAGTCCCTGCGTCACCCAGGAGGCCTGGACGTTTTCGATGTTGTCGAGGTACAGCCGCGAGATCGCCAGGGTCTTCAAGTACTCCACGGCGGTGGCTTCGTCCTTCACCGAATGGGCGAGCGAGGTGTGGGCGCGCTGGAAGGTCCAGGGAATGAAGGCCGTGAACCCGCCGGTCTCCTCCTGAATGCGGCGAACGACCTCGAAATGATTCAGGCGCTCCTCGATGGTCTCGCCGCAACCGAACATCATGGTGGCGGTGGTGCGCATCCCCAGATGGTGCGCGATCCGGTGCACGTCCACCCATTCCTGGGTCGAGCACTTCAGCCGGCTGATGCGGCGCCGCACGGCGTCGTCGAGGATCTCGGCGCCGCCGCCGGGAATGGAATCCAGGCCGGCGTCCTGCAAGCGGACGATGGTATCGCGGAGCGTGAGGCCGCTCACCTCGGCGATATTGAGGATCTCGGGCGAGGAGAAGCAGTGCAGGTGAATCCGGAAGCGCTGCTTGATCGATCGCAGCAGGTCCTCGTACCACTCGATCTTCAGGTCCGGGTGGAGGCCGCCCTGCATGAGCACGCCCGTGCCGCCCAGATCGATGGTCTCCTGGATCTTCCGGAAGACCACCTCCTTGGGGAGCACATACCCCTCGGCGTGCCCCATCGGGCGATAGAACGCGCAGAAGGTACAGTACTCGGTGCAGAAGTTGGTGTAGTTGATGTTGCGGTCGATGATATAGGTTACGACCCCCTCGGGGTGGAGCTTGCGGCGCAGGGCGTCGGCGGCCACGCCGATCCCGATGAGGTCCGGGCTGCGAAACAGGTCCAAGGCTTCCTGGCGGGTCATGGTTCCAGCGCGCGCGCGTAGCGGAGAAACAGGCGCATCCCCTCGTACTCATTCTCACCCAGTTCGTTGACGATGTGGTGGCTCAGGTACTCGAGGGCCAGCGCCTCGCTCAACTGCCGGGGCGGTCCCTCGCGGCGCGCGATCTCCGCAAGATGCTGGCGGCCGAAGCGGCAGGAGGCGGCGAAAGCCGGCGCCAGCAGCGGCGATGACGCTTCCCGGCGGCAGCCCCAGACGGCGAACACCATCGGCAATCCGGTCATGGCCATCCATTCCTCGCCCAGATCGAGGACGGCGAACGGCAGGTGCGCGGCGCCCGCGCGCAGGGCGGGGTCGCCGATGAGCAGTGCGGCGTCGGCGGCCTGGAGCATCGAGGGCAGATCCGGCGGGAACGAATCCACGCTGGGTGCGACCCCATACCGGCGCGCCAGAACGATCCGCGCCAGCTCGACCGAGGTGCGCGAACTGGAATCCGCCGCCAAAGTCCGGATCTCCTCCGGCTTCACCTTCGTGAACAGCAGGATGCTGCGCACCGCTCCGCGGCAGGCGATGCCCGCCCCGGGGATCAATTCCAGCCCCAGCCGCTCGAGTTCGATCGAGGGCACGATGCCGATGTCGGCCGCGCCGCCAGCCAGCCGGTCCGCGCATTCCGAGGGCAGACAGAACTCGAGATCGAAGTTGTGGCGCTCGGCTCCGTGGAGCATGCCCCAGACCAGCGGAACAGTATTAAGGTAATTGACCGCGCAGACTCGGGGCTTCTGGGACTGTGGCAGCCGGGGATTCAAGGGTTCAGAATAACATGGCCGCGCGGGGTTCCGTCGTACACTGAGTCCTCGGCGTGTCATTCCTAAACGGATTCGTCCCCGCGTCCGGGGGGAAGGAAATGTGGCCGCCACGCCCGCTCTTTACGCGAGCGATACGGGGAACGACCGCGTGCTCGGATGGCAAAACGCCGCGAGCTTCTTGAATGGGGCGGCGGCCGACAATGTGGTGGGCCAGCCAGTGCCCGACAACGCGGCCCCCGGAGCCGTGGGGATCGCTCTTTGCTACGGCAATGTCACCAGTAGCATCCAGGACATCCCATCCACCGTGATTCTGGTGCAGTAGGGGGCAGGTGGGGTGGGTCTGAGACCCCGCCCCTACAACACCTTGATATTCACCAGGTTGCTGCGTTTGCCGCCGATTTCGATGGAGAGTGTCCCGACGCCGGCCGGGGCGCCGGCGGGAATGCGGGCGTTGATCTGGTACAGGCCGGTGTAGCCGGGCACCAGGCCGCAATACGGCACGTCCATGATCTGCTGGGCTCCGAGAAAGACCTTCACGGGCTGGTTGGTCTCCTCGAGCCCCACGGAAGAAAGATGGACCGGCCCGAGGCCCGTAACGTAGATTTCGACGTAATCGCCGGGCGTGGCCGGGTGCACATTGGTCCACTGCCCGGTCCAGGCCACCTGAATGGCGCCGAAATTCGTAGCCGCATCCCTGAAGATCGCCGGCGCCACGGCGGAAACGGGAACCTCGACGGGCGCGGAGTCGGCCACGCTGGTCGAAACCACCACGGTGGCCGTTCCGGGAACCAAGTCGGAGGGAACCACGAGATTGATCTGCCCCTCGCGGACCGCCGTCAACTGCGCTGGCTGGCCGTTCAACAATACCCGAACACCGGCCAGGCTGGTGGGCCAGGGCAGTCCCGGAGCGTCGGCGTCCACCCCGGTCCAGAGATTCTCTCCGAACAAGGCGACGATCGAGCCGGCGCCGATATCGTGAGAAAAGGAGGCGGCGTTGACCACGCCCGCCTGGGTGAACGCAGGCCGGTCCAGCGCCGGGACCATCAGGCTGGGGCCGCCGTCGACCGTCGCCGTGAGATGGTTGAACGACACGGATCCCGGCGTCCACTGGAAGCTAACCGAGCCGGTGGAGTCCGTGACGGCCGCCGGCGGAGTCACCGTGCCGGCGCCGGTGACGGAAACCCGCACCACCAGTCCCGGGTAGGAAACGTTGTTGATATCGGTCACCCGAAAGACAATCGGCTGCGCCAAGGGCACTCCGGGTGATGCCACCTGGCCGCCGCCCGATACCAGCGTCAGCATGAGGCCGGCCGCGCTGGCGGCCACCTGCACGCGCGAGTAGACGCTCTCGTAGGATGCGTCCGCCGGGGTCGCGACCAGGTCCTCGACCCCCGGTTTCACTCCCGTCAGCGTGAAGGAAACGCTGGTCGAGCCTGCGGGGATTACCACCGCGGGCGGAACGCTCGCCAGGCCATTTTGCGTGCTCAGACCGATACTGAGATTCGCCGCCGGCGGCGCCAACACCGAGGCCGTAACCGAAATCGTGCCGCCTTGGAGGACGCCCGCCATCGGGAAAATGGACAGCCGGAGCGCGTGCCGCAGCGTCGTGTCAACGCTTGGCCGCGCGGAAGGGAAGCGGCAGTTGTCGCAGGCCGTTGCCGTCTGGTAGTAGGCCTCGAACATCGTGCGGAAGTTGTTCAGCTTGGCCAACTCCGTCTCGGAAGGTTGCGTGCCCTGCGGAACCACCAACATGAAACCGACGCGGAAGCGCCGCTGGGCAATGGTGTAATCCGGTGTACGGCGCCCGACCGCGGCGATCAGCTCATCGATGGCAACGTCCCGCCGGTCGCCGTTGAAGCCCACCCCGGTCTGCGGGAGCTTGGTCCTGGGGTAGGGCGAATTGGGGACGAAGAACAACTGGTGGAACGGCGGGACGTCCTCGGCGGCGCGGAAGCCCATCAGGTACTGGTCCAGCGGCGAAAAGTGCTGCGCCGCGCCGGTGGTCAGGAAGCGCGGCGAGGCGCCCGCGCCGTTATCCTGGATGCGGTTGCCCTCCAGCAGCGAGGCATCCGAGTTGAAGTTGAAACTCCAGTGCGCGTTCTGTCCCCCCAGCATGGGCGGGCTGTCGGGCGCGCTGGGGTCCGGGATGCTCGCGTAGGCCAAGAACAGGTGCCCCGATTCGTGCGCCAGGATGGTGATCGAGGTGTCCTCGGGCCGCTGCGGCATGGGGGCGTTGAGATTGGCCGGATACTGACTCAGCGGCCCCATGTTGATGACGGATTCGAGGCGGCTCGCCGAGCCAAACCAGGCGCCGAGGTCCACGGGCAGGTCGCCGTTCCCGGTCCAGTGGGTGCGCACCGTGCGTTCCGAAGCCAGCGAAGAGGGACTGTCCGGGATGCCCAGGTTGTTGAAAATCACCAGGTAGTCGTATGAGTCCTCGTGATTCTCGTAGAACTTCTGAGTGGCGGTCAGGGTGTCCAGCTCGAGATCCGTGCCGAAGCGCTCGGCGACCGCCGCCGAGAACTCCTGCGCCTGGGTGGCGGGGTCGATGAAGGAGACCACCGAGCTGGATCCCCGCAATCCACCCGGCGCGATTCCAACTACCGCGGCAGTGGTGAGCACGCCGGCGTAGGCGAACTCGATCCGGCCGCCGGGATACAGCCGGACCTGAAAAGTCTCCGGCGTGCCGGGGCCAAAGAGAGAATACTCAGGCACCGACACCCAGCTCACTACGAACCGGCTGGCGTCGGAGAACACGCTGACGCCGTTGAGGGATTGCGTCGGGTCGAGATCCTCGAACAACGGCGCGATGCGCGGCGGCCCGGCTGTCAGGCGCCCCAGCGACCTCTCGATGAAGGCGCTATCGCCGGAAACGAAGGTGAGGTTCCCGTCCGAGTTGACATAGATCTGCCGGTATGCGGCGCCGAAAAACGGGAAGGAGAACGGGAGCGTGAACTGGCGGGTATCGTCATCGCCGAAGCCGGCGATGAGGGCGCCGGAGTTCGCCGCCGCGGCATCGTAGGACGAGCCGCCGACCTGCACCCTGTAACGCGTGGAGGGAGCATCCGAGGGCGCGAAGGCCAGCGTCTGGCGATCGAGGTTGAAATCGTCGCGGCGCGCGACCACGCCGCCGGTATCCTCGATCACCGCGATATCGCCGGCATCCAGCCGCGCAGCGCTTACCGGCGCGCGCCCCGCCGCCGCGCTCTGTGCCGATCCCGACAGCGGCAGGGCCTCCCGGCGCAGCCTCAGTACTTTCCGGTGAAGCTGGAGGTCTTCCTGGAACCTGTCGCGATAAGTCCCGCAGACGCCCTGGACCTGGCGGGCGTAGCCCGGACCAAGCCACAGCAGTCCCAAAGCCAGGAGGCGAAACGGACGATGCATAGGTGGCAGCTTGTTCCATTGTAAGACATGGGAGGAAGTACGAATTACGAAGTACGAAGTACGAAGTCGGAGACCGCAAGCCTCGGACCGGTGCGCGGCGGCCGGGTTTCACTTCGTACTTCGTACTTCGTAATTCGTACTTTCCTAAAGCTGTTCCCGCAGCCTGCCGATGCTGTGACTGGGCATGAATGCTGGAGACCGCCATCCCAACACGCAGAGGCTGGAGCCGGAGGAGTTCCGGCGGCTGAAGTCCGAGTTTCTGGCGGGCGTCAACGACGAATTCCGGACCCCGCTCACGGGCATTGTCGGCATGACCGACCTGCTGCTGGAGACTCGGCTCGATGCTCGGCAGAGGGACTATGTCCTGGCAGCGCGGAGGTGCGCGGAAGAGACGCTGGAGCATCTCGGCTCGCTGTTGGAATTCGCAGCACTGGTGGCCGGGCACCTGCGGCTCGAAGAGTCGGATTTCGACCTCCAGGAGGTGCTCCAGTCGGTGGTGGCGGACCTGGGGCCAAGCGCTCGGGAAAGGGGCGTCCGGTTGTTCATGACCTTGGCGAGGCCGCTGCCCAACCCGGTGGTCGGCGACGCAGTACGCTTGCGCCAGATCCTGGTGCAGTTGCTCGCTAACGCAATCAAGTTCACTCCCGCAGGGGAAATCGAACTGACGGCGACCTGGACGCGCCTATCGCCGGGAAGCTTCCGCCTGCAGATCGTGCTGCGCGATACAGGGATCGGCATCCCCGCCGACCAGTTGCTGCTCGTGTTCGAGTCCTTTCGCCAGGGCGACAGCGGGTTGACGCGCAAGTATTCGGGTCTCGGCCTGGGGCTGGCGCTGGTGCAGGAACTCGTCCACCTGATGCATGGGGAAGTGACGGCCGAGAGCTCGCCCGGCGAAGGCGCGGTGCTTACCTTCTGGATTCCGCTGCTCCTGTCGGACGCCGGCGACCCACCCGAAACGCGGCCGTGAGCAGGGCGGCAAAACGCTGGGACAGACAGCCAATTTCCAGAAGCAGGAAATTGGTGTCAGTCCCGGTTTTGCCTGACTGAACAGTGTTGGGGCTAGCGGCAATTGGGATCGCACGGGAACGGACCCGGCGGGAGATTGACGCTCCGGGGAGACTCTGCCATGCTTCTTGGGGAGGCAGCATGGATTCCAGGAACTTCTCTGGCATTGCCACGACGTCCTGGGCGCTGACTGCCGCCGCCTGTTCCATGCTGGCAAACTGCGCGGCGCAGAGCACCGGTTTGCCGCGCGAGGTGCTACTGCTCGCCCGCATTCGCCAGAACGTCCAGAGCGAGCTGGCGCACTTGCCGGACTACACCTGCCTCGCAACCATAGAGCGCTCCACGCGCAATGAGGCCTCGCATTCGAAGCAGCGGGTGGACACCGTGCGGGCGGAAGTGGCGCACCTCGGTGACAAGGAGTTGTTTTCCCTGCCGGGCGCAAACCGCTTTGAGGAACAGCTCCCCAGCAACATCGTCGGCAGCGGCCTGGCGACAACCGGGGAGTTTGCTCTCCACCTGCGGTCGGTGTTTGAGGGCGCCGCTGCCATCACCTGGCATGGCGAAGAGGACCTGGATGGGCGGCGGGCGTTGCGCTACGACTTCGGCATTCCGTCCTTCCTCAGCTCCTGGACGATCCGCGTGGGCGGCGCGTCCGGAGTGGTGGGCGCCCGCGGTTCCTTCTGGGCGGATGCGCAGTCGCTCGAGCTCATTCGCCTCGAAATCCACGCCGAGAGGCTTCCGCCCGATCTGCCGGTGCTAGAAGCGGTCAGCCGCATCGACTACGGAAAGGTGCGCATCGGCAGCTCCGACGTGCTACTGCCCCAGACCGCGCAGTTTGTCCTCACCGAGCTCACCGGCTGGCAGCACCAGAACACCGTGGAATTCAGTCACTGCCGCCAGTATTTGGCCGAGTCAGTCATCACCTTTGGCGAGCCCGCCCCGGAGACCTCGACGTCCGTGCGCCGCAGCACCGAGATTCCGATCCCGGCCGGGCTCGGGTTGCGCGCGCAGCTTGAGACTGAAATCGACCTGGCGAAGGCGAAGGTTGGCGATCTCATCGCGGCGCGAGTGTCGGCGGTGGCTGCGAAAAAGGAGATCCGGGTGGTGCCGAACGGCGCCGTACTCAAAGGGCGCATCCGGCGGCTGGAGAAAGGAACCCGTCCGCTCGAGCACATAGTGGTCGGACTGGAGTTCTCCGAGCTCGAGTTCGGCGACAAACGGGGACAGTTCTTCGGGCAGCTCAAGTCCGTCGACAGGTTGCCCGGTCTTGAGAGGCTGGCGAGCTCCTCCACCACCAAGACGTCCGTGAACGCCGCCCGGGCGCTGCTGAGCGTCGCCACGTTCCGGATATCGGGAGGCCACTGGAAGCTGCCGCAAGGATTCGGTATGCTGTGGCAGACTCAAGACCCGAGCCGCTGACCGCTCCTCTAGTTGATAAAATAGAACCAAGCCTCGATCATGTTCGACGCCATCCTCGCGAAGATCTTCGGCACTAAGAACGAGCGGCAGGTCAAGGCAATGCAGCCGCTCGTCGCCGCCATCAACGACTTCGAGCCCGCCATGCAGCGGCTCTCCGACCAGGAACTGGCGCGCAAGACCGTCGAGTTCAAGGAAAGGCTGGCGCAGGGCGCCCCGCTCGACGACCTGCTGGTGGAAGCGTTCGCGGCGGTGCGCGAGGCGGGGCGGCGCGTCCTGAACATGCGCCACTTCGATGTTCAGCTCGTCGGGGGCAACGTTTTGCACCGCGGGAAAATCGCCGAAATGAAGACCGGCGAAGGCAAAACGCTGGTCGCGACGCTGCCCGTGTACCTGAACGCGCTGGGGGGCAAGGGCGTCCACGTGGTGACGGTGAACGACTACCTGGCCCGCCGCGACTCCGAGTGGATGGGCAAGCTGTACAAGTTCCTGGGCCTGTCCGTGGGGGTGATCGTCCACGACCTCGACGACTTCGAGCGGCAGCAGGCCTACGGCTGCGACATCACTTACGGCACCAACAACGAGTTCGGGTTCGACTACCTGCGCGACAACATGAAGTTCCAGGTGGAACAGTGCGTCCAGCGCGGCCACAACTTCGGCATCGTCGACGAGGTGGACTCGATCCTCGTCGACGAGGCGCGCACCCCGCTGATCATCTCCGGCCCGAGCGAAGAATCCACCGACAAATACTTCAAGGTGAACCGGATCATTCCCAAGCTGGTGCGGGGCGAGGTGATCGAGGGCAAGGAGCCCGGGGAGAAATACTACACCGGAGACTACACGGTCGATGAAAAAGGCCGCTCGGCGGCGCTCACCGACGAGGGTTTCGACAAGGCCGCGCGGATGCTCGGCTTGGCCAGTCTGTGGGACATGGCGACCATCGAGTGGAAACACCACGTCGAGCAAGCGCTCAAGGCGCACGTGCTGTTCCACCGCGACAAGGACTACCTGGTCAAAGAGGGCGAGGTCATCATCGTCGACGAGTTCACCGGCCGGCTGATGCCAGGGCGGCGGTGGAGCGACGGCCTGCACCAGGCGGTGGAAGCCAAGGAGAGCGTGAAAGTCCAGCGCGAGAATCAGACGCTGGCCACCATCACCTTCCAGAACTACTTCCGCATGTACAAGAAGCTGGCCGGCATGACCGGAACGGCCGAGACCGAGGCGGCGGAGTTCGACAAGATATACAAGCTGGACGTGGTGGTCGTTCCCACCAACCGCGCGCTGATCCGCATCGAGAACCGGGATATCGTCTACCGCACCGAGGAAGAGAAGTTCCGCAATGCGGCCAAGGAGATCAAGGGGTGCCAGGAGCGCGGCCAGCCGGTGCTGGTGGGCACCATCTCGGTGGAGAAATCCGAGAAGCTGTCCGGCATGCTGCGGCGCATGGGCGTCAAGCACGAAATTCTGAACGCCAAGAATCACGAACACGAAGCCTTCATCGTGGCCCAGGCCGGGCGCAAAGGCGTGGTTACGGTCTCCACCAACATGGCCGGCCGCGGCACCGACATCCTGCTGGGCGGCAATCCCGAGTACCGGGCCAAGGAGTACTTCCGCAAGCAGAACAAGGACCCGGACGCGCTCCTTAAAGAGGAGTGGGAGGCCGCGTTTCGGCGCTACAAGGAGGAGACCGACCGGGAGCACGACGAGGTGGTCGCTCTGGGCGGGTTGCACATTTGCGGAACCGAGCGCCACGAGTCCCGCCGCATCGACAACCAGTTGCGCGGACGCGCCGGCCGCCAGGGCGACCCCGGGAGTTCGCGTTTCTTCCTTTCGCTTCAAGACGATCTGCTTCGCATTTTCGGCGGCGAGCGCATCCAGAACCTCATGCTCCGCCTGGGTATGGAGGAGGACGTCCCCATCGAGTCGCGGCTGATCACCAAGCGGATTGCGGCGGCGCAGAAGGCCGTGGAAGCCCAGAACTTCGCGGCCCGGAAACACCTGCTCGAGTACGACGACGTAATGAACAAGCAGCGGGAGTACATCTACCGTTGGCGCCGGCAGTTGCTCGAGCGGGAAGATCAGAGAGA
Organism: Bryobacteraceae bacterium; assembly: GCA_050008465.1. Lineage (GTDB taxonomy): Bacteria > Acidobacteriota > Terriglobia > Bryobacterales > Bryobacteraceae > Fen-330. The sequence goes on from JBEKMO010000087.1 coordinate 13,413, forward strand.
GTGGGTGCTGGAGACGGTTCGGCGCATCCTGGTCTTCTTCCTCACGGAGCGCCTCCCCCCGAAGACGCACCACACCAACTGGGACTTCATCGGCCTGCAAACGGATGTCAACAGCCAGTTCGGCGTCAAGACCAGCACGGCCGAACTGGCCGAGCTTAGCCGCGAGGAGATCGAAGAGACCGTCTTCGAGCAGCTTTCCGAAAAGTACCGGCAGAAGGAAGAGCGGTTCACGGCGGAGATGATGCGCGAGACCGAGCGCCTCATCATGCTGCACGTCATCGACACCCAGTGGAAAGACCATCTGCTGTCGATGGACCACCTCAAGGAGGGCATCGGGCTGCGCGGCTACGGCCAGAAAGACCCGCTGGTCGAGTACAAGAAGGAGTCCTTCCAACTCTTTCAGGAGCTGGTGGACCGGATCGAGGATGAAGTGGTCCGCTACTTGTTCTTCCTCCAGACCAGCGAGGGCGGACCGCCGGCGCTGCCGTTTGGCGAGGAGGAGGAAGAGGCGCAGGAGGAACCCGAAGCCGAGGCCGTGGCGGCGGCTGCCCAGCAACGGGCCGCGGCCCAGGCCACCATCGAGGATTTCACCCGCAACATCCAGCGGAAGAAGGAGAAGGAGATGGCCCAGCTCCAGTTCATGGGGGGCGATTCCTCCGGCTCGTCGAACAAGACCGTGGTCAAGAACGCCAAAGTGGGCCGCAACGAGCCTTGCCCCTGCGGGAGCGGGAAGAAGTACAAGAAATGCTGCGGAGCCGGGTCATGAGCGCGCGCCGGGCGGTCCTAGGGTTGACCCTGCTGATCGTGGGCCTTCCGGCGTGGGCGGGAATCTGGCCGGACCAGTTGGGGGGCTGTGCGAAGCGCGGCTCGAAGCCCACGGCGCTTGGCGACCGCGCGTTGTGGGACGAGTACGGGCTCTTGCAGGCTGAGCAGGCCGAGTACGCCGGCTGCGCCAACCGATTCCAGGTGGAGGCCTACCGCTTCAAGGACGCTACCGGTGCAATGGCCGCCTTCGAATGGCAGCGTCCCGTTGATGGCCGCCCTTCCAAGCTTGCGCGCCTGTCGGTCGAAACCGGCAACGGCGCTCTGCTGGTTTATAACAACTACCTGCTCCGGTTCACGCGATGGAAGCCGGCAGCAAACGACTTGCCGCCGTTTCTCGAGGCGTTGCGCGACGTGAGCGAGGCGCCGCTGCCGACTTTGCAGGACTATCTTCCCGCCGGCAACCTGGTTCCAGGCTCCGAACGCTACGTCCTGGGGCCGGTCGGTCTGGAGAAGTTTGAATCGCGCGTTCCGCCGTCGGTCGCGGCGTTCCACTTGGGCACCGAGGTTTGCGTCGCCCAGTACCGGACCAAGTCCGAACCGCTCAAGATCGCCATCTTCTCGTATCCGACCCCCCAGATCGCGCGCCAGCGCCTGGCCGAATTCGAGAAGCTCCCCGGGGCCATGGCCAAACGCAGCGGACCGCTGGTGGCCGCGATCCTCTCCCCTTCCGATCCGGATGAGGCCGAGAGGCTGCTCTCCGGAGTGCGCTACCAGACCAACATCACTTTGAGCGAGCGCGTGCCCACCCTGCGCGACAACGTCGGCAATCTGATCATCAACATCTTCATGTTGATTGGCCTTCTGCTAGGGGTGTTCCTGGTGGTCGGGCTGGTGTTTGGGTTCCTGAAGCGCTGGCTGGGCTGGGGAAGCTCGAAGGAGGCGATGATTGTGCTGCACCTCGACGACCGGTGGTGAGTCCCGGGGGTTTTGGCCTTGGCAACCGGTTTATTTTCTATTTCTTAGAGGGAAACCGCGGGTCCGGGGCCAGTCCCTTCCCCCCGGTTTTCCATGGCTCGTTCAAAATCCCAACGTCGGCTAAAGTTCTTGCTTAGAAGGGCTTGGACGGAAAAACCATTCTCCTGCTTTTTTGCTTGATTTACCCGCCCGGGTGAAATAAGATCCAATCACAACGAGTTTTGACGGTTGCGTTTCCGTCGAAACTGATTCTCCCGATGAACATCGCCCTGGTAGAACAGGGTAAACAGATGCCTGCCTCCCCCATGAGGCGGGCATTTCTGTTCTAGCGGGAGTTTCCTGGGAAGGCGCGCGGAACACAGGTAAGTAGCTGAGCTTTGAGGAGTTCTGCGGCAGGACAGCGTATTACCGACTTGGGGTACTACGCAGCGTGTTCCAGCCGAGCGCGTCGGCAAGGCTTTGTTGGGCCAGAGTCTGCTTGGACAGGATGGTGGCTACGCGGTTCGGACCCTTTTCGCCTTGGGGCGGGTAAAGCAGCGCGAACTGCTGGATCTGCCCCAGTTCCTCGATCCACTGTTCCATCGACAGCCCGGGCCAAGCTGCTTCGGCTTTGCTGTGGATGTACTGCAGCAGCGAGATGCCTAGCCCGCCCTCTGTGCCAACATAGCTAAGACACCTTACCCACCCTTAACTACTGCCGAGAGGGCGGGAAAGACAGCGACTCAGAGGACCAGCGGGACACCACTCAAACCGAGATGCCGGTCGGTCGACCAGCAGGTTTCTGTCTTGCGGTCGTGCATAATGGCAATGCCGTGGGCGTCGGCCAGAGTGAGCTTCTGATCGGAGTATTTCTTGACCACCTGGTTCACCTTGGCGAGTTCTCCGGAGCCAAACGGCTGGACTGCGAGGGCCGGCAGGGCGTGGACAAACGCGAGGAATTGCAGAGCCCTGTGCTGATCATAGCGGCGCAAGAACCAGCCGTGTCCCTCGGCAACCACCAAGGCTGAGGTCACCAGGGCGGGCGGCTCCGAGAACAACCTGCGAAACAGCGCGTGGTAGCTGTCGGACCGATCCAGGAAAGCGATCAGCGCCGAGGTGTCGACGTAGCACTCAGTCTTTCGCGCCATAGACGATCTCGTCGATGGACTGGCTCGACCGGGGATCTCCCGACTCAACGAGGCCAGCGTAACGCATCCATGCGCCGCCGCTAGCCGGTGGAAGCACTTCACGCACCGCGCGACGCACGAGTTCGGCAAGGGATATGCCCTGGGCCCGCGCTTCCCTCTTCGCCAGCACATACTCGTGTTCGTCCAGACTCACCTGCGTGCGGATCATGTTATCACCATCTATCAATGATGATAACACAGAAGAACCTGCAAGGGGGTGTCATGAAGCGGACTGGTTGCCTATCGTGGCCCAAGCCGGCCGCGAACACCTGGTTCGATGGCGGGGGAAATCTCGGTGGCGGCTTCCTCGATGCGGCCGGCCGCGGTCGGCTCCTGGACGACTCTGGCTCATGTATGATCGTTGCCAGAGACCTGGCCATGCTCTCCACGATCCGTATCGCAATCCGGACGCTCGCGCGGCGTCCGGCGATCACTCTGGTAGCCGTCCTCTCGCTCGCGGTCGGAATCGGCGTGAACACAGCGGTCTTCAGCCTTGTGGATGCGCTATTCCTGCGCCCGCCCGCGGTCCGGGATCCGTACGCCCTGGCCGAGGTCCACGGCTGGTTCAAGGATAGCGGAATGGCCATACTCGACTGGTCCGATTGCGAGCAGATCGGAGCGCAGGCGGCCGCATTCTCGGAGAGCACGGCCTATATGCGCCGGGGCGGACTCTGGCGCAACGGCGACGAGATGACGCTGCTGCTGGTCACGGTGGTCGCCGACAACTACTTCGACCTGCTGGGCGTGCGGCCCGTAATCGGCCAATTGCCCGACAAGAATCACGACTACAATGCCGATCCCGAGCCGCCGATCCTGCTGGCTCACTGGTTCTGGCAGGAGCGGTTGGGCGCGCGGCCGGACATCATCGGCCACACGATGGAACTTAGCGGTCATCTCTACCGCGTGGCGGCGGTACTGCCGCCGCACTTCCGCGGCTTGGAACCGATGGGCTCGCGCCATATATGGACGCCAGTAGGAAGCTGGGCACGTTACTTCAAGAACGACTTGAATCGCGGAAGCGGTCAGTTCGAGGGTCTGGCGCGCCTGCGCCCGGGTGCTTCGATCGAGCAGGCACAGGCGCAGCTCGACACTCTCTCGAAGCGCATCGAGTCCGCCGATTCGCGCGTGGCCAAAGGGCGGCGGCTGGTCGCCACGTCGCTTGCCGGCGAGATACGGAGCCGCGTTCTTCCCGGCGCGCTCGTGCTGGCGGTGGTAGGGTTGGTGCTGCTGGTCGCGTGCGCGAACGTCGCGACGGCCCTGCTGGCTCATGCCGAGGCGCGGCGGCGGGAGATTGGGGTGCGGTTGGCGCTGGGCGCCGGACGGCTCGCACTCCTGCGCCAGTTTGTCGCGGAAAGCGCGGTTCTGGCCTGCGCTGGCGCGGGCGCGGGACTGCTGCTCGGAAGGTGGCTGATGTCGCTGGCGCCGGCGCTAGCGCCTCCCACCGATTTCCCGCTCTCGTTCGACCTGCGCATGGATGCCAGGCTTCTCGGGTTTACCGCCGCCGCGACGCTCATCACGCTAGCCGTATTCGGGCTTGCACCGCTCGTCTACTCGCTCCGGATATCGCTTCTGGACGCCTTGTCCGGAGCACGGACCGCGGGACGAACGCGCCGGTCGTTCGCCAGGAATGCGTTCGTGACGGCCCAGGTGGCGCTCAGCGTCATTGTGGTGACCGGAGCCGTCGTCTTGTTGCGCGCGCTCGAGGACACGCGGACAATCTATCCTGGCTACGATACATCGCGCCCGCTGGCACTCGTCTGGGCGAACAAACAAGAAGGCGGGAAACCGGAGATCGCAGCCTACGCCGACGCCGTGGACCGAATGTCGGCCGTGGGCGGAGTCGAGGCGGTCAGCTTTGCGCGCCATCTGCCACTGGTCGGGTCCGGGGCCGGCGCGACGATCTCGGTGGTTCCGGAAGGCGCTGCTCCGGACGCCGCACCGAATCGAGTGTACTTCAACCTGGTAGGGCCGCGTTTCTTCGAGGTCACGGGTGCGCGCATCCTGCGTGGGCGCGCGTTCCGGGATTCGGACCATCACGGAGGCGCTCCGGCGGCAATTGTGAATATGGAAGCCGCGAGGAGATTCTGGCCCGGGCGGGAGGCGGTCGGGAAAACGCTGCGCGCCGGAGATCGCACTTACGAGGTGGTCGGTGTCGCCGTGGACGGGCGGATCGGATCGCTGTACGAACCCCCTGCTCCCGCTCTGTTCCTGCCAGCTTCGCGCATGGAATGGGGCGAGACGATTCTCGTCGCGAGCACCAGGGGCGATCCCGCGCGCGTGCTGAAGGAGCTGGCAAAGGCGGCGGGGCGGACCGGCGACCTGCGGGTCTATCAATCGATGACGCTGCGCACGCTCATGCGGCAGGCGCTGTACTCGGATTGGATTCCAACCGTGCTCGGCGGCGCACTGGCCGTGGTGGGTCTCCTGCTCGCCGCGGGCGGGCTCTACGGTGCGGTTTCCTACACCGCGCAACGCCGTGTGCCCGAATTCGGCGTGCGGCTCGCGGTGGGCGCGCGGCCCAGGCAGATCGCAGGACTCGTACTCCGCCAGGGGGCGTTCATTTGCCTGGTCGGCGTGCCTGTCGGGGCAGGCTTATTCCTGGCGGCCTACCGATACTACGGCGGGGCCTTGCTGCGAAACCGTCCGCTGGATCCGGCGGCTCTGGCTGTGGGGGCCGCGCTCAGCGTGGCCGTGGTGCTTGCGGGTGCGCTACTACCGGCGGTCCGCGCGGCGCGCCTGGACCCTTCCGAGGTGCTGAGGTCGGAATAGCGCTGCCTTCAGGGCGATCCCGGCCCCTCGAACTGGACCAGTGGCTTTGAACCGGTTCCGGTCCACGCTGGAACCCTTCGGCTAGCGGCCGAATGCCGCATGCGGTTGAAAACAAGGCGCCGGATCCGGATGGATAGAATCCTCGGAAACGGTGTATAATGTCCGTGGGTACTATCCAATGCCGATTGCCAACTCAGGTCTCGCCAAGGCGCGCCAAGTGTTCACCAGACACAGAGGCATGCTCCGCACCAGCGACGCCATCCGGCTCGGGGTTCACCCCAGGACGCTGTACGCACTTCGCGACAGCGGCGAGATCCAGCAGGTGGGACGGGGTCTCTACCGGCTCTCGACCGCGCCCCCTCTCACCAGTCCCGATCTGGTGCCGGTCGCGATTCGCATACCCCGCGCCGTCATCTGCCTGATCTCGGCACTCGCTCACCATGGCCTGACCACACAGGTTCCCCATGCAGTTGATCTTGCGCTGCCCAGCCACGCCCAAGTTCCTAAGATCGATGGCGTTCCGCTGCGTGTCGTGTGGTTTTCGGAGCCATCCTTCAGCGCCGGAGTCGAGGTGGTTACGATCGACGAGGTTCCTGTCCGAGTGTACTCGCCCGAGAAGACCATCGCCGACTGCTTCAAGTATCGAAACAAGATCGGGCTCGACGTTGCGATTGAAGCCCTCCGGACGTACCGCGAGCGCACACGGAAGCCGGACTATCGGGCGCTGTCCAGGTTTGCCCAGATCGACCGCGTCGAGAAAGTCGTGCGACCGTACCTGGAGGCGATGCTGTGAGTAGTCGCGACCTCGGCGCCTCGGTCCGGCAGCGCCTGCTCAACCAATCTCGCGCGCAAGGGCGGCCTTTCCAGGAACTGCTCCAGTACTTTGCCATGGAGCGGTTCCTCTATCGCCTGGCGAAGTCTCCATTCGCCGATCGGTTTGTTCTGAAGGGCGCGCTCCTGCTGACGGCGTGGCGGGCGCCTCTCTTCCGGCCAACGATGGACATTGATCTGGCTGGCAGGACCAGCAACGAGTTGGAGCACATTCGCTCGCTGGTCGGCGAGGTATGCCGGTGCGCCACTGAACCGGATGGCATCGAATTCGATCCTGCCTCGATGGAGGTCGGCCGCATCAAGGAACACGCGGACTACGAAGGTGTCCGTGTCCGATTCAACGCCACGCTCGCAAGAGCGAGAATCCCGATGCAAATCGATATCGGCTTCGGGGATGTGATTATCCCTCAGCCTACCGAAATCGAATACCCGACGTTGCTCGAGTTCCCGCCGCCGGTTCTCATGGCCTATCCAAAGGAAACGGTGGTGGCCGAAAAACTCGAAACCCTCACCGCCCTTGGGCTTCTCAACAGCCGCATCAAGGACTATTACGATATTGCGCTCCTGGCGCGCCAGTATCCGTTTGAGGGCAACCTTCTGGCAGAGGCGATTCGCTCTACATTTCGGCGCCGCGGGACCGTCATAGAGGAGCTTCCGGTGGGACTGACTGCGGCTTTTAGCTCTGATCCGGCCAGGGCTGTGCAGTTGCGCGCATTCGTTCGCAGGAGCAGATTCGACTCGGAATCCGGTCTGGACGAGTTGGTCGCCCAGGTTCGGAACTTCGCGTCGGCTCCGCTGGCGGCGACCGCGCGGAACGGTTCATTCCGTTCCCAGTGGAAGCCCGGCGGACCGTGGGCATGAGTGCTGAGCACGGGCCTCCGCGCCGCGGCACCTCGATGTGCCCGGCTGCAACTCGTCGAGTGCGTCCCCACAACGCAGCCGAAGGCGCGCCCAGTTGTTAGCGGGACGTGGAGAGCGGCGCAGCTATCGGTTAACGGGCGGAGCTGTGCGTGAGTTTCGCAGCTTCCGCCTTGGCGCGGGCGAAACGGACCGGTTGGCGGTTTCCGCTCAGGTTGCGCCGAAGCACGGCTGGAGGTATGATCATACCTGGAGTATGAAAATGGCTAGCGTCGAACGTGTCACGGTCACCCTGCCCAACGACCTCGTCAGAGACATTGACCGGCGAGAGAAGAACCGCAGCAAGTTCGTCGCGGAGGCCGTCCGCCACGAACTCGATCACCGCCGTCGGCCCGAGGAAGATGCCGAGACCCTTGTCGACACCAGCGCTGGCAAGCCGGTTCGCTGGGTCCCCGGCGAGGGCTGGGTGGAGGGGCGCGAGTGAAGCTCGGTCGCGGCGCGGTTGTCGTGGTGGAACTCGACCCCACACTCGGTCGCGAGCAGCATGGAGTGAGGCCCTGCGTCGTAGTGAGCGATCCGGACGTCATCAGCGATCAGCGCTTTCCGCTCGTGTGCGTGGTGCCGGTAACAGGGACTCCGGGCGAGGGACTGCTTTATCCGCCCCTCGCGCCCGGCCAGAGCGGCCTCGGCAAGAAGTCCTTCGCGCTGATCGACCATCTGAGATCGATCGACAAGCGGAGGATCCGGCGCGTGTTCGGTGAGCTTGCACGGGAAGAGATCGCCGCCATCGATGAGGGGCTGGCGCTCTTCCTCGGCATTGGCGACCGGCTTCATGGGCCGTTCGAACCGTCCGCGACGGAATCCGCAGCGGAGGCGAACCGATGAACCGCCAAGCAGGGGATTTCAATTGCATCTCTCGCCACCAGGGTACAATCTAGCCGTGCGGTGCCGGATTTTACTGTTTGCGGCTACGATGGCGCTGGCCGCCGATCGGCCCTTTGTCATCAGGGTCATCGACAGCCAAACCGGGCGTGGTGTACCGCTGGTTGAATTTCGTGCAACCAACGAACGGGCCTGGTACAGCGACAGTAACGGCGTGGTGGCGGTTTCCGATGAATGGGCCATGGGGCAGAGCGTGTTCTTCTCGGTGCGCTCCGACGGCTACCGGTTCGAGCAGAGGGTACAAGACGAAACCGGAATAATCCTGCCGGTGAAGCCGGGCGGGCGCGCGCAGCTCCACATTGTGCGCGAGAACATTGCGGAGCGACTCTATCGCATCACCGGCGCTGGGATCTACGCGGACAGCGTTGCGGCAGGCATGGCCGTGCCTCTCCGCAGGCCGTTACTCAATGGAAAAGTCACAGGACAGGATACTGCGATTGCGATCCCCTACCGGGGCAAGATCTACTGGTTCTGGGGTGACACAGTCGGGCCGGCGAATATGAACTTCAGCGCATCGGGAGCCATATCCAGGCTGCCGGAAGCGGGTGGGCTGGATCCGGAGCTCGGGGTCGATCTGGAGTACTTCGTCGACCGCGACGGATTCAGCCGGCCTATGCTGCCGCTCGACCGACCCGGGCTAGTGTGGCTGGAGGGCCTCATGATTGTGCGGGACCCACAGCGCCGCGAACGGCTGGTGGCGACCTACACGCGCGTCAATAAAAGGAAACCCGTGGAAGAACGTGGCGTTGCGGTCTTTGACGATGATGCCGGGGTCTTTCGTGTGCTGGCCCAGCACCCCCCGGACCGTGGGCACCGCTCCTCGCATCCCGTGCGCGTGGTGGAGGGCGGGCGCGCGTGGTGGTACCTGTATCCCAACTACCGCGTACCTGACGACTGGGATGCCATTCAGGACGCCCGGACCTATGAAGCCTACGCCTGCGACGCCCGCGGCTGCGCCTGGAAGCAGGGTGCGCCGTTTGTCGACGGCGCCGAAGAAGAGCGTAAGCTCGTCGCGAGCGGCAAACTGCCCGCGGAGGCGGCGCGCTTCCCGTTCATCGACGTGGACACCGGCGAGCCGGCCAAGTTCGGAATGGGGTCGATCGCCTGGAATGCTTATCGTAAGCGCTGGATCATGATAGCCGGCGCATGGGGTGACGTGTACTACTCCGAAGCCGCTGCCCCCGAAGGGCCGTGGAGTTGTGCCAGAAGGATTATGAGGCATGAAAAGTACAACTTCTATAACGTCGTGCATCATCCGTTTTTCGACAAGGACGGCAGCCGCGTGATCTATTTCGAGGGAACCTATACCGCAGCATTCATCAACGGCGCCCAACCCACGCCTCTGTACGAGTACAACCAGATAATGTACAGACTCTCACTGGATGACCCGCGCTTGGCACTGCCGTCCGTGTGTGTCGAGCGAAAGAAGTGAGTGTCTGCTACGTGTGTGGGTTGTGTCGTCAACTCGTGACGCGTAGTGTTCGAATCCCATCTGGGGTTTCGGATTCTGGCTCCCCAAGCAGGACTCGGCCCTGCAACCCTTCGGTTGGCAGCCGAAGGGTCGCTCGCCTTTTCAATCTTGACTCTTTAGTACAGATTGCGCTATCCTGGAAATGACTGATTTCCGGAGGTGCGATGAGTTCCGCCACCGAACAGATCCAAGCCTTTACGCAGCAAGACTATAAGTACGGGTTTGTCACCGAGATCGAGACCGATTCGGTGCCTGCCGGCCTCAACGAGGACATCATCCGGCTGATCTCGGCGAAGAAGAACGAGCCGAAGTTCATGCTGGAGTGGCGATTGAAAGCCTACCGGCACTGGCTGAAGATGGAGGAGCCCGCCTGGGCCAATGTCCGCTACCCTTCCATCGACTACCAGAGCATCGTTTACTACTCGGCGCCGAAGGCCGCCTCCGGCCGTCCCAAGAGCCTGGATGAGGTGGACCCCGAGCTTCTGCGCACCTACGCAAGGCTCGGCATCCCGCTCCAGGAGCAGGCGCTGTTCGCTGGGGTGGCGGTGGACGCCGTCTTCGACAGCGTCTCGGTGGCTACGACATTCCGGGAGAAGCTGGCCAAGCTGGGCATCCTGTTCTGCTCGTTCTCGGAAGCGGTCCAGCACTATCCGGAACTGGTCGAGAAGTACCTCGGATCGGTGGTCCCCTACACGGACAATTTCTTCGCCTCGCTGAACTCGGCGGTATTCACCGACGGGTCGTTCTGCTACGTTCCCAAGGGCGTGCGGTGCCCCATGGAGCTGTCGACCTACTTCCGCATCAACGCCCAGAACACCGGCCAGTTCGAACGCACCCTGATCGTCGCCGAAGAGGGCGCGTATGTCAGTTACCTGGAAGGCTGCACGGCGCCCATCCGGGACACCAACCAATTGCACGCTGCGGTGGTGGAGCTGGTGGCGCTGGACAACGCGCAGATCAAGTACTCGACCGTGCAGAACTGGTATCCCGGCGACAAGGAAGGCAAGGGCGGCATCTACAATTTCGTCACCAAGCGCGGCAA
>JBEKMO010000088.1:0-21068 GCA_050008465.1 Bryobacteraceae bacterium
GCGACTTTGGCTTTGCCCTCGGGAGTTTTGGGGCCGGTGGAGCGCTGGGCGTTGCGGCGATTGGCTTCGATTTGTCGTTCAGATGACATAAGTGACCTCGGAGGGGCGGGTTCTTCTGGGATCCGCCCCTATAGAAGGTTAGGCATGGGCCTGGCGAGCGGCGGGTCGTTCAGCGGGGCAAGTGATTGAGGGGGTGGGAGATGGAGTTGGGGAATGGGAGCGACCGAGGTAAACCCTGCTGGGAATCCGGGTTGGCCGGGGCGGGGGTACGGGGAGGGGGTTATGCGGCCAGGTGACGGTTGCCGGGTGCGCCAACGGACTGAAGGCGACTTTCGGTATCTATCCGGGGCTAAGCACTCTCCGGGTGTGCCGACTCTCGGCCCGTCCGCCACGAGAATCGGGCTAAAACATCTTGCATAACAAATGTTTGACTCTTATACTTGGGTATGCTGCTCGGCAGCGGACTGAGGATGAGTTTCCCTTCGGGACGGAGACCAGCTACCTCGCAGCGCCAGGCCGGCATCCCTTGCTTGGCCGCTTGAACCCGATCCTCGGCCGACGGCATGGAGTGCTTGTATGGCCGATGCTTGCTTTTCAGCCGAGACGCTCGATGACGTGATGCGCTCCGCCATCGCGGGGATTCAGGAGCACGGCGTCCCTATCTCACCGTCGAAGGGTCCCGCTGTTGAGTTAATCGGTGTCCTAATCGAAATCGCCAACCCACGGGCGCGTCTTAGCCGAACGGAGACCCGAGGCAAATCATTTAGTTGTCTGGGTGAGCTTTGTTGGTATCTGGCGGGGAGCAACGATCTCAGTTTTATATCGTACTATCTATCAGCGTACAAGCGACTCGCCGATGGTAACATAATCTTCGGTGGATATGGGCCTCGCTTGTTCAACTGGAGGGGTGTCAATCAACTCGAAAATGTCATCACCGTCCTTCGAGGGAGGCCTGATTCACGGAAGGCCGTCATCCAGCTGTTCGATGCGCACGACATTGCGAAGGAGTACAACGACGTACCCTGCACATGTACGTTGCAGTTCATGAAGCGAGACGGCAAGTTGCACATGCTGACTAACATGCGGTCTAACGACGCATGGTTGGGCCTGCCGCACGACGTTTTTTGCTTCACGATGCTTCAGGAGATCGTGGCCAGAGCCGCTTCGGTTGAGCTCGGCACTTACAAGCATTCCGTTGGGAGCCTTCACCTATACGAGAAAAACAGCAAGGGTGTCCAGCGCTTCCTTGCCGAAGGGTGGCAGTCGAACACGCCGATGCCACCTATGCCCGTGGGAGACCCGTGGCCTGGCATCGCTTTGCTGCTCGAAGCCGAATCAGCCTTCCGCACCGCAGCCTCGTTTGATGCTGCTAGACTCGACGATGTAGACCCATATTGGGCAGATCTCATCCGTTTGCTACAAGTGTTCCGATGCAAAAACGACAAGGACCCCGAGACGATCGAGACGCTACGCGGACGAATGTCGTCCAAGATCTACTACCCTTTTATCGACAAAGCGCTCAGCGGTCTGCGATGACCGAAGCGGCCCAAACCGCTGGGAGGTGCCGTACTGGCAGGTCGGCACGCCCTTACTATTCAATGCACACGGCGCTAACCACGTTGATCGATCGTTTGGATAGCTCTGGTATGTCTGGTACCGATGTAATCAGATGGGGCTGCCCGGTCTTGTCTTTTGGTGATCTGTCAGGTTCGCGGGTAGCCACGCTGGGAATCAATCCGAGCAACCGAGAGTTCATGGACGAAATGGGAGATGAGCTTCAGGGGACACGTCGCCGGTTTCACACGCTGAGGTCGCTCGGCCTTGCATCCTGGTCTGATGTTGACGCTCGACATCTGCGCCTGATTCTTGAGTCGTGTCGCACGTACTTCCTTGGCAATCCGTACGACACATGGTTTAGGAGGCTCGATCACGTTGTTTCCGGCGCTAAGGCGTCTTTCTACGACGGGTGTTCTGGGGCATCTCACCTCGATCTCATTCCATACGCGACTTCGCGCAAATGGACCGAGCTGACGGCGCGTCAGCGTTCATCGCTTCTGGCTGTTGCAGCCGATACTCTTGGGCTTCTTCTCAGAGACTCTGCAGTTCGCATCTTGATTCTCAACGGGAAGTCCGTCATTGAGCGGTTTCAGGATGTCGCCGGCGTCCGCCTTGAACGTCACCGCATGCCCGGTTGGGCACTTCCTCGCGATCCAAAGCCGGATGTCACCGGATTTGCGTATACCGGAGTGGTGCAAGCCGTGTCCGGGATCAGACTCCAACACGAAGTGTTAGTTCTCGGATACAACCACAATCTGCAGAGCAGTTTTGGTGTGACCAAAGAAGTCGTCTGCGCAATTCGTGATTGGATTTCGCGGGCTGTAGACGAGGCGACGGTTTGAGGCCGCGGGATCGTCAGCTCGTTCAGCGGCTTAATTCCGGCCTGGCCGCATTTGGCCGCTGGAACCGTCCGCTTCCCGGCATCAGGGATTCTGCGATGCACGAGGCGTTTGTCGAGCAACTTGCGGAGAGCATTCGCCGAGTCAAGTTCGTGGCTGTTCTACGGACGCGGACGGTAAGCAATCGCCGTGCCGACCCAACCGACGAGCTGTTCGATCCTTTGAAAGCTGCAATAGTTCACCAACGGCAAGGGAACATCGAAGAGGCGTTTTGGCTGGTGTTTCTTTTCGTCCACTTCGGAAAGCATCCCAATGCTGGATGGCGCTATGCGCGTGAGATCTACGGCCGGCTCGGTGAAGGAGGCCGCTGGGATTGGGCGACCACCAGTGCTGACCCCAAGGGCTTTCGTGACTGGCTGGACGCTCACCAGGACGGCTTGAAGCGTACGGGAGTTGCTCGCGGTTTTGGCAATCACCGAAAACACGAAAGCTTGGACGCATACTCCCCTAAAGGTACTGGTGCCGCAGTCGAGAGCTACGTCAGATGGGTGGCACCGCCAAGGACTCACCAACAGTTGATGGGAGAAGCGCTTCGGCAAGTTGATGGCGATCCGCGTGGGGCTCTTGACCTCCTCTATCACTCGATGAGGGCTGTAGTCCGGTTCGGCAGGCTGGCACGGTTTGACTATCTGACGATGGTCGGCAAGCTGGGCCTGGCTCCCATCGAACCCGGATCAGCATACATGGAAGGCTCGACTGGACCAGTTCGGGGCGCGCAACTTCTGTTCGGAGTTCACGCACGTGCTGCGGATCTCGATGCGTGGTTGGTTGAACTTGACGGTCAACTCAACGTGGGCATGCAGGTGCTCGAAGACGCTCTGTGCAATTGGCAGAAGAGCCCCGAGAGCTTCAGGCCCTTTCGAGGTTGACGAGATCATTCTTCCCACTTGAACCGCCTCTTGAGGCTGTTCAATTCGCGGTGCTGGATTCTCCCGTGATGCTGAAGCTGCCCCACAACAATGCCAGGAGCAATGCCTAGGCGCCGCGCGAATCTGATCACCTGGCGACCGTCGGCAGGAAGGCTCAGGAGCGCCTGCTGGAATTGTGGGGGAACGAGAGTACGCTCGGCGAAGTCGCTGGCTTCCTGTTCGTCCGCTGTTGAGGGCGTGTCCACCCCCTCCAAGAAAAGTCCGCGGTCACCGTGAAGTACTAGGTGGCCGGCCTCGTGAAAAAATGTGAACCAGAACTGGTCATCCGAGAGGAAGCGGAAGCTCAACAGTAGAAGAGCTTTGTTCGGAGAAAGAAAACGAGTGGCACCACTAGCTCGACAGCCGTTCGGTGCGCGGACGACTGCCACCGCGACGCCAGCGGCAGCGCAGGCCCTCTGCAATTCCGGGATGAAACGATTTGGATCCTTCTCTCGCGTTAGAGACCGGGCTACCGAGAGGAATTCTTGAAAACGTGTGGGATTCCAAGGACCGCACTCGATCGCCTCACTCTCGATTTCGCCCCGCCGCAACCACGCCGCAACCGCAGCCGGGCGAGAGTCGAACGAAGGCGACTTTCTGAACACGACCATATCGTGCAGGTCGGCATACGCCTGGCGCCACGCGGAAACACTCGGCACGTCAAAGAAACGCAGGCAGGCCGCCACTTCCTCCGATGGATGCGGCACTCGTCCGAGCCAGCCGAACCTAATCATGTCGCCAATGGGTAGCTCAGTCAGCCACTCCTGGTCGGCAACTTGAAGCCTGGCTGTGTCTTCACGATATTGAAAATCCCGGGATATCCAGAATTCCACAGAAGCGCCCAGGACCTGTTCGAGCAGTCGTGCGATTCTGATCGTGATCGTCGCGCGACCTTGGAGCAGGTCCCGTGCCTGCTCCGGTGTTTGCCCGATGCGCTGAGCAAAGTCGGTGAGAGAGAGGCTGCGCTCAGCAAGAATGTCGGCCATGGTGTCGCCCGGCGCTGAAGCCCAGTCAGAACGAAATTCGTGGCCTCTAGCCATTGTCGGCCTCTATACGCAATATCTTTACTCGATTGACTCTCGCCCAGTCAACATGATTCGCTTCGGTCATGGGGTTGTTCGTGTGATTCGCTGCGAACACAATCCGCCTCCCGTCGCACAGATCGACAACCATGCAATCGCCGTCTGGTTCGTCAAGTGCGCGCGGGCGGCCAGCAACGAGGTCCATGGCCGATCGGGCAGCGCGCAGGTCCGCAAGGCGATGCCTCAAAACCCGAGCCACCGCGGCGCCAAACTCAAGGTCCGCTTGGAACTCCATTTCACAGATGGTGCGCAGCGCCTTGGAGTGAAATGCGAGTTCCAACGTGGCAGCCCTTTGGGATTGGAATCAAGTCGGCAATCCGCCCGGTCGGTCCAGGAAGCGGCCACTTGGAGCCCGGAGCGGTCCAACTGGGCGCCCCTTCGCGAGCTACCTTGCCGGAGATTCCACCGAACCGGTTCCGATGCATCGCTCAGCACCTCAACGGCTTGCATCCGACAATGCGCTGGGTCCACTCTACCATAACCGCCACCCCAGTTTCACCGACAAAGCATGATTCGTCCGGCGCACCGGATCGGTAGTGGCAAACGCGCTTGCGACCGTCTGTGGCGTTCCACGTGCAAGCATCCTCGCCATTGCGGACTTCTGGTGCCGGAGTTGGTGCGGTCGCTGCGGGGAGACAGCGGGCCGTTTGCCAACTGGGTGGACCGTGCTTGCGCGCGGGGTGAGGTTCTAGCGCGCATTTTTCACCAATGAGCTGCCGCAACGCGCGACAGCGCCGCGGATGCTGCGTTCCGCTCGGGGGCGCTAACCGGGCAGGCCGCTCCCTAGCGGGACTGTGAAAGAATGCCCCGGCGCCCGGCAGTCGTTGGGGACACAGGCTTCAGCCTGTGCAGGCATTTTTTCACCGCTCCCTCGCGGTCGCGGCTCGGCAGCTTGCAGCGAGACCGCAAATGACTGGGCAGGAGAACGCCGGTCCGAAGCCCAGCGGCAGGCCGGAAGGCCTGACCCCACCAACCCCTCCAGATCCTGCTGAAATCTAGAAACTCAAAGCGAACGAGCCCCGCGAGTGGTCTATGCCCGTGCGAAGGTGAGGAGAGGGCCGAGGTCGTGGTTGTCGGCGGCGTGCAGGGCCTCGATGTAGCGCGCCCGCGCCGCGCCGTGCTCGCGCAGGCTCTCGCGTCCCCAGGAGAACCGCTGGCCGCCGAGCTGTATGACGAGCAGGTCGGCCATCAGGCGGGCATGGCGGCCATTGCCGTTGGGGAACGGGTGGATCCGCACCAACCGGTGATGAAAGCGCACCGCGATCTCGTCGGGGGCATAGGTGTTGTGCTCAATCCAGGCTTTGGCGTCATCGAGCAACTGGCGGAGTTCCGTGGCGATCAGCCAATAGTCGATGCCAATGTTCCGCTGGCTGGTCCGGAATCTTCCGGCCCACCGCCACACGTCACCCAGCATCCGACGGTGCAGGTCCTTGATGAATTTCTCGCTCAGCAAGTCCCGCCGGCGGCCGTCCATGGCCCATTCCTGCGCGCGGACGATATTCTCCTGCTCGGCCGCATTCAGGTCCCGGCGATGGGCGACATGGGAGGGGATCAGGTCGCGCATCTCCTCCGGCGTGAGCGGCGTCGCCGCCTCGTCGGGCTCCGCGAAGGTGCCGCTCACCGGTCGACCCACAACCGGCTCGGTTTCGTCGTGCGGACGAACTCGTCGAGTTGCGCCTCGGAGTCCTTGGCGCCCACGGCCTGGTCCTCGAGCCGCATCGAATGCTCGACCGGCGCGAGGCGCTGGCGCGCCAGCGCGCGAGCGCGGTCCCGGACCATGCCCTCCAGGGGCTTGTTCGGCAGGAGCGCGTAGACAAGCGTGCAGTCGAGCGCCTGCGCCGCCCGGCGCAGCGTAGCCAGCTCGATGACGCCCTTCGCTTCGGATTGCTCGAGCGCCACGACGGAGGGTTGGCTGACCCCGAGCCGCTTCGCCAGTTGCGCCGAAGACATGCCGAGAGCCTCCCGGATGGCCCTGATCCAGCCTCGGACCGGGGGCGCGAAGCGGCTTGCCGGCCCCATCTCCTTGAAGCGGTCGTCGAGGTGCAAACGGGATTGCATGGCCAGGCGTGCAGTTCTCATAGACTATAAGCTATTGCTTCTTGGCTCCTGCATATATCATGACCTATCATTCTTGATGTTGTCAATAGGCCGTAGGTTATTGATTGACAAGGCGGGATCAGCTTGTGTTTGCACGGCATGATAAGCTTGTAATGGTACGGCAGCAAAGGCTTGTCGTTCCGGGAAGGAGCGGGATCAGCATGGCAACGCCCAATGAAAAACTCGCCGCGTCGCTCACGGTCCTCCGGGATCTGCGGAAGGGCGGGCGGCGCGTGTTCCTGTCGCAGGAATTGAGCCGGGTTCACCGCGTGCGGCTCCTCCGGAACGGCTTCCTGCGGGCGGTCATGAAAGGCTGGCTGATCGCCACCAGTCCGGGCGCGCGCGAGGGCGACAGCACGCCATGGTATGCCTCCTTCTGGGAGTTCTGCGCGCGCTACTGCGGCGAGCGCTTCGGCGACGACTGGCACCTCTCTCCCAAACAGTCGCTCTTCCTACACGCGGAAAGGACCGTCATCCCCTCCCAGGTGATCGTCTACAGCCCGGGGGGCACCAATCACAGGGTCGCGCTGCTGTTCGGCACCTCGCTCTACGACCTCAAACAGCCGCAGATGCCGCCGGCCGCCGACCTGACCGTGCGCGAGGGCCTGCGGATCTTCACGCCGGCGGCGGCCATCCTGCGGGTACCGGAAGGCTTCTTCGCCACCAATCCCGTGGAAGCCCAGGTGGTGCTCGCCAGCTTTCGCGACGTCTCGGATCTGCTGCGCCGGCTGCTGGACGGCGGCCATACGGTGGTAACCGGCCGGCTGGCCGGGGCGTTCCGGCGGGTCGGCCGGCCGGATGCCGCGGACGAGGTCGTCACCACCATGAAGGCCGCGGGCTACGATGTGCGCGAGAGAGATCCGTTCGCGGACCGGGCACCGGCAGCGGCAGCCGCGGCGGCGCCGCCGATTGTCGGGCGGATGCAGGTGATGTGGGAATCCATGCGGGGCAAGGTGCTCGCAGTCTTCCCGCCGGCGCCCGGCCTGCCGAAGGACCGGGAGGCCTATCTGAAATTGCTCGACGAGATCTACCTTGCCGACGCCTACCATTCGCTGTCGATCGAAGGCTACAGCGTCTCGGCCGATCTGATCGAGCGGGTGAAGGCGGGAAACTGGGACCCCGACCATCACGACGCCGACCGGCAGAGCCGCGACGCCCTGGCCGCGCGCGGCTACTGGCAGGCTTTCCAGATCGTCAAGGCCAATGTAGGCGAGATCATCGCCGGAGCCAGTCCTGGCCGTCTCGCTCGCGCGGCGCACCGCGACTGGTACCGCGAGCTCTTTCAGCCGTGCGTCGCGGCCGGCCTCATTCCGCCGTCGGCGCTCGCGGGCTACCGCAACGATGCCGTCTACCTGCGCACGTCGCGCTACGTGCCGCCGCGCTGGGAGGCGGTGCGCGACGCCATGCCAGCCCTGTTCGATCTGCTGGAGGAAGAATCGGAGCCGGGCGTGCGCGCCGTCATGGGCCACTGGCTGTTCGGCTATGTGCATCCCTATCCCGACGGCAACGGGCGCATGGCGAGATTCATGATGAACGCCATGCTCGCCTCGGGCGGCTATCCTTGGACGGTCGTGCGCGTCGAGGACCGCGCGGCCTATCTCGCGGCGCTCGACTGCGCCAGCATCGACATGGACATCGCGCCCTTCGCGCAGTTCATCGCGGAGCGCGTTCGGTGGTCCATGGAGCAGGCGGCGTGACGAAAAAGTTTCAGAACAACAATAGCGCCGTTGTGCTTACGGTCCTCACAAGGACGGGTAGCCGGCATTGCGGACTTCTGGTGCAGGAGTTGGTGGGGACCTTGGCTTGGCCCTGGGGAGTTCGGGGGCCGGTGGAGCGGCGGGCGGCTGAGTGAAGGGCCAGAAAAGGGAAGCGCGCGGGCAGCCTCGCCGCTCGCGCGCTCGTCGATTCGTCAGACAGCGATTCGGTCAGTAACCCAAGTAGAGGCTCGTATAGCACGGGGCCGGATGCCAATAGCCCCATCCGTCATAGTAGCCACAACCGTAACCCAAGTCGTAGCCCCAGCCGAATGGGATGCCGATCCCGTAGCCAAAGTACGGACGAGCCCAGAAGCGTCCACCGTAGTAGTAGCCTCGGCCGGCGTAGAACCGGCCAGAGTAGAAAGCGCCTCCTCTACCGTAGGATCCGCCGCCATAGTAGCTGCGCCCGCCGGAATAGCCGCGGCCCGCCTGAGGAGCGGCATAGCCGCGCCCGCCGGAATAGCCACGGCCCGCCTGAGGAGCGGCATAGCCGCGCCCGCCGCCGGAATAGCCACGGCCCGCTTGAGGAGCGGCATAGCCGCGCCCGCCGCCGGAATAGCCACGGCCCGCTTGAGGAGCGGCATAGCCGCGCCCGCCGCCGGAATAGCCACGGCCCGCTTGAGGAGCGGCATAGCCGCGCCCACCGCCGCCTGAGAACGAACGGCCGGAAGAACTGCCGCCAGAGTGCCCACCGCGTCCCCCGCCGCCGCGCTGGGCGAATGCGGCCGTAGGGCCAAGCAACATCAGGACCGCGCCCAGAGCAAGCGCCGGCATTGCGGATTTGAACGATACTGTCTGCATTGTCGGATTCATAGGAACCTCCAACACTTCCGGCTCTGTTATGTGCAAGCCACGTGCCAATCCCAAGTATCGGAAAACAAACGACCTATTTCATAGCGAGCCTGAAGCCCCCGGCTGAAAACCACCGCTTGCGGTGCACCTCAGCCAGGCCCGCCAAAGTTGAGGCCGATGGGGGTCCGGCTCTCGACCAGCCGCGCTCGCCGGGCAGCCGCTCCAGGGCCGCGCGCAGCCCGTCCCAGCGATGCTGCTGTGCTTGCACACGCGCGTTGCGGCCGGAGATTTCCAGCGCGATCACGCATCCTTCGGCGCAGGGAGGGAGCAGTGCCAGTGCCGCGCAGGAACGGGGGGAACCAATTTGCCCGCCGGGGTGTCTAAAGCACTCATGGCGCACAGCGGCAGGGCGGGACCGTCGCAGCTTGCGCAGCAGACCGGGGCCGGCTAGTGGCTTCGGTATCTCGGGGAAGATAACGATGAGCACCTCGGCAGCATATTACCCATACCGATCCGCGGCAGCCAGAGATTTGTGTCTGGCGTATTGCGATTCTCTGGCAGCCAAGGCGTGGCCTGTCGCCTCGGAAGAACGCTTCGCTCCCACATCGTATGGCCAGACGTTCGTTCGCATCAGCGGCCCAGCCGGCGCGCCACCGCTGGTCCTGTTGCCCGGCGCGGTCGCGACGTCGCTGATCTGTGCTCCGAACATCCAAGCGCTCTCCGAGGCTTACCGGACCTTTGCGGTCGACCAGATCGGAGACGTTGGCCGGAGCACGTGCACCAAGCCGGTCCGGTGCGTCAAGGATCTCCTGGTCTAGCTCGACGAGTTGTTCGACGTCCTGGAGCTTGGAGACCGGGTCAATCTCGTGGGGGTGTCTTTCGGCGGATGGTTGACGTCACAATATGCGCTTGGTTTTCCAAAGCGGGTCAACAAAGTCGTTTTGCTTGCCCCCGGGGCTACGGTTCTGCGTTTGAGCACCGAGTTCCTCATGCGCATATTCTTCACCGCCATATCCTTCGCCGCCATACGCCGCCGATGGTGCGTTTGATCGCTGGCTCGCTGGCTGTTTGCGGACCTGGCGCGGAAGGATCCCAAATGGTTCGATGTGACGGTGGACTGGCTGGTAACAGTCATGCGGAGTCTTCAGCCGCGGGGGCTTCCGTTTCCGACAGTATTGACGGATGCCGATTGGGGCGCTCTGCGCGTGCCCACGTTGTTCCTGGTCGGCGAACACGAAACCATCTATGCCGCCGACAAAGCCGTGCGTCGCCTGAAACGAGTGGCTTCCCAGGTCAGGGTGGAGATGATTCCCGGCGCGGGTCACGATCTGACGATGGTGCAAGCGGAGATGGTCAATCGAATCATACTGGATTTCCTGACGCAGGAGCCTGCCGCGGCGCTCCCGATTGGGCGCTAACGACCAGGCGGGATCTAAGAGGGAAACTGCCTCCGGGCGGCTTCGGCTGCTAGAATGTCGGGAACATGCTTGAGCCTGAAAAGCAGGAGATCCTGACTCGACTGGATGAGGGTCGGAGGGCTCTTTCCGAAGCCCTGGCAGGAGTCGATGAGCAAATGGCCGTCTGGAAGCAGATGCCGACGAGCTGGTCGATCCTGGAGTGCGTCGAGCATGTGGTGGTGTCGGAGGAGTTTCTCCTCGCTAGATTGATGGCAGCCAGAGCCTCGGCATCCGCTCTCCCGAACTCGACACGGGAGAGCATGATACTGAAAAGAGGAATGGATCGAACCACGCGAGTTGAATCGCCGGCAGTTGGAAGGCCCTGTGGCCGTTATCTCCGTCTGCAAGACGCTTTCACGAGCTTCTCCGCGGTTCGGGCGCGGACGATTGATTGGGTGGCTGGGCAGGAGGGAGATCTTCGCTCCTGGCTCACGGATCACCCCCTCATCCCTGGGCCGGTCAATTGTTATGAGCTGCTTTTGATCATTTCGGTACATCCACGAAGGCACGCGGAGCAGATCAAGGCGATCCGGAGTTCACTTGAACAGGCACCAAAGGCGAACGGGTCTGCACCATAGGTCCGCTGCAACGCCGCAGTGTTGACCAAGACGGCGCCAGTTGGGCGAAAGTCGCCATGGCGGACTTCTGGTGGGGGAGTTGGTGTAGCCGCTGCGGGGAGACAGTAGGCCGGCCGCCAACTGAGTGGACCGTGCTTGCACGCGCGGTGAGGATCTAGCGCGCATTTTCCACCAATGAGCTGCCGCGGCGCGCGACGGCGCCGCAGATGCTGCGTTCCGCTCGGGGGCGCTAACCGGACGGACCGCTCCCTGGCGGTCGCGGCTCGGCAGCGTGCATCGGGGTTCGAGGCGTTCACCGACGCGCGCCTTGAAGCTGCCGGCCTTGCGCGGCGGCTCGCTTCGAACCAGCGCACTGCTGTTCCATCTCGACACCACGAACCACTACGCCCAGGCCAGCCTCGAGACGAAGCGGAAGGCTCTGGAACAGGTGGATTCCACACCGCGCCCCACCAAGCCGCCACACTGGAAGCGCGACACCGATCTGTTGGCCTGGCTGGATTCGCTGTGAGTGCCGGAATTATGAAAAGGACATCCCGTGTAAACCTGATCGGCGAACGATGAATTGGCAGGTTTCAGGTAAGCCCCAATGCAGCCATCTCCTTGCAGCGTGGTACACTTATCCGAAACGCAGGCGGTATGCTCTAGTACGGAGGAGCGAATGAGAATTCTCTGCATGGTTCTTATGCTGGCGATGGCTCCGGGGGGCTACGCCCAGTTGATCGGGTCGCGCGGCATCGTCAACACGGCCAGCTACGTGGCTCCGGGCATTCCGGCCGGTTCGATAGCGCGCGGGTCCATGTTTGCCATTTTTGGCGCCGGGCTGGGGCCGGCCTCGAGCCCCCCGCTGACCAGCTTTCCGCTGTCTACGACGCTGGGCGGCGTCTCCATTACGGTTACGCAGGGCGCTACCACGGTCAACGCCATCCCGCTCTACGTCAGCCCGGGCCAGATCAACGCGATTATGCCGTCCAATGCGCCGCTGGGCAAGGTCTCGGTTTCGGTCACCTTCAACAACGTCAAGGGACCGCCTTCGCCCGCGACGGTGGTGAACGCCAGCTTCGGCGCTTACGCTGTCAATCAAGCCGGCTTCGGTCCCTCCCTGGTGTACAACTTCATCCCCGGCACGGCGCCGCCGTTGAATCTGCCGAACGTGGCGGCCACGCCCAACCAGTACGCCGTGCTCTATGGAACGGGGCTCGGTCCGGTTACATTCCCCGACAACGTCGCGCCCACGATGGGCAATCTTCCCACCCAGACGGAGGTCTTCGTCGGTGGGCAGCCGGCGACCATCGGCTACAGCGGCCGCAGCCCTTGCTGCGCGGGGCTGGACCAAATCAACTTCCAGGTTCCGCAGAACGCTCCGCTGGGATGCTGGGTGCCGGTGCAGGTGCGCACCGAAGGCGTCACGGTGAGCAACACCACCACCATGGCCATCTCGGCGGACGGGTCGCCCTGTAAGGAAAGCGGCCATGCGCTCGCGGCGCCATATCTGGCGGGGAAGAAGCTCGGCGTCATCGCGGCTCTGCGCACTCCGGTGACCGAAGATGTTGGGCTGCCGGCGGCGGCCACGGTGACGACCGACAGCATTATGATAACGTTCCAGCAGGAAAGCACCTCGCCGTTTCCGCCGTTCAACTCCCACTTCTCGCTGCCGCCGGCCGGCACGTGCACGGCCTATACGCCGCAGGGCGACATGTTCGATGGCGACAGCTTTCCCCTCAGCGGCACCACGGGAAAGTTCCTGGACGCCGGCAGTTCTCTCACGGTCACCGGCGGCGCGGGCAACCGGACAGTGAAGCGGGCGACAGGCAATGTGCGGAACTTCCAGCCGCTCGGCTATACCTATGACGGATCCCTGGTACCCTCGTCGCTGTTCCTCAGTCCGGGCAGTTTCTCGCTCGCTGGCGCCGGCGGAGCGGACGTGGGGGCCATTGCGGCGAATTTCGCCTTCCCCACGCCGCTCACCTGGAGCAACCGCGACCAGACATCCCCCATTACTCGCAGCCACGGCTTCACCGTGAATTGGGGCGGCACGCCCGCGGGCCAGACGGTGATCATCTTCGGGGGCGGCGTGGACCTGCCGTCGAACGCCACCGGCGAGTTCGTCTGCGTGGCGCCGGCGGGGTCGGCGAGCTTCACAGTGCCGCCCACCGCGCTGGCCAACGTTCCGGCCACGCGCAACAACCTGCTGCAATCCAAGGGAGTGGTGTACGTCGGCGCTCTGCCGCTCGCCAGCCCGACAGCGTTCAGCGCCACGGGTCTCGACACCGGCGCAATCTATGCGGGCGCCTTCATCGGCAAAACCGTGATCTTCCAGTAGGAGCATGGCTATGAGACTCAGACATAAGGCATTGATCTTGGCGTTTCTGGCGCTCACTTGGGGGGTAAACCTGAACGGCTTCGGCGGCAAGCAATACGATCCTCCTCCGCTGCCCGATCCGATGGATCTTCCATTCCCCGACGATCCGCCGGACATCTTTATCGATCCTTTCGACCCGAGCGATCTGCCCGATCCGTTCGATATTCCATTTCCGCCGGAGGATCCTTTCGACGATCCCCCCGACCCCTTTCCCGTTCCGTGCATTCCGATGATCGAAGATCCATTCCCCGAGCCCTCCCTGTTCCCGGACCCGTTCGACGATATCCCGGATCTGCCGCTGCCGGATCTGCCGCCCTTTCCGCTCGTGGCGCCCGTGGCGGACCTCCAACCTCGGGTTGGGAGCAATGTGGTCACCAGCCTCTTGCCCTACCCGATGCGGCTGCCGTTTCACCCCGCCTATTCCGGAGTGAGCGCGCCCAAGACGGTGCGGACCTGCAACGCGACGTCCGCCACTACGCTCGTCATCGCGGAGCCGAAGCACAACACCGTGCTTTTCCTGGCCACGTGCCCTTACGCGGTCATCCAGCGCGTCACCGTCGGCACTCTGCCGGTGGCGGTCAAGGTAACCCCGGACGGGAAATTCGCCTGGGTGGCCAACGTCGACTCGTCGAGCATCTCCATCGTCAGCATCGCCGGCAAGACGGTGGTGGGGACCATTCCCCTGCCGCCGTTCAACGGCTCTCCAGCCCAGCCGAACACGCTGGCGTTTACTCCGGATGGCTCACTGGCCTACGTTACCAACCACGACGCCAATCCCGGCTCGGTGGTCTATGTGATCGACGTCCCGAACCGCACGGTTCTGAAGACCATCCCGACGGACGCATTCCCGGCGTCGGTGGCGGTCACCCCGGATGGCTCGACGGTGTGGGTGACGAACCGCGGCGACAGCACCATCACGATCATCGACACCCTGACGAACACGGTGGTCACGCACATCAGCGCCGACTACCCCACGGGGGTCGCGTTCAATCCCACGGGAACCAGGGCTTATGTGGCGGAGGCGGAGCTGGGCAACAGCATCGGCTACCTGCGGGTCTTCGACGTGTCGAGCACAGCTACCATCGCGAGGATCACGGTGGGAGGCCTGCCGCACGTGGTGAAGGTGACGCCCAGTGGGCACTACGTCTTCGTGACCAACGTGGCTTCCAATTCCATCTCGGAGATCAACCCCAACACGAACACGGTGATCCGCACGATCCCGGTGCCGGGACAACACCCGCTGGGACTTGCGTTTGTCAGGTAGGACCGCTCCCTGGCGGTCGCGGCTCGGCAGCGTGCATCGAGGTTCGAGATGTTTGCCGACGCGGGCCTTGAATCTGCCGGCCTTGCGCGGCGGCTACGGGGGGGGAGCGCCGTCCTGCTCGGCGGCCAGCAGGGCTTGCACTTCGTCGTCCGAGAGCCCCGCGAGTTCTTCGAGAAGCGCCGAGTAGTCGGCGCCGGCGCGCTCGATCTCCGCGACGTCGATGGCCTTGGCCAGTTCCGCCACCGTGAACGGGCCGCCGTAGACGACCTCCAGCGACAGGTCGACGTTGAAGGTCTGCCGGACCCGCGAAAGCAACTGCACGGCGAGGAGCGAGTGGCCGCCCAGGTCGAAGAAGCCATCGTGGATGCCCACCGAGGGCAGGTCCAGCAGATGCGCCCAGATCGCGGCGAGCTGCCTCTCGAGCTCGGTGCGCGGCGCCGCCGACGGCGCGGCAGACGCCGTGTCCGGCCGTCTCCGCGCCGCAATCTGCTCGAGGATCTGGTCGACGGCGGCGAGCTCGGTAGCGATGCGCTGGAAATCGGCCGGCTTGCGCGCCACGTGCGCCACGGAGACCGGACGGGGCGGCGCGGCCAGCTTGGAGCCCTCGGGCCGATACTCGAGCTTCGCGAGCCGTTCGGATGAAAAACGGTACAGCAGGCCCGCCGCGCTTCGTTGCGCCTGCACGCCGAGGCTTTCGAGCAGGTTCAGCGCCGGGCTGTTGCGCGCGCTGGGCGTAAAGCGCACGTCGACCCCGGCCAGCCCGCGCTCCCGCGCGATTTCGCCCAGCCGCGCCAGCATGCGGTGCTCGACGCCCCGGCCAAGCGCCCGGCAACTCAGCAGGAAGGTGTCCAGCGCGATCACTTCCGCGCCCGCCGTGAAGATCATGACGCCCACCAGGCCGTAGCTGCCGAACCGGTCGCGCACGTCGACGGCGAGGCACTCGGCCCGCCCGTCGCGAACCAGCGCCTGAATCTCGCTCTCCGAACGCCGGATCGAGGTGAAGTTCATCTGGTTGGTCCGTTGCGTCAATTGCGAGACTCTCGGCAGTCGCTCGGGCGTCATGGGCGCGATGCGGACCTCCAGGTTCAGCGCGGCCAGGAATTCTTCCAGGCTCGCGGTCTTCCGGAGGCGCCCGCGCTCGATCTCCTGGGTGTAAATCGACGCCCGCTCGCGGTCTTCCGGAGTCACCCGCAGGCGGTCGAACGCCCAGGCGTGCCGCAGGAACTCAGGGATCTTCTCCGGATCGTTCGGAAGCAGGAGCGTCAGAACCTCAGGGCAATGGGCCTGAAGCTCGGCGCACTCGGTGGGGTTGTCATCGACGAAGATGAAACTGTCCGGGCCCAGGTTCAGCTCTACGGCGAGCGAAACCAGGTTGACGGACTTGGGCTCCCAGTTGATCCGGCGAGCGACGAAGTGCCCGGGCTGGAGCGGCATCCGCGGGATGGCGCGGAAGGTCTCGAGCACGTCCTGTTCGTTGTTCTTGCTGCACAAACACAGCAGCATGCCCGCATCGCGCTGGGCGAGCATGAATTCCTGGAGGAATCGTCGTGGCGGGTCGAGCGATACCCCCTCCGGGCCGTCCTCGGCACACACGCCGTGCCACAGCGTTTCGTCGCAGTCCAGCACGGTCACCTTGTAAGGCGCCATGCGCAGGGCGCGGATCTTGCGTGCCAGAAGCGTTCCGAGCGCGGCGAAAAAGGCCGGCGTGTAGGGAATGTGGCCCAGTTCATCGCCGTGCGGGTCGTAGTAGTCGGGCACCGGGTAAAGGCCCGCCAACTCCTCCGACCTAACCAAGTGAATCGTGCTCAGCCCCCCGAGCGACGACTCGACCAAGGCCTCCATCCGCCTCGCCAGGGCGGCGCGCTCCGGATCCTCGAGGAAGCCCGGCGAAGCGGGACAGAGCGCCACCACAAGCGGCGACCGGAACACGCCGGCGGCGGCGCGCAGACACAAGGCCAAGCGCTGCACGTTCTCCGTGAGCGCGCCACCCTGGCCGAACCGGGACCAGTCTTCGAAGCGCACCAGCACCACATTGATGCCCTCCCGATTCCGCGCCAGCAGGCTGTCCGGATCGAGAAGCTGCTGAAAAACCTGGTTGTACGGGGCGAATCTGACCTGGTAGTCCCAGCCCAGCTCCTGGATCCAGAATTCCAGCGGCGCCGCGATCAATTCCTCCGTGAAAGTGGCGCTGACGGCCACCAGCGGGGCCGTCCGCGCCGCGCTCGAGGAAACCTGGCGGGAATGGGACATCGGAGGAGATTTTCCCGAAGTTTCATTATGGTTCCCCGCGCCGCGCGGCCACAACCTCGTATCCTAGGTCTGGATGTCCGATTTCACCGACTTGCTCCGGCGGAACGCGAACTACCGCAAGGTGTGGATGGGGCAGGTGGTCAGCGAGATCGGCGACTACTTCAACAACGTCGCCGTCTTCAGCCTGGTCATCCAGACCACCGGATCGGGGCTGGTGGTCAGCGCGGTGATGCTGGCCCGGGCGATTCCGGCGGCGCTGGCCGGGCCGGCCGCCGGGGTGGCGCTGGACCGCTACGACCGCAAGCGCATCATGATTGCAAGCGACCTCATCCGGTGCCTGGTGGCGCTGGGCTTCCTCTTGGCCCTCCCGCACGGCCGCACCTGGCTGGTGCTTCCGCTCGGCGCAGTGTTGATGTTCGCTTCGCCGTTCTTCACTGCCGGGCGCACGTCCATCCTGCCGGCGATCGCCAGCCCGCGGGAGCTCGACACCGCCAACTCGCTCACTCAGACCACGCAATGGGCGACGGGGACCGCAGGGACCTTACTCGCGGGATTCAGCGTGGCCAAGTTCGGCTATGCCTGGGCGTTTATCGCCAACGGGCTTTCGTTTCTGTTCTCCGCCGCGGCCGTCTGGCGCATGCGGTTGGAGGACGGGGCCAGTTTCCGCCCCCAGCGGCGCGCCACCGGCGCCGTCCGTCCCTGGCAGGAATACAGGGACGGGTTGCGCTACATCCGCTCTTCGCCGCTCACGCTCGCCATCGCGCTCCTCTCGGTGGGCTGGGCGATGGGCGGTGGCGCGGCGCAGGTGCTGTTCACGCTGTTCGGCGAGCAGGTCTTTCACCGCGGCGCGGCGGGCATCGGAAGCATTTGGGGATTTGCCGGCGCGGGCCTGCTGGTGGGTGGCGCTCTTGGGCACGTGCTCGGCCGCCGGGTGGACTTCGATGGCTACAAGCACTCGGTCTCGGTCTCCTACCTGGTGCACGGCGGCGCATACATCCTGTTCAGTGTCGCCAGGCAGTACTGGGCGGCCCTGCTTTTCATGCTGCTTTCCCGCATCGGCATGGCGATCACCTCCGTGCTCAACTACGGGCAACTGCTGCGCCACACTCCGGACGAGTTTCGCGGGCGCGTATTCGCCACCATGGAGACGGTCCGCTTCCCGGTAATGGTTCTTTCGATGGCGCTGGCGGGCCTCGCCTCCGAGTACTGGAGCCCGCGGGCCATCGGCGTGGTGGCGGGCATGCTGGGCGCGCTGACGGCAGGGTGCTGGGCCTGGGCGAACTGGCGCGGCTGCCTGCGGGAACCGGCCGGCGCCCAAGCCGGCGTCGAATCGCGCGCGCCTTTAGGCGCCGCCTCCACAGTCTGTTGACGGCGGGCTACTTCGGCTGCTTGTCCGTGACGGGCGCCGGCGCCCCGAAGGTCACCCGAATCGGGATCAGCAGACCGGTGGGCTCCACGACCACGTTGATCCGGGCAGGTTTCGGGGGAGGGTTGTCCTTCGGCTCGTAATGAATGGTCATGCGAGCCTGCTCGTCCTTCTGGACCTGCTTCCGATCCAGCTTGACTTCGAGGCCCGGAATGGGCGGGGTTTCCAGGCGGAGCGTGATCCAGCCCGCCATCCCATTCGAGATCGTCACGGTGTCCGAGGAGGGCTCCGAGCTGCTCAGCCGCACCTCGTTCTTGTCGGCCTTGACGAGCTTCAGCAGTTCCTCGGGGGTGGGGCCCTTGGGCATGACGAAGGGCGTGGGTGGCGCAGCCCCGCCCTCGGATCTGCTCACGGGCATCATCGGTCCGAATGGGGTCTGGCGGATCGCGTTTGGATCGACATGCCAATACCACTTGCCGCGCGTCAGTTTCCATTCGCTGGACCGTGGCATCTTGATCCTCATGATCCCGATGCCCATCATCATGACGTCCTCCTCGCAGGTCACCGTGGCCGTGGCCCGCGTGAAGTTGTTCGAGTAATCGATTTTTCCGACCGCGCAACTCAGGTAGCGTGGTTTCTGCATGGCGAAGAAGATGTCTTTGCTGTCTTCGGCAACCACCGCGTCCGCCAGGCGTGGCTTACCGTCCACGTGCGCCTGAAAGAAGAACTGGACCCGGCTCCGCAGGGCTTTGTCGACCCGCGGCGG
This sequence comes from Bryobacteraceae bacterium, assembly GCA_050008465.1. Taxonomy (GTDB): domain Bacteria; phylum Acidobacteriota; class Terriglobia; order Bryobacterales; family Bryobacteraceae; genus Fen-330. The sequence continues at coordinate 19,133 of JBEKMO010000088.1, forward strand.
GGCCTTCGGGGCCTCGGCCGCCGGGGGAGCGATCCGGGCCGGCTCCTGCGCGAGCAGCGCCGCGCCAACAGCGATCGATAAGGCCAAGATCCGCATGGAGCCATTCTATCAAGCGCTCCGCCGCCAAGCGGCCCGGCGTCCCCGTCAGGTCCCCGTCATGGCTCGCTTTTCGGAGCATTGGCTGTTACAATTGTTCGCGATTCCACTCATGGGCACGCCCGCTCCCGGCGACTGTTTCAAAGCCCTGGCGGAGGCCAGTTGGCAGTTCTATATCGATTTGGCCGAGGGCGCTTTCTATCTCGGATACCTCGATCAGGCGGCCTGGGTTCTGCAAAAAGCCGTCCAGGAGGCCGAAAGCCTGCCCTCGGAGGACCCGCGCCTGGCGGCGACGCTGAACCGGCTCGGCGTGCTCTACCACTATCTGGGCAGGTACCTGGGGGCCGAGCCGCTGTTCCGCCGGGCCATCGCTCTGATGGAGAGCGCCAGCGGGGCGGACAATCCCGAACTGGGCACCGTGCTCTACAACCTCGGCGGCCTGTATAAGTCCCAAGGCAAGTTCCCGGAAGCGGAAACAGCCTATAAGGACGCCCTGGTGGCCTGGGAGCGGACGCTCGGGCCAGACCACCCCGATCTTGCCCTGGCCTACCAGAACCTCGGGGAGATGTGCATGCACCAGGGGCGGACCCCGGAGGCGTTGTTCGCGCTGCGCCGCGCGCTGGCGCTGCTGGATTCCCGCAATTCCGAGGACTGGATCACCTTGGTGGTGGTGAACAAACTGGCCGCCTACTACACGGTCCAGGAGCGCCACACCGAGGCGGAACCCCACCTCTGGCGGGCGCTCGAACTTCGCCGCCGGCTGCAAGGCCCCGACCATCCCAAAGTCGCCATGGCTCTCGACAAACTCGCGCAGCTTTACCGCAAGCAGCGGAAGTTCGCCCGGGCCGAGCCTCTGTTCCGCCTTTCCCTGTTCATCCAGGAAGCGAGCTTGGGCCGCCGGCATCCCGACTTCATCCAGACTCTCAACGACCTGGCCGAGCTGTACTACGCCGAGGGAATGTTCACCGAAGCCGAGCCGCTGTTCAAGTTCTCGTTAGCCGCCTTCGAGCAGGCGCTCGGATCGGAACATCCCCACATCGCCGACCGGCTGGAGCACTACGCGTCCATCCTGCGGACTCTCCGCCGCAACCAGGACGCCGAGATGTTCGAGGCGCGGGCGCGCGCCATCCGCGCCAAACGCTCGATTACGCTGTGAACACCCGCGAGCATGCCCATTGCCGCCAGGCAATGTTAGAATGGTCGCAGACGACGCCGCGGCATCGAGATGGGAGGTCGTCTAACGGTAAGACTGCAGACTCTGGATCTGCCTATCGGGGTTCGAGTCCCTGCCTCCCAGCCAAGCTTGTAGCTCCCGTTGAACTACTCGAAGTCACGGTACGGCAGCCGCCGGCATCCCACAACGGCTCACGCACCTGGGTCCGGGGACGCTCAGGCCTGCCCCTTTTTCCGCCTCCTACCCGAACTCAATAGCCCGATCATCCCCCGCGCGCTCTGGCATCGCTCTTCTCGCTGGCCTCCCAGCACCGCTGGTCCTTCGAAGCAGCAACACGAGCGGGACGATGATCAGGAACAGAGCCCCCATCACGCGGAATATGTCGAGAAAGCTCAGCAACGCGGCCTGTTGCTGCACCGTGCCATAAAGCGCCGCCAGAGCACGATGCCTCGCGGTGGCAGGGTCGGAACCGGTACGCATAAACAGCGACTGGGCCCGATCCAGCATCTGTTGCGTGCCCGGATCGTACGGGCTCAGATGGCCAACCAGCAGGGATTGATGGAACTGGGAGCGCCGGGCGATCCACGTCGTCACGAACGAAATGCCGATGCTGGAACCGATGTTCCGTGTCACGCTGTAAAGGCTGGTAGCATAGCCCGTCTCGGG
>JBEKMO010000089.1:0-20936 GCA_050008465.1 Bryobacteraceae bacterium
GGTCTCGACAATCAGGCTCATGCGCGAGTTCTGGTCCTGCGCAAAGGGAAGGTAGAGATACTGGATCGGGGGTTCGGCGATGAACCAGTATTTGTTGGTCTTGGTCAGGCCCACCACCTCGACCCAAGGCCCTTTGCTGTCGTTCAGCCGGAACCGTTTTCCGATCGGATCCTGTTTGGGCCAGTACGATTTCGCAAACTCCTCGTTCACCACCGCGACCCGCCGCGCGCCGGCCTTGTCGTCGGCCGTGAATCCCCGCCCGCGGATAATCGCAGTCTTCATCGTGCCGAAGTAATATTCATCGACGACCGCCGCTCCGATCGACGCCGACTCACGTCCTTTGGGGAACTGATACCCCTCGGGGACCACCGTCTTGAGGTAGCCGTTCGGCGAGAACGGAATGTAACAGCTCATCGCAACCGACCGCACGCCCGGCAGCGCCCGGGCACGGTCCCCGATTTCGCGGTAGAACACGCGCGTCTGCTCGTCCGTGTAGCGGACCAGCGCGGTGTCGAATTCCATCATCAGACGATGGTCCGTTCGGAAGCCGGGATCGAGCGCAAGCGTCTTGCGGACCGCATCCACCAGCACCCCGGCAGCCACCAGGAGGGCCATCGACAAGGCCACCTGACCGATGACCAGGGCATTGCGCCCGATGGTGCGCCGCTTTCCCGGCGATCCCTGGTTGGCCGCCTTCAAGGCCGGTACGAGTTCTGTCCTGGTGCAATGCAATGCGGGCGCCAGGCCGAAGAACAACGCGGTGACGAGGGCGGCAAAGAAGCTGAACAGGAGCACGCGATGGTCGAGTTGGACGCCGATCACCACGGGCAGATCGGTCGGAATCTGGATCCGCTGGAGAAACCGGATCCCCCCATATGCAAACACGATCCCCAGCAGGCCGCCCATGAGGGCGAGCATCACACTCTCCAGCAGCAGTTGCCGAATCAGGCGCAGACGGCCGGCGCCGATCGCCAGCCGAATCGCGATCTCGCGGGAGCGGGAACGCGCCCGAGCCAGCAGCAGGTTCGCGACATTGGCGCACGCAATGACCAGCACCAGGGCGACCAGTCCCATCAGGAACATCACCATCACCGCGTCGAACACGTACTCCTGATACCGCGCCTGGATCTCGGTCTTCACCGCGGCGATCCGGCCGCGGTTCTCCTCCGGGTACTGCTGTTGAAGCTCCTTCCACAACGTCGCCAGCTCGGCCTGGGCGGTCCTCATGGATGTGCCCGGCCTGAGACGCGCTTTCACCGTAAGCCCGTGGTCGCTGCGTTTTTCGAGCGGGTCGTCCTTGGATGCGTCGAGCCGCTGCTTCATCATGAGCGGCACGAACATCGCCGGACGAATGTACCGCTCGATGCCTGTGAACTTCTCGGGCGCAACACCCACCACCGTGAAATCGATGCCGTTGATCCGGATGGTCTGGCCGATTGCCGACGGGGACGCGGCGAAGTGGGTCTTCCAGAACTGGTGTCCCAGCACCACCACGGCGTCGCGCCCGGGCACCTGCCCCTCATCGCGGCGGAAACCACGCCCGAGCGTGGGTTCCACGCCCAGCACCGGGAAGAAGTTGCCGCTCACGAACACGCCCATGCGCATCTGGGCGACGTCCTTGGCCGACGTGGCCACGCCCCAGGTTGAGAACGTGAATGCCACCACGCCGTCAAACGATCGCAGCTTGTCCCGAAAATCGCGGTAGTTGGCGTAGGAGACACCGCCGGGGGTGGTGCTGATCGTGACGACCGCACCCGGGTCACGGATGGGCAGCGGCCGTAACAGAAGAGCATCGGCCAGACTAAAAATAGCGCTGTTCGCTCCGATACCCAGCCCGAGCGAGAGAGCGGCTATCGCGGTAAACCCCGGGTTCCTCACGAACATCCGGTAGGTGTGGCGGACGTCCTGAAAAGCCATACCATTCAGTACGCGGAGCCAGGCGTATTTGTTCCGGACGTGCATGTCCCTTACTGGACCGCGTTTCGAGTGCCCGGGGTGCAGCATGTCTGACTTGAACTACCGCTCCACGTGCTGAAGGGACTTGTCGAACTGCGGTCGGTCGCCAGCTTCCGCGAGTTCGACTGCAAGATCGGCGGCCACACCTGGTCGCCGAGCCGTCCTGCGATTAGCCGCGGCAGTTCCTCGGCCAGGGGTCGTTTCAGGAGTACCGGACGAATCCCGACGAAACGCGCCTGTTCATCCAGGTGCAACTCAGGCAATCGAGTACGCGGCTGGCGCGACGCGAGCGGTCCTTGCGGACGCGCAAGCCGACCTCGACGCGCTCCGGCTCGCGTCTTATCACCCGCGATTGCAGGCGCGGTTCTATGACCGGCTGCGCTGCCGGCTGGAGGAATGCAACGCCATTCTGCGCGATCTCGCCCGGGCGTCGGTGATCGCGCTTTCCCTCCTGCTGCTCATTCCGGCGCTGGACCTCGCGGCCCAGCCGCAGGGCCTCGGCCCGCTAGATACAGACCATGCTGTTTAGCCGGTTCGGCCGCCGAAGCCCACAACGCCTCGGAGACTTCGGCCGTGGCGGGTGGGTTGCGCGGAACTGCTCGAACTGCTGTTGAAGCGGCGCCAGCGCTTCAGGAACCGGCCGGTTGTTACGGGTCATGATCCATCGCCGAATCGGCGTCTGAACCAACTTAACCCGGCAGCCTCGGTGCAGTCACCCACGGTTGCCGAAAGGACACGTTGCACCACTCTCGGGGTAAGGCGGCTGGAGGGGAGGAGGAAGTACTGAAGCAAGTATGTTGTGTTCGGCCTCTGGGCGGCCGGCCCCGTCTGGCAACCGGGCGCTTGAAGTTCCCGCCTCGCCGGTCCCCCAGCTACTTGGCAGCCACTTCCAGCGAAACGCTGCTGGTCTGGCTGGAGCTCGGCCCAACCATGATGTCGAAGACGCCCGGCTCGACCACCCAGTGCATGTCTCGATCCAGCATCTGAAGGTCCTTGGAAGTGAGCTTGAATTCCAGCGTCTTCTTCTCTCCGGGCTTGAGGCCGATTCGCTGGAATGCTCTGAGTTCCATCACCGGGCGCGTCACCGAGGCCACGCGCTGGTGAATATACAACTGCGCGACTTCATCCCCTTCCCTGCCACCGGTATTGGTCACATCCACGAAGACCTTGGTCTCCCCGGCCGTGCCGATCGCGGCAGGATCGACGCGCAGGTTGTCGAATCCGAACGTGGTGTAACTCAGGCCCCAGCCGAACGGGAATAGAGGCTTTCTTCCGGTGAACAGGTAGCTCCGGTTCATGGAGGGTTTGTGGTTGTAGTAATCGGGAAGCTGGCCCACCGAGCGCGGAAAGCTGATGGGGAGTTTCCCGCCCGGATTCACGTCGCCGAAAAGCACGGCGGCGGCGGCGGTCCCGCCTTCCTGGCCCAGGTACCAGCCTTCCACAATCGCGGGGACATGTTCCACCGCGTAGTTGACCGAGAGCGGCCGGCCGTTGATCAGGAACACGACCGTCGGTTTGCCGGTTTCGACAACCGCCTTAATGAGTTGATCCTGGTAGCCGATCAAGTCCAGCGAGTCCCGGTCACCCAGGTGATGCTCCCCCCAGGCTTCACGATTGGTGCTCTCGTTCTCACCCACCACGACAATGGCGACATCCGCGCTGCGGGCGACCTCCGTAGCCGCTTGAATGCTCTTCAACTGGAACTCGGCACTTGGGACTTTGACTGCGTCCGCGTACCATGCCGACCAGCCCTGCTTGCCTTCCGTGATCCTGCAGCCCTCCGAGTAAACCACCTTGGCGGCCGTGCCCGCGCGCTCGCGGATGCCATCCAGGATGCTCACGCCGTGCGCCGGTTCCCGGCTGTAGCCGCCCAGGTGAACATCCGCCGCGTTGGGACCGATCACCGCAATGGTCTTGTACTTCTCCAGGTCCAGGGGCAGCAGGTTCCCGTCGTTCTTGAGAAGCACAATGGCTTTCTCGGCGGCCTTCACCGCCAACTGCCGATGCTCGGCGCCGTTGGTGATGCGCTCGGCGTAGTCCGCATCCACGTAGGGGTTCTCAAACAGCCCCAGACGGAACTTCGTCGCCAGAATCCTCAAGACCGCGCGGTCGATCTGCCACTCCGGCACTTTGCCCTGCTTCACCTGCTCGAGCAGCGTGCGGTAGACCGATCCGTCGCTCAGGTCGAAATCCACGCCCGCCGCCAGCGCCGGGCGCGCCGCGCCCGCGAAGTCTGCTGCGATGTGGTGAGTCCCCACCAGCATCTGCAATCCGCCGCCGTCGGACACCACATACCCGCGGAATCCCCATTCCTGGCGCAGGACCTTATCCAGCAGCCATGGGTTGACGTGCGAGGGGATGCCGTCGATCTCGTTGTAGGATGCCATCACGCTGCCGGCTTGCGCCTCCTCGATGGCGGCGCGGAACGGCGCCAGAAACGATTCCCGGATGATCCGCTCGGAGTAGTTTCCGGGTGCCGTGTTGGTGCCCCCCTCGGGTTGTCCGTGCACTGCGAAGTGCTTGGCGGTCGCCAGAACGTGGTGGCGGTCGAGCAGGTAGTTCTCGCCCTGCAGCCCTCCGACCGCGGCCACGGCCATGCGCGACGCCAGGTACGGATCCTCGCCGTAGGTCTCCTCGGTCCGGCCCCAGCGCGGATCGCGCGCCAGATCCAGCACCGGTGTGAAGGCCTGCTCCACCCCCGCGGAAGCCATCTCATCGGCGGCGGCCGTGAACACGCGCCGAACCAGCGCGGGGTCCCAGGTGCTGGCCAGCGCCAATGCCTGCGGGAAACTGGTCGCGCCGTGGGACATGAACCCGTGCAGCGCCTCGCCCATGAAGATGTCCGGGATGCCCAGGCGCGTCTTCTCCGCCAGGTAGCGCTGCGCGGCGTTCCTCAGCACCGCCCCGTCACGCACGTTCAGTTGTGAAGTGTTGCTGAACATCTGAATGAATGCTATGCGGGCGCTTTGGGTGTTGTACTTGCCGGTGGTGTCGATGACTTCGCGATTGGCGCGCTGGGGAAACATCTGTCCGATCTTCTCTTCCAGCGTCATTCGCGCCAGCAGATCCGCTACCCTTTGCTCAATCGCCAGCCGCGGATTTCGATAGTCCGGCGCCGCCTGCTGCGCCGGCACGGTCCTCGCAGCCAGCACCGCCAGTCCAAGGCAAAATACGGCTCGCATCTTAGCCATGCTTCATTCTCCTGTGGAGGAATTGCAGACCCTATTCTAATCCGTCAGATCTCTTTCGTGCCCCAGTATGCGCGGATGGCCTTCCAGGCATACAACTTCGGCTTTGCGAACGGGCGGCGAGCACGGTCCAGCGGCTCGCCGCGAACCTCGATCTCCTCCAGCGATTCGGGCTTCATGCCGGCTTTGTTGGCCCAGGCGAAGGTCGGGACCTCCTTCGGCTCGAATCCCATCAGGCTGGCGGCGACCATGTCGGTTGCCAGCGGGTTGGTGCCTGCCACGATCACGTCCATCTTCACCAGCTTGCCCAGCGACGGGCCGTTGCCCTCCATGGCCATCGAGCCGTCCACCACCACCAGGCCCAGCTTGTTCGCGCGAACCATGTCCACGATGGCGGCGGCGGTGCCCGAAGGCTCCACCTCCGAGGTCAGGTCGTGCATGTGCCCCCGCACGGCCTGGTAGATGGTTCCCGGAAAGACGCCCACCAGGTTCTTCATCCCCAAGGTCACGGTGGCGAGCTGGTGCGTCTTCATCATCGGCACGGAGCACAAAAGATCCACGTCGGTCAGGGACTTGTGGATGGTCAGCTTGGGGAAAACGAAGCCCCCGGGCACCTGGACGTCCACCATGTCGCCCGAGTGCAGGTTCACCAGCGGGACCCGCAGCGTCTTGGCCAGTTCGGTGTAGCCAAGCTGGTCGAAAACGTACTGCTGCATCGGATCGAGGATCTCCCGTTTCCGGGTGCGGAAGACCTCCGCGCCCACCACGTTGAACTTGGGCGCGGCCGCCGAGCCTTCCCCGATCGACACCTCCTTGCCCGCCTTCTGCATGAGCTGCGCGAGCGTGCGGATCACCTCGCGATTAGTGGTGGCGTTGGCTTGCGTCGAAACCAGGTTGGGCTTGAGCATCATGCTGTGCTTGCCCTTGGTGACCCGCTTGACGCCCCCGAGCAGGTCGATGGCTTCCTCGACGGCCATGCCGATCTTGTCGTTCTTGATCCGAACGACGCTGACCACGGGTTTTGGCGCGGTCTTCGACCCGGCGGCAGTGCCGGCCGCAACCGCGGCGCCGGTCCACAAGAACTCTCTGCGGCTGAATTGGCGCAGTTCCATTCCTTCCCTCCAAGTAGGATAAGCCTCCGGCTTGTCCCGGTCGGCTCAGCCACGCAGCCGGGACAAGGCAGAGCCTTATCCTACCTCTTCTGCTTAACGCACGGGAAGCGGGTTAGGTTCCGTTGCGCCGGGGTGTCAAGCGCCCGTGGGGGTAGACCCACGGGCGTTAATAAGAGACGGGCGGTCGGCCCCGATGCACATCACTGTGGCCGGTGCGCGCCTGTCGAGGGCGTCGCGTCGGGAACCACCTCCAGCGTGATGCCATCGACCCAGGCGCGACCCTTGCCCACAGATATCACGCCCACGTTGAGCACATCGGCGTCGGCGGCCACTTTACCCACGATCTCAGCCTGGGTCCACGCTGCGGATCGGACGGGACGATCGTCCATATTGTCGAACGCGTCCATCCCACGATTCGGGAGGTCTACGCGGAACCACATTTGGGCTTTGTCGCCAGCACCCGTCGCGTCCAGCCGCAGCCAGGCGCGCAGGCGAACGGTCTTGCCGCGGTAGGAAGCGGCCTTGACTGTCTGCATCAGGTTGCCGAAAGGCTGCGTACTATCGGGATCCAGCCAGATGGCGGCGCAGGCGGCGCCACGGCAGCCCTGATGGCTCAATTCCGCGCGGCCGACCGGGGCGATCCAGCCGTCCGGTACCTTGCCCACCTGACCTTGCGCAAAATCGAGATTCTGCGGTGTTTCACTGGGGGCGAAGGTTTTTCCCGTGACCGGAGTGCCATCCGGAACGATCTCGAACGTCACCCCATCGACCCAGGCGCGACCCTTGCCAATAGACATGACGCCGATATTCAGCACCCCGGCGTCGTCGGCGACCTTGGCGACAATCTCAGCCTGAGTCCAGGTGGCGGATTGCACCGGGCGATCACCCATGTTGTCGAACGCACCCATCTTCTTGTTCGGGAGGTCCACGCGGAACCACATCTGAGCTTTGTTGCCGGGAGCCGTCGCGTCCAGCCGCAGCCAGGCGCGAATGCGAACCGTCTTGCCGCGGTAGGCAGCGGCGTTGACTGTCTGCATCAGGTTGCCGAACGGCTGTGTGCTATTGGGCTCCAGCCAGATGGCGGCGCAGGCGGCGCCACGGCAGCCCTGATGGCTCAATTCCGCGCGGCCGGCCGGGGCGAACCAGCCGTCTGGCGCCTTGCCCACCTGACCTTGCGCGAAGTCGAGATTCTGCGGTGTTTCATTGGGGGCGAAGGTTCTGGCCGTGACCGGAGTGCTATCGGGAACGATCTCGAACGTCACGCCATCGACCCAGGCGCGACCCTTGCCGACAGACATGACCCCAAGATTGAGCACCTCGGCATCGGCGGCGACTTTGGCGACAATCTCAGCCTGGGTCCACTCGGCGGACTTCACTCGGCGATCACCCATGTTGTCGAACGCGCCCATCTCGTGCTTCGGGCGGTCGACGCGGAACCACATCTGCGCGGAATCCGAGGGCGAGGTTGAGTCCACCCGCAGCCAGGCGCGAATGCGAACAGTCTTGCCGCGATAGGAAGTCGCGTTGACTGTCTGCATCAGGTTGCCGAAAGGCTGTGTACTATCGGGCTCCAGCCGAATGGCGGCGCAGGCGGCGCCACGGCAGCCCTGGCGGCTCAATTCGGAGCGGCCGGCCGGGGCGAACCAGCCGTCCGGTACGCTGCCCGTTTCACCAGTCTGGAAGGAGAGATTGACCGGCTCCTTCGGCCAATTGTGCGCCTCGAATAGTCCGGTGGTGGGAGTGGTGGCGGTAACAACCTCGAAGCTCACGTCGTCCATCCAGGCCCGCCCGCCGCCGATGGACATCAGCCCGACGTTGATCCGCTCCGCATCGTCGTCGATCCTGCCGACGATTTGCGCCTCGGTCCAGGCCGCCGACCGGACCGGCCGATTCTGCATATTATCGAAGAATCCCATCTCCCGATTCGTCCGATCGACGCGCAACCACATCTGCGCCGCATCCGCTTTGGCCGCGGCTTCCAGCCTCAGCCAAGCGTGCAGCCGCACCGTCTTGCCGCGGTAGGCGGCAGCGCTGAAGGATTGCATCAGGTTGCCGAAGCTGTTTGCCGGCTGAGCGGCAGGCGCCAGCACCACCACGCAGCCGATCGCGCTGTGGCAGCCGCTGCGCCGCAGTTCGGCCGAGTAGCCCTCTTTCGCCAGCACTGACGGGACAAACCAGCCCTCGGGGACTTTCCCCACTTCGCCCCGCTCAAACGAAAGGTTGCGCGGGCCCGCCGGCGCCTCGGCGATGGACTCGAGATTCTGCCGCACCTGCGCCACCAACTGCACCTGGCCGGGGTACTCTTTCAGAACGCGCGTGTAGGCGTTGCGAGCCAGGCCCGGGTTGCCCAACTGCTCCTGGGCCTGCCCGATCTCCGCCAGCGCCCGCGCGGCCACCGGCTTCCCCGCGTACCGCGCCGCGATGGACTCCAACTGCCGGATGGCGCCCGGCAGGTTGCCCAATACCTTCGCCTGATAGATGGCCGCTTCCAGCATCTCTTCGGGGCTTCCACCGGGAGCAGGCGCGGCCATAAGGCTCGCCGTCAACATGATCGTAATCGCAATGGGCGTTCTCATGAGCGGTATCTCCTGTTACGACTGTAAACGGCGAATGAGGAAATCCAGCCTGGAAAGTGTCACGTTTGTGTCACGTCTCGCGGTCGAAGCGGTAGCCGAGGCCGCGCACATTGCGGAGGTAGCGGGGCCGCGCCGGGTCCGGCTCGATCTTGCGGCGCAGGTTGGCGATGTGGTTGTCGACGATGCGCTCCGATGCAAACGCGCCGGGTCCCCAGGCCGCGTCCAGCAACTGCTCGCGGTTGAGTACGCGCCCCCCCGCGCGAATCAGCGCGGAAAGCAGCCGGAACTCGATCGGCGTGAGATCGACGCTCTGGCCGGCGGCGCGCACTTCCCCTCGGCCAAAGTCGACCTCCACGTCGCCGAAGCGGCAGCAATCGTCCGCGGGCTCGCCCCCGGAGCGCCGCAGCAGAGCCTTGATGCGCGCCCGCAGTTCGCGCGTACCGAACGGCTTGGTGACGTAATCGTCGGCTCCGAGTTCCAGCCCCATCACCTTCTGCTCTTCCTGCGCCTTGGCGGTCAGCATGAGGATGGGCGTGCGCAGGCCGGCGCGGCGCAATTCCCGGCAGACCTCGAAGCCGTCCTTGCCGGGCAGCATGACGTCGAGGAGGATGAGGTCGAAGCCGCCTTCGCGCCCGCGGTGCGCAGCCGTGCGGCCGTCGCGAACTACCTCCACGTCGTAGCCCTCCATCTTGAGGTCGTCCTCCAGACCGAGCGCGATCGCCGGTTCGTCTTCCACTACCAGGATGCGTATCATGCTTGCTCCACCGCGGGCAGCAGGATGGTGAAGGTGCTGCCTCTGCCCGGCTCGCTTTCGAGGCGAATCTCCCCGCTGTGCGCGGCGACGATCTGGCGCACCATGGCCAGGCCCACACCCGTGCCCTTCACATTCAGCGCCGCCGCCGCGCTGCCGCGTACGAATTTCTCGAAGATCGACTTGCGCTCGGCGGCCGGAATACCCGGCCCGCAGTCGCGCACCTGGATCGCTACCTGCGCGCCGGCCCGCGCCCATTCGACACGGACGCTGGTCTCGGGCGGCGAGTATTTCACGGCGTTGTCCAGCAGGTTGCGCAGCGCCACCGACAGGGGCTCGGCATCGGCGCGAATCCGGCAGTTGCTTTCGCCCGCGCGCTCGATCTTGCGGGCGTGCCCGAGTTCGCGCTCGAACGCATCCGCGGCTTGCTCGGCGAGTTGCCCGGCATCGAGCTCTTCGAACCTGTACTTGTGCGCGCGGGCTTCCAGACGGCCGAAGTTCAGCAAGGTCTCCACCAGCCGCTCCAGGCGCCTGGTCTCGCCGAGGAGCGTTTCGTAATAGAGCTGCCGCCGCTCCTCGCTGGGCGCACGTCCTTCGGCCAGAATTTCGGAGAGCTGCCGCATGGAAGTCAGCGGCGAGCGGAATTCGTGCGAAACGGCGGAGACGAAATCGGATTGCAGGCGATTCACGTCCGCCTCGCGGCGGATGGCGCGCGCGATGAAATAGGTGCCGGACAGCAGGAAGAGCACCATCACCGCGAGGGCCGTCAGCAGAAACCGCTGGCGCCCCGCCATTCCCCCAGCGGCGGAGCCCGGGCGGGCCGTCACCGCCAGGGTCCAGGGAATGTGAAACTCGGCGGCGCTGCGCAGTGCCGCGCGACCTTGCCCAACCTTCCGGCCGGCCAGGGTTCTGCCGTCTCCGTCGAGGGCCATGCAGTCGACATCTTCCCGCACGGCGATCTGCTGGAGGATCGATTCGACCGTCGCCACCAGCACGGTGCGGCGGTCCGGCGGGCCGCGCCAGACCAGCAGGATCGCCCGTCCCGCGGCCTGGACGACCTGCTCCGGATCGGTGGGTCCGGCGGCGAGAGCGACGGCGCCAGCGGCGGCCTCGGCCAAAGCGACGCGCTCGGCATCCGGCGGCTCGTTGCGGCCGGCGAGTCTGGAGACCTCATCCCAATAGAACTCGAACTGCCCGCGCCGCAGTTGCCAGCGCGCCTCGCGGAGGTCGGAGAGCAGACGCTCCGCATCTTCCTTACGGCCTTCAAGGGCACAGGTCGCATGGCGTGCAACCAGTTCCGCGGGCGCACCGGCAACTTGCACCCCCGCGATTTCCCCGAGGCGCCGGTAGACGGTGAGGCTTTGTTCCTTGCGTCCGATCTTGCGCAGAACGCGCGCCAGCCGCAGCAGCGCCCCCGCGCGCACGGCCGCATCGTTCGACCCGGCCAGCCGCTCGTAGAAAGCCATCGCGAGCGGCGGCTGCCCCTCGCGGAATTCGTAAGTCTCGCCCTCGCGGAACCGAGCGTCAGGCGCTTCCGGTTCCGCCGCGGCGTCAGGATAGTAGAGCAGCCGGCCGGGAGGGACGACGGAGAGCGAATCTTTGGTGCCGCTGAGCGTCAGGCCCTGCAATTGTCCTTCGGCATCCAGGCTGCGGCGGAAGTTCGCCGCGATGCGGTCGGCGGCCAACTCCAGGCGTTCGCGCGCCCGCTGTGCCTCCACGATGCGCTCCTGTGAAACAAGGCTCCAGCCGAGCCAGCCCAATGCGGACACAGATACCAGCGTCAGCAGCAGCAGAATCGCGAGGAGACTTCGCGGCGGCTTGAGCCATTCTCGCAGTACCACGCTTGCGAAGGTAACACAGCACCATAGAGCGCCGCGAGGAGCATTAACCCAAATTGCCCGATAGCACCCTGATTTCAGAGGTTATTGCGCCAGACCCCTTGGTCACGCCGCAAACCGCGATCGAGAGCCCTGCGGGATGCACTCTCCCGCTAACGCCTGAGATCTCGGTAGTCCTTACTCCCCCCGGGGTTTTCACCTTACTCCCGCATCCTCCGCCACGTCCCGCCCGATTCTTCCCCTGATGGGAGAACTGGCGCCGGGACTGGTATGGATTGCCATGCCCTTGTTCATCGCGGCCGCCGCCGCATTGGTGACCGCGGTCCTGATGCAGGCTCGCGCCGAGCTGCTCGTCTCCCGCCACCGCGAGACCCTGGCCGAGGCCCGCGCACTGCTGGCCACGCAGCACCGCGCCATGGAGGAGCGCATCCGCGCCACCGAGGAGAGCGCCCGGCGCAAGGCGCTCGACGAGTTCATGGCGGACATCCGGGTGGAAGAGCGGCAGTACGTTCGTGAGAGTACGTCCTTGTTCTCCAAGAACAGGTCGCTGGTGGTTCAGCAGCGCGTCTGCTTCCGCAACATCCCCCTCACCGACTGGGTGGAACACGAATACCCGGGCGCGGTGGACCTGGTTCGGACGCCGCCGCCCCTCGCCATGGCCGCGGCCGCAGCAGCATCCAGCGGCCGCCGTCTGCTCCGATAGCTCGCAGCCTTCGAGAAAGCAGGGTCGCCTCCCTCCTGCCGCCAACCGCCGACAAGCCACAGGCCACAAGCCACAAGCCTATTTCCCCATCCACAGCATCCGAGCGGCAACCAGCAGCAGAAAGCCGGCGTAGAGCCGCCGGATCAGAAGCGGCGGCAAACTAGTGGTGATCTTCGCGCCGAAATACGCCCCGAGGAACAGCCCCAGTGCGATCAGCGCCGCATAGCGGAGATTGATGAAGCCGCCGCGATAGTACTCGGCCGCCCCCAGCAGGCCGACCGGCGGGATCAGCGCCGCCAGGCTGGTTCCAATCGCCTCAGTTTCCTTCAGCCCCACGATCAGCAGCAGCGCGGGAACGATAATCAGGCCCCCGCCGATGCCGAACATACCGGCGAGCACCCCGGCAAACAGTCCAATCCCCAAGAGCGTCCAGTAGACCATGGCATCCTTAGGATACGGCCCGCGTTCACCGGGGCGCAATTGCTAGAATGGAATCAACCCATCCCCCATGCTGGCCACTGCAAGCATCGCCGAAGAAATCCTCGAACTGAAGCGCGAGCGGCGCGCGATCCTGCTGGCGCACCATTACCAGGAATCGGAGATCCAGGATCTGGCGGACTCGGTTGGGGATAGCCTCGAGCTGGCGCGACGGGCACGTGACTTCGAGGGCGACGTGATCGCCTTCTGCGGCGTCTGGTTCATGGCCGAAACGGCCAAGGTGCTCAATCCGACCCGAGTGGTGGTGGTTCCGGACCGGGAAGCCAGTTGCAGCCTGGTCGAGAGCTGCCCGGTCGAGCCGGTGCGCGCCTATCGCCGGCTGCACCCGGACCACGTGATCGTCAGCTACATCAACACCTCGGTCGAGGTGAAGGCGGAGAGCGACATCCTGTGCACTTCGCGCAACGCGGTGGACGTGGTGAACTCGATTCCGCCGGAAAGACCGATCCTGTTCCTCCCCGACCGCAATCTGGGCGACTGGGTGAAGCGGCAAACCGGCCGCGAGAACATGACCTCGTGGCAGGGCACTTGCATCGTGCACGCCACCTTTGCCGCGCGGAAACTGGCTGAGGCGCGCCTCGAGCACCCGGGCGCGCGGGTCGCCGCCCATCCCGAGTGTCCGCCCGAAGTGCTCGCGCTGGCGGACTTCGTCGGCTCCACCACCGCCATCATCAAGTACTGCGTCGAGACCGAGGCGGACGAGTTCATCGTCATGACCGAGAGCGGCGTTTCGCATTCGCTGCACAAGCTCGCCCCAGGGAAGAAGTTCCTTTTCATCCCCAACGAGAACTGCAATTGCAGCGAATGCCACTTCATGAGACGGAACACTCTCGAGAAGCTGCGCGACTGCCTGCGCAACCTCGAGCCCCGCGTCGAGATCCCCGAGGAGCTGATGCGGCGCGCGCTCGTTCCGCTGGAGCGCATGCTGGCCCTCCGATGAACGCCGGGCTGCGCGACACCTTTGGCCGGCTGCATGACAACCTCCGGGTCAGCCTCACCGACCGCTGCAACATCCGCTGCTTCTATTGCATGCCCGAGCGCGGAGTCGAGTTCGTCGCGCGCGAGGAGATCCTGAGCTACGAGGAGATCGAGCGGTTTGTCCGCATCGCGGTGCGGCTGGGCGTCACCAAGGTGCGGGTTACCGGGGGCGAGCCGCTGGTTCGCAAGGGTGTCGCGGAACTGGTGCGGAAGCTCGCCGCCATCCCGAAAATCCAGGACCTGGCTCTGACCACCAACGGCGTCCTGCTCCCACAGCTAGCCGAGCCGCTCTACCAGGCGGGCCTCCGCCGCCTCAATGTCCATCTGGATACGCTGGACCGCGAGCGCTTCACCCGCATCACGCGCAGGGACGAACTCGATCGGGTACTCGAAGGGTTGGCCCTGGTGAAGCGGCTCGGGTTCGGCCCGATCAAGATCAACGCCGTCGCGGTGAAGGACCTGGTGGAGCCGGACCTGGTTCCGCTGGCGCGCTACGGCCGCGAGAACGGCTTTGAAGTCCGCTTCATCGAGTTCATGCCGCTGGACGCCCAGGGCCTCTGGGACCGCGGCCGGGTGCTGGTGGCCGACGAGATTCTCGAGACGCTCTCGCGCGAGATCGCGCCGCTCATCGAGATTCCCGACCGCGACCCGCGCGCCCCCGCCACCGAGTACCGCTACGCCGACGGCCTCGGCACGATCGGCTTCATCGCCTCGGTGAGCCGGCCCTTCTGCCAGAGCTGCAACCGCATCCGCCTGACCGCCGACGGCAAGCTGCGCTACTGCCTCTTCGCGCTCGAGGAGACCGACGTGAAGGGCCTGCTGCGCGGCGGCGCCTCGGACGACGAAATCGCCCGCCTGATTCGCTCGACCGTCCAGGCCAAGTGGGAAGGCCACGAAATCAACACCGCCCGTTTCGTCGCCCCGCCGCGGCCCATGTACGCCATCGGTGGGTAACCCGAAGCCCATGATGTAATTGATACAATGGCCCTTCTGGATGGGAGGACGTTCAATGCTCTTCGGCAGGTGGGTCGCAGTTGGCGTGTTGGGCGCGATGGGACTGGCTGCCCACGCGGCCACCATCAAGAAGCAACCATTCGGCAAAACGCAGGGGGGTAAACAGGTGGAACTCTACACATTGACCAACTCCAAGGGGGTCGAAGCGGCGATCACCAACTACGGAGGCATCCTCACTTCTTTGAAGGTCCCGGACCGCGCCGGGAAGTTGGGCGACGTGGTGCTGGGCTTCCCGTCCCTGGAGGGCTATCTGAAGAACGCTCCGTACCTGGGGGCGCTCATCGGGCGCTACGGCAACCGCATCGGGAAGGCCAAATTCACGCTGAACGGGGTCGAGTATAAGCTGCCCAAGAATGATGGGGAGAACACCTTGCACGGCGGCCCGAAGGGGTTCGACAAGGTGCTGTGGACGGCGAAAGAGGTTCCGAACGGCGTGGAGCTGACGTACCTCAGCAAGGATGGCGAGGAAGGCTTCCCGGGGAACCTGACGGTGACGGTGGTCTACACGCTCTCCGACGACAACGAGCTGAAGATGGACTACAGCGCGACCACCGACAAGGACACGGTGGTCAACCTGACCAACCACGCCTACTTCAACCTGGCGGGGGAGGGCGAAGGCGACATCCTCGGGCACCTCATGCAAATCCACGCGGACCGGTTCACGCCGGTGGATGCCGGCCTGATCCCCACCGGGGAGCTGAGGCCGGTGGCGGGCACGCCGTTCGATTTCCGGAAGCCGCACGCGATCGGGGCCCGGATCAACGACCAGGACGAGCAGTTGAAGCTGGGCGGAGGTTACGATCACAACTTCGTCCTCGACCGGAAGGGCGCCGGCATGGAGCTCGCGGCGCGGGTGGTCGAGCCGAAGACCGGCCGCGTGCTGGAGGTGCTGACCACCGAGCCGGGCGTTCAGTTCTACTCGGGCAACTTCCTGGACGGCACAATCAAAGGGCCGGGCGGCAAGGTCTACCAGAAGCGCTACGGTTTCTGCCTGGAGACGCAGCACTTCCCGGATTCGCCGAACAAGCCGGCGTTCCCGTCGACGGTGCTGAAGCCGGGCCAGCGCTACCACACCACGACGATCTACAAGTTCTCGACCGAAGCGGCGCGCTAGCCACCGCTCCCTCGCGGTCGCGGTTCGGTTACTGCGCGGCGCGCTAGCCGAGCGCGGCGAGGACCTGGGCGGCGTGGCCCTTGGCCTTGACCTTGGGGAAGATCTTGAGGATGCGGCCGTCCTCGCCGATGAGAAAGGTGGTGCGCTCGATGCCCATCACCTGTTTGCCGTACATGGCCTTCTCCTTCCACACGCCGTAGGCCTGGGCGGCGGCCTTGTCGACATCGCAGAGGAGCGTGAAGGGCAGGTCGTAGTTGGCTTTGAACTTCTGCTGGGCGGCGGGGCGGTCGGGCGAGATGCCGAGGATCACGGCGCCGCTGCGGAAGAGCGCGGGGGAGGCGTCGCGGAACTCGCAGGCTTCGGCGGTGCAGCCCGGGGTGGCGGCCCGGGGGTAGAAGTAGAGCACGACCTTCCTGCCGCGAAGGCTGGAGAGGCGGAACGGCTCGCCCCGGTCGGTGAGGAGCTGGATGTCCGGGGCGGGATCGCCTTCTTTCATTTGACTGTCTCCAGGTTCTCAGAGGCTGCGCGGCTATTCCAGCCGGTACCACCCGTCCTTGAGGAGGAAGGAGAGTTTCTTGGTGGTCTCCTTCTCGGTCACCTTGACGGGTGCCTTCAGCTCCCACAAGAGCCTATCCTTTTCACGCTTCACCGATTGAATGGCTACCGTTTTGACCGGGGGCATCGGGCTCATGGGGCCCTTCATGAACAGAGCGACGCGGTCGTTCGCCGCGAGCGCCTCCATGCCCGCCTGAGCGTATTTGTAGCCGAGGAGTTTGCCGTCGACAATGTCGACTTCAAATTTCACACTCTTCGATTCCTGAGCCATGGCCGAACTCCAGCCGAGGAGTCCTGCCAGAATCGACGTAATCCAAACCTTCCGTCTTACGTTCATACTTCGTCTTCTCCCGGCGCACGCGCCGAGGACCACGCCGCTGCGCCCGCGCGATGGGGCTGGCATCAGTGGCGAGATCGCCTGCTTTCACTCGACCGTCACCTTGGTGCCCTGGGGCTGGCCGGTGGCGGAGAGGTGCGCGATGCGCTCATCGATGAGGCTGCGGATGGCCTTGAGGAACTCGATGCGGGAGTTGCGCAGGTGCTCGCGCGCGGCTTCCGACCGGGGCACGAGCAGCTCTTTCAGGTGGTCTGCCACTTCGCGGCAGATGCAGCGCTCGGCTGCGGGTTGCGGAGCCGACGGTTGCTCGCTCATGATGGTACCTCCTTCATTTCGACGGTGAGGACACGGTTTTCCAGGCGCGCCCGGGTGGGCGTGAGAGCCGCCATGGACGTGGGCAGCCCGATGTGGCGGCGGAATGTGCCGATCTCGACCACCAGCTCATCGCCCTTCTTGAAAAGCCCGATCTCGCCCTTGGTGGCAAACGGCAGCAGCACCCGGACCTCGTAGAATCCGTCCTGCTTGCCGAAAGTGTAGGGCCGCTCGGTCCGGGTGACCGCGGCCGGATCTTCCCCCTCAGAATACATCACGTTGGCCAATTCCTCCAGCCTCTGGCGGCCGAGGACCTCGTGGGTGAAGAGCGGAACGCGCCGGGTGGGGACGGGCGCGAAGTAGTCCTCGATTTCGCCGAGGATCTTCTCCTGCGAGGAGTGCCATTCGTTGAACCAGGCGTCGGAAACTTCCCGCGGGAGCACGCGGTTGATGATGACGTTGTCGACGGTGAGGCCGTGTAGGGAGAAGTAGACGAAGGCGCGCTGGGTTTCGCGCAGCACCATCTTCTCGGGGTTGGTGACCAGGCGGACGCTGGTGACTTGCGGATCCTCCATCAGCTCGTCGACGCCGCCGAGCTTCTCGAACAGGTTGCGGATGTTGGCGAAGTAGCTGTCGGGGGGCAGCTCGAAGGGGGCGACGCGGTTGGCGATGGGGCGGACAGCCTTGAGCACGCTGCGCTGGAAGGGAAAGATATGCTTCATGTACCAATCGAGCGTGGTGGGCATGCTCACAAAGCGCATGGACTCGGCGGTGGGGGCGGCGTCGAGCACGATGACGTCGTAGCGCTCTTCGCGCCGGTACTGGTTGATGTACATCATGGCGCTGAGCTCTTCCATGCCCGGCAGGATGGCGAGCTCCTCGGCCTGGACGCCGCTGATGCCGGTGGTGCGGAGCAGGGAGATGACCCAGGTGGAGATCTCCTGCCAGTGGCGCTTGATTTCCTTCTGGATGTTGAGCTCGAGGATGGCGAGGCGGTCGGCGATGGGGAAGGGGTCGGAGGTCTGGGCGTGGAACAGGTCGGTCTCGAGGTCGAAGGAGTCGGCCAGGCTGTGAGCGGGGTCGATGCTCATCACCAGGGTGCGGTAGCCGAGCTGGGAGAGGCGCACGCCGGTGGCAGCGGCCAGGCTGGTTTTGCCCACGCCGCCTTTTCCACTGAAGAGAAGGATGCGCATACCTTCCATTGTAGCGGCCGGCCGGCGGGGACCACTCCCTGACGGTCGTGGTTCGATGCTGACACCGCGGCGAGGGATGGATCACGTGTGGAGGACTGGTAAGATGGCGGTATGAAGACAGTTGGGATCCTGCTGGCGTGCTTGAGCTTGGCTGCGTTTGGGGCTGCAAAGGGCAAGGGGGACGCGGCGAAGGGCAAGGTGGTGTTCCAGCAATGCGCGATGTGCCACCGCGGCGACAGCGCCGAGAAGAAGATCGGGCCGGGACTGAAGGGGCTGTTCCAAAAGGACAAGCTGCTGAACGGGAAGAAAGCGACCGAGGGGAACATCCGGGCGAAGATCGAGGAGGGGGGCAATGGGATGCCTCCGTACAAAGACATGCTGTCGGAGCAGGAGAAGGACGACGTGGTGGCGTATCTGAAGACGCTGTGACTGTATCCGGTTGATGGGGCGAGGGTTCCGGGTCGGGGGGCTGGGGAATTTGGCTTTGCTCCGTCAATTTTGTGCTGCGCGGGGGCGGGGGTGACTTGAGCTCGTGGAGGGCTTTGTAGTAGGCGCGACGGATGGAGTTCTCGTAGCGCGTGAGCTTGGTGAAGGCCTCGCCGCCGCAGTGCTGGCGGAAGGCGAGTCCGAGCAGGCGGGTGTTCTGGTCGTAGCGCTGCTCTTCGGGGGTGCGGTCGGGCGGCGGGGCGGTGTTACGGCACTTCTCGTATTCGCGCACCTTTTCCATGGCGGAGACGAAGATCCCAGTCTCCAGGCGGACGATGCGGCGGAGACGCCATTCGGCGGAGGCCAACTCCCGAACTTGAGATTCCTCACAGGCTTCGGCGGGCTGGAATTCGGAGAGCAGACCCGCGAGCAAGGCGTGGAATTCGTCGGGGTCTTCCTCGGGGAGGATGGCGTTGCGGGCGCAGAGTCCGTGGGTGCGGGAGTTGGTGCCGACTTTGGCTTTGCCCTCGGGGGTTTTGGGGCCGGTGGAGAGCTGGGCATTACGACGATTGGCTTCGATTTTCAGCTCGGATGACATGAGACACCTTGGGCGGGTCTGGAAACCCGCCTCCTAGGCCAGGCATAGCATGGGCTTGACGCGTGCCGAGGTCAGGAATGGGGCAAGCGGTTGAGGGGATGGGAGATGAATTCTCGGGAAGAGTGAGACCGCGTATGATGTGGGTGATGGGGATCGACGAGAGGCTGACCCAGGAGATCGTGCGGCGCGTTCTCAGCGTTGCGGCCGCGGAGCGCATCATTCTGTTCGGGTCCGCGGCGACGGCCGAGATGACGCGCGACAGCGACATCGACCTGCTGGTGGTTGAGCGCTCGCCGTCGAACACCAGGGAGGAAAGGCTGCGAATCGGGGATTGCCTACGGGGCCTCGGGTTTCCGTTCGATGTGTTCGTGATTGCGAGCGAGCGATTCGAGGAGTCCAAGAACATCTTCGGGGGCATTGCATACCCCGCGCACAGGTACGGCCGGGTGATCTATGAGGGCGCCTGAGGAGGTCCTGCGCGATCTGGTGCGATAGTGGGTCGCGAAGGCCGATCTGGACTACGAAGCCGCCCGGCGACTTCTTGAGGCCGGGGATTCGCTGCGCGAGATTGTGGCGTTCCATTGCCAGCAGGCGGCCGAGAAGTACTTGAAGGCATTCCTGGTGCGTCATGGGGTTGAGTTCCCCAAGACGCACAACATTGCCGCACTGCTGGACCTCCTCTCGCGGGTGGCGCCAGAGATGGCGGGTTCGCTCGGGGAGGCCGCCGTTCTGACTCCCTACGGTGTGGACATTCGATATCCCGACGAGTTCCCGGATGTGCTGCCGGGGCAAGAGCGGAAGGCGCTTGAAGTGGCAAATCGGGTGAGGAAGGCGGTGGTGGGGTGTCTGGCTGCCTACCTGTCCGTAGGGTGATGATGCGACCACGGACGTGCGGCCCTGTAGGCGGTAGAGATCGTCCCTGCGAGCTTGCTGTTCGCGCAGCTCAGATTAAGGGCCGGTCTACAGAGACTCGCAAAGTGCGGTGATAGACAGCACCGTCCACGCGGCTCGGAAAACGCGCTTTGGGACAGCGAAGTCAGCGACCGTATTTTGCGAAGCTCGTTAAAACGAGGATCGAGGAGAAGCCTCTGTCGAATTGGGAGCCGGTCGTCCACGAGGATTATCGATGGATCGTTGCCGACCCCCAGCTCTGGGGCGGAAAGCTGGCGATTCGTGGCACGCGGCTGTCAGTTTCGTTGATCCTCGAATGCCTCGCTGGCGGCATGTCCCTGGCAGCGATCGACGAGGCGTTCGACCACGGGTTTCCGCACGAGGCCTTGCCGGAAGTGCTGCGGGCGGCCTCCGAACTTACCGATTCGTTCCATGGGTAGTGGGTCGGTTTAGGGTGTGCTGACTGCCTGGCCAAGTGGCTCCGCAACTGCCGTGACCAGCGTTTTCCGGGACGAATCCTCAGCTTCCAAATCGGGACTTCTCGACAATCACGCTCGGGCAACCGCCGGAACGGATCCGGGCGCTGCGCAGCGGGCGAAAGGAATCGAGCTTTCGCCGCGATGGAGATTACTCTCTGAGGCTTCCTGATGGCACTCGGACTGTCGGCGAAATCCATCGACCGACGACGTTGTCCGTAACTTTCCACCTGTGCGAATCCGGGCTTCGACTTCCATTGGAACGAGTGGATTGCGAGGCAACTGAAGCAGAGTCTGCGTGGCTGACGGGCCTAGTCGGGCTTTTCCGAGGGCTTTACGGAGTCGGTTGCGGGGGCGCCAGCCGCGTTCCGGGCGTGATGATGACTTCGCCGGTTGACCTTAGGCAGACCTCGTACACGC
>JBEKMO010000009.1:0-119074 GCA_050008465.1 Bryobacteraceae bacterium
CGTCGGGCAGTCCGCCGCTGACAAGGCCGGGGCAGCAAGACCCCCGACCGCAGCCGACAACCTCAGATGCTCAAACCCCCGCCAGTCGGGCACTTCGTCGAATTCTTGCGCAGAGCCGAAAAAGCATGGGAATAGGGGGCGAAGCATCGAATGGCGTCGACATTTTCTGAGGCGGTTCCCGGAGCAGCGGCGAGATGATGGACGAGACGGGAGAACTTTCGAGTTGAGGTGATCGTCTATGCGGACGCCGACACAGAACGAATTGAGTCTCGCCTTGCTCCGGCGGGCGGGGCTTGGGCGGGTTAACCTGAATTCCGAAGTTGAGATGTGTTGAAGCGCTATCTCTCGCCAAAGCAGCGGGTTAGCCAGAGGAAATCCAACTTCGGCGAAGTTGGATTCCCACCATGCAACATGTTGATGGCAGGAACGATAGATGTCGCGCTCGGATGCAACTGCGGAATTCAGGGTTAATCCAGACAGCCTCCGGGATCCGCGCGTGCCGCGGTGGTTTGCGTACGAAGCGCTCGTGGTGCTGCTGGAAGGCTGCGTTCAAGAGGCGCTGCCGGTTGTCGAGGACATCGGCAGCGAGCCCGTAGTGAACCATGCACGGTGTCAGCATCGCGATGCCGCTGCGGTGATGTTCGAGGTTGCTCCAGTGGAAGAAACCCTGGCCATGGGCGCGGGGTCTTCCAGCGAGCCGAAGCGATCGGGGAACTCAGGCCGGTATTCCGGCAGTTCATGGTCTTGAACGGGGAGAACCGGATGCACTACACTGTCTACGTGAATCCTAATTCCGATATGCGGACCCCAGATGTGGCCGATCAATCATCGAGCAAGGCGACCGGATCCAAGTGGTCGCGACTGACGGCCTTGGGCGGGAGTCTCTGGGCCGTGCATATTTTCCAGATCCTCGCGATTGGCTTCGGCCTCGTGGCCATGCTCGATCTGACCCGCATCGATCTGTCGGTACCTTTCAACTTTGCGGGCGACTCCGTCTTTGTTTTGTCCAGCATCACGGCGATCGTGCGAACAGGGTGGTATTGGTCTAATCCTGTTCTGTCCGCACCATTCGTGTCCCCTGTGATCAGCTTGCCGGCGAATTCGTCCGTGGACTACGCGGTAGCATGGGTAGTCTCGCGCTTCAGCAGTGCCCCCGGCCTCATAGGCAATGTCGCCTGGCTGACATTCTTCTTCCTGACTGCGATCACGGCCTCCTATTGTCTCCGTCAATTGCGCATCCGCGCGTCGATCAGTGCGCTGGCGGGGACTCTCTACAGCTTTCTCCCGTTCGCGTTTTACCGGAACATTTCCCACTTTCAGCTCAGTTTCTACCTGGTCCCGTTCGTCTGCGCGCTGGCGATTCAGGTTTCTTCGGGGGAGCGGCCCGGCAAGCGCTCGCTTGCAGTCCTGATTCTGGGTTCCACGCTGCTCGGGTTCAACTATTCCTACTATGCCTGCTTCGGAATTCTCTCGCTCGGCGTGGCGCTGTTGATCGCCGCGCTCCGAGGAAATGCCCGAAAGGTGGCGCTTGTGGGGCTCTTGGCGATTGGCCTGATTGGTTGCGCCACAGTGCTCAATCTTTTGCCCTCGGTCGTCTACTGGCACGAGCACGGCAAGCCGTATCAGGAATACAAGAGTATCGCCGAGGTGGAGACCTATGGCTTGAAGATCTCGACGATTCTGCGTCCGGTCTTGGGCTACACCTCCGGGCCTTTCGCCGCTTTGCTGGCCGGGGAGAAGAGCGTGGCGTTTCCGTTGGAGAACGAGAATACGATGGCTCGCTTTGGCGTTGTCTTGGGCGCTGGCTTCCTGGTTCTGCTGGCGTGCCTGCTGGGCCCGCGTTGGCTGAAGGCTGATCGGCACGGTTTCCTCGCCTCAGCGAGTCAATTGAACATCTCACTGGTGCTTGTTTGCAGCGTGGGCGGGTTGGCTAGCTTTTTCAGTCTGCTGCTGCAGACCGCGCAGATTCGGGCCTACAACAGGGCGGCTGTCTTTGTGGCGTTCTACAGTGCATTTGCCCTGGCCTGGGGTGCCGAGCAGTGGATGCGACGCACCCGGCACCCGGGTTGGCTGTGGGCGACTTTATTGTGCCTGTTCGTGCTCGGGATGTTCGACCAATCCAGAGCTGCTCGTTGGCTGCTGACCCGTTACGAGGGAGACCGCGCCACTGCGGTTGCATTGTCGGACACGGTGCGCCAAATCGAAGGCCGGATCTGCTCCGACTGCATGGTCTATCAGCTTCCCACCACGCCGTTCCCGCGGGACGGGTTCCACTTCGGCATGCAGCCTTATGACCACGGCAGAGTGCAGATCTACTCGCGGACGTTGCACTGGAGTTGGGGCCCCTCGAGCCTCGAGTGGCAGGCATGGGAACAGCCGCTGGAGAGGATGCAGGTCAGAGAAATGGCGGACTACCTGCTGTCGTCCGGCTTCAGCGCTATCTGGCTGGATCGATCCGGGTACCCCGACGGAGGCGCCCAGATGGATTTGGACTTGACCAGCGCTGCGGGGCCGGCGCGGGTGGAGAGCAGAGACGGCCGTTACGCGGTTTACGACCTTCGGCCACTAAGTTTGTCGACAGCCTATGGACGACGCTGGAGGAAAGAACGGATCCTCAACCCGCTCGTCATGTCGTGGGGCGCGGGATTCTACCCCGAGGAGAACAGTGGCGTCGACCACGTCACCTTCCGTTGGTCCAAGGCGCAGTCGGCAGTGACGGTGCGTAACCCGGCGCCGTTTCAGCGTTCGGTCGTTTTCAGCGGCCGCTTCCTAAGCGGCTCGCCAGCTGAAGTGCGGATTCAGGACGGCCACACTTCGGTCAAGAAAAAGGTCGGACCGACGCCCAGTACCATCGACTTTCCGCTGAACATGGCGCCTGGTGAGACGCGGATAATCCGCTTCTCGTGCGACGGAGAGGAAGAGCGGGTACGCTCACCGGGCGACCACCGCGAGCTATATTTCTATATTGTTGGGGGAGGTGTCGCCGATTCCGCGCTTGTCACTATCGCCGAAGCAGTGGAGTCCAAGTGGGAGGGCGAATTCTCCATCCTGGAAACAAAGGGACAGGAAAACTGGCGCTGGTGCGGCAATTCGGGTGTGCTCCGCCTGACCAACAAATCCAGGGATGCTGCCTGGGTCCGCCTCAGTGCGACCGTCAAGACCTCATGGCCGCAGGAGGAAAAGGTTCACGTCAAGAGCGCTATGTTTGCCGACGAACTTGTGACAAATGTGAACGGATTGGAGTGGGAGAGGGTGGTTGCCGTCCCGCCGGGCGAGCATCTCGTATCGTTCACTTCCAACGCCAGGAAACACCCCGCCTCAGGGACAAGCGACCCCCGTGTTCTGGTATTCGCCCTTTACGATTTCACCCTGACTCGCGTCGAAGCCCCGGTCGGACGAGTAGCTCCGAAGCCAGTGCTGCACCGTCCGGTAGAGGTCGTGTGGGGAGCGGGAGCTTATCCCCAGGAAAGCGGCAACATTGGAAACTGGCATTGGTGTTCGGCCGCGTGTGAAATCGCCTTGGTCAATCCGTCACCCGCACCGGAGCGCGTCCGCATCGCCATGGGCATTTCGACCGGACACGCCAAACCGGCAAGATTCACCATCACCGGACTGGGCATCTCCGACATCGTTCCCGCCATCGACAGCGTCCGCCCACACGCTTACACTCTGGACTTGCCGCCCGGCAAGAACGTATTCAAAATGTCCTGCGATGCCCCCCGAGTGCTGGCGCCCGGCGATCCGCGGAACATGGTCTTCATGGTAAGTAACCTCTCGACAAACCGGCTGAGCGGAGACGCCAGGTAAGCATCTCTCCCCTTGCGATTACTCATCCACGATTTCCCCCGGCGGCCAACTTCTGAATAAGAAAGATGGACGGCCTGCCCGTGGCGGTTGTGTCTTCGTGGATCGACTGAAGATGTACTGGCCCAGATCTGGTTTGCGGCCATCCAGCATGGGCAGAAGTTTATCCATGTCGACGCCGAAAAAGGTCGCGGGATTGGCATAAACGTCAGCGGTGAACATGACCTCGGCCGTAAACCCGGCCCACGCCAGAAGCCTCGAAAGTTCATCCCTGGTGTACTCGCGGTTATGGCGGCCGTATGCTCCGTAACCAGAGTAAGCATCCTGGACATTTGTGCCAGAAATCATACGGGCGACGCTTTCCAGGCGGCAAGCGTTTGGCGTCGTAAGTATGACTTTACCGCCCGGTTTGAGAACACGGTTGATTTCGCGCAGCGCGGCAAGCGGATCCCGCTGCAAGTGTTCCAGAACTTCGCACCAGAGAACCACGTCAAAAGATTCGTTGGGGAACGGGAACACATCCGCCTCAACGTTAAAGTGGGAATAGCCGAATTCGCGTCTTACAAATTCGTTCGTCCCCCATTTCCGGTATTCGACAGATTGCGAGACTCCATTATGGTCCGGGCCAAAGTAGTTGGCCAGGCTTAGATTCAGTTTGGTGAATTCAACTAACAGACAGGTCGTAAAGTACGGATTGGCGCCGAGTTCGAGGGCAGTGCCCCGGCATTCGGTGGCCAGTCCCCATGTGTAGACGAACCGCTTCCAGTCCTGCGCGCAATACCCCGCCATTTCTGCTGGTGGAGCGCCGTCCAGACGGATGTCAGTGAGCCAGGCCTTGAGCGCCTCTGGCGTGAAGCCGGGAGGCAGAGGCAAGGGCGGGGAGACAACCTGATTCGTTTGGATTTCATTGACATTGGGACTTTTGGGAGTTATCTTGCTGACTAGAAACGTGTTCGAGATCCAGTGTGCCGCTCCAACACAATTATCGGGCTGGACCTCCAGCACTCGGCATCCTTCATCCTCCGCAATCTCAAACACAGTGGATTGCGGCAGCACGTGCATCTCAAGGCTTGCCCCTGGAGACGGAGAACTGCTGAAATAGCTCGCCACGTCGAAATGATAACCAACTGCGTATGTCGGAAGTTGAAAGTAAGCGACCCCACCGGACTTCAGGCTGCGCAAGAGCATCCGAAGCACGTGCGACATCACCGGCGGAGGGTTATGCTGTAAGGCGAGGATTGTGAACACCAGGTCGGCCGGTTCCAATGCAGATACACTCATAACACTATCGAGCTTGAGTAGCGCGACATTACGGATTCCCTTCTGGCTTAGATGTCGCCGCGCCAATTCAAGATGCGGAGCCGAGATATCATAGCCGCACACATGGGGAAAATGAGAAGCCAGCCAGGCGGTGACCCGCCCCACGCCGCATCCATACTCGGTGCACGATGCAATGGCTTTCGGGTCGATGTGATTGCGGACCAGCCAAGCTAGCAGACGGTCCACATCTGGCTTGCCAGTACTGTCAAACTCCGCAGCATGCGACGGGAGGTTGGCCGATCGGAACTGATCGCTCGAAAGAACGGACCAATATGGCTCGGTCTTCCCTAGCGCCTGCCAGCAGTCTTCTACACGTCGAAACATGCGTTGGAGAAGGGCAGGCGTCAGTTCCAGGTCGATCGCCAGCGGAGGGCCTAGATCGGCAGGCAGGAACCTGGGCGCCACGCGTTGGGACCGGAATTCGTCTGAGTTTATGAATGCTTCGCGAAGGGACGTCAAATCATGAAACCGCCGCTGATGATCGTCCACGACGCTCTCGTTCTCAGGCTCCCGGCCGAGGATCAGGCGGTATGCCATGGCGACTTGTTCTCGAGTGAGCATAAAGTATCCCCAGTTTAGCGTAGAGTATTCGCGACGGTCAATCGCGCGGCGCCGTTAGTGGTTGTGGCCAGTTCTCGGGAGTGCGTCACACACACGTGACTGCCCGGAAAGCGTATCGCTGGCGGCGAGGTCCGCTCCCAAGAGCTTCTCGGCAACGCGCCGTCCATCCAGATAGACGCTCACCTGACGTCATCAACAATGCAGTCCCGCATCTCTTTAGTCATGAGTTCAGTTTAACCGGCTCTGAGCAGGAATTTGTAGAAATACCCAACTGGCGGGCACTTGGGGCCTTGACCCCATCGGGCATCTTCTCAACCTGATCCCTTCGCGGTTGGCTGGTAGTCGGAACGGGCAGGACTCCAGCATCTCGGAGTCGCCGGGACCTGCGAAGGCACGCAGAGGCGAAACCTGAGCCTTCTCTGAGTGAACGTACAGTACTGATTCCAAGAAGGATTGACGTCTTTTCCTCTAAGCCAGGTTTCTTGGAAGGACTCCGACCGACGCTCGTTCGCTGAAGGGGCACCAGACTGACCACGGGAAAGCCGGGCGCAGTGCAGATCGGCAGATCGGCACATCTTCCCTGCGGGCGCTCGACAGCCGGACGAGGCCGCGCACGCCGCAATCATGATCCAAGATCCCACCGAAAGGCCCATGAATTCGGGCGACAAACCCTCTCCGGCATCCTGGAGGAGGGCGCCCGGGAATACCGCGAAGACCGAAAATCCAGCAAAACAGGGGGCCTTACAGATTCCTGCTCAGAGCCGTCTAACCAAAAGTTGTTGCGCGCGCGGCTGATTGCGCGCGGTCGAGTTGAAGGGAGCGGGGAACGCGCCGCCATTAGTGCAGTACCGCCGCCAGTCGGTGTGCGGTCATCCCTTCCGTATAAACAGCGCAATCGACGTGAACTCCCGGCCGCATAGTTCCAGCACAACGTGCGGCGTCACGTAGCGACCCTCTCGCAGGTCGCGCATTAAATCGTCCCAGTGAATCACTGTGGCGTGAGTTTCTTCGTCTACGGTCCAGTCGATGGGCTCCACCAGGCTACATCCCGGAGGAACCAGTCGCCCAACCTCCCCCGGCGTGAACAATTCCAGATCCGATAGGGTCACGTGGTCCGCGCCGTTGATGATGCACTCGGTCGTGAGTATCAGCACCCCGCCAGGCTTCAGGACACGCGCCATCTCGCGGAGTGCTTGGTCTTTCGCTTCCCCAAAATGCTCAATAGAACTAAGGGACAACACGGCGTCAAAACTCGCGTCCTCATGACGAATATCCGCCCCGTTCATGTGCTGCACGACCAATCGACGGCGGTTGTATGGGCCAGGCGCAAATTTGTCTGGGTCGAACAGCATGGCCGCATCGCTCTCACGTCCCGAATTGGAGAATGTGCCGGCGTCCCCATAAATGTCGGTGGCGAAGACCCAGCGTGCCATGTAAGTGAGCTGGTAGAGGGGCCATTCGTGCCCGGCTCCGACTCCCAGCACTATCGAATCCCGACCAAGCGCGCCCAACTCACGTAGGCCGGAGACTGCCCAGGCATACTCCCAATGCTTCCGGTGCTCGGTACCGGGCGCGCGGGGATACCAGTCTGGCATCGAAGCGTACTGGGGCGTAGCCCAATCACTCAAATTGCAGAGTTTGTTGAAGCGCATACGCCATTAATACCAAAAGGAGTCGTCGAAATCTAGTGAACCAGCATCTGGCGCGCGCTGGAATCGCTTAATTGTAAAGTACGGATTGGCTCCGAGTTCGAGAGCAGTGCCCCGGCATTCGGTGGCCAGTCCCCATGCGTAGACGAACCGCTTCCAGTCCTGCGCGCAGTACCCCGCCATTTCGGCTGGTGGAGCGCCGTCCAGACGGATGTCAGTGAGCCAGGCCTTGAGCGCCTCTGGCGTGAAGCCGGGAGGCAGAGGCAAGGGCGGGGAGACAACCTGATTCGTTTGCATTTTATTCACCTCGGGAATTTGGGAGTTATCTTCCTGACTGGAAACGTGTTCGAGATCCAGTGTGCCGCCCCAACGCAATTATCGGGCTGGACCTCCAGCACTCGGCACCCTTCATCCTCCGCAATCTCAAACACAGTGGATTGCGGCAGCACGTGCATCTCAAAGCCTGCCCCTGGAGACAGGGAAGTGCTGAAATAGCTCGCCCAATACGACTCCGCGCCGCCTGGAATGTTCTCACTGTACCACGGAATGACGAAGGCAAGTCTACGGTTCATTGCTATGCGCTCATGACCAGGGACGGGGCCGGCGAAACACGTTTTGCGGACCCGCCGGCGACGGATGAGAGAACGTCAAGGTACTTCTGGTCAACCAACGACCAGATGCAATTGCGCTGAACGAACTCGTACCCCTGTTCACCCAGAACAACCGCGAGTCCCCGGTCCTTCAAGAGCAGCTCTGTGGCCTCCTTGAAGGTCTCATAGCCGCTGTACCAGAGGCCGCCATTACTGCGCAGGCACTGGCCGCGAAGCACTCTACAATCGCCGTTGCTCAGTACGGGACGCTTCAGCAACCACGATTCCAATATGGATATGCAGAGGCTTTCATAGGGAGAGGGCGCCACCATGAAGCGGCAGGACTGAATCGCATGAAGCTTGGTAGCTTCACTCACAAACCCGGTCGCGATCAACTGGGGATGGCCGGGGATCGGCATTACCGCCTTCCCGACCATCATAAGCTTCAGGCTTGGCTGTTCAGTCTCTTTCACATACCTCGTGAAATATTCAATGAGGCTCTTGCATCCCTTCGATTCGTCGATGCGCCCGACGTACAGGATGAACTCCGAACTCCCTAGGCGTTTGCGAATCCTCTCCCACTCGGGATCGGGGGAAAGGTCAGCGACTGGATCCACGCCGATGCCGATGACCTCGCCGTCGAGATTGCAATCATAGAAACGGCGCATGGCAAACGCGCGTTCTTCCGGTGTGAGGTAAATGAGATGTCGAACCTGCCGGAAAAGATCGTCAAAGATCCCCAGATAGATCGGTGGCTCGTCGTGACACGTGGAGACAAGAACGGCCCTGTCTTTCACCAACGGCAAGCCAAAGTACGTCGTGCAGTACAGATAGGTGAAGAACACGAACACACCGTAGGTTTCGCGATTGGCCTCCAGATAAGCCAACAACCGGGATGAATACGGTCCTTGCTTTTTCATCCACTCGACTTCGTCCGCCGGCGTATGAGAGCCGCCGAAAACAACGCCGGAGATCGCGTCGAACTGTTGCTGGTCTCGCGGATGATCGACGCCAAAACGCCGGACGCGAATGCCGTTCACGTTCTCAATTCCTTCGGGGTATTCGTCCTTCCAGGTGACGTAATCGACGGCACGCGTGGTCAGGACCTCCACCTTGTGGAAACGGACCATACGCTCGGCGATCATCCGGCATAGGGCCTCCGAGCCTCCGTTTACTTCGAGGCCGTAGCGTTGGACTACGAAAGCAACTCGCAGTTGGCTCATCTTTGAATCCGCGATAGTATCGAGCGCTGCCGTCCTCCTGCGTTCATTGCGTCACTTCCGCGATGATCCCATCTAGCTTCTGTCGCAGCACATTCGGGGCGAAGGCCTCTTCATAGCGTCTCCGTCCCAGGGTTCCCAGACGCTCCGCGGTCCGATCATCCTCCACAAGTCTGTCGATGTGCGCAGCAAATACAGACTCGTTCCATTCCTCCAGCACGAAGCCGCACTCGCCCATTGTCTCCGGCACGGCTGTGACGCCCCAGGCGACAATAGGGACCCGGAAATACATCGACTCAACCAGCGGCACACAGAAACCTTCATGTTCACTCGTGCAGAGAAACACATCCGCGGAGACATAAAGGGACTTGATCTGAGTCCCCGTCACGGCGCCAGTGAAGATCACGTGATCGGCAACGCCAAGCTGGCTGGCCAGTGTCTTTAGGTCATCGACGTAACCGCCCAAGCGCTCATCGAGGGCCCCGGCAAAGATCAGCCGGGACCGGTCATTAAAATGCCTTTGGTACTCGGCGAAAACCCGGATTGCGCGCGCATGACCTTTGTTCGGCTTCACTCCGCCGACAAAGAGAATATTCGCCGTAGCCCCGGAATATCGCGACAACGTCCCGAAGTCAAACATTTCGCGGCCGAGTTCTTCCGTCAGGTGAAAAGGAGCCAGCACCCTGCAGTTGGCCGGATTGCCGCCCAGTGCGATCAGGTCCTCGCAGTTATAGGTCGAATCCCCCAGTATGAGCATGTTCGGAAGCCGTGCGATTCTCTTGCTAGACTCAATACCAACTTCGCACGCTTGCGTATGCGGCAATGAATATGGGGCGAAGAAGCGTACCGGTGTGATGTTGTGATACCGCAAGACGATTCTGTTCTGTGTGTTGAAAAGTATTTCTTCCCCCCGTGGCCAGCCGGTGGAATGGTGATAGATGAGTACGTCGTCTGAAGACTGCCAGAGTGTCTCCGGAGCCAAATCAATGGGATCTGCAATCGACGCACAGGCTGGGTGAATTCCTTCCGCGAAAATACGCACGGTGTGTCCACTGTCCATGAGAGCCGACCGCATCTGCGCGATATCATTCCCGATCGCGTCGTATGGCGCCAGGTTGGGTGTGAGGAGGCAGATGTTTCGGGATCTGGTCACGGTCTACGCTTTCCGTCCGATTACCGCGTAATCTTGCGGCCCGTAGAAGTACTCATTGAACCGCTTTGCAAGTTCTGTTCGATCATCCTGCAACTTCGAGGACTCCGGATAAGGATGCAGATTCAGAATGTGCACATCGCACAATCCACGCGCCTCCAGGATGAACTGAGCCGTCAGCGACGGGAGCGGATTGCGGTGGGTGAAGTCCAGGTAAAAATTGTGGCTCCCCACCAGAACGTTCTGGGGATTGGGGGTTTCAAAGATCGCGATGCCGCCGGGTTTCAGAACCCGGACTGTCTCGTCGAAAACTCTGATCAGGACGTCGAACGGAAGGTGTTCGATGATATGGAAGCCTGTCACTGCGCCGAGGCTGTGGTCGGGCTGGTTCTTCAGATGCTGGAGGATATCGTCCTCTGCGACATTCAGGCCGGCTTCCTTGCAATACCCCAGCAGGACGCGGTTGATGTCGATTCCGCGCGCCTCCAACTTGTTTTCTAAGAGCAATTCGAGCCATTCTCCCCTCCCGCAGCCGACGTCGAGAATCGGCATCCGTTTGGTGCCGATGTGGTGCTCCTGAAGAAACGGGAGATAGATCCGGGAACGGTCTTTGATCTCCGCCCGAGTTCCCCGAAACAGGTCCTCGAAGGAAACATAGACGGCATCCAGCGCGTGCTTCTCTTCATCGGTGATGGCGACAAGTTGCTTTTCATCAAAAGGAGCCGGTAGCCGCTTCCGGGCTTCTTCGAGGAGCATCGAAACCCGGCGGCTTTGGTTGATCACCTCGGCGCGCAGTTGCAGCAGGCGAATATCGCTCTGCCGGAAATCCGCTGCAACCGATTGGGAACGGTTCGAAACCGCAACGACATCATGCGCCAAGGCTGCACGGCCTGCGATCTCGGCATCGACGCGCGACGCGAGTTCCTCGCGCACGCCGGTCTCCGCGGCCAGCGCCTGCGTGAGTCCCTCGCGGGTCGCAACCTCCCCATCGACACGCCGCGCGAGTTCCTCGCGCACGCCGGCCTCCGCGGCCAGCATCTGCGTGAGGCCCTCGCGGGTCGCGACCTCCGCATCGACTCGACTCGCCAGTTCTTCCCGCGCCCCAGTCTCTGCGCCGAGTGCCTGCGCGAGGCCTGCAAGTTTGCGCGTGGCGTCTTCCAAGTGGGATTCCACCATGTGCCGGGCTTGAATCTCAGGCAAGAGTTCCGTCTTAACGATTGTCCGGATCTCTTCTCGCTGCGCTCCGAGCATCTTCTCGAGGCGTTCCGTTTCCGCCCGCAACTCCGCGACTTGCCGATTCAGGGTATCCAGTGCCGTCCAGCTTCGCTGGCCAGCCGCAGCCACTGTCTTGATTACCGCTAACAACTCATTGAAAGAACGAGTTGCGACCCCGTGAAAGTTGACGATCTGCGGTGTGTACCAGAACAAGGCCCGGCGAACACTCTTTACCAGGAAGGCCCCAACCCGACCGCGAAGAGTCGGAGGTTCGGGAGGGAGTTGGCCGACCAGCGAATGCGCATTTTCTAAAGCCCTTCCCGCTTCTTCTAATCGAGTCCAATCAGGCCCTCCCGGCGAGGGGAGGACGGGCACGGAGTTCTGCTGTGGACACTGCGGCGCAGTACGATCGCGGATCCGGGCTCTGATCTCACGCGTGATTTCTTGAACGTCAATAGGCTCCGTCATTCGGGAGTTTCCTCACTTTTTCTGGCCCCGATCCCACGCAGGCCGCCTCGGCTTTGCCGAGTGCCACAGTCGCGCTCACTTGCCCAAGGCCAAAGCCCTCTGTGCCAGCGTCTTCCATCGTACACAGACCAGAAGGCGACCAGAGTGTGTTCTTGAACCCGATCTTCCTTCGGGTGCCACACCTGCCGAATCTGTAGATCGGCCTTGTGGATACGCAACACAGCCTCGCCTTCGATCCGTTGAATGTAAGCCTTCCAAAAGCTCTTCCGGGGTCCAATCGGTCACGTTGCTCCGCAGCAGATAACATCCATGGCTGAACCGCGCCCAATCACGCCAGCTTTCCGATTTGGTCCACTGGAACCGAGCCCTTCCCTCAGCCGCTGTACGGATCCGCGCTTGAAACAGCCCGGCCGCCCGCATGTTCTTTCCCGACAACCAGCCGACTTCCTGAGCAATGACCAGCGGCGGCTGTCTCTTCTCCTCGCAACTCGCGTGCAGTTGCGTAAATAATAGGGGAGCGTAGTCGTACGGGCGGGAGTCGGAACTTGAGCATGAGAACAGGGGCCGGCTGCCGTTATGCCGTGGCGGTAGTCCGATGCCCTTCATAAGCTTCAATCACGTCGCGGATCCGGCCGCTCATCATGAGCTCGCCGCGATCCAGCCAGATGGCGCGGCCGCACAGTTCCTGCACGATGGCGGTCGCATGTGAGACGCACAGCAGCGTCTTGCCGGCGTGCCGGAACCGGTGGATGCGCTCGAAACACTTGGCCTGGAACGCCTGGTCTCCCACCGCCAGCACTTCGTCGATGAGCAAGATCTCCGGATCCATGTTGATGGCCACCGAAAACGCCAGGCGCATGATCATTCCGGTCGAATAGGTGCGCAGCGGCTCGCCGATGAAGTCGCCGATGCCGGCGAATTCCACGATCTGGTCAAACAGCTCCGCCGTCCGGCGCCGGCTCAGTCCGATGAGCGACGCGTTGACGCGGACGTTCTCGGCGCCCGTTAGGTCCGGATGGAACCCCGAGCCCAGCTCCAGCAACGCCGCGATCCGGCCGTTCACGGTAACGGCGCCCGTGTCGGGCGTGGCCAGCCCCGCCACCAGCCCGAGCAGCGTGCTCTTTCCCGCCCCGTTCGGCCCTATCACCGCCAGGCCCTCCCCTTCCTCCAGGTCGAACGAGACGTTCTTCAGGGCGTAAAACCGCTCCCCACGCTGCCCGCGAAGCCAGTTCGCCAGGCGGTGCCGCAGCAGCAACCGCCCGGTGTGCCGGTGGAAGGACTTCGAAACGCTCTGAAACTCAATCGCCCTCATCGCTGTCTACAAGTAATCGTAAAACTTCGGCTTCAGCCGCCGGAACACCAGGAAGCCGATCCCCAGCACCGCCAGAGAGGAAACCGTCAGCTTGATCAGCAGCGAAGGCGCCGGCGGCGCGGCGTCGAGCAGGATGTTCCGCAGCGCCAGCACCAGCGCCGCCACCGGATTGAACTGGTATACCTCTTTGTACGCCGGCGGGATGATGGAAAACGGGTAGATGATCGGAACCAGCCAGAACAGGACCGTGTTGACCGACTCCACCACGTAACGGATGTCCCGGGTGAAGACGTTCAACGACGCCGTGATCAGCGAAATCCCGCACACGAACACGATCTCCAGGCCCCAGAGGAAAGGCAGCCAGACCCAGTGCCGGTTCGGCTTGCCGCCGAAAACGAACACGAACAGGAACAGCAGCCCGATCTGAATCAGCAGGTGCAGACAGTTCGACAGCACCGCCGCCAGCGGGATGACCTCGCGCGGCACCGCCACCCGCTTGATCAACCCCGCGTTGTCCACCAGCGAGGTTGTCCCCGACAGCCAGGCGATGCTAAAGAAGTTGAACGGCACCAGCCCGCACAGCACGAACACGGCGAAGTGGGGAATCGACTGATTGGCGAAAATCCTGGTGAAAACAAACGTGATTACCCCCATCATCACCAGCGGATTCAATAGCGACCAGAAAACCCCCAGCGACATGTTGCGGTAGCGGATCTTAAAGTCCTTCTCGATCAGGTTCGGGATGAGGAAGCTGTACTCGCCGTTCCACATAAGAATGAAGTGCGCACGGGACCAAAAAGAAATAGCAGTATACCATAGTGATCGAGGATGAGATGCTGGGCGTCGGTCCGTAATCCGTCCGTAAGCTGGCGATCGAATGAAAATCGGCACGGTTGGGCGAGGGCGGTCAGCCCGGACCGCCGGGCGCCGCCGCTTCCGGCCACAGTGGGCCGGAAACAGCGGCAACCTCAGCCGCTCCCTGGGTCGCTGTCGCCGCTCCGCGACACACCTCCTTTGGCTGCCGTCCCAAATCTGCCTCCATAATCCGTCCGTAAGCCCTGTTTTTACCCCCTTATGCGGTGGAGGGCAGCGGCAGCTGCGCCAGCGCGTGCCTCCAGTTGGAAAACCGGCTCCACGTCCGCACGATCCTCAGCACCGCCCCCCGCGCGTGCCGAATCAATCTCCCCGGGGTGTTGAAAATCAGAAACCGCAGCCGCTTCGGCCGCGCCGTCAGCAACTCCGGCGGCAGCGCCAGCCGCTTCATCGCCGTCAGCACGTTGTGGGTGATTACCGCCAGGCGGAACCAGGCCGCGTTGGCCCCATATCGCCCGCACGGCAAGACTCCACCGGCCAGCTCGTTCTTGATCACGTCATGCACCGCTTCGATGCTGCCCGCCTTCTCCCGATGCCACTTTAACAGCCGCTTCGGCTTCCAATCCCACAGGTTGGTGGCCACCGCGAAGTACTTCACCTCGCTGCCATCGGCGAACAACTGCTGCTGTTTTTTCCGGATGCGGATGGCGATGGTGCGCAACGGTTTCCGGTATCGGTTCTCCGGCGTCTCCTCGGGGAAGTAGTTCACTTGGGCGCATTCCTTCACCGCCTCGCTGTCTTCGCTGTAGGGCTGCCACTTCTCGGCCGGGGTCGCCTCGATCTCTTCTCGCAGGGCCGGGTTCATCCGCGCGCTCACCGCAAATCCAATGAGCCCTTCCGGTCCATCCTCTCGCTTCTCGTTGCGCAACCAGGTCAGCAACTTCTCGTCATCGCAGGCCGAATCCCCTCGGAAGTAGAGTTCCTTCACCGTCCCTGGCAAGGTCCCGTACGCCCGCTTGGCGACACGCAGCGGATCTTTCAGGGCCGGCACGTTTCCGTCTCGAAACTCGTCGGCCACCACCACGTTCATCCCCGCCCACAACGCCACCATCGGCTGATAGCCGCTGCCGCCCTCATAGGTGTTCTTCGCCTCCCGCTTCCAGCTCTCGATCGCGGTAGCGTCCAGATCGATGGTCGCGATCTTTTCCCCAGCGCAGCGCCCCGCCAACTCACGCACCAGATCTTGGTTCACCTGCGCCAATCCGCGCAACGGCGCAGTCTCTTCGGGCACGTAGCTGACCTGCCCGAGGGGCAATGCCCGCTGGGCTTGCTCGATCTGCTCCGGCTCGTGGAACTGGTAGAGGAACTTGCGTGCCGCTTCCGGACTCGGCACGTCGTGGCCCAGCATCCCAGCCAAACCCGGGTCTTCGCGCAGACGATCGAAGTCCTTAAGGCAATCCCCGCCCACGGCGTTCAGCACCAAAAAGCTCTCAATATAGGTAGGCTCATCGAAGCCCCGCTCGCGTTGCTTGATGGCGATGTTTCCTTTGACGCTGCCGGGCACATCCAGCGAGCGCACGGTCCGCACAAACAGCGGCAGACCGCCGAACGCTGTCAGGCACCCGTCCAGCGGCTCCTCATCAATCTGGAACAGGAACTCGCCTTCGGCCGGGGAACGCCTCGCTTTGAGAGCCATCGCGTTTCAGCAAGCAATTTTGCACCCAGCGGGTGCGGCCATGGCCCCCCCACCCGCGAGGCCTCCCGCCAGTAAGTTCCGATCCGCGCGGAGCTTCCGGCTGAGACCGGAAATCCACCTGCCGCTACGGACGGATTACGGTCGGTTACGGTGTTACGGTCCCGAACATGTGCGCAAGCTGCTGCATGGACTGGGCTTCTCAGTGCAGCTACCCAGCCGCGTGCTGGCGCGCGCCAATGCAAGCGAGCAGGATCACTGGCTCCGGCGTACCTATCCGAACCTTAAAGGCCAAGAAGAGCCCCAGCCGAAGACCGGGCGCTAATTTTCACCGACGAAGCCAGCTTCCGACAGAACTCCACTCTGCACACCACCTGGAGCCGGGTCGGTCGTCCGCCGGAGATCCCGGTTTCAGGAGCGCACAAGCTCGTGAAGACTCTGGGCGGATCCGATCATGTCATGGTGCACCGGAAACAGCCCAAAATCGGCATCGAGAAAATGGTGCGCCGGACCCTGGCTCCGGCTTTCCGTTCGTCGGGAGACAAAAATGCGCTCTCTATGGTACTCGACTCCTTCGCCTCACCTCTTCCGCGCCTATGGCCGGGTCTTGACTCCCATCCTCGCTCCCGAAGCATCGATTCTGCACAACAGCACGTGGATCCCGTTCCCCTGGAAGTATTGCTCGGTCGCCTTCCGGGAGCCGGTCCACCATCCGTAATCGTCAATGATCAGCACACCGCCCACAGCCAAGCGTGGATAGAGGTGCCTGAGCTCATGGAGAGTGGACTCGTACCAGTCGGTATCGAGGCGCAACGCCGCGATCTGTTCCGGCACCCGGGCGGGAATCGTTTCCTCCACGCGCCCTTCCACGAAGACGAGATTGTCGGCTGGGTAGCCGGTGGCAAGCAGGTTCCGGCGCACCTCCTCCAGGGGGTAGTTCCACCAACGGCTGCGGTTCTGATCCTCCCTTGCTTGTGACCAGAGAGGATGAGCAGCGGTGCCGTCGAAGCGGACGTCCTCGACCGTGGGCTCCTTCATCCCGGCGAAGGTGTCGTAGAGATAGATGCTCCGCACGGTATCCCGGAGCAGTAACAGCGTGTAAGCCGCTACCATCCAGCTTCCGCCTTTCCAGACTCCGCACTCGACGATGTCGCCAGGAATCTCCTGCTTGACCACGTGCTCGACCGCTTTGTACATTGCGTACGCCCTCTCCATCGAGGTGATCGTGTAATTCCGGCATTTCTCCCAGATCTGCACAAAACTGGTTTCCTGAGTCATGTCCTCGGTGATGATGCCTAGCTTCACGCGGTACTTGCTCAGGAATTCCTCCGACTGGCCAGCTAAGTCCAGGAGCAACTGGTCACGGCTCGCGCCGGACGCAAGACCTTCTCTGTAACGACCCAGTTCAGCATCGTCCGGATTACGCTTCAAGAACTTCAAGAACCGCCGATAGGCCACCATGATAGCTGGCCACCATCGACCGGCTAGAAAAAACACTACGGCTGCCGCCGCCCAAGCCGGCCGCGCGCCGGCGCAAACAGTCATGGACCTGATCGCCTTCCAGTACGACCGCTCCTTTGTACTGGAGGCCTTGCGCCGCGGCGAGATCGATTACTTGGAAAACGTCTCCGAGGCGGACTTCTTCCGCCACCTGATCCGCCGTGATGTGTTGAACCGTTTGGCGGAGCACTACCCCACGCCCCGAGAAAAACAGGAAGTCCCGGTTTGGCTCTACCTGGCCAGCGAGCTCAGCCTCAAACTGCACGGCTCCCAGAGCTATCACGCCTTCCCGCGCGTGCTGGGCTCGGGCGGCCTCATCGACGCCCTGGGGCCGGCCCTGGGCGGGCGCAAAACCACCCACCCGGAAACCCACGACGTGACGCTGTCCTGCCCCGGCTTCAACCGCAAGAACGACTACGACCGCCAGACTCCCTGCGACCAGGATTTCCTCCGCAAGTTCGCCCGCGACACCGAGGCGGACCGCCTGCACGCCTGGTGCAACCGGGAAGTGCCGCGCTGCTTGCGCTCGCTGCGGCTCTTGGATGAGGAAGGCCTGTTCATCGGCGACGGCTCCTACCTGTTCGTCCCCGACAATGAGCGCTACGAGGGTTCGGACCTGCTGTGGTTCGACGAGCACTACCACCCGGTCGATCCCGGCAAAGTGGATCTCCGGGACAAGCGCTACCAGCAGCACCGCTGCTACAAGCTGGTGAGCCTGATCCACATCAACCGCCAACTGGACTTCTTCTTTACCGTGGCGGCGCGGGTCGTTTCCGGCCGACGGCACGAGTGCCCCATCCTTTATGAGTTGGTGGATGAGGTGGTCCAGGCGGTGGGCCGCGACGTGATCCGGGTTCTCATCGTGGATCGCGGTTTCATCGACGGGGCCCAGATGGGACGGCTCCTGCAGGACTACCGCATCGAGACGATCCTGCCGGTGCGCGCCAATATGGACCTGCACGCCGATGCGCTGGGGCTGACCCGGCTGCGCGACTTCCACTGGGAACCCTATGCCCCGGCGGCCCCACCGGGGACAGCACCGGCCGCAACCCCCAAGCCACCCCGGGTCGAAAAGCGGGAAGCCAAGCGCCAGCGGACGCTGGCCCAGCGCAAAGCCGAAGTGCAAGCCGAGACGCGCGGCATGACGGCAGCCGCGCCGGCGGATCGGCCCCAGACCCTGCTGGGCAGGGGGCGCGGCCTGCTGAGCTGGACCCAGTGCCCGGTGCCGCTGACAGCGGTGGTGAATCGCCAGCGGGATGAACGTGGCGAGGTGCGGGACCGGGTGCTGGTGAGTACCTCGCCGCATCGGACGGCAGCCGGGATCCGTTCCACCTACGACCTGCGTCCGGCCATCGAAGAGCGGCACCGGCAGTACAAGTGCTTCTGGGATCTTACCCGGATGCACTCCTGCGCTTTCTCGCTGGTCGTCAACCAGGTGCTGTTCGTTCTACTCGCCTACACTCTGGTCCAGGCGCACTTTGGTCTTGCGCCGGCGCCAGGAGCTGAATCGGAGCGTTTGGGAGCGCACCTGGGAACTGCTGTCGCCGACGCTGGAAGTGGTGGCGGTGTACTATCGCCAGCGGTTTTGTCTGCTCACGCTGGCCGAATACGGCCGCATCCTGCTGGAGGTTGCCGAGCCGGTTCGCGGCAAACTGCGGGACAGACTCCGGCAGATCGAGCGAGAGCAATACTCGCTCCTGGAAAACGCGCGGCCGCCCTAGCCGCAGCCGGCCGCACTCGAATCCATCCTGCCCCAGATTCGCCGCCGCTCCCCCTGGTGGTGCGGGGGGATCTATGCACGTTGGTGCTTCCCGCAAGGTGCATCGCTCACCCCACCCAGCGCCAGGCACGCTCTTCTATTCCTGAACGAGCACCCAGGCGAAAACGCTCCGACGTTTCTCCGTTTTTCCAGGATCGGCGCTACCTCAGCCCCATCCCGCCCTCCGAAGTCTCACCCACTGTCTGAATCGCAGCCGGATGTCGTGCAGCCCGGATTGACACGCCAACCGCCGCGTGATATGTGTAGAGATCGACTATGCCGAAAAGGAGAGCGTTGATTACCGGAATTACCGGGCAGGATGGATCATACCTTTTGGAGTTCCTCCTGGCGAAAGGCTACGAGGTGCATGGTATCGTGCGCCGGGTGGCGCTGGAGGATCCGGAGCACCGTCTATCGCGCATCATGGGCTGCCGCGAGCAGGTGCAACTGCACCCGGCTTCACTCGAAAGCTATGCGAGCCTCCACCAAGTGGTGGCGAAGGTGCAGCCCGACGAGTGCTACCACTTAGCCTCGCAGAGCTTTGTCAGCTACTCCTTTGACGACGAGTTCTCTACTCTGAATACGAACATAAACGGAACGCATTACCTGCTCTCGGCGGTGAGGAATAACGTTCCGGCCTGCAGGGTTTATTTCGCAGGATCAAGCGAGATGTTCGGCAAGGTGGAAGAGATCCCACAGACTGAATGCACGCGTTTCCACCCGCGTTCGACGTACGGGATCAGCAAGGTCGCCGGGTTCGAGTTGACGCGCAATTACCGGGAAGCCTACGGCCTGCACGCATCCAGCGGCATCCTGTTTAACCACGAGTCGCCCAGACGCGGCTTCGAGTTTGTGACGCGCAAAATCAGCTCCGGCGTGGCGCGGATTGTGGCAGGCATGCAAAACGAGCTGCGATTGGGCAACCCGGATGCGCAGCGCGACTGGGGGCACGCCCGCGAGTATGTGGAAGCGATGTGGCTAATGCTTCAACAGCCGGAACCGGACGATTACGTCGTCGCGACGGGAGAGACGCATTCAGTCGACGAGTTCGCGGCCGCGGCCTTCGCCTGGGTGGGATTGGACTATCGCGATTACGTGACTACGGACCCGGTCTTGTTCCGGCCGGCCGAAGTCGACCTACTCCTGGGGGATGCTTCGAAAGCAAGGGAACGGCTCGGATGGCGGCCGCGTACCGGCTTCCTGGAACTGGTTCGGGAGATGGTTGAGGCCGACTGCCGGGCCGTAGGCGCTGGCAACGCAGTGCGCACGGAGTTGGGTGCCGTCGCGATATGAGGCCGCCGGCCGCAGTCCCGCCTCATGATGGTCCTTGCCGCGGGTCCGCACGCGGCAAGACGGCTGAAGAATTCTCGCGTTAAAGCCCGGTGATGGGCGGAATTTGGCGCGCCGGACGTTAGTCGAAATGGCTCCGAATAAAGGTGTCGTCCCGCGCCAAGGCTGGAGCTTCGGCTAGGAGGAAAGGCAATGCGGATCATGCTCGATGCGACCAGCCTGCTACTGCGCGGCGCCGGCGTAAAAACCTACATGTACTACTGGATCCGGTCGCTGCAGCGTTCCGCGACTCAGGACTTGATCCGGTTGTTCCCATTCTTCGGAGGGCTCACGGACCTCGATCACGAGAGTTCTTCGATCGGAAGATGGCGGACCACCCTAGGCGCTCTGGTCGTGCATTTCTCCAATATCAAGTGGAATCCTGTAGTGGAGGTTGTCGGATGCGCCGCCGACGTGTTTCACGCATCTCAGCACCTGCGAAATCCTCCGCACCTGGCCACGCGATTGACCGCAACGATCTACGACATGACCTGCTGGCTCATGCCGGAGGTGCACGTCCCCGCGAATGTGGCGGCCACCCGCCGGTACGGAGAGAGGGTATTGCGGCGCGCGACCGCCTGTATCGCGATCTCCGAACAGAGTAAGAAGGACGCCGTCGAGATACTCAAACTGCCCGCTGACAGGATCGACGTTATATACCCCGGCGTAGCGGAAGAATTCTTCACCGTGGAGCAGGCGGAGGCGCAGGCCGTCGCGAAGAGACACCGGCTCGATAAACCTTACTTGCTCTACGTGGGCACGATCGAGCCACGAAAGAACGTGGACCGCCTGCTGGACGCGTATCGATCGATCTACGAGCCAGTCCGTAAGGCGCACGAGCTGGTCATCGTGGGGCCGCTCGGGTGGTGCTCGGAGGCGACCAGAGACCGGCTCCGGGCCCCGGAACCGGGAATCCGGTACCTGGGTTACGTGTCCGAGGACGATCTCCCAGGTCTCACTGCTGGTGCCACTGCGTTCGTGTTTCCATCTCTGTACGAAGGATTTGGCTTGCCGCTTGTGCAGGCGATGGCTTGCGGCGTGCCGGCAATCACGTCACGCGGCTCGTCGCTCGGCGAAGTCGCGGGCGAAGACGCGATCCTCGTGGATCCCAGGAACACGGACGCGATTGCGGCGGCAATGCAGCGGCTCGCGCTTTCGCCTTCGCTGAGGGAGGACCTGGGGCAACGCGGCCGCTTGCGCGCGGCGTCGTTTCGGTGGGAACGCAACGCCCAGCAGTCTCTGGCCTTCTTCCACAAGCTCGCCTCCTGCTGAGCGCCTCCCGGCGATTGCGGATGAACGCGGTGGCGCTCGCCACGGCATCGACTGTCCCGGCGTCCGGGGGACTGTTCGTACCCAAAACCCCGTCGGCGCGTCGACAGGCGTTAAGCCACTGGGAAATTGACCAACGGCATGACTGCGCGTAACTGGAGGCATGGTCGTTCGTTCGATGCGAACGAAGACGAGCAGCCGGTCGCGCACTCGCCAGCACTGGCGAGCACGGTGCGCACACTCACCGGTCGCAGTCTTGACGGGAATGGCAGCTTGGCGGTCTTTCAGGCCGCGCGTCTTTCGTACCGGTCGTGGAACCCGCCGATCCGGGGAATTGCGACGACTCTCCCTGCATCGGGCGGTTGGACTG
This sequence comes from Bryobacteraceae bacterium, assembly GCA_050008465.1. Lineage (GTDB taxonomy): Bacteria > Acidobacteriota > Terriglobia > Bryobacterales > Bryobacteraceae > Fen-330. The sequence goes on from JBEKMO010000009.1 coordinate 22,023, forward strand.
GCCGTGGCTCTGGAGCGTCTTTGTCTAACCACAGGTGCGTTCTCGATCCGCGATTGTCCTTACCGAAAACCTCATCGGCATGTGTCGGGGTCTCCTGATGGGTGATCGGCTCGGCAGATGGGCTGAACTTGGACCGGGAACGGCCTTTGCTGGCGAAATCCGCGGGGGGCCTCGACATTGTGCGCGATCCATGAGCATTGGCGCGCTGGCCGAGCCAAGCGGCGCGCGTGCGGAAGACCGATCCAGCGGCCAGCAGCGCCAAAAGTACGTGGAACATCGGACAAAGGAATTGACGAAAGATGTACAACTCCCATCATCTCAGGCAGATCCGGATTCTCGGGGGCCGCAGATCCCAAGGGCGGACTCAGTGCTAAGGCTGGCCTTGAGCGGAGTCCGACTCGGCCGCCACGATAGCGGCAACCTACTTCCGCAAGATAGGGCATCGCCGATGGCAGCGCGCCACACCACGTCCCAGTCGATTCCGACGCAGGCGTGAATCAGGATGTTTCGGATGTGCCGCCGACGTGTTTCACGCATCCCAGCACCTTCGGAATCCTCCGCGCCTGGCCACGTGACTGACAGCAACGATCTGCACAAATGCGCTTATCGGTTGTTGTGATTGTCTGGTCTCCCTGCACCGTTCAGAAGGTTTCGGTCTGGTGATGGCGGAGGCCATGCATCTCGGAAAGCCAGTTATCGCGACCAACTATTCGGGCAACACGAATTTCACCAAGCCAGAGAATTCCTTCCTGGTACGGTACAAGTTGAGGCCCGTGGGGAACGGCTGCGAGCCCTACGATCCGGGTTGTCTCTGGGCGGATCCTGACCTTGAGGATGCTGCTCGCCACATGACCTCGGTGGTCACCTCAAAACCGGCCATGCGTGGTCACTTCAAAACCGGCCACCGGCCATCACCCAGGACAGACTAGATTTACCATGTCACCTGCATCCAGGCAAGTGTCAGTTTCGGCTTAGACTGCCCGTCTCGCCGGTTGAGGTTTGGCGCGGCTGCCGGGTTCGGCTCAACCTGCGGGGAATTGAAAGGTTCACCGGACGGATACCCTAAGCGAAGAAAGCAGAGTGCCGCCCAATCGAGCGGTCCCTTAACGCAGTAATCGCAGTAACTCCCAAAACCCGCCCCCAACATGATCGGAAACCGTCCAGATGGATCCCGATTTGATTGTGCCGACGGCACCTCCGGAAGCCACCCGCTCACTATGGCCCCCCATTTGTCCCGTACTGGCCTCGATTGAATTGTGGCGACCGACAGGTCGTCACTGTGGAGAGCAAGCCTTCTCCACCGGGCGAGTCCGCCACTCGACCCGCGACATCATGCCATCGAGCATCATTTCTAGCGTCAAGGCCGGTTGAAAATTCCCCAAATCGCCGGTCGAAAATTCCCCGCCCCCTGCGAGGTGGTGGTTGACGGTTTCGGCCGACCGGTGCAGGATAGAGATCGGCCGGTGAAGCGGAGGCGGGCTGCCCTCTGGGCCCTGCTGGAGAGCAACCCGCCAGGGAATAGCCGACCCGAGACTCATCGCGGACGATGATCTCCAGCGCACCGGCATGAACTGGCGAAGCTTCTCGACCAGGCCGATCTTACCGAGGAACGAAATGAATACCGCCAGCCCGCCAAAAGGGGTCACGGCGCGTTGTGTCTCGCGCAGGATGAACCGCTGGTCTGACAACAGAGCGGTGATCTCGCGCGGGACTGGATTGTCCGCTGCGTTTGATTCCATTCCTCTGTTGTCTCAATTTGTTGGCGACAGCACCGGACCCGGAACTTCGGAATTCAGGCTCAACTCGCGCTCTCGCTCCATCGGCATGCAACAGGGCAATCACTGCGAGCGCAATCGTCCAGCCGACCGATTCATTGTGACCCGCAAACGCGCCCCAACCGCCGTCCGGTCTCTGAAGCCGCTCCAGGAGATCCATCGCGGATTCGACGTTGCACCATCGCCGCGTAGCCAACGACGCGAGACAGGTGGGCTCGAGCGCGTCCTGGCTTTCGGCATAGCCCCATCCATGCGTCGCGGGATTCTGTCTCGCCAGCAACGCGGTGACGATCCGTCTGTGGGGAGCTTCGCTCACGTTTCACGCCTGATGCGGGCCGAACACCACGGCGGCGGAGCGCCCATTGCGGTTGCCACTCTCCGCTGTGGAGAAGCCCGCGTTTGGTGGCGCGACAGCGCCGGGACTCCGCCCAAGCGCCTCTCCGCCGATCGGTAACGATTCAAGCCACAGGTCAATGTCTTGCTGCCGGTACCGAACCAGCGGCCCGATCTTGAGAAACTGCGGCCCCCGCCTGGCCACTCGCCACTTGCGCAACGCAGCGAGGCTCACTTTGAGTTGCTTTGAGACTTCCGTTTCGGTCAGCAACGTCTGAGCGGGATTGTTCTGTGTCATGGCATCTCCCCTCGTTTCCTGAGGTACGCCACAACGGCCGGTTCCCAGACCTCTTCTGGGGAGCTGGTGGAAGTCGTGGCGACCTCTGGCTTCGGATCCTCTCAAGTCATCTTCAAGGCTGTTCTGAACACCCGTCAAACCCAGGAGCAACCGGCCCTAATTCTTCCCAATCCGCCGGATCTCATCCACATAGCGGCGCCGCCGGCTCTTGGCGTTTCCACCCTGGCTAATCGTACGTGATTTACTTGTGATTATGTTGTGATTATGGTACACTGCAATGGGAGGTGGCAGCCATGACGGTTCTTTCTCCGAGTCGGCCGGACTTGGCAGCTCACCGTGAAGCCACGGCAACGGCATTCCCGAAGCTGGTCAGGGAGCTGACTGGCATCATCGGGAAGAAACTGACTGCTTACATCGCCGGCGTGAAGGACGTGCGGGCACTCGATCGCTGGATTGAGGGAGCGGAGCCATACAAGAATGCGGAAGAGCGCCTTCGATTCGCCTTTCGCGTCGTCAGGACGCTGCTGAATCACGATCGCCCGTCCGTCGTTCAAGCGTGGCTGATTGGTCTCAATCCAGAACTCAACGACCGCGTGCCGATCCGCCTGCTCCGGGAGGGCAATCTCGAGAAGGTCGGCCCTGAGATCCTGGGCGCCGTGCGCGCCTTTGTGGCGGGAGGGTAGGCCATCTCGCTGACTGCCGAACTCGAAGGGCTGATCTACCGTTTGGCCCGCGGCCCCGAACCGTGGCAACCGCTGGACTGGGCTCTCGCCGGTCCGGATGGAACCTTCGGGAATCGCTTTGACGATCCGGAGGGCGGGTATCGCGTGCTCTACGCCTCCTCGCAACGATTGGGTTGCTACCTCGAGACCCTCGCCCGATTCCGCGTCGACCCAACCCTATGTGCCGAGCTTGCGGAGATTGCAGGCGAGGACGATTTCACGCACTTCGGGCACGTGCCGCCTGAGTGGGCCGAGACCCGCATGCTGGGCTCGGCGACCCACTACGGCTCCTACGCGGACATCCACGGTGACGAGTGGATCGCCATCCTGCGCCGCGACCCGGCGGCCGACCGCGTTCAACTCGGCATGGCGGAACTGAACGCCGGTGTTCTCGAACAGTCCGGGCTCCGTGCGCTCACGCAGCGCGCATCGCGCCTCGTCTACAACAGCGCGTTTGACGGCATCCGCTACCTTTCCAGATACGGCCACCGCATCTGCAACTGGGCACTCTTCGAACCATTCAAGATCAATCCCAAGGGAGCCGCACCAGTGGACCTGAGCGATCCGGATTTTCAAGAAGCGCTCGCGATTCACCACCTGCAACTCGGTACGTGATCCGCTGGATGATCCGCGCCCATAAAAGTCCGCTGCTTTGCCGGTATGCCCACTGCTATGCCCCCCCCTGTGCATAGAAGGGCTTCTACCGAGTTTTCCTTGTAGCACCTGAGAGCCGAACGCCGTAAGATGCATAACTACAGATAAGTACATGTATTTACAACTGGATGCAACTGGGGCTCAATTGGTACCAATCGGGGAGGGTGAGCGGCCGCGAAAAACTGAAATTGCGCCAGATCGGATTATGAGTCCGCTGCTCTAACTGCTGAGCTAAGGGCCCCCTCGGCTTTACAGTCTGGCGGCCAACGGGTGCGGGAGGCAATGGCATCATCGTCGGCGCGCGGCAAAGGTGAGGCCTGGCGGATACCCGGACTGAATGCGAAGCCCACCCGCGCCGGCTCTGAAATCGGAGGGCTCCAGATCGGTGATGATGTTCCCGGCCTTCGCTTCGCGGAGCCAGAACAGGAAGGCGCCCTCCCGATCGGCGCGAGCGGCAATGGGATCCCTGCCGAAATCGGGGAGCTGAACCTGGAAGAACCCCTCGGCGTCGGGAACGGCGGTCGCTACCGGGATCATAGTGACCATGCCGTCCTTGATGCCGAAGAACCCGTGGGCCCAATACGCCGCGTAGCTGATCGCCACTTCCGGCCCCCTGCCCCGAAGCGCGTCCTTTGGGACGATCTTTCCCGACAGGGAGACGGACGGGAGCCTGCGACAAGTGAACTCCTCTGGGACGGTGGACGGTCCCGAGAGCGCTTCATCGAACGTCGCGATCTCACAACCCGGGGCGTAGACGATGATCTTGATGCCGGTCGCCAGTTTGCCATCCACGGCGGCCTCGATCTCATAGGCGTGTACGTCCCGCTGTGGCCTGACGAAACCGCCGTAGCCGCCGAACGGACCGCTCATGACGTAGTGAATGTCGACGGTTTCCGAAAGTACATCCGGCGGAAGGGAGATCGAAATGCGGGGCAGCGGTCGTTCGTCGGACGGTTCGAACGCGAACGCCACCTGCCACACGAGCGCGGCAACGGCGAGGAAACGACTGCCGTGGCGGGTCACAACGCATCCAGGTTACCAGTTCACCCGGAAAATTGGTGATTGAGTGTACTGTCACGGGTTTCATACACTGATACGTATGCGGAGAGCGTGGATCGCGTTGCTGGCGGTGGTGGGGGTTTGGGGCGCGGAGATCCCGCGGGCGGAGTACCGGACGCGGCGGGTGGCGGCGCAGAAAGCGCTGGGGGATGCGGTGCTGGTGCTGTTCGGGCACGAGGACGGTGCGCAGGAGCCGAACTTCTACTACCTGACGGGGTGGCGGGAGGAGGGGGCGATTCTGCTGCTGACGCCGGCCGGCGAAACGCTGTTTCTGCCCAAGCGTAACCCGGAGAGGGAGAAATACACCGGACCGGCGACCAGTGCGGAGGACCAGAATGCGCGAGCGGTGACCGGATTCGAGCAGGTGCTCGCCAGGACCCAGTTCGAGGGGCAGCTTGCGAAAGCGCTCGAAACGCATGGGCGGGTGTTTGCGCTGAAAGCGGATACGGCGAAGGTGAAGAGCCTGGCCCCGCTGCGCGAGGCACCGGACGCGCAGGAGATGCTGGCGCGGCTGCGCGCGGTGAAGTCGGCCGGAGAGATCGAGCGGATCCAGCGGAGCACGGACGTGACGGTGGAGGCGCACCGGGCGGCGTGGCGGCGGATCGCGGCGGGCCTCTATGAGTACCAAATCGCGGCGACGATGACCTACACGATGCTGGAGGCTGGATGCGAGGGGAACGCCTATGAGCCGATCGTCGGGTCGGGTCCCAACGCGACGGTGCTGCACTACGCCAAGAACTCGCGGCGGATGGAGGCCGGCGAGCTGGTGCTGATGGACGTGGGCGCGCAGTGCGCGAGCTACGCAACCGATGTGACGCGGACGGTCCCGGTGAGCGGGAAGTTCACGGCGCGGCAGCGGGAGCTGTACGAGGCGGTCCTGGGAGCGCAGAAAGCGGTGCTGGCGGCGGTGAAGCCCGGGGTGACGATGAACAGCCTGCGTCAGGTGGCCACCGAGTACCTCGAAGCGCACGGGAAGCTGGGCAAGTACCTGACGCACGGGGTCAGCCACGACGTGGGGTTGGAGGTCCATGACGCGCCGCCGTCGTCGTATTCCCAGCCGCTCGAGGCGGGGATGGTGATCACGGTGGAGCCGGGCCTGTACATCCCGGAAGAAGGGATCGGCATCCGGATCGAAGATACGCTGCTGGTGACGGCGGAGGGAGTGAAGGTGCTGAGCGCGGCGCTGCCGAGAGAGGCGGACGAAATCGAGAGGGCGATGGCGGCCAGATGAGGCGCAGTCGGGCGGTCGGGTATTTGTCGGTGCTGGCGGCGAGCTTCGTGCTGGCGATGGTGGCCGGCTGGCTGGGCACGGCGATCGACAACGTCGCCTACGACTGGATGTTCCGCTACCGGCGACCGGGGCCAGTGCAGTCTCGATCGATCCTGCTGGCGGTGGACGAGGAGTCGCTGACCAAACTGGGCGGGATGCCCAAGCTGCGGCAAGCGCTAGCCGAGGGATTGGAGCGCGTGGCGGCGGCGCGGCCGAAGGCGGTGGCCATCGACGTCATCCTGGCGGATGAAGGCGATGCGGCGCAGAACGCGGCGCTGGCCTCGGTGTTTGGGAGAATCCCGAACCTGGCGCTGGCGTGCGAAATGATGGACCAGGGCAGGCGCTGGGAGGAGCCGTTCCGGGAGTTTCGGGCGGCCGCGGTGGGGCACGTCCACGTGGAGCCGGGGGAGGGCGTGTGCCGGCAGGCGCCGCTCGAAAAGGTGGCGGGGCGCGACCGGCGGTGGGCGCTGGCTTTGGAGGCCTACCGGTTGAGCCACCGGGTACGGGACATTATCGAGTCTCCCAGGGATTTGCAGGTGGGCGCGGTAACGATTCCAGCGCGGTGGTCGGAATCCAGGGCGATACGGATCCGGTATCTTTCTTCGCCGATCGAGCGGGTTTCGCTTTGGGAACTGAAGAACCACCCGGAGTTCGCGCGACGATTTCGCGACCGGGTGGTGTTTGTAGGAGTGACGGCGCAGTCGGCGGCGGCGGACCGGTTCATGACGCCGCTTTCCGATGCGCAAACCATGGCGGGGGTCGAGATCCACGCGAGCATTTTCGAGACGCTGGAGGGTGGGCGGTTTCTCGAAAGCGCGTCGAACCCGGCGGTGGCGGGATTGTGCCTGTTGCTGGCGGCGGCTGGCGTAGCCGCGTTCGCCTTCCGAAGCGGGTGGCAGGCCTACGCGCTGGCCGTGCTGGTGCTGGTGGCGGCGCACGTGGGACCGTACTGGCTGTTCACGCGGGGCGTGGTGTTTCCGTACTTCGCGGCGGTCTCGGCGGCCTGGCTGTCGACGGGGGGTGCGGGTTGGTTCCAGTTTGTGACGGTGCGGCGGCAACTGCGGCGGAGCGAGGCGCAGACGGCGCGCTACCAGCAGGCGGTGCACTTCGTGACGCACGAGATGCGCACGCCGCTGACGGCCATCCAGGGATCGAGCGAACTGATGACCCGCTACAACCTAAGCGACGAGAAGCGCAAGCAGATCGCCGACCTGATCAACTCGGAGTCCAAGCGGCTGGCGCGGATGATCGAGACGTTTCTGAACGTCGAGCGGCTGTCGGCGGGAGAAATGGAGCTAAAGCAGGAGACCTTCGCCGCGCGCGAGGTGCTGGAGGCCTGTCTGGCGCGGGCCCGGCCGCTGGCGGAGCGCAAGCAGATCCGGTTCGAAGTGGGTGACGTGGCGGATGCGGTGCTCACCGGCGACCGCGAGCTGATGGAATACGCCATATACAACCTGCTCACGAATGCGGTAAAGTACTCACCGGCGCAGACCGTGGTCACGGTGTCGGGCCGGGCCGATGGCGAGCGCCTGCGGCTGGCGGTGCGGGACCAGGGAATCGGCATGGAGCAGCAGGAGTTGCGGAAGATCTTCCAGAAGTTCTACCGGACCGGCCGGGCGGTGGAATCCGGGGAGACGGGAACCGGGATCGGGCTCTCGATCGTGGAACAGATCGTCACGCACCACGGAGGGCGGATCGAGGTGACTAGCGCCCCGGGCAAGGGTTCTTGCTTTACGCTGGTGTTGCCGGCGCAGTTTGCCGGAGTCGTACGAGAGTAGAGGTCAGACTTGGCACGACTGTTGGTGGTGGAAGACGACGCGGCAGTGCGGACGACCATCGTGACGCTGCTGGAGTGCGAAGGCTACGAGGTGGATGCAGCGTCCTCGACCCATGAAGCGATCGAGCGGCTAAACGCGTGCGAGTACCCGATCGTGATTTCCGACATCTACCTGGACGAGCGCACGGGCCTGGATGTGCTCAACGCGGCGCGGGCCAAGAACCCGGACTGCGCGGTGATCCTGATGACGGCGCGCGGGACCATGGAAACCGTGATGGCGGCCACCCGGGGCGGAGCCTTCGACTACATCGCCAAGCCCTTCGAGCTGGAGCGGATGGTGGAGACCGTCAAGCGCGCCGAGGCGACCGTGTCGGGACGGGTACGAGAGGACGAGGCCGAGACCGAGGAACTGCCGGAAACCGAGATGATCGGCAGCTCGGCGGGAATGGTGGAAATCTACAAGGTGGTCTCGCGGGTGGCCCCGACCGACGCGACGGTGCTGATGGAGGGCGAGACGGGAACGGGCAAGGAGCTGATCGCACGAATGATCCACCGCAACAGCCCGAGGTCCCCCCATCCGTTCGTGGCGGTGGACTGCGGGTCGATCGCGCCCAGCCTGCTCGAGAGCGAGCTGTTCGGGGCCATGCGGGGGGCCTTCACGGGCGCCGAGCGGGACCGCATCGGGGTGTTCGAGGCGGCCAGCCGGGGGACGGTCTTCCTGGACGAGATTGGCGACGTCGAACTGAACTTCCAGTTGAAGCTGCTGCGCTTCCTCCAAGATCGGGAGATTCGGCCGGTAGGGGCGCCGCGGTCCAAAGTGGTGGACGTGCGGGTGATCGCCGCGACCAACCAGGACCTGCACCAGAAGGTGGACGAGGGCAAATTCCGGGAGGACTTGTGGTTCCGGCTGAACGTGGTGCGGATCGTGGTGCCGCCGCTCAGGGAGCGCCGGGGCGACGTGCCCCTGCTGGTGCAGTACTTCCTGAAGAAATACAACGACCGCTACCAGCAACAGACCAAGCTCGCCAACTCGGGGCTGAAGGCGTTGCTGGACCACATCTGGCCGGGGAACGTGCGGCAGTTGCAGCACATGGTGGAACGGCTGAGCATTCTGGCGCCGAACGGCTGGATCGATCAGGCGGCAGTCGAGGAGGCGATCGCCTTAAGCGAGCCGAGCGAGCAGCCGAGCGAGTCGCTGGCCGACACCGAGACCGACCAGATCCGGCGGGTGCTGTCGGCAACCGGGGGAAACAAGAGCCGGGCGGCCAAGATTCTGGGGATCGAGCGGAAGACGCTCTACCGCAAGCTGGAGCGGATGGGGCTTTAGGCCGCCTCCGGCGGGCGCTGACCGCGCGGCTTGCCGCCTCCGGCGGGCGCTGACCGCGCGGCTTGCCGCCTCCGGCGGGCGCTAACCGCGCGGCTTGCCGCCTCCGGCGGATAGGCGTGCCCCCGAAGGGGCTTGCCCCGGCGCAGTACTCTTACGACTGGACCAGTACGGTCCCGGGGGGTTACGGCGATATTTCTCTGTCCTTCTGAAAAGTTCGGATCTAGAATGGAGGGGTAAAGGTATGTGTCTCATGGTGGAACCCTCATCCATGAGGAGGTGAGACGAGATGTTCGAATCGCTGGATGACCAAATAAAGCACGACACTGAAATGGAGTCGACCCGGACACAGCGGATACTGCGCTGGGCTCTGGCGCTTGCGGTTACGGTACTGGTGCTGGGAGGGCTGGTTGCTGGGGTCCGTTCGCTGGGTTGATCCGCGCGCGGAGGGAGTACAGGGCTCCGACGGTCTGATCCGGAGCTATGAGTTTCATGACGGACTTGACGCGAGCGGCGTAGCCTGCGCGTCGGTTGTAGGTCGCGAGAATTCCATCTAAGTCCTTGTCTTGGTAAAGCTTGGAGTGGGCAATCCGGGAAGCTACCCAATCGATGCTGCCGCGGACCGAGGTGAAGCTTCGCCGCGCGGAGGCCCACCCGAAGATGTTGTTCTTGGGAGCGTTCTTTCCCCCACCTGACTCAACTACAGAGAGACTAGGCAGCAGGCGCCAGTCCAGGCCGTGGCGATCCGCCGCAGCCAGGAAATCCGGCGCCAAGTGACTGACGGGGCTGTGGAAAGCGCGGAAAAAGTTCCGCAGGAGAGCCACCCTGGGGTCGTTTCGAGAGTCGGGTTGAGGGACTCGCTGGCCGAACACCGACACGGCGGCAGCCGTGAGGATGCCCGTCCAGATGAAGAATCGTCTCAAACCAAAACACCTCCTCCAGAAATTCTCGCCGCGGCAGCCCGCGAAATGAACCCAGATTAACGTCTCTCCATGGACGCTAGATTGTGATTAGGCGAGTATAGCACAGCGTGGGTGGAAGGAACCGAATGGGGGGCCCCGCTGGATCGAACGACGGCTCCGCCGAGCGTGGTCTGGGGCGCAAACAAGATCCGGAGAATACCCGCCACAGCGCTCGGCAGAGGCATGAGAATAATGAACGGGTTCAGCCCCGACTGGGGATTGACCACCATCAGCAGGTAGACCAGGATCACCGAGACAATCAACCCCAGCCCCAGGCGTGCGAAGGAGGTTTGAACCGTCCCGACCTGGTGGCGAACCACGAGCGCTATCCCGCGAGGCAATCGGGGAGTCATTTCGCCGACGATCCTGCGCACCTGGGCCCCCACGCCGCCCAGATCGCGGCGGCCGATGTCGGCGTAAACATCGAAGACCGGCTGCACGATGTGGTGATTCACGATCTGCGGCGCCACCCCGCGCTGAGCCGCTGCGAGACTAAAGAGCAACTGCGTGTTCGGCGGGATCGCCCCGGGGTTGCCGTAAGCCACTCCCGAAGCTGGAATCGGTCGCCCGGTTGTGCTAGCATTCGGAGAGTCAGCCTGCCGCCAGTCGGCAACAAGCGAGCGGGAGTAATTCAGTGGTAGAATGCCAGCTTCCTTTCTTCAGCTGATTCTAAAGCCAGTTCTTGCCGTGGTGTCTTGAATGGTGTCCATGACTCCGTATAGAATCGGAGCACACGAGGCACCGGCATGGCACGCGTCAACATCCTGAAGAAGACAAATACAAACGGAGGGTGGAAACTCCGTTCGATTCCACGGAAGCCCGGCGGCGGCTACGATTGGACTGCTCTCCCCGACGGCCGGTATTTCGTCGAATGGTATGAGGGCGGCAAACGGCGTCGCGAGGCCGCCGGCATAACCGCAGCCGAGGCTCTCGAGGCCCAGCGCCGAAAGCGCCATGAACTGGAAGGGCGGAAGCTGGGAATTCCCGGGTACGGACCTGCCCCGGCGAAGCCTGCCGCGCAGCCGCTTGCACCGGCAGTCACACAGTACCTCGAGCATGTCGAGACGCTCAAGAAGCTGAACACTTATAGGAAGTATCAGGCAGTCCTGCGACGCTTCGCGAGGTACTTCGAAGGGCGGTCGGTTGAGACGATTCCCATCGCCGACCTCAACGCCTACATTGTGCATTTGAAGCGCGATGAAGGCATGTCCGCCAACACGGTCCTGCACAACACGATCATCATCGCCCAGTTCTTCAAGCGTCAGGGGCGTGGTGGGATCACGCGGCTTCTCGATCTGCCGGAACGAATCACGACGCTGCCGAGGGAGTATCGGCAGGAAGACTTGGATGGCTTTCTCAGGGCGTGCGATGACTTCGAACGGGCGCTGTTCTACACGTTCCTGCTGACCGGCTTTCGTGAGCAAGAGGTGATGTACCTGTCTTGGAGCGATGTCAATCTCGATCTCCGGACCGTCCGCGTTACAGCAAAGCCGCAGCTTGGGTTCTATGCGAAGCGCTGGGAGGAGCGGGAGGTGCCGATCGCGGCCCATCTGGTCGACGTCCTCAGGAATCACGTCAAGAGAGAGCACAGCCGGTTCGTGTTTCCGTCACCAACCGGGAACCGGGACCAGCACATGCTCGATCGGTGCAAAGCCGTCGCCAAGCGAGCCGGGCTGGCTGCCGAGCAGTTTGACCTGAAGACGTTCCGGTCAACGTACGCGACTCGAATGCTACGAGCTGGGTTCGACGTGCGAACGGTGCAGCACTGGATGGGGCACAAATCGCTGGAGACCACGATGCGCTATCTCGTGCCGGCAACGGAGGTCCATGCCAAGCTGGATCAGATCGACATCCCCGGCGCTTCACCCGACTCGGGTCGTCCGCGAGAAGGCCCGTCCCCGGCTACGAAGACAAAAGGAAAGGCAGCTCCCGATCTCGCATCGGCGAGTGGCGAGGTGTCGTCAATATAGTTCCACAATGGAATGATATTGACATGGCAGGCTGTTGCCTACAGAACCCCCAACGTGGCAAAATGAAGCTGTGCCACGCTCACGTTTTGACGAACTTGCCGCGCTCGCTGAGGATAGCGACGGCCTCCTGACGGCCGAGCAGGCTCGACAGGCTGGTTTCACCGACTCCGTCCTTGCCAGGCTGGCACAGCGGGGGCGGATCGAGCGAACGGCGCGAGGCGTCTATCGCATTCCCTATTTCTCCCCCGGCCCTTTCTCCCAATACCGGGAAGCCGTCCTTTGGGCCAAGGCGAACCGCGGGCCCAACGACGTGGCCCTATCGCACGCAACAGCCCTGGCCGTGTATGGAATCTCCGACGCGAACCCGAACGTGATTCACCTCACGGTTCCCAAGTCCGCCCGGCTGCGGCGACAGAGGCCAAAGGGCGTTGTTGTACACCACGAAGACCTCACCCCGGAGGACATCGCCGTCCAAGATGGGATTCCGGTTACGACGATCAACAAGACCGTCACCGACCTGCTTCGGTCCGGTGGAAGGATTGACTTGGTGCGCCGGGCCATTGCCGACGCCCGGCGCGAGGGATTCATCAGCGATGCGGAGGCACGGCAACTTCGGCGGCGGGTCGAGGCATACCTCAGGTCTCTAAGTTCTCCCCGGAACCGGATGGAGCTGACAACCCGATGAGCTCCAGGCCGCGGCCGTCGGAGCGGCTCGAGAGGAGACTGGCTCGTGTCGCGCGGGCACTGGGGCTCGATCAGGAGCGCCTGCGGCGCTGGGTCTCTTTTCTGGCGCTCTGTGGGGTTCTCGAAAGAGCGCTTGTAGAGGGCGTCCTGGGCACCTACTGTCTCAAAGGCGGCGTCGCGATGGAACTGCGCTTCGCGCAGCGCGCCCGCGCAACGAAGGACCTGGATTTGGGGATGGAAGGCACTCGCACGAGCCGCCTTCGAACGCTTTCGGAAGCATTGAGTTTGGGCTTCGATGAGTTCACATTTCGACTCAAGGCTCGGACTCGGGACATGGAACAGGCGGATGCCGTTCGGGTCCAGGTCGCCATCCAATATCGAACCCGTTCCTGGCAGACTATCGAAGTTGATCTTGGGCCCGCCAAGGTGGGCCACGTTGATCTGGTGGAGCCCAAAGTCCAGGGCTTGCTGGAACTAGGAATTCCGGTGATTTCGCCCGTACGCTGTTTGGGTCTTGCCGACCAGGTTGCGCAAAAGCTCCATGCCTGCACCGGCCCGGCGGCCACGGGACGGGCGCGGGACGTGCTGGACATTCTGCTGATCGACGCACTTGGGGAGCTCAACTACCCTGAGACCGCCGATGCGGCGCACCGCGTGTTCGAGGAGCGCGCGACTCACGCATTCCCGCCCGAGTTCGTCATGCCCCAGGAGTGGCGTCCTGAGTTGGAGGGGTTGGCAGTCGAACTCGGCTTTTCCCTCACATCATCCTCCGCCATTGAGCAACGATTCCTCGAAGTCATCCGAATGCTGGAACACGCCGCGAGGGCCGATGAGTGACGAACTCCTCCGCTTTCGCAGCGAGAATCGACGCCTCCGAGAACTGCTTGCCGAACATGGCATCGAGATCCCTTCCGACACGGACGCGGCACGACAGCCTGCCGAGGCCAAGAATGCTCCGGTGCTGGCGCCGGAGGAGAAGGTCACGCTGTTTCGGGGGCTCTTTCGCGGCCGTGAAGATGTGTACGCAGTCCGTTGGGAGAGCCCGGACGGTCGAAAAGGGTACAGCCCCAAATCGGAGCGGGACTGGAAGGCGTACTACGCAGCGAAGCAGGAGGACCGGCAGCAAGTCGACAAGGAAACTCGGAAGTACCTCCCTCTCACCGACGACGCGATTCGAGCTCATCTCACGGGCGAGATCACCGTTGGAGTCTACCCCTTACTGCTCGATGAAACGTGCTGGTTCCTTGCCGCCGATTTCGACAAGAAGACGTGGCAAGAGGACGCCGCGGCGTTTCTCGCCTCCTGCCGGGATTGGGATGTCCCGGCCGCTCTGGAGAGATCGAGATCCGGGGACGGCGGTCACCTCTGGATCTTCTTTGATCGCGCTATTTCAGCGGCGTTGGCAAGGAAACTCGGCTGCGCGTTGCTCACACTCACGATGGAGCGCCGCCATCAGATCGGCCTCGATTCCTACGATCGGTTCTTCCCCAACCAAGACACGATGCCAAAGGGCGGTTTCGGCAACCTGATCGCACTTCCACTACAAAAAAAGCCACGCGACGACGGCAACAGCGTGTTTGTGGATGACAGGATCGTGCCCTACCCCGATCAGTGGGCGTTTCTCTCCTCAATCCGTCGCATCAGTTCTGCGGCAGTTGAATCTCTGGTCGCAGAGGCTCAACGAAGGGGAGATCTCATTGGAGTGCGCATCAGCGCGACCCAGGACGGGGATGGCCCGGACCCTTGGACGCTTCCGCCGTCGCGCAAGCGCGCGGATCGTCCCATCGAAGGCCCTCTACCTGCGTCCGTGAACATCGTACGCGCCAATCTTCTCTTCATCGAAAAGAAGGGATTGCCGCCGGCGATGCTGAACCGGTTGCTCCGAATCGCCGCTTTCCAGAATCCGGAGTTCTACAAGGCGCAATCGCTGCGCCTTTCCACCTACGACAAGCCTCGGGTTATCGGGTGCGGTGAGGATCTGCCCAAGCACCTGGCCTTGCCGCGCGGATGTCTGGCCGATGCGACAGCGCTGTTCGAGAGTCATCGAGTGAAGCCACTGGTTCAGGACGAGCGATTTTCCGGAGCCCCGATCAGTGTAGAATTCCGAGGCAGTCTGCGCGCTCATCAGGAAGAGGCGGTCGAAGCCGTTATCCAGCACGACGAGGGGGTTGTGTGCGCTCCGACCGCCTTCGGCAAGACGGCTGTGGCTGCGTGGTTGATCGCACATCGAGGGGTGAGCGCACTCGTGCTGGTTCACCGGCAGCAATTGCTCGATCAGTGGCGAGAGAGGCTGGCGATGTTCTTGGATCTGTCGGTCGATGAGATAGGGCAGATCGGCGGCGGCAAGACGAGCCGGACAGGGCGAATTGATGTCGCGGTTCTTCAGAGCCTTCACCAAAAGCAGGAAGTCAAGGATTTCGTTGCTGAGTACGGCCACGTAATCGTTGACGAGTGCCATCATCTCTCGGCGGTCACCTTCGAGAAGGTGATGCGCGAGGCCAAGGCGCGTTACGTAGTCGGCCTCACGGCGACGCCGAAGGGAAGGACGGTCATCACCCGATCATCTACATGCAGTGTGGACCGATTCGCTACCGCATGAGCGCTCGGACGATGACCGAGGCCAGTCCCTTCGAGCACGTAGTCATCCCGCGGCCCACCGATTTCCAGATGCCCTCCGAACCAGGGGACATCACCATTCAAGACATCTACGCCGATCTGGTTGGCGATGAGCCACGCAACGACATGATTGCGCAAGATCTTGTCCGCGCGGTCCAGGCGGGCCGGTCCCCACTGTTGCTAACCGGCCGAACGGCGCACCTGAACGTCTTTTCGAGCAAGCTGAGCGGGCTGGTGAAGAACGTGTTCGTTTTGAGGGGCGGCCTCGGCCGAAAGCAGCGCAGGGCAATCTCGGAGCAGCTCGCCGCAGTTCAAGAAACCGAGCAGCGCGTGATTCTTGCCACGGGGAGCTACATCGGCGAGGGCTTCGACGACGCCCGGCTCGACACGCTGTTTCTGGCGATGCCGATTTCCTGGAAGGGGACGTTGCAGCAGTACGCGGGCCGGCTTCACCGGCTGCACGACAACAAGCGCGTCGTCGAAGTCTACGACTACGTCGATGGGAATGTGCGAATGCTGGCGCGCATGTACGAACGGCGATTGAAGGGCTACAGCGATATGGGCTATAAGATCCTCGATGGCGCGCCCAAGCAGCAGGCTCTCTCGTTATGAGGAAGCCAGCATCTGGTCAGGCCTACTTCAGTGTCCGCCGACCTCGACCAGGGAAGGCCGAGCCCCCGACGAGATGATCGGCGGCTCTGGTACGCTGGATGAGGTTCCGTGCCGCGTACATTTGGTGTCTGTTCTCTTGCGATTGGCGGTCTAGAGCGCTCATGACGTTGCGAAGAATCAATACGATAGGAGCGACAGTGGTAGAAGCTAGCTTCTCCTGCTGGATCGATTTAAGTATTGAGAAATCACGCTCTTTTTGTTATACTTACAGATGAAACAGAAGCGGGAGTAATTCAGTGGTAGAATGCCAGCTTCCCAAGCTGGACGTCGCGGGTTCGAGTCCCGTCTCCCGCTCCATGTTTCGGCTCTACGCCTTCCCCGATGGACGGCCGCCGATGATGCGCGCGCAGGAGGCTCTGTTGGCCGCGATCAGGAGTCCCTTCGACGATCCGCAGATCGGCCTCCGCGCGACCGTTTCTCCGGTTTCCGGCGCGCAGAAGGCCCTCCATCTCAAAGTCCAGATCGACCCCTCCGGCCTGTCGCTGCGCGAGGAGGGCGGCGTCTTCACTAGCCACGTCACCGCTTTGGTGGCGGGCTACACTGCCAGCGGTTTGGCCGGGGCGCCTGTGCCCGCGGACTTCAATCTCCGCCTCACCAAGGAACAGCGTGAGACCGCCGCCAAGAACGGTTTGCCCTTTGAGCAGGATTTCCCGATCGACAACGCGAGCACGAAGGTTCGCATCCTGGTCTACGACCACTCGACTGGCGCCGTCGGCTCGCTCTCCGTGCCGGTGGCCGCCTCCCAGCCGTAGACTCCCGAACTCCGGTGCTCGGATGCGCAGGGCGACCCTGCGGTGCTCTTCGCCGCGGCCCGCGGAGACGGGGTCCGAGACTTGCTGCTCCAATCGGTCTTAGTGGCGCGCTCCGGCCGCGGAGAATTCGGCGGCGGGCCGAAGCGTTCGCTCGCCGTATTGCGCCGGGTTTCGGCCCCGGATCCCCTCCCGCCGGTTGTCGTATCGATAGGTGAGGCCCAGTCTGAGCCCCAACCACGCCGGGACCCAGCCGGCAGTGAGGATCGTGCGCACGAACCGGGATAGAACGCGGTCGAGCCGGTAGAATTGCGCGTAGAGCCAATCCGCGCCTTCCTGGAGTTGCCGGGCTGTCATCCCCGCTGGCCGAAACACGACGTGCCGGAAGTCGTAGTGGCTCCAGTCATCGTCAGTCAGGCGGCCCGCCCGCTGCATGTCGTTGAACAACGGCGTGCCGGGAAGCGGCGTGAGGATGTTGAGTTGAAGTCCATCGATTCGCATCCGCTGCAAGAATCGCAGACCACGTTCGAACACGCCGGAGTCGTCCTTGTCCAGCCCGACGATCATGCCCGCCACCACGCCGATGCCCTGGCGGCGGATCTTCCGCAAGCGCTCCTGGTAGCGGCGGCTGTCGTTGAACTGCTTGCCCATCGCCGCCAGGTTCTCCTCACTCACGGTCTCGATGCCAATGAACAATCCGCGACACCCCGCCGCGCGCGCCAGCCGCAGCAGCTCGGGATCGTCCGCGATCTCGAGGGAGCACTGCGCCACCCAGCGTTTCCGCAGCGGAATCATCAGCCGGAACAGGTCCCTGGCGTAGTCCCGCGAGGTCATGATGTTGTCGTCGACGAAGATGAAGTCGCGCGGGACGGTCCGGAGTTCCGCCAGCACGTCGGCCAGCGGACGGCGGCGATGCGTCCCTTCGTGGAAGGCGGTCACGGAGCAGTACCGGCAGCCGTGCCGGCAACCCCGTCCGGTCTGAACGGCATGGATCGTGACGTAGTACTTCTCGGTGCGCGCGAGCAGATCGCGGCGAGGGATTGGACTGCGCAGCTCGCCGCTGGCCGGCGCGATGCTCTTGCAGAAACCAGCACGTTGCTCCGAGTACACCTTTTGCAGCCGGCCCGCCTCGATGTCCCGCAACACCTCTTCCCATGCCCCCTCGGCGTCTCCGACGACGATCGCATCGAAGTGCCCCGCCGCCTCCTCGGGGCAAAGCGTCGGGTGAAACCCGCCGCCCACCACGATCTTGCCGCGCGCCCGGAACTGGCGGGCGATTTCGTAGGCCCGCGGCGCGAGCGCGGTCATGAAGGTAACACCGACCACGTCCACGTCAGAGTCGAAATCCAGCGGCTCGACGTTCTCATCCATAATTCGCGCCGGATGCTCGGGCGGGGTCAGGGCGGCTACGATCGCGAGCGGCAGCACGCTGAACCGAAGCATCTCGCGTCTCGGCACCTCGGGCCGCTCTTTCGTGACGCGTACCTGAACGCCCGCGGGAAGAACCAGTAGGATTCTCATGACAACCGAATTCTGGCGCAACCACCCCGCGAAAGGAGCTTCCGAAATGCTTCCGAATCACTGACAGAATCCTGCGCAAACGCTTCGCTCACGTATTAAAGCTGGGAAAGAATCCTGGGGACAGGGCTGGAGCCCTATCCTACCGGACGGGTCTCGGCGTCTCCAACGGCGGCGACGCGGCGCTCGCGCCCAGCTCCCAGGTCTCGCTGACGCTCCGCCGGCTCTTCAGGAAGACCTCGAGCCGGAACTTGACCCGGTCGGTCACGCGGTGGTACGTCACGCCAAAAGCCTGGCTCTGCAATACCGGCAGCTCCACATCCAGGGATTGGTTCTGGTCGCCATCGGAAATCGACAGTACGGCCCTTTCGGCTTGCGCGATCGCCGGAGCGTTCCGGTCCCAGGTCAGGCACAGATTATCCCCGTATTCCACCACCATCAGCGAGAGTGCATAGGGGTCCCGGGGCGCTGCGGCCGGGCGCGCGGGCGGAGGCCGGAACTGGCGCGCCGAGACAAAGCCCAACAGGCCGTCCACCAGCAACAGGCAGCCCAGGATCGGAACCTGGACCCACCAGGACGTCCAGAAGGGCTGCCGCGGCCGGATCGGCTGCTGTTCAGTCTCGCGCGGCTCGACGGAGGGTCCGTCCTTCCCGGCGCGCTTCCACCACTTCCAATTCCTCTTCTTCTTCTCCTCCGGAGGCGGGACGCTGAGGAACGAAGGCAACGGCACATCCACAGGTGGCGCCGGCGCTGCCTCTTGCGCCGGTAGGGGCGCCGGCGCTGGTTCAGGCGTGGGCTGGGTCGCCAGCCGGGCCGGCCGCTCCTGCGGCCGCATGGGGAACTCCAGGTAGCTTGACTCGGCGCGGATCTGCCACTGCTCCCGGATGAAGAATCCCGCCGCGCTCGAGCGCATCGCCCGCGGCCGGATGAGCAGCGCCACGTCCGAGGGGTCGCGGAAGTAGTTCGAAAACAGCCACAAGTCATGCTGGCCGAGGGCAAGCTGGTCCTGCATATGCGAGCGGTAGAAACCAACCGCGTGGAGCGGCCGGTCCGCCGAGCGCTCCCACTGCCGCACGGTCTCGCCGAAGTCCTTCTTGTCGTTCTCCGAGAAGGCGTAGAAGGGCCCGAACGCATACTCGATGGGCACCGGAACGACGTCCTCGATTCGGGTCGTCGGAACCTCACCGGCCTCGACCGTCCCGAGCAGCAGGCCGCCCACCTCCGCCCCGCGGCGCGGCAACAGCCCCAGCCCGCGCATCGCCTCGTTCAACACGCGGTCCATCGCGTTGTAGGAGAGGCAGACTCGAACGGGTTTGCCCGGGACCTCCCAGACATAGTATGCGGAGGGATCGTCCATAGTATCGCCGGTCAGGTCTATCGTAACGCAATCCTCGCGCGTTCTACACTGGGAATCACATGCCCGGAACCCTGTACCTGGTCGCCACGCCCATCGGGAACCTGGAAGACATTACCTTGCGCGCGCTGCGCATCCTCAGGGAGGTGGACCTGATCGCATGCGAGGATACCCGGCAGACCCGCAAGCTGCTGGACCACTACGGCATCCACAAACCCACCGTCAGCTTCCACGAGCACAACGAGCGGGCCCGGGCGCTCGAGTTGCTCGAGAAACTGCGGAACGAAGCCCGCATCGCCCTGGTCTCCGATGCCGGAACCCCGCTGGTATCGGACCCGGGCTACCGCCTCGTCGCCGAGGCGTTCGAGCACGGCATCCGGGTCGAGCCGATTCCCGGGCCTTCCGCCGTGCTGGCCGCGCTGGCCGCCTCCGGCCTGCCCACCGACGCGTTCCACTTCGGCGGGTTCCTTCCCGCCCGCTCCTCGCCCCGGCGCAAGGCGCTGGCGGCCCTCAAGGACGAGCCGGCCACGCTGGTTTTCTTCGAGGCGCCCCACCGCATCCGCGAGACCCTGGCCGATATCGACGAGGTGCTCGGTCCGCGCCCGGTGGTGCTGGCGCGCGAGATCACCAAGATCCACGAACAGTTCCTCCGCGGAACCGCCGGCGAACTGCGGCAAGCCGACATCCCTCTCAAAGGGGAATTCACGCTGCTCATCGGCAAGGCCGCCGCTCCACCCCACGACGACACCCCCGTGGCCGACGCAATCGCCGCGCGCATAAGCGCAGGCATGAGCCGCATGGAAGCCATCAAGTCGGTGGCCCGCGACCGCGGCCTCTCCAAGCGCGAGGTCTACCGTCTCACCCTCGACCACAAGTGAGGGTGGTGGGGCAGCCCTTTCAGGCTGCCGCCGGGCTTCCGCCCGGCGTTCTGTAACCCGGTCATTTGTCAATCCCGCTCGAACCGAACCAAGTGATCGTAGCTCTCGTCCTGCCAGAATGGCACGCCGCGCCTGCCCAGTGCGCCCGCACAAGCCGGAAACTTATCCTACTCGCAGATTCGGCCTCTTCAGCCGAGCTCGCTAAATCCCACAAAACTCGGTGCGCCCTTCCGAGAGGTCACCGACCCGTGGCGCACGCACTCGTGGCGACGCCCGGGTTGGGAATCGAAGTACACCCGTTCGCGCTCGTAGCTCGCCAAACCCCTCGAAACTCGCTGCGCCCTTCCGAGCCACGACCGCAAGGGAGCGGTCCGGCCGGTCAGCGCCCCCGAGCGCAACGCAGCGGCTGCGGCGCCGTCGCGCGCGCCGCAGCAGGTCGCCGGTGGCAAATGCAGGCCAGAACCTCACCCCGCCCGCAACCAGGGTCCACTCAGTTGCCAAACGGCCCATTGTCTCTCTGCAACGACTGTACCAGCTCCAGCACCAGAAACCCGCAATGCCGACAACGGGGCCGTGTGGCGCGCGCTCAGTGGCCAGAAGGCTCTCGGGAGTTAGCCCTGGCACGTCGTTAAAGACCGGAACCGGTCCTGGACGAGGCCCAGGTTTGACCAAACCGCCCTCCCAAGTCGTGGCCAGAGAGCGGCGATAATGGTGTCGTGCCTTCAGAGTATACGCCCTCCGGCGTCCGCCGCGCCGGCGACGACTATCAGGACGTTGTCGCCTTGGACGTGCTCGTCGAGATGTTGGAGCACCCCGATCGTTATGAATGGGCGCGCGTCGAGGCGGACGACGCTGGATTTCTTGATGACGTCGTGGCGTTGCGCGTGGACGGCGTGATCGTAGCAAGGCAGGTCAAGTTTTCGGCTCATCCCGACGATGCCGCAGACCCATATAGCTGGGACGACCTCCTGAAACAAAGGACCTCCGAGAAGGGGAACACTCTACTCTCGCTTCTGTCGAAATGGGGCAGAAGCTTCCTGGAACTCAAGGGCGCATACGCCAAGGTCGAGGCTAGCCTATTCTCGAACAGGCGGCCGGGGGACGATCTCTGGAGCTCCTTCGCGGCTCCGGGAGTGGTGGATCTTGAGCGGATAAGCGATGCCACGTTGCGGGATTCGGTCGTGGCACAGCTTGGTGGGGAGCAGAACGCGCGGGAGTTCTTTGCCGCGTTCAGGTTTCAACTCGATCTGCCGAACCTAGAGGCCCTGGAAGAAGGGGTGTTGCATCGGTTCATGAGATTGCACGGGGACCTCAATGGTTGGAAGTACCTGAAGGACGAGCTCCGGATGTGGGTTCGGGACCGGCACTCTCCCCCACCGGATGGCCGGATCACACTCGCCGCGGTCAAGGGCGCGGCAAGGTGGCAGCCATTGGAGGCACTTCCTGAGGACTTCGCGGTGCCTCCTGACTTTGTCATTCCCGATGACAGTTTTCATGGGAACCTGAAGCGCCGGCTGCGGACAATGGCGAGCGGTTGTGTAGTCGTAACCGGGCCTCCCGGCATCGGCAAGAGCACGTACATAAGCAACCTGTACCGCGAACTGCGCGAGACAGATACACCAGTAGTCAGACACCACTTCTTCCTTTCGCGAGACGATCCCACTCCGTTCCGCTACGACCACCTAAAGGTCGCCAGCTCGCTGATGTCGGAGCTGCAAACGCTGTGCGCCCGCCTCGGCCTGGAGCTGCGTCGCGGGAACCCGCGTGCTGAGGACCTGCCGGGCTGGCTTTCAGACTCTGGGGGACAGATATCAGACCGGGGCAGCAGGCTGGTCGTGATTTTAGATGGGCTTGATCACGTCTGGAGGGACGCTGAGTCAATCACCGATCTCAGCAACCTGTTCCAGCTTCTCACACCGATTCCACGGGGCGTTATTCTGCTGATCGGCACACAGCCGGTCGATGCTTCCCGGCTGCCCAGGCGCCTCTCGGAGATTGCTCCGCGGGAGACTTGGCTAGACCTTCCGGCCCTCGAATACACGGCGGTCCGGCGTTGGGCACAGTTCCACGCAAGCGAGCTACGCGCCCTTCGGGACGGCGACGCAGACTCGCATCGGTTGGACGAACTCGCCGGTGCGCTGTGGAGGAGGAGCGAAGGGCACCCGCTCCACCTCGGATACCTACTCAAATCCCTAGAGCACGTTAAGGGCTACATTACCGCCCGTGATGTCGAGCGCCTGCCGGACGCCCCCCAGTGGGACATAACTCGATACTACTCGCGCTTTTGGGAAGAGCTTCCGCACGAGTCGAAGCAGGTGCTCTGCCTGCTCGCCACGTGCGACTTCCCGTGGTCTCGCAGAGCCATTGCCCAGTGCTTATACCCGGAGAGGCAAACCCTCGCCATTGACGCGGCCATCCGGCAGGTTGCGCATCTCACGGCCGAGGGGCCACTCGGGCTGCAGTTCGCGCATACCAGCCTGCAGTTCTTCGTCCGGCAACACGCCGACTACCAGAACTACGCGGCACTAATTCGCGAGATGGCTCTGGAATGGCTGAAGACGCGCGCCCCGGGTTTCTCCCGCTGGTCGTACGAGTGGCTGCTCGCAGCCGAGGGCGGCGACGAGGAGCCCCTGCTGCGCGGCCCGAGTCGTTCGTGGTTGATCGAAGGCATGGCGCGGCGGTATCCGAAGCACACCGCGGATCGAATCCTGACGCGGTGCGCTGGGATTGCTTTGCAGAGGGGCCAATTGGACCGCTTTGTGGAGGTCGCGCTGCTCTCTGACTATCTGTCTGAAGCGGTGGACTCTCGGGACTACATCATGGAGCCGCTGCTCGCACCCCAACTTGCGATCCGAGAGGACGAAACCATCGTGGATCGGTCACGAGGCAAGATGAATAGCCTTGGAAACCTGGAACTGCTGTGTCTTGCCGAGTGCTGCCAGCGGAGCGGGATGAACGCCGTGATCGAAGAGTGCTTCGACCGGCTGAATGCGAGGATACGGGCTGGGCAGGCGGGACGACAAGACGTCTATCCACGAATGAATGCGGGTCGGTGCCTTGCCCGAGTTGCGGCATTTGCTCCAAAGATCGAGCCGCGCAGTGTCCTGGATTGGATCCGGCGCCAGGAGCGAACGGAGTTTGCCGCGGCGTTGTGGGAGGACTACACCGATTCGTTGAGAGCTCACAGACAAGCGGACCGGCTGCGCGCGGTGGTCGAGGGCAGCGACGATTTGCCCGCCGAGAAAGCGCTGGCGCTCTCGCGGTTGGTGCTGCTGGCGTGCGAGGACGGCTTCGACGTGCTCACAGGGTGCCAGGGCGATTCGGTGGACCCGTTCGTGGTCCTGGCGAGAGCCCTCCGGGGGGAGCCGAATGATTCGAACGTGCCGGTTCAGACGCCGGGGCCGTGGGTCCTTCGAATACCGGAGTATGAGTTCTTCGGGCACTACGATGAGATGGCGGAATACTTCTGGCGGATGTTCTTCGTGTTCACGGCGAATTGCCTACTTGGAAAACAGGATCTGAACATCCGCCTGACGGAGCCCTTCGCGGATAGGGGGTGGATCGGCAGTTTCCTTGACTGCAGTGCTGCGGCCGCCAGCAATTTCGCGCAGCGACTTAGGTCGAAGGAATTCACTAGATACTCTTGGATATTCGCCCAGCTCTCCGAGGTTCGCCAGCCCGATTACGTAGTGGACCGTACGGGCCACGGGTTCGCGGTTGCCGCCCGAAAGGCGATCTTTCGATTAGCGATGGATCTACAAGCGCTCCAGGCTGCCGCGCATTCGCCAGCGATAGACGGCGAGGACATTGAGGTCGTTCACCAGACGCCGCTGTTCCTGTTGCAGGTCTGGATGGAGATTACCGTTGCCTATCGGAGGACTTGGTTCACGGCGGATGGCCTAATGGGAACCCTGAGGATGATCGAATCGGAGCTCGGTTCGACCGCCGAGGACTTCGGCTCCCGCGCAGAACTGTGCGCGCTGGCGGCTGAGTTGGCCGCATCGCACGCCACGAGCGACGCAGCGGCCAAGTGGGTGCGCGAGTGCTGGTCCAATCTCGTTGCGTACGGGTACCACAAGGACATGCTCCTCGACCAGTGCCTTGATGCCGCAGAGCACCTTCAGGAGGCCGGATGGGCCCGTGACGCACTGGATCTGTTGGTGCGGCTGGCTCCGGCAATCTCGGCTGTAGGAGAATACACTGACGGGGACGAGACCGGTCATCTACCACGGCGGCTAGGGCGACTTTTGTTCGAGGGCAATCTCCAGCGGTTCGTCAAATACCACGAGTGGCTATGTGCCCGCGGCGAGTATTGGGACGCGCATTCCATCTTCGAGACGTTTGTGTCCAAGGCGGACCTGGGCAACCGGGTGTTCCAGGCGGTCGCGGAGACTGCGGTAGAGCGCGAAAACCTATTGGCGCTGGCCGGCCGCTCCGACAAAGGCGACCGGAACGCGGCCGAGTGCCTGCGTAGATTGTCCCTATTCCATGTGCCCTCGGGCCCCACGGAGCCACAGCGGGATTCCGTGGCTGATCGGGAGGGGCTGGTCGGGGGCGGGCCGATGCCAGACCCCGGCGACTTTCCTCCGGAGAAGTTTGAAGCTTATCGGGGGGCGGCCGAGGCCGCCGGAAGCTACCGCGTGGACGAGGACGTCGATGGGTGGGCGAGGTACTGGCGCGCTCAGGGGCACAAAAAGGACGTGCTCGAGGCTCTGGAGGCTTATGACAGCGGTAGATCGTTCCTTTCCGGAGACTCGAAGGTACGTTTTGAGCTCACGATGGAAGTCAGGGGAAAACAGGGCGCCTACCAGGCGCTCGTAGCTGCGCAGCGGAGGAGATACGGCTGGAACCGCTACTTCTCACAGACCGAAGAAGTACGGTATGTGTGGACAAAGCTAAGAGAGATCTATCCGGAGAAGTGGCTGGCCTTCCTGCAAAGCACCCTGATGTCCGATCCCGGGCACCTCCATCGATCAGGCGTCACGGTGCACAGCTACATCTCCCGCTTAGTGGAGTTTCTGCTGTTCATGGAACACCCGGATATGGCGAAGGAGGTGGCGCGGGCTGCGACCGAGACCACGCTGCAACTTGTGCCGCTGAACCTGCCGGCTCCGACGTGGATTCCTGGAGGAGGGCAGTGACGACGCTTGAAGCCTCCGTGCTTGACCTGCTCTTCCAGCGCCTTACTTGGCCATCTGGGCTGGTCAGGGAGAGGGCCTGTGTTTCGCTCGGTTCGCTGCTAGCCGATCCGGAGCTTGGGGTGGAGGTTACCGGTGCGACCCTGGCCTGGATGGCCGCGCAGAATCTGGAGAGCGTGGCGGTGTTTGGGCTACTTGCCTTGTTTCAGGCGAGGGTCCGCAGTGTTGGCATGCCATCGTGGGACGTGGTCTCCCAACACCTTTCAAAGCCCTCACTTCTCTCATGGCTGATCGCCAGACACCTGTACGGGGAGTACATCGGCGACCCGGTGGTTGGCGACCTGCATTCCGGAAGCGCGCCAGGGGGGTTCGAAGCACATCCCTTCTTTGTGCAGTACGCGGAGAGCTTTGTCCCCCCCGTGTACTTGATGCATGCGAAGCATATCGACCAAAAATACTGTCCTGGCTTCCTGGCCCAGTGGGCGTTTGAGTGGACAAAGCTCGTCGAGGTCACCGGCCTTACGCTGCGCAGGCCCTATCTTTCCTTTTGGACGCGCCAGGATGACGACCACCTTCCGTGCTTGGACCTTCCGCTGAGCGAAGTGTATCGCTCTGCATTCCTGCGGGCCCTGGCTTGGGCTGTGCATGTACGGGGGATGACGCCAGGCATGTCCCTTTGGCTCGCAGCGCAGACCTGCCCCATCGATTTGGGCCTGTGGCTGGTCCCTCCAGGGAAGCCGCCGGAGACTTGGCCCACGTGCCCTCTGGCCCGCGATTCCGTGGACACCCTCCCAGGGTGGGTAACCACCGAACTCGCAAGCATGTGGCAGCGGCAGCTCGGGGAGGACTGGCTCATTGCGGAGGCTGGTGGGCGCATCCAGGAGAGCGACAGCTCAGTTTACGACCTGGACATCGTCGGTGTCGTTCAAGCCTGTTCCGGAACCCGCATCCCCGACATCGACACCGTTTGTTCCAGGAATGCGCGGCGCACGATCGGGTGGGAAGAGGAGCACCTCCTGGCCTTTGGGGGCAGTTACGACCGCGCACCCGCGGCCGATTGGCAGGAACAGCACTCTGACTGGTTGGTCTGGCGGCTTGCCGCTCTGGCAGACCCGAACACAGTTCCCCGGTGGCAGTGGTGGCGATTTCACCGCGGCGTCTGGCTGCCATCGCCGATCCTTGCAAGAGAAGCCTTTGACTTTCGGTGCACTCAGGAGGCAGTGGTCGTCGACGAGGACGGCTGCGAAGTTGCGCGCTGGATTGACTGGACGCACAAGCTGCGGGAAATGACGACTGGGGACCTCACGCCGTCAACCGGCCAAATGTTGCTCATTCGCCGTTCGCTCGTTCAACGCGAGGCAGCCAAGCTGGGCGGCGTGTTCGCCTGGATCTGTAAGATCACGACGTATGATCGCAAGCACAGCTACGGCGCGTTCACTAAGACGCATTTCGTACTCGACTCTGGAACCACACGGATCGTGCGACAACGCACCTGAAGCCAACTTGTAGCCCGCGTCGCTTCGAAGACAAGGTATCATAGCCCAGCCAAGTCCAAAGACCACGCCGGGCATTCTGCCTTCCCCTTCCAGCCGCGACCGGAATGGCCTTCAGTGGCCTCAGAGGAAGAATACGGGGTATCGGACTAGGTCTAGGGCACTCGGACGAATAACCCCCTCCCCCTAGCTCTGCCGCACCCGCCCCCGATTCACCGTACGCTTTCTCTCGGTCCCTCCCATCCCCCAACTCCATCTCCCACCCCCTCAATCACTTGCCCCGCTGACCAACCTGCCGCCCGCCAGACCCATGCCTAACCTTCTATAGGGGCTGATCCCAAAAGAACCCGCCCCCCGAGGTCCCCCAATGTCATCACAACTCAAAATCGAAGCCAACCGCCGTAACTCCAAGCTCTCCACCGGCCCCAAAACTCCCGAGGGCAAAGCCAAAGTCGCCACCAACTCCTGCACCCACGGACTCTGTTCCCGCAACGCCGTCCTCCCCGAGGAGGACCCCGCCGAATTTGCGGCCCTGCTCGACGGTCTCCGCGACGTCTTCCAGCCCGCCAACGCCCTCGAGGATTCTCACGTCCGCGAGTTGGCCTGCGCCGAATGGCGTCTCCGCCGCGCCCTCCGCATCGAGACCGGCGTCCTCGTCTATGCGATGGAAGGTGTCCGCCAGACCGAGCGTTGCCCCAATACCGCCCCCCGTCCAGCCCGCTCCCCCGAGGAGATCCGCTACGACCAGGACACCCGCCTTCTCGGCATCTCCTTCTATCGAAAGTGCGAAACCGACGCCCTCACCAAGCTCACGCGCTACGAAAACTCCATCCGGCGCGCCTACTACAAAGCCCTCAAGGAACTCCAGTCCCCCAGGCCCCCGCGCAACGCAAAAACGACGGAGCAAAGCCAAATCCCGCCGCCGGAGACCCACCACCCTCCGCCACCGCCGCCTCCGCCCGATCCCCCGCTCGAAGACACCTACGCCGAAGCGCAGCCGGAACCGCCACCCCCTTGGCCTCTCGACCCGCCACACGCCCCCTCCACGCATGCTTCTCCGCCGGAGGCGGCATGCGGCGCGGTCAGCGCCCGCGCGGTTAGCGCCCGCCTGCCCCGAGATAGTCCCCGAACCGAGCGCATGTGCGAAAATCGCCCTGAAGGAGTATCCCCGTGAACCGTTCCATCCTGGCGCTCTCCCTGTTGCCCCTGGGCCTCTGTCTCGCCCAGATATCCGCCCCCAACGAAGCCGGGGTTGCGATGGGCCACCTGCATTTCAAGGTGCGCGATATCGAGGCACACCGGAAGCTCTGGGTAGAGGTGCTGGGCGGCGCTCCCTCGAAGCTCGCCGGGATGGAGATGGCGACGCTGCCGGGGGTGGTGATTCTCTGGGAGAAGGGCGAGCCGGCCGGGGGCACCGTAGGTTCCGTCATCGGTCATATCGGATTCCAGGTCCGCGACGTCAAGGAAGTGCTTGCCAAAGCCCGGGCGAATGGGATCAAGATCGCCAGCGAATCGCCGGCGTTCCTGGAGGCGGACGGCGAGGTGCGCGTGGAACTGGGTGAGAACCGCGCGCTCGCGGCGCCCGTCGTATTCCACCACATCCATTTCTACGACTCGGCGGTGGCGGAAACCAAGGCGTGGTACGTGAAGACGCTCGGCGCCACGCCGGGCAGGCGGGGCAACTTCGAGGCCGCCGACGTGCCGGGGGCGAATCTCACCTTTGCGGCATCGGAGTCGCCTACGGTCGGCACCAAGGGCCGGGCGCTCGATCACATCGGCTTCGAAGTCAAGAACCTCGAGGCATTCGTCAAGAAGCTCGAGGCGGCCGGGGTCAAGTTCGACGTTCCGTTCCGCAAGATTCCCTCCCTCGGGATCTCGCTCGCCTTCCTCACCGATCCCTTCGGAACCTACATCGAGCTGACCGAAGGGCTCGATACCCCGCCGCAAGCCGGGCCGATCCGCTATTTGCCGGAGCAGAAGATCTGGGCTCTCTCCACGGACCGCACCACCTACGTGCTCGGAGTCAACGAGAAGAACGAACTCCAGAGCATTTACTGGGGAAAGAGGCTGCCCCGTCTGGATGGCGTCGCCGCGGCGCACACGGCAAGTGCAGCCTCCTCCTTCGAATCTCCCGAGGGCATGACCGCGGAGGAGTATCCCGGCTGGGGCGGCATGCGCTATGCGGAGCCATGCCTGAAAGTCACGCTGGCGGACGGCACCCGCGACCTGGTCCTGAAGTACGTGTCGCACGAGATTCGCGGCGACACGCTCGCCATCCGGCTCAAGGACATCCAGTACGACCTATTCGTGGATCTCACCTACCGCGTCCATGCGGCCACGGGGATCGTCCGCAAAGAGGCGCGCGTGGTGAATGCGACCGGGCAGACGGTCACAGTGGAGAGCGCGCAGTCCGGCGTGTGGAACCTGCCGCCCGGCGAGGGCTACCGCCTGAGCTACCTGGCGGGCCGCTGGGCCGGCGAGACGCAGCTCGTCCAGGAGCCGGTCCATCGAGGCATCAAGGTGCTGGAGAGCCGCCGGGGCGACACCAGCCACGAGCTGAATCCGTGGTTCGCCATCGACTACGAGGGCCGCGCGGACGAAGAGCACGGAGTGGTCTGGTTCGGCGCACTGGCCTGGAGCGGCAACTGGAGGCTGGCCGTCGAGCAGACTCCGAACCAGTTGGTGCGCGTGGTGGGCGGCTACAATCCCTTCGACTTCGGCTACCAGCTCCAGCCCGGCGAGAGCCTGGAAACGCCCCCGTTCTATGGCGGGTTCACGGACCAGGGATTCGGCGAAGCCTCCCGGCTGATGCATCGCTTCCAGCGCGACGCCATTCTGCCGCGGCGCTCCGCCTCCCGGCTGCGCCCCATCCTCTACAA
The DNA here is from genome assembly GCA_050008465.1 of Bryobacteraceae bacterium. Lineage (GTDB taxonomy): Bacteria > Acidobacteriota > Terriglobia > Bryobacterales > Bryobacteraceae > Fen-330. The sequence goes on from JBEKMO010000009.1 coordinate 52,148, forward strand.
CTCCTGGGAAGCCACCACGTTCAATGTGAATGAAGAGGGCCAGAGGCAGCTCGCCGAGAAGGCTGCCAAGATCGGCGCCGAGCTGTTCGTCATGGATGACGGTTGGTTTGGAGCGCGCGACAACGATCGCGCCGGCCTGGGCGACTGGGTCGTCAACCCGAAGAAGTTCCCCAACGGCTTGCAACCGCTGATCGCGCGCGTGAAAGAACTGGGCATGAACTTCGGCCTGTGGGTGGAGCCGGAAATGGTGAACCCGGATAGCGACCTGTACCGCGCCCATCCAGACTGGGCCATCCACTTCCCGGGCCACCCGCGCAGCGAGGGCCGCAACCAGCTCGTGCTCAATATGGCGCGCGACGAGGTCAAAGAGCACATCTTCGGCGTGCTCGACAAGCTGCTTTCGGAAAACGACATCCGGTTCCTCAAGTGGGACATGAACCGCCCCGTCTCCGAGCCCGGCTGGCCGGCCCTGCCGGCCGCCGAGCAGAAGAAGTTCTGGGTGAAGTACGTCACCAACGTTTACGATATCTTCGACCGCCTGCGGGCCCGGCATCCGGAGCTGGAGATCGAAGCCTGCTCGGGCGGCGGGGCGCGCGTGGACATGGGCATTCTGACGCGCGTCGAGCAGGTCTGGACGTCGGACAATACCGACGCCTTCGACCGCCTCCGCATCCAGGAGGGGTTCAGCTACGCCTATGCTCCCAAAGTGATGATGGCGTGGGTGACCGACGTGCCCAACATGAACGGGCGCTCGACGCCGCTCGAGTTCCGCTTCCTGGCGGCCATGATGGGATCGCTGGGCATCGGCGCGAATCTGAACCACTGGAGCGAGGGGGATTTCGCGCTGGCGGCGAAGATGGTCTCCTACTACAAGTCGATCCGCGCGACGGTCGCGGAGGGCGGCCTCTACCGGCTCCGCTCCCCGCGCGAGGGCGGTCTCACCGCCAATCAGTACGTTTCCGCCGACGGCAAGCAGTCCGTTGTGTTCGTGTTCCAACACGCGCAGCAGTTCAACCGCCCCGCGCCGGCGGTCTATCTCCGCGGGCTGGACGAAAACGCTTTGTACCGCGTCCAGCCGATCGACAACAAGCTGCTGGAAAGGCCGCAAGTCGCCAGCGGCTCCTGGCTTGCCAACCACGGCCTGCGCTTCGGGCTGCGCGGTGACTTCGACAGCTCCTCGGTGCTGCTCGAGAAGGTGCAGTAGCGCCGGCGGTCTCGCCGCCGGTGTCGGCCGGCAGGCCCCGGTTTGATTTACACTGGGGGCAAGACCTATGTCTAGAAAGAACGTTCTCCTGTATTCCGTTTTGGTCAGCGCGCTGGCTCTTCCGCTGCTCAACTGCGGAGGAAGCGCGCACGATGCGACCGAGGCCTACTACCTGGTCACCGTGAACACCAAGATCCCCTACTGGCAGAACGCGGCCGCCGGACTCCAACAAGCCGCGACCGAGTTCAAGGTGAAATGGGAGACGGTGGGACCGGAGACCTACGACCCACAAGCACAGAAGCGGGCATTCCAGAAGGTGCTCAGCCAGGGCAAGCCGTCGGGCATCCTGGTTTCTCCCGCCGATCCCGAGGTGTTGAAGCCGGAGATCGACGCCGCCATCGCGCAAGGCATCCCGGTCATCACCATCGACTCCGACGCTCCGGCGAGCAATCGCCTGCTCTTCATCGGCACCAAGAATTACGATGCCGGCCAACTGGGCGCCAGCGTCGTCGCCAAGCAGTTGCAGGGCAAAGGCAACGTGGTGGTGTTCACGATGCCCGGGCAGGCCAACCTGAAAGAGCGGCTGCACGGCTACGAGCAGGTGTTCCGCGGCTATCCCGGAATCAGGATCGTCGAGGTGATCGATATCAAGGGCGATCCGACCATTGCCTTCGACCGGACCACCCAGATCGTCTCGAAGAACACGCCGGTCGACGCGTTCGTGTGCCTGGAGGCGCAGTCCTGCCCCGAGGTGGCCGAAGTGCTCAGCCGTAAGCAGATCAAAGGCAAGACGGTGGTGGCCATGGACACCGACCCGCGCACGCTGGAGGCGATCCAGAAGGGGCTGATTGCCGCCACCATCGCGCAGAAGCCATTTACCATGGCGTACTTCGGCACGCAAGTGCTCGACATGCTGCATCACCGCAAGCTGCCGTCGCTGGAGATCAACTGGTCGCAGGACAACCGGTCGCCGCTGCCCAGCTTCATCGATACCGGCACGACGCTGATCGACAAGGACAACGTCGACGCGTTTGTGACGACCACGCCCGGGAAGTAGAACGGGAACGGAGAAGCTCGCTCGCTGCGGGTTCAGTCCTGGGCGCCCGGACCGGTTCGGGCGAGCGCCTCCGGCTGCATGCCGAAGCGGCGGAGCAGCAGGAACTCCGCGAGGTTCTCGGCGGTCAGCAACCCCGCCAGGCGATCGCTGTCCATGACCAGGGCGCAGGAGCCCGCAGGGGCCAGGGAGCGCATCGCTTCGGACAGATCCTGGTCCGGGGAGAGCCGCAGAAACGCCCGGTCCATCGCCCCGGAGACGTAGGAATCTGGTCCGCCGGTGGCCATCGCGCGCAGCAGCGCATTGCGGCCGAGCAGGCCGATGACCTGTCCGCCGTGCATCACCGGGAAATCCTGCTGCGTGGTGGCCAGCAGCAGGTTGGCGGCATCGCGGATGGTGTCGCCGTGCGCCAGGGTCCGGAAATCGGTCACCATGGCGGCGCGAACCGGCAGGCCCTGGGTGAGCATGCGCCCGACCGCCGCCGCGCCCTCCTGCGCCGCGCCGAGGTAAACGAAGAAGGCGATGAAAATCAGCATGTAGTTCGTGCTCAGCAGCCCATACAGGCCCATCGCGATGGCCAGGAACTGGCTCACGCGCGCCGCGCGCCGCGTGGCTTCGTCGGCCGGTCTCCGCAGCGCCAGCACCCCGCGCAGGATCCGCCCGCCGTCCATCGGAAACGCCGGCAGCAGATTGAACGCCGCCAGAATCAGATTGACGGCCGCGATGCGCTCGAGCAGGTTGGCGTCGCTCGGCTGCGCCAGTTCCTCCAGAGGCGTCAGGGCATCGCCCCAGATGAGCGCACCGAACAGTCCCAGGGCGATCAGAAGGTTCACCACCGGCCCGGCCAGCGCGATCCAAATCTCCTCGCGCGGCTTGGGGCTCCGCTCCAGGCGCGCCACGCCCCCGATCGGGAACATCACGATCTCCAGCGTTCGCACCCCGTACAGCTTCCCCACCAGCGCGTGTCCCAGTTCGTGCAGAATCACCGAGCCGAACAGTGCGGCCATGTAGAGAACATTGAATAGCGTGGACTGCCGCTCGCCGATGCCGGCAAACACCAGAAAAACGAACAGCAGGATGAAGGTGAAGTGCAGGCGGATAGGCACGCTACCGACGCGGACCGTCCCGATGGACCCGGGGATGAAACTGGTTTCGGTCTTGCTCTCGCCCGTCTGCTGCGGCTCCATCGGCGCCCCTGGACTCACGATAACAGAAATCCTCCCAGGCGGCTCCGCGGCAGGAAAACCCGGTATTGAGTCTACTGTCCCGAATTTCGTACAGTATCCAGTATGGGCTGGGAACTCGCGATCACGTCTCCGGACGGCAAGACCCGGACAATCCCCTTGGAGGGCTCGCTGTCTCTGGGCCGGTCCAGCGCCAACGAACTGTGCTATCCCGAGGACATCGGCCTCTCGCGCCAGCACATGGTGATCGAGCCCGACGGGGACGCATGGACGGTGCGAGACCTGGGCAGCAAGAACGGCACCTTCGTCAATGGCTTGCGCGTTGGCGACAAGCGCCGGCTTCAGCCTGGCGACCGCATCATCGCCAGCCGCGTGGTTCTGACTTACGCGCCCGCCCAGGCCAACGCGAACCGGACGGTCGTCTTCGAAGCTCTGGGCGCTTCCATGCCCGCCAACGTAACGGTCGCCACGACGCTGGAAAACTTGCTCAAGCTCGAGCGGAAGGAACCTGGGGCGGTTCTGGGGCCAAGCGCGAACGAATGGGCAAGCCCGATCACCGCGCTGGTTCGCGTGGGCCGCGAGCTTGCCGCGCGGCGGCCGCTCCCGGAGCTCTACCCCACCATCCTGGGCCTGGCCATGGAGTCCTGCGGCGCGCGCCGGGGCGTTCTGCTCACGCTGGAGAAGGGCAGCCTGGTGGTGCAGGCTTCCCGCGGCGAGGGGTTCCGCATCAGCAGCACCGTGCGCGACCGCGTCCTGAATGCCAAGACCTCTCTGCTGGTCCGCGACACGCAGCAGGACGAGGCGCTGCGGCAGCAGCTCAGCATAGTCGAGCAACGCGTACGCACGCTGATGGCGGTCCCGTTGCAGACCGACGACCAGGTGATCGGACTGCTCTACGTCGATTCGCCCCAGCTTACGCGAGAGTTCACCGGCGACGATCTGAACCTGCTCACCGTGATGGCCAACGTGGCCGGCCTGCGCATCGAGCGGGAGCGGCTGGTGGAGGTCGAGCAGGCGGAAAGAATGATGGCCGCGGAACTCGAGCAGGCGGCCGAGATCCAGCGCCAGCTTCTGCCCGCGGAGGCGCCAGCCGTCGCCGGGCTGGACCTGGCGGGATACAACGCCGCCTGCCGCACCGTGGGCGGCGACTACTACGACTTCCTGGCTTACCCGGACGGCCGCATCGGCATCGTGATCGCCGACGTGGCGGGCAAAGGCATGCCGGCGGCCCTGGTGATGGCCAGCCTGCAAGCTAAAGTGCAGGCGCTGGCCGACACTCCAGGCGACACCGCCGACATGGTGGGCCGCCTGAACCGCGGGATGGCGGCCACGTGCCCGCGCAACCGCTTCGTCACGCTGTTCTTCGCGGTCCTCGACCCGCGCACTGGAGAACTGGCCTACTCGAACGCCGGGCACAACCCGCCGTTCCTGGTCCGGCCGGACGGAGAGATCGCACCGCTGGAAGGCGGAGGCCCGCCGCTGGGCATCCTGCCGGCCATTCGGTACCAGGAAGAGCGCGGGAGGATGGAGCCGGGCGACGTTCTCCTGCTGTACAGTGACGGCGTCACCGAGGCGTTTAGTCCCGAGGGGGAAGAGTTCGACGAGCGGGTCAAGGAGGTCGTCGTCGGGAAACGCGGCGAGACCGCGGCGGCGATCGTCAAGGCGGTGCACGAGGCCGTCGCCACCTGGACCGCCGGACAGCCCGCCACCGACGACATCACCGTGGTTGCGGTACGGCGGATGGTGTAGGACAGGGCTGGAGCCCTGTCCTACTGCCCGCGGTACCACTCGGGGGTCTTTCGGAGGCCCTCGGCCAGCGGCGTGGTTGCGCGCCAGTCAAACCAGCGCTCGGCCCGAGTGGTGTCCAGCTTGCGGCGGGGCTGCCCGTCCGGCTTGGAAGTGTCCCAGAGGACTTCTCCGTCGTAGCCGCAGGTTCGAGCAATCAGGTTCACCAGGTCGCGAATCGAGATCTCCTCGCCGCTGCCAAGGTTCACCCGCAGCAGGAAGATCGCGTTCATGCGGGATTGCCGGCGCGTGCTCCGGATAGGCGCAGATCGTCCCAGCCACGATGGTCTTCTCCACCCGATTGCGGCGGGCATGCTCGATCACCTGAAGGCCCCTGATCGCGTTCTCGCAGAAGAACCGGCCCGGGCTCTCGCGGTTGGCTCCGATGCCACCCACCACGGCCGCCGGGTGAAACAGGACTTCCGGGCGCGCGCCGGCGAAGAAGCGCTCGACGTCGGAGGCCACCGTCAGTTCGTAGTCCGACAGGCCTGGAACGAATATCTCGCGGCAGCCGCGGGCCTGGAGCGCCTGGCCAGCTCCGACATCTCCGCGTCCACCATCAGCCCCACGAGTTCCTCGAATCCCACGCGGTGCCGCCATCCCAGCCGCTCCCGCGCTTTGGACGGATCGGCTTCGAGTGCCTCCACTTCGGCCGGCCGGAAACAGCGCGCATCGATTTCCACGCGATCGCGCCAGTCCAGCCCCGCGTGAACGAATGCCTGCTCGAGGAATTCCCGCACGGTGCGCATCTCGCCCGTGCCGATGACATAGTCGTCGGGCGACTCCTGCTGGAGCATCATCCACATGGCCTCGACGTACTCGGGCGCGTATCCCCGATCGCGCGCCGCCTCTAGGTTGCCGATGTACAGTCTCTCCTGCAACCCGCACTGGCTGTGGGCCACCGCGCGCACGAGCTTCCGCGTGACGAAGGTCTCCCCGCGCCGTGGCAATTCGTGGTTGAACAGGATGCCGCAGCAGGGGAACATGTGGTAGCTCTCGCGGTAGTTGACGGTGATGGAGTGCGCGAACGCCGACGTATCCCTTCCGCAGCAGAAGTTCCGCCAGATAGGAGCCGTCCTGGCCGGTAATCCCGGTAATCAGCGCGCGTTTGATACGGGTGCCCGAGGCCCGCTGGGTCCGATCGCCTAGCCGGTTCTCCGTGCATTGATCGGCGATCGTGCGGAAGAGAATTAGCGGAACGGCTCCCGAAGTTGTCGCTGCATTCAGGCGCGCGGCACAATCTGAGTTCGATTCGCCCCGGGAGTGAGCGATTGCCGTCCCCTGCCGTCGAGTCTCGCGGTCCCAAGTGGCACGGAGACTACGTGTTCGTGTTCCGAAACCTGGTGCTGAAGGACTTCAAAGTCCGCTACCGCAACATGTCCCTGGGGGTCTTCTGGTCGCTGCTCAATCCCCTGATCATCATGGCGGTGCTGTGGTTCATTTTCACCAAGGTATTCGTCAACAACAGCATCCCCAATTTCGCCGTGTTCGTGTTGTGCGGCCTGGTGCCCTTTAACTTCTTCACCCTGGCCTGGGTCACCGGAACGGTTTCGCTGGTGGAGAATGCGCCCCTGATCAAGCGCGTGCCGATACCCCGGGAGATCATCCCGATGGCCGCCGTGCTTTCGATTGGCATCCACCTGCTGATTCAAATCGGCCTGCTGCTGGCGGGAAAAGGGGTCAACCGGCAGTGGCTGTGGCTGCCGTTCGTGTGGGGATGCGAAGTGATCTTCGTGTGCGGACTTTCGCTGATGTTCTCCGCCCTCAACGTCTATGTCCGCGACATGCGCTACGTCGTGGAATCCTCGAATAACGTGCTGTTCTGGCTGGTACCCATTTTCTACGATTTCGCCGCCATCCCTCAGCGGTACCGCGAAATCTACGAGTTGAACCCCGTGGCGGCGCTGGTGCTGGCCTGCCGCAATGTGCTGCTCTATGCCACCGCGCCACCCACCCGGCTGCTGTTCAAACTGGCCCTCAGTTCGGCCCTCGTCTTGCTGGCCGGCCTGCTGGTGTTCCGGGCGCTGAGGCGGCGCATGTACGACTACTTATGACCACGCGGGCCGCCATGGAGTGCGACGGAGTGTCGAAGTACTTCTACCGCCACGCCGGGCGGGTGCTGCTGCGCAAGCACGTCGAGGGATGGTTCCGCCAATCCTCCAAGGAACGCTTCTACGCCCTACGGGACGTCACTTTCCGCATCCAACCGGGGGAGAGCGTGGCTCTGGTCGGCACCAACGGCGCGGGAAAAAGCACGCTGCTCAGCCTGGTGGCGGGACTGGTGGAACCCGATGACGGACGCTTTGCGGTGGAGGGCCGCATCGGCGCCCTGCTGCAACTCGGCGCGGGCTTCCATGCCGATCTCACCGGGGTGGAAAACCTGCGCCTGAACGCCGCGCTGATGGGCCTCGCGCGCCACCGCACCGAGGAGCTGTTTGAGAGTATCGTCGAGTTCGCGGGCATCGCCGATTTCATCGCCGAGCCGCTGCGCACTTACTCCTCGGGAATGGTGATGCGGCTGGCCTTCTCGATCGCGGCGCACCTGGATCCGGACATCCTCATCATCGACGAGGTGCTGGCGGTGGGCGATCACGCCTTCCAGGCCAAGTGCGCCGAGAGGATTCTGGGGCTGAAGCGGAGCGGCAAGACCCTGCTGTGCGTCTCCCACGCTTCCGGCGCGCTGGAGGAGCTTTGCGAACGCGCGCTGTGGCTGGACCACGGCGAACTGGTCATGGACGGCCCTGTGACGGAGGTCCTCGACGCCTACGAGGGCCGCCAGCCGTCGAGGCCTGAATAGAAATTCTCTCCTTGCGGTCTTGCCGCCGCGGGCGTTATCCTCAAGTGCAGGGGCAGTGGAACGGCGGATGCAGTCCACAAGCAGTGAAGCAGTCGGAGTGCGCAGACCTGCTCTGCGGGCGCCGCTGCTGCTGATCCCGTTGTTTCTGGCGGCGGTTGCGGGCGTCGCCCTCCTGTACTACCTGAACCACAGCGAAGAACTCAAACGGGATCAGCAGGAAGCGCTGCTGGCCATCTCGGACGTCAAGGTCAGCGAGATCGCCAACTGGCTGCGAGAGCGCCGGGACGACGCGGCGGTGATCGTCTCCAATCCAATGATCGCCCGTTCGGTGGAGCGGGCGCTCGGTGGTGAGCCGGAGGCCGTGGGAGAGCTTCGGGCTTGGCTCCAGACCATGGTGGGGATCTCCGACTACAGCGACGCCTTTGTGCTGGACCGTGCCGGGCGCGAGGTGATGACGGCCCAGGACCGCGAACCCCAGGTCGCGCCACCTCAGCTCGCTGCCGCGGTCGCCGAGGCGAACCGAACCGGCCGCGTCACGATGTCCGACTTGTATCGCGACGAGGCGTCCGGGCAGGTCCACATGGATCTCGCGATTCCGATCCTGCGCGCCGGGGCCGGCGCGGCGCCGGTTGGAGCCATCGTGCTGCGGATCGATCCCAACCGGTATCTGTACCCTTTCGTTCAATCCTGGCCGACGCCCAGCGAGTCGGCGGAAACGCTGCTGGTCCGGCGGGAAAATGGCCAGGTCGTCTTTCTCAACGAGTTGCGGCACCAGAAGAACACGGCTCTGCGGTTGAGGCTGCCCCTCGGCCAGCCGCGTCTGCCCGCGGCATATGGCGCGCTGGGAAAGGAAGGCCTGATCGAGGGGATCGACTATCGAGGGGTTCCCGTTCTGGCGGTAATGCGGCGCATCCCAGGCTCTAACTGGGTCCTGGTCGCCAAGGTGAACACGCAGGAAGTGTACCGGCCGATTCGGGAGCGCGGCTGGTGGGTGGTGATCACCGCCGGCCTGTTGTTCGCCGGACTGGGCCTGGGCGTCCTGCTGCTGTTCCGCCATGAGCAGGCCCGTTTCTACCGCCGGCAATATGAGGCCGAGCTCAAGCGCAAGGTGCTGGAGCGCCACTATGAGCACCTGAACCGGCTGGCGAACGACATCTTTCTGCTCATGGACGCGAGCGGCAGGATCGTGGAAGCGAACGATCGCGCCGTCGGCTCCTACGGCTACCCCCGAAATGAACTGCTGGAGCTCAACATCCGGGATCTGCGGGCGCCGGAAGCGCTGCCCTCGCTGGACGCTCAGTGGGAGGCCGTCGCTCGGGGCACGGGGCTGTTGTTCGAGACGGTGCATCGCCGCAAGTACGGCTTCACCTTCCCGGTCGAGGTGAGTTCGCGGAGAATTGAGGTCGAGGGCGCGGGGTTCCATCAGAGCATCATCCGCGACATCACGGAACGCAAGCGCGCCGAAGAGGCGCTGCGCCAGGCGCACGACAATTTGCAGGCGCTGATCGAGACCTGCCCGGGCGCGATCATGGTGATCGACCTGGAGAGGCGCGTCAAGCTCTGGAGTCCCGCCGCCACGCGGATGTTCGGGTGGTCCGAAGCGGAGGTCCTCGAACAGCCGCTGCCCATCGTGCCGGAGGAAGAGCGGGCCAGTTCGGCGGAGTTGCTCGAGCGCACCCGGAGCGGCGAGAGCGTGCTCGACTTCGAGACCCGCCGGCGCACCAAGGACGGCGCGATCCGGGATGTCAGCATCTGGACCGCGCCCCTCCGCGACGCGCAGGGCGCCATTACCGGCTACTTCGAATTGTGCAACGACATCACCGACCGCAAGCGGCTCGACGAGCAACTGCGGCACACCCAGCGATTGGAGAGCATCGGCCTGTTGGCCGGAGGGATCGCGCACGATTTCAACAACATCCTGACCAGCGTGCTGGGGTACGCGAGCCTGGTGCGTGAAGACCTGGCTCCCGAGGACCGCATCCTGCCGTACGTCGAGGCGGTCATCCAGGGCGCCGAGCGGGCCGCCGACCTCACCATGCAGCTCCTGGCCTACGCCGGCAAAGGCCGGTTCCTCGTCGAGACGGTCAACCTCTCGGCGTTGACCCGCGAGATGAGCCGCTTGCTCGAAGGTTCTATTCCGAGGAACGTCGAATTGCGGTTGGAGCTGGACGAGACCACGCCGTTCATCGAAGCCGATCGAAGCCAGATGCAGCAACTGATCATGAACCTGGCGATCAACGCCGCGGAGGCCATCGGCGACAACCCGGGCGTCGTCCGAGTCGCGACCGCAGCCTGCGAACTCCGGGATAGCGCGGAGTTTCCGGAGCTCACCGAGGGGGCCTATGCTTGCCTGGAGGTGTCGGACAACGGGTGCGGGATGGATGAGAGCACGCAGGGCAAGATCTTCGACCCCTTCTTCACCACGAAGATGATGGGGCGGGGCCTGGGGCTCTCGGCGGTGGCCGGGATTGTGCGCGCGCATCGCGGAGCCATCAAGATTTCGAGCGAGCCCGGCAAGGGCAGCACCTTCCGCGTGCTCCTGCCGGCCAGCAAGGCGCCGGTCCCGCGGCCGGAGCCCAGCCCGGAAGTCGGGAGCCGGGAACGCGGCACGGTCCTGGTGGTGGACGATGAGCCGACGATCCGCGCGGTGGCTCAGGATGCCCTCGAACGCTGCGGGTGGACGGTGCTGCTGGCGGCCAACGGCAAGGAGGCGATCGAGCTGGTGGACCGCCATGCCGAACTCACCGTGGTGCTTCTCGACATGACCATGCCGGTCATGAGCGGCGAGGCGACGCTTCAGGCGATCCGCAGCCGCAGCGCGGCGCTGCCGGTGGTCTTGTGCAGCGGATATAGCGAGATGGAGGCCGCCCGCCGTTTCAGCGGCGACCAGGTGAGTGGCTTCTTGCAGAAACCCTTCACGGCCGACCGCCTCGTCGCCAAGCTCGCCGAAGCCGCAAAAACCCGTGACAAGACCCGTGACAGTACACTCATTACCGGTTTTCCTGAGACCTCAGCCGGCCGTGTTCCACTACCCAAGTGAATGTCCCGGATCGCCCGCGTGGTGGCGCCCGGCCTTCCCCATCACGTCACGCAAAGAGGCAATGGCCGGCAGGCAACCTACCTCTCCGACGAAGACCGCCTGGCCCGGAAAGTGGCGGAGAGTTCGATCATCCGAGCGCCGCGAAGAACCGCTTTCTGCCTACGCGGGAGATGCGAATGATGCTCGCCAGAGTGCCTTTCGGAAGCACCTTGGAGCTGTGAACTGGGACCGCAACGGTGGGGGGATGCCCTTCCTTCACCAACATGTGATGGCTGCCCTCGACCCTGCCAGTCGAAAGCCAAGTCTCCGCAGCGCTCGAACGGCATCCTTGCCGGAGACTGCCGGGTCGGAGGACATCAGCGCATGCCGACCACGCGCCTGAGTTCAGCGAGTCTTGAGGCGGCGAGTGGGATTCTCTTTCGATTCGCCTCCATGGACTTGATGTAGCCGCGGATCATCTCGGCTGTGTTGTCGAGCGCGGCGGATTCCGTTTCGCCGAAGCTGGACATCCGATGCAATTCCTTCACGTAGGTCACAAACGCCTCGGCATCCTCGTCATACTCCATATCGATCGTAACCACCTTGGTGGTAGCCAATGGATGGTGCGCATAGGCGTACGGATCCGGGGCCTTCAAGAACTTCCTCGCAGCCTTGTCTTCGGCTGCTTTGCGCGAGCTATCGTAGACAAGGATCTCCGGAGCCTCGACAACGGATGCGACGAATGAGCGTCCTGTTGGGGGAGGCAAATGATCTGGAACCTGCGTGCGGTCTTGGGCTCGGTCCTGGACTTGAGTGGGAACTTCGGGTGCAGATGCGGGAACGGTGCGTGGTGGGCCAACCGATCCGGGATGGGATTCTTCAACCGTAGGTGCACCATCACTTCTATAATACCCCCAGCCGGGAGCCTTGCCGGTTGGGGCTGGACAGGGAAAACCTCAGGTTGGTCGCGGATTGACTGGGGCCTCCGGTCGTGATCCAATGCGGGAGGACGTTCTTGCGATCGACTTGGATGGGGGAGGCAACATGAAGACCACAATCGTGGGATCGGGAGCAACGTTCGGCACTCTCCCGCAATGCCCGACAACACCGGGGTTCGGCAGTGCCCTGCTTGCCCGTTTCGCAGCGAGGGGCGAAGACTGGCAGCACAAGTATCTCCGCCTCGCTGAAGTAGTCCATGACCTGTGGCCTGAACAAAGGGTCTTGGGGTCCGGATGGGACCTTGCGCACGTGTGGACCCGGATCGATTACTTCGCGAAGTTCCCGAATCTGCGTCGAGGGGGCGACTACGGCCCGGAAGCGAGCTATCAATTGCGCGCCGCCATTCTTGAAGTTTATGGGAAGCCACTCTGTGAGGAGGTCAACGCGCTTCTCAACCGCGGATGGGCATTTACCCTGCTGGACATCGTTGCGGAATTGCGAGCTGGTGACGTGCTCGTATCGTTCAACTGGGACGTCGTGGTCGAGTTGATCGTCCAGCGCCTCAAGAAGGTGGATCTTGTCCAAGCGCCCGGTGTTGCCGACAACTCCGTGCAGCTCATCAAGCCGCACGGGTCCGTCTCGTGGTTGCACCGGGTGGGCGGAGGACGCGGGGGAACAGTCGAAACGCCGACCGAGCCTGTACTGTCTGTCACCCCGATGGAGCCCAAGGATGTGAAGAATGGTGTCCAGCCCTTTGTGATTGGTGCGGTACCCATCAAGAGCACATGATTCCGGTTCAGCTGGAAATGGAGAAGGCGTTCTCCCGTTAAGGTAAAGGAGAGAACGCATGAAGAAGCAACGGAAGCACTTCACGCCGGAAGAAAAGGTCGCCATCCTGAGGCGGCATCTGCTGGAGAAGGAGCCCATCTCGAGCCTCTGCGATGAACTCGGCTTGCAGCCCACGGTCTTCTACCGCTGGCAGAAGGAGTTCTTCGAAAATGGGGCGGCGGCCTTCGAGCAGAAGAGGCCCTCCAACCACTCTGCCGACCAGGAGCGGATCGGTTACCTGGAGAAGAAGATCCAGACCAAGGACGAGGTCCTGGCTGAGCTGATGGCCGAGCATGTGGCCCTAAAAAAAACGCTTGGGGAACTCTGACCGGGGTCTGGGTTCCGCACGATACGCGGGACCAGATCGTGGATTTCGTCCGGCGCTGGTCGGAGAAAACCGAGATAAGGGCCGGGCGGTTCATCGGGTGGCTCGACATCACCGCCAGCAAGTTCTACGCCTGGCGGGAACGCTACGGCAAGGTGAACGAGCACAACGGCTGGGTTCCCCGCGATTTCTGGTTGGAGGATTGGGAGAAGCAGGCCATCGTCGGGTTCCATCTGAAGAACCCGCTTGAGGGCTATCGTCGGCTGACATTCATGATGCTGGATGCCGACATCGTGGCGGTCAGCCCGTCAAGCGTCTGGCGGGTGCTCAATCAGGCGGGACTCTTGTCGAAGTGGAACGGCAAACCATCGAAGAAGGGCACGGGGTTCGCGCAGCCGTTGGCAGCGCATCAGCACTGGCATATCGATGTTTCCTACCTGAACATCAGCGGGACGTTCTACTACCTGTGCAGCATCCTGGACGGCTACAGCCGGTACATCGTGAACTGGGATATTCGGGAGTCGATGACCGAGGCGAACATCGAGATCATCTTGCAGGGGGCGAAGGAGAAGTACCCGGAAGCGCGGCCCCGGATCATCTCGGACAACGGCCCGCAGTTCATTGCCAAGGACTTTAAAGAGTTCATTCGCATCTCGGGTATGACGCACGTCCGCACCTCGCCGTTTTACCCACAATCGAACGGTAAGATCGAGCGCTGGCACAAATCGCTCAAAGGGGAGTGCATCCGGCCGGGAACGCCCCTGTCGCTCGATGAAGCGCGACGTCTGGTGGACGATTACGTGGACCACTACAACAACGTCCGCCTGAACAGCGCCACGGGCTACATCGCGCCGAGGGATATGCTCGCCGGACGGCAGCAGGAGATCCACGCGGAACGCGACCGGAAGTTGGAGGCGGCCCAGAAGCAACGGCAGATTCGTCGCCAGCAAGCTGCTTGACGTACAGATGGCGTCCTGCTGCTGATGATTCAGTCCGTGGAATCTCCTCGGAGGCTCAACTTCCGGATTGCCGAGGATACTCCTGGAAGCGCGGAGCGCCACCTCCGCTCATAGGCAGTTATACCTCCCCCTTAACTTGCCAAGGGTCAATTTCGTGATCTGCAGTGACGCAACCGGCGAGTTCAACCGGCATTCGTATGGCGATCCTTATTCGTCACGAAGCGCGACCAAGGGGTCGAGTCTGGCTGCCCGGCGCGCGGGAATCACGATCGCCACCAGTGCGGCAGCAAAGAGAACGGTCGGAACGGTTAGGAACGTGATGAGATCCGTTCCGCTGATGCCGTAAAGCAGACTGGCGGACAAACGGCCGACCGCCACAGCAATGACCAGGCCGATGGTCAGGCCGACGCTGGTTAGAGCGAGGCCCTGGCGTAGGATCGCCGCCAGCACGCTGCCGGGCCGGGCGCCCAAAGCCATGCGGATGCCGATCTCGTGCGTGCGGCGGCGCACCGAATAACTCATCACTCCGTACAGACCGATGACTCCGAGTATGAGCCCGACGGCGCCGAAGCTCCCCAGCAGCCAAGCCGAGATGCGAGGTAGAAGCAGCGATTCACTTATGTGTTCCTGCATCGTCTCTGTGTTGAAGACCGCCATGTTCGGATCAAGCGCTGCGATCTGCTCGCGCACCGGGCGGTCCAGTCGTCGCGGGTCGACGGATGTCTTTACGAGGGTGGAAATCCCAAAGAAGTTGCCGCCGTTCGCCGGGGTCACATCCAGAAACAGATAGGCGCAATTCACCGGTCCTTCGCCCACGGCGCGCGATTTGGAGTTTCGCACCACGCCAATCACGGTGTAGGAGGCCTTGTCCGCGCGAACCAAGCGGCCAATCGGGTCTTGGTTGGGGAACAGGCGGCCGGCCATCGTCTGGTTGATGATGGCTAAGTTCTGGTTATTGGCCTGGACGTCGAAGTCGCGGCCGCTCAGGAAGGGAATGCCCATTGTTTGGAAGTATCCGCTGGAGATCCCGTAGACGTCCGCGTTGACGCTTTGCGCGGGTCGGTCCTTGGTGACGTCCACGTCGAAGTTGCGGCCGGTGCCGGCGAGGCTGAGTGGCACGAGATCAACAAAACTCACCGATCGAACTCCCGGCAGCGCTGACACGCGCTCGCGAAGCTGTGAAAGAAACTGCAGAGTCCTTTCGGACGAGTAGCTGTGGACCCTAGGGTCTACCCTAGTCACCAAGATATTGTCGGGCTTGAAGCCGACGTCGATTGAGACAGCGTTGCCGAGGCTGCGGAGAAACAGGCCCGCGGCCGTCAGCAGGACCAGCGACAGCGCGACCTGTACGGTCACCAGCGTATTGCGCATGCCGAAACGCCCGGCTCGGCCAGAGACGGCCGACCCTTCCTTGAGAGCACCTACCAGGTCCGGACGCGTGGCCCGCAGCGCGGGAACCAGCCCAAACAGCAACGCAGTCAGCAGTGACAGGCCAACGGTGAACGTCGCAACATGCAGATCCACATTGAAGTCGAACACGATGGGAATGGGCGCCGGAAGCCGGAAGCTCGACACGGCCCGTGCCGCACCCGCCGCCATCAGGAAGCCCAGGCCTGCGCCGGCCAGCGCCAGGAGCAGGCTCTCCGTGAGCAGTTGTCGAATCAGTCGCCCGCGCCGGGCGCCTATCGCCAGGCGGATGCCGATCTCCTTCTGCCGCTCAGTCGCTCGGGCCAGCAGGAGGTTGGCGACATTGGCGCAGGCCACCAAGAGCACTAATCCGACCACAACCATCAGGACAGCCATCAGGGCGTATGCAGGGGTAACGGATCCGCCGATCAGTCCACCCGCGGTTTGGAGAGTGATCGCGTCGTGGTGCTTCTCATCCTTGCGATAGGTGTCATCCAAACGCTTCTTGACGAGGTTCACCACCACCGCGGCCTGCGCACGGCTAACTCCCGGCTTGAGCCGCGCATTGAGCAGCAGCCATGCGTTGTCCCGCTTGGTGCTGCCTCCTCCGGGCATCGTCAAGTGGGGCATGATGACTTCAACCATGGAGATTGGCACCCAAAACTGGGATACGATGCCGCGCTCGCTGCCGTGGAACCCGGCCGGCGCAACGCCCACTACGGCATAACGCTGCCCATTGAGAACCACGTCGCGTCCGAGGATGCCGGCGTCGGCGCCGAAGCGCCGCTGCCAGAGGCTGTGGCCGAGCACCGCCACATGGTCGCGGCCCATCAGCCGATCTTCTCCCGGAAGGATGGGACGGCCGAGCGCCATGTTGACGCCCAGGATGGAAAAATAGTTGCCGCTCACAACCTGACCCCAGACGCGCTCTGGCTCTCCCGCGCCCCCCAGGCTGGCGGGAACGAGAGGAAAATGCGCCGCCACGCCGCCCTCGAACACATCCGTGGTCTGCTCCTGATAGTCCAGGTAGTCGGGATAGGGAAAGGACGTGCCTTCGGAAAACATCACCATCCGCCCCGGATCCTTCACAGGCAGCACACCCCAAAGCAATCCGTTGGCGACGCTGAAGATCGTCGCGTTCGCCGCAATGCCCAAGGCAACCGATATGATGATCGCCGCCGTGAAGCCGGGCGACTTGGCCATGGTGCGCAAGGCGAAACGCAAGTCCTGGGCGAAGTCCTCCAAGAAGCGCCCCACCCGTATCGCCCGCACCTCCTCTTTGACTTGCTCCACGCCGCCGAGCTCCATCAGCGCCTCCCGGCGCGCCGCCGATGGCGAAAGCCCCGCCTGGATCTTCTCCTCGGTCAGAAGTTCTACCGAAGACTGCAGCTCATCGGCTAGAGCCTGTTCGACCGTGTCTTTGCGCAAGAGGTTCCGAAACAAGCTAGCGATTCGACTTGGCATGATACCTCCATTCCCAAGTCAGGCGGATTCCACCGCCGCCGTCATGATCTTGACCACCTGGTTCCAATCCCGCTCCTCCACCTTGAGCTGTGCCCGTCCAGATGAAGTCAGTCGGTAGTACTTCGCCCGACGATTGTTCTCCGAGGCTCGCCACCCGGCCTCCACCCATCCCTTCTCTTCCATGCGGTGCAGCGAGGGAAAGAGCGAGCCAAAGCTTATTTGAAAGGCACCTTGGGTGATTTGCGTGACGCGTCGGGACACCCCTACTCCATGCAAGGGTTCCAGTGACAGTGCTTTCAGAATCAGTAGATCCAGCGTTCCACGCAGAAGATCGGTTCTCTTTTCACCCATTGGCGTCCTCATATCGGATTACGATAGCAGCCACCCCAAAGTTCGCACGAATTTCGAAAAACTTTCTTTGAGCCTCCCGGGGGGCCAAACCGGCGGTTTCACTTGGCCGTGTAGCCGGCCACTCGTTGGATCCGGAGCTTAAGGTCGCGGCGGGCCTGATACCCCGCCCCGCCCGCTCGTTGAGGTGTTTGGCCGCAAGGAGATACCCTTTTCCTAGCCAGTTGGTCTTCCCGATGAGGCGGAGCCTTTAATAAACCGCGCGGTACGCACTCCACGGTTCGTGCCCAGCGCCCTCTGCCACCCAACATGATCTCCTTTTGAAACCAGTTGTGCTTTCAGCGCACCCCTTCTGCTAGCCGTTGGGTTGTGCAGACCGGCCGCCAAAAATGGCGTTATACTCCCTAACGGGGCGCGCCGACTCTCCATTTCACGTTGAACCAGCACACTTCTCGAGTTACAGGGCGTGCATCCGGGCAGCCCTTACACCGTTCTGGTGGAGCAGTGGCGGAGCCTCATGGATGCCCTGGAACGCGCCGATGAAGTGGTCGTAGCCGGGTATGCCCTCCCAGACGAGGACGCCTACGGCCGTTTTCTGATTCAGGAGGCGATTGCCGGAAGGCGGGGTCGTCCAATTCAGCGACTGTACTTCTATGAGCTGGCGGACAAGCAGTCCAACACGGCTAAGAAGCTCTCGGACGTGTTCAGGCCACTTGCTCCGCCGATATGGCTGGGGCCGGTCAGACCACACGCTTGAACCAAGGCGTCGGATCGGCCGCCGGAAGCGCTACGAGCGCAGTTCGTCCAGCACCGTGCCGTCGTGCGCGACCAACTGGATGTGGAGGACCGCTTGACCGGTGGCGTGGGTCGAGCAGCTTAGGCAGGGGTCGTAAGCCCGCACCACCGCCGAGACCCGGTTCAGCATGCCTTCCTTGAGGTGCTTGCCGTCGACAAAGTGCTTGCTCACCTCCTCGATGGAGCGGTTGATGGCCAGGTTGTTGTGGCCGGTGGCGATGATCAGGTTGGCCCAGCGAATCGCGCCCTGCTCGTCCACCTTATAGTGGTGAATCAGGATGCCGCGGGGCGCCTCGGCCATGCCGATGCCCTCCAGCGAGTTCACGCCGGCGTGGGCGCGCACCCGGGTGTCCAGGTGGATCTGCGCTGTACTCCAGCACCTCCGCCGACAGGTACTTGCTGGGGTGGCGCTCCTGGACCTTCTCGATTCCGCAACCAAACGTTCGACGAAGTCCTGCTCCTGGAGGGTGAGCTGAGGCTGAGATTTCATGCGCAATTCCTTTCCTGGGGTGAACTTGCGGGAATTCAGGTGCGCCCCAGCGCCTGGCGACGCCGGAGTTTCAACCTCTATTATCCGAAAGCAGCTCTAAACATCAGCATGCAACACCGGCGGGGGCCGCGTGGATCGGGCAAAGACCCCGTGCGCGGGGTGGGCATTTGTACTACGATACGAAGTCAAGGGGTTGGAGAGGCCCGCGTCCGAGAATTGGGAAGAAGATACGGATGAGATCTATCGCCACAGCCGTGTGCGCGGCGCTGCTGGGCGCGGGGCTGGGTTTGGCCGCGACGGGCGCCAGCCAGCCGCAGGCGGAGATCCCGGCGCTCGAAGCGCGCATCACGGACCTGAATCGGAAACTGCTGGGGGTCGCCGGGCCGCCGCCGGCCGCCGCCGGAATCATTGCGGAGCGTGCGGCAGCCTTGCGGGCGCTGATCCAGCGCGATCCGGCGCGAGCGCTTCGACTGGCGCTGCCGGAGTCCGCGGTGGGTGCTCTGAGACGAGCCTACCCCGGCCTGGCTTCGAGTCTGGAAGAACGCGGGGAATGGAGTGGGCCGATCACCGAGTTGATCGCGGACGACTTCGAGAACCATGTCAGCCGCCGCCTGATCTGGATGCGGGTTGCGGAGGGAGAACTGGATCTCCGCTTCGCTTCCGCCGAGCCGGTTCATCTGAAGACGGGCGACCGGGCGCGCGTCCAGGGCACGCGGCTGGGGATGATGGTTGCCGCGGTGGGGGCCAGCGTGACGGCGCCCGCTGCCGCCGCAGGCACGTGCAACACTACCGGCGAGCAGAAGATCGCGGCGCTGATGGTTAGTTTCCCCGGCGAGAAACCGGATATGACGCAGGACGGGCTGCGAGGGATGCTGTTCGGGACTTCTGGTCAGTCGCTGGACGGCTACTGGAGAGAGGCTTCCTACGGCAAGACTTGGGCCACCGGCGACGTCTTCGGCTGGCTGGAACTGGATCGGGCCTACAGTTGCGACACCTTAAACCAACTGGCGGCTGCCGCGATGGCTGCCGCGGCGAGGCAGGCGGACTTGAGCCAGTACAACCGCCTTCTCATCTACTTCCCCGGCCCGTGCGCGTCCTACTTGGGGATGGGCACCGTGGGGTGCTCCGGGGGGACCTCCACGGCATGGTTCCCCATGACTGGGTTTGACCCGTATGTGCAGCTCCCGGTAACAGCCCACGAGGGCGGGCACAACTTCGGCTTGAACGAGGTCACCGGGAGGCGGTACGAGCAGGAGGCGCTGGGCGCTCCGAACGACGCCGGCGTACGCACGACCTACTACGACCCGTTCACGACCATGGGGAATTTCTTGGGGATTGTGGGCCACTACAACGCGCGCCAGAAGTGGCAGCTTGGCTGGCTCGGCGCGGATGAGGTGACTACGGTCGAGCAGCCCGGAGCGTACCGGATCGCCCCGCTGGGAGGTTCCACGGGAGGTCCCAAGGCGCTGCGGATCCGGCGCGGGGATCTGGATGCCTGGCTGTGGGCCGAGTACCGCCGGCCGGCCGGCCTGTATGAGTCGACACTGCCAGTGCAGGTTTTTACCGGTGCTCTGATTCATTACGAGGATAGCCTCAACGGCGATTCCACCGGCGTGGCCGGCAGCACGGATCTGCTGGACTTCACGCCGGGTTCCCAGTCGTACGACCGCGACGACTTCAGAGATCCCGCCCTGGCCGCCGGCCAAAGCTGGAGCGACCCGTGGACGCCGGAATCGATCGCGGTGACCGCTGCCGACGCTGGCGGGCTTTCGATCCAGGTCAGCCAGGATTCCTGCGTAAGCCTGTCGGCGTCATCCGCCCTGCACCGTGGCGGGGAGGAGACGGGAAGCGTGCAGGTGACGGCGCCTTCCGGTTGCCAGTGGCAGGTGCTGGTTTCCCCCGCTCAGTCGTGGATCACGCTGACCTCGCCGGAGGCCGGAACCGGCAACGGCGCGGTGACCTACCGCGTAGCGGCAATGGCGGAGGCGCAGGTGCGGCAAGGCCTGCTTTCCATCGGGCGCAGAGCGTTCCAGATCACACAGGATGGGCGGAACGCTCCTCCCAGCGGTGTAGCTGTCTTTCCCAGCTCGGGCGCGGGTTATGTCCAGACGTTCACCTTCATCTATTCCGACCCGAATGGCGTCCAGGACATCGTGCAACCATGGGCCGAGTTCCGTGGCCTCGGCACCTGTTCCGTGTTCGTGGATGTCTCCAGCGGCAGTGTTGGCCTCCAGGACGAGTCCGGAAGCTTCAGTACCCAGCGAGGCACCCTGGGCTCCGCTACCGTGCTCGAGAACCGGCACTGCGCCGTAGCTCTGTCCGGGGTCTCCCTGGCGCAGGCGGGTGGCCAACTGTTCGTGCGAGCGCCGATGACCTTCAAGCCCGAGTTTGCCGGGCTGAAGACTGTGCGGTTATGGGCTTACGACCGTGCCGGGGCTTTCGACTTGCCGACCGCGCTGGGCCAGTGGACGGTGGGCGAACTGCCAGGGCCCGCCCCGGTGATCTGGGACAATGGCATCGTGGATGCCGCCAGCTACCAGGGAGGGGCGGTGGCGCCCGGAGAGATCGTGGCCATATTCGGAACAGGTCTCGGGCCTCCCCAGATCGCTTACGCGCGCTACGATGCGGCCGGTCTTCTGGGCAATTCCGCCGGGAGCTCCACGGTGTTCTTCGACGGTGTTCAGGCACCGGTGATCTACGCGTTGGACGGGCAGGTGAGCGCCATCGTGCCTTACTCGGCCGCCTCCAGCACCAAGGTGCGAGTGGAGTACCAGGGGCGCAGCTCCAACGAGGTGACGGTGCCAGTAGCCGCGGCTGTGCCCGGGATCTTCCGCTACCCGTCCTCGACACAGGGAGTGGCCGTGCAGGAGGCCGGCTTCAACTCGGATCAACTGCCCGTCGAGAGAGGGAAGATCGTCTGGTTCTATGTGACCGGGGAAGGGCAGACTGTCCCCGCCGGCGTGGAAGGCAGGCTGCCGGTTGCCCCGAACTGGCCCGTGCCGGCCGGTGACCTGACGGCCACCTTCGGAGACAAGCCCGGCAGGGTGGAGTTCAAGGGCCTCGTCTACGCGGGAGTACTTCAATTGAACGTGCGGGTTCCGGACGACGCCCCAGTGGGCGCCAACGTGCCGCTCACGGTGACCGTGGGCGGCATATCCAGCCCGCCCGGCACCACCATCGCAGTGAAATGAAGAAGCAGAAGCCCATCAAGATTTCGCGCGCGGCGGTCCGCAAGAGCATCCGTAAACCCATGCCGCCGCCGAGCAAGGTCTACAAGGACCGCAAGAAGGCTCTCCGCGACCGGGAGATCGAGCGGGAACAGCTCGGAAACGGGTGAGTTTGCAGCCACGCCGGTAGCGACCGAGCGCGGCGTGCTGCCTGGGGCCGGGCTACTGAAGCTCGAAGCGCACTTTCACCCGGGCTTCCACGCCGATCTGGCCGAGGGCGAGCGCCCCCTGAGCAGCTCCTCCGCCGGGCGCTTGCGTGAAGGAATTGGTGAACGACGCCGACTGGCCCCAGCAGGCTCGCGCGGCGTCAGCGTCCTCCTCCTCGATCGAGTAAACCTTCCCGATCTTCCGTCCCAACCGGCCGGCCATAGCCGCGGCCTTCTCCTGCGCGGCGGCGAGGGCCTGCGCCCGCGCCTGGTCCTTGTACTTCCGCAGTTGGGTCGTCTTGAACTGAACGCTGGAAACCACGTTGACGCCCGACTGAATCAGCTCCGAGAGCAGAGCATCGAACTGCGCGGGGGGCGTGAGCGTGATCGTCAGGTCGCGATGCACGTAATAGTAGTCGCGCCACCCGAATCCCCCGGATCTCTCCTCGCGAAACGGGTCGATGCGGAGGTAAGCCGTCTGGATATTCTTCTCTTCGACGCCGTGTTTGAGTGCCAGGGCGATCGCCCGCTTGATCTGGAGCCGCTGTTGTTCCACCATGGCGCCCACATCTTCGCTCCGGGCTTGCACGCCCACCCGAAGCTCGACTTGGTCGGGCGCCACCCTCACTTCCGAGGCGCCGGAGACGGTGATGAACGGCCGCTCCTGCTTTTCGTCCTGCGCGGGGCAGACTCCGGCGGCCAATGCGAGAACTGCGATGAGTAACGTCGTTTCTCGGACCATAGGCCCGATTGTACTCCCGTGGCGTGTATTCGAGACTATCCGGTACTGCGCGGGGATCAGGGTTCCGCCTGAGGCTCCCCGCCGAACAGGTCGAGCTGGTTTTCGTCAGGTCCCTCGGTGGGCACACCCGCTTCGGAGGGCGCCAGGGCGCCGTCGAGCAGGTCGCGCATGTCGCGGTGAGCGACCGGAGGGCGGACCGAGGTTCCTTCCTCTCCCGGAACCAGCAGCAGCACGTCGCCCAGCGCGATCCGCTCGTCTTCGACCAGATCGGCCGAGTGGGTGGTGAGGATGAGTTGGCGGCCGGAGCGGCGCTGGATCCCGGCGAGCATGGGCAGGATGCCGCGGACCACCTCCGGATGCAGCGATAGCTCGGGTTCCTCGATCAGCAGCGGCCCGTGGCCGTCCAGAACGGCCCAGAGCAGGGCCATCAGGCGGAGCGTGCCGTCGGACCACTGGTCCTCGGTCTGCCAGGCGCCCTGCGGACGCCAATGGCCGTAGCGAGCCCGCAGGCGGGGGGCGCCGCGCGGATCCTTCCACAACTCCAGGTCCCGGAGCTGGGGCACGGCCGTGCGCAGCGCTTCGAGGATGCGGCGCAGCCGGGAGTTGCGGGTGTTCTCGGGGGCGGAGGCGATCTGCTCGAGCAAGTCGCCGCCGAACGGGCCGCCGGGCCGGCTGGGCGTCCGCTCCCGCAGCAACTGCGGAACGGCATGGAAGTAGCGGAGGGAGGCGAAGAAGCCGGCAACCTCGCGAAACTCCCGGTTCACGCTGGCCTGCTCGAGGCAGGTCTGGGAGAGGCGCTCGGGATCGGCGAGGTCCGCTTCGTCGGGGCGGTTCAGCAGCTCGTCGCCCCGATGCGTCACGCGCTCGCGGCGGATGGCCGGTTTACGGAGGTCCTCCTGCGAAAACTCGAGTGCGTACTCCCAGTCGGGCAGCGCCGGGTCTGGGCCGATGCGCACGGCGATGGCGATTTCGGAGTGCTGGCGCGCGGCCAGGCACCGCAGGCGCGAGACGCCGCCGCGCCGCCGGACGGCTTCTTGAAAACCGCCGCCGGGCGAGGCCAGGTCGTGCAGAAAGCGGAGGGCATCGAGCAGGTTGGACTTGCCGGCGGCGTTGGGGCCCACCAGCAGCACCCGGCGCGCGAGGCCCGCCTCCACCCGGGCGAAGTTGCGCCAGTTCTCCAGGTACAGGTGAGTGAATCGCAGCGCCGGCTGTTTCATGGCCGTCAGACGTCTGGGTACGCCTGCAAGCTCAAAGCGTACCACAGCGCGGCCAACATGAGGCCGGTCATTCGCCGAGTAAGTGCAGCACTACCGAACGGGTATGGGAGCGAGAGCGGTGCTCAAACAAGTAGATGCCCTGCCAGGCGCCCAAGGCGAGACGGCCGTCGAGCACCGGGACGGAGAGCTGGGTGAGGGTCAGCGCGGCGCGGATGTGGGCGGGCATGTCGTCGGATCCCTCGACGGTGTGGCGGTAGACGGGGTCGTCCTCCGGGGCGAGGCGGGCGAAGAAGTCAAGCAAGTCGCGCACCACGTCGGGGTCGGCATTCTCCTGAACCACCAGCGAGGCGGAGGTGTGCTGGACGAAGACCGTCAACAAACCGGTCCGCATATGCTGGCCGGCCGCCCAGGCCTCGATGGGAGCGGTGATTTCGTAAAGGCCCTGGCCCCGGGTCGGGACGCGCAACTGGTGGCTGGCCTGTCGCACGGCTACTCCACCGTGACACTCTTGGCCAGATTGCGGGGCTGGTCGACATCACAACCGCGGCGAACGGCGATGTGGTAAGCCAGCAACTGGAGCGGGACCACCTCGAGAAGGGGCAGCAGCAGATCGAGCGAGGCGGGAATCTCGATCACGTGGTCGGCGAGCTTGCGCACCTGTTGGTCGCCCTCGACGACGAGAGCCAGCACGAGTCCCTCCCGCGCTTTCACCTCCTGGATGTTGGAGAGCGTTTTCTCGTAAAGGACGCGGCTCTGCTCGCTGGAGGGGTCGTAAGTGGCCAGCACCACCACCGGCAGGTCCTCGCCGATGAGCGCGTTGGGCCCGTGCTTCATCTCGCCGGCCGGGTAGCCCTCGGCGTGGATGTAGGAGATCTCCTTGAGCTTGAGCGCGCCCTCCAGGGCGATGGGGAAGTGAACGCCGCGGCCGAGGAACAGGAAATCGCTCGAGCGGAACAGCTTCCGCGCCAGCTCCTCGTAGAACGGGTCGTGGGAGAGCACGGTTTCCAGCTTGCCGGGAATGCGGATCAACTCCTGGGCCAGGGAGCGCGAGGCATCCTCGTCCAGCACGCCGCGGGTCTGGCCCAGGTGCATGCCCAGGATGAACAGGGCGGCGAGCTGGGCGGCGAAGGTCTTGGTGGAGGCGACGCCGATCTCCGGCCCGGCATGGGTCAGCATGGCGCCGGTGGCTTCGCGAGTGACCGTGGAACCGATCGCGTTCGAGATGGCGATGGTCTTCGAGCCCTTCTGCCGCGCTTCGCGCTGCGCCGCGAGGGTGTCGGCGGTTTCCCCGGATTGCGAGACCACGATGGTGAGGACATCGGGACCCAGGATGGGGTCGCGGTAGCGGAACTCGCTCGAGTAATCCACCTCGACGGGCATCCGCGCCAGGCGCTCGATCATGAACTTGCCGATCAGCGCGGCGTGCCAGCTTGTGCCGCAGGCCACGATCCTGGCCTGCCGGAACTCGCGGAACTCCTTGGCCTGGAGGTCCATCTCATTCAGGAAGATCCGGCCGGACTCCTGGCTCACACGCCCCACCACGGTGTCGCGGACGGCCCGGGGCTGCTCATAGATCTCCTTGAGCATGAAGTGCTTGTAGCCGCCCTTTTCGGCCATGATGGGGTCCCAGAGGATGTGCGACACGGGGCGCTTCACCGGGTGGCCGTCGAAATCGCTGAGGCGGACGCCATCGGGCGTCAAAACGGCGATGTCTCCGTCGGCCAGGAACAGGACATCGCGGGTGTGGCTCAGAATGGCGGGAACATCCGAGGCCATGAAGTACTCGCCATCGCCGAGGCCGATGACGGCAGGGGGACCCGAGCGCACCACCACGATCTTGTTCGGGTCCAGGCGCGAAATGATTGCCAGCGCGAACAGCCCCGAGAGATTGCGGACGGCCTTGCGGACCGCTTCCTCCAGGTTGCCGTCGAAATATTTCTCGATGAGATGGGCGATAACCTCGGTGTCGGTCTCGGTGTGGAAAACGTGCCCTTCGGCCAGCAACTGTTGCTTGAGCGCGATGTAATTCTCGATGATGCCGTTGTGAACCACCACGATATCGCCCTTGCAGTCGCGGTGCGGGTGGGCGTTTTCCTCAGTCGGGCGGCCGTGGGTGGCCCAGCGGGTGTGCCCGATGCCGTAGGAACCATCGACCGGGTTCATGCGGATGGCTTCTTCCAGGTTGCGCAGTCTCCCCGAGGCGCGGCGCACCGCCAGGCTGCCGTCGGCGCACAACACGGCCAGCCCCGCGGAGTCGTAGCCGCGATACTCCAGCCGGTGCAAGCCATCCAGGATGATGGGCACCGCCCTGCGGTTACCGATGTAGCCAACAATTCCGCACATAATGTTCATTCTATCCCGAGCGGTTTTGGGGCAGGAGGGGCTGGCTTACCCCCCGCAGGCGCGCGGATGAGTCCCCCAGTACCGCCTGGGCGTCCATCCTAGTAGTACTAGAGCCGTGCTCGCAGGATTGACTGATTTCTGAGTTTTCAGGGGACAAGCGGGTCGGATTGTGCTATATTCGACCCAATAAGCTATACACAACATAGCATCCCGGCGACGGGGCCCAGCCCGTCGCCAGCCCCTCTGAGTGAAGCCCCAGGTACCCAGCCTGGGGCTTCTTATTTTGGGCTTCGTCACGGGGCAACCGGGTGACGCAGGATGGTGCGCAGGCGCTCGGGGGGGACGCGGCGTGGGTCCGAGAGATAGAGCTCGTGGTGCAGCCCGCGGAATGCCAAGCCGTTTTCCTTGGCAAAGGCCTCCAGGCGGGCGATGGTCTCGCATTCCTTGTCGTATGGCCCGACGTGGAGCACCTGGATGCACTTGCCTTCCTTGAGGGTTTCCAGGCGCAGATTGTCGGCTTCCGCCTCCTTGCCCTTCTTCTTCAGCGCGGCGATGGCGGCCTTCAGGTCGCTGGCGGTGACGAAGCCGGGCACGCGGATCAGCAGCTTCCACTCCATGGTCCGCTTGCCGGATTCGAAATCCCAGAACTGGCCTTCCAGCGCGCAGACCTTGAAATCGCCCTTGCCGGCGAACTTCCGGGTCATCTTGATGGTGTAGGCGGCGCCGTAGAGCGCGCCGATTTGCGCCTGAAACAGCGGGTTGCCGGGTTCGCCCTTTCCTTCGATGGCGAGATACTTGGCGGGCCCGATCTCGACCAGCGCGGGCTGTTTGGGAGTCACGTATTCGGATTTGTGCGTCTTATAGAAATCGACTTTCTCGGGTGCGGTTGGCATGGATTTCACTCCTTGTCTATTAGTGGCAGGTGAATCGTCGTTAAGAGGTCCTCGGGCGCGGTTGAGAAGGGCGAATTGTGGTAGATCTCGAGGGAGGGTTCCGTCAGCAGCTCGCGGCCGCTCGCGGGCAGCCATTCCCCGGCCAGGCGTGCGTAGGTGTCGCCCGACTTCGCGTACGGGCCGCGATGCGTGGCGACGGCGTACTCGCGCGGCTCGAGGGTCTGAATCCCAAGCTCGCCCGAGGGCTGGACGCTCTCGTCCACCGGCAGCGCGGCATCGTAGCGCAGCGTCTCGGGCGGCGTGATCTCCCAGTCGTCGTGGACCACGCCCAGCAGCTTCATGCCCGGGCCGAGCAGGCCGCGCCGGCCCGCCCACGACATCAGCTTCCCCCAGGCGATCCCGACCTCGTCGTACGGCCCGATGTGACGGATGAAGGCCAGACGCAACGGCCCGATTCTCTCGAGACGCACCTCGAGCGGCGGCCCTGGCGTTCGCTCCCGCTCCGGCGCCGTCAGATCGCGGGAACTGGCCCGGAAGCCCGACGGCGATTCGCCGAACATGGCGTCAAACGCGCGGGTGAACGACTCGGGTGTCTGGTAGCCGCAATCGAGCGCGATCATGGTGATGGGCTCGGCGGAGAACCGAAGCCGGCGCGCGGCCCGCTCGAGCCGCAGCCGCCGGACGTGCTCCTTGACCGATTCGCCGACCATGCCGCGGAAGATGCGGTGAAAGTGGTACGGAGAGAAGTGCGCGACGCCGGCCAGTTCCTCGAGCGGGAGCGGCCCGTCCAGGTGGTTTTCGATGTGCACCAGGACCCGCTGCACGCGCTCCTGGTAGGATTCCACCGTGCCGTTTCGCATGCCCATCATTGAGAATTGTACGTGCCGGCGGATCGCTCCGCTTGACATTTCTTGCGGACTTCATCGGCAGGCTATAATCGGCAGGTCAACGGAGGCCCGCATGAAAACCAGACTCGTTCTCAGCCTGCTCGCGGCAAGCCTGCTCGCTGCGGCGCAGCAGCCGAAGCTCCAGGCGCTCATCGTCACCGGCCAGAACGGCCACGACTGGCGCAGCGTGGAAGGGCCGCTGCGCAAGGCGCTCGAAGACACCGGGCGCTTCGAGGTGCGCGTCGTGGAGGAGTTCCGCGGGGCGGGGCCGGAGACCCTGGCGCCCTACGACGTGGTCATCCTCAACTACTACGAGAAGAAGAAGCCCGAGCTGCGCTGGGGCGAGCGCGCGGACAAGGCCCTGCTGGATTACGTGCGGGCGGGCAAAGGCCTGGTGATTTACCACTTCTCGGTGGCGGCCTTCGAGGGCTGGACGGAGTACGAGAAGCTATGCGGGGGCAACTGGCGCCCCAACAATGGGCATCATTCGGCGGCCCACGATTTCACGGTGGACATCAAGGACGCCGATCACCCCATCACCAAAGGTCTCAAAAAGTCCTTTCCGCAAGCCAAGGATGAACTCTACGCCAACCTGAAATGGCAGCCCGAGGGCGCCTACCACGTGCTGGCGACGGCCTATGACGACCACGCGCTCTACCAGGGCAAGGCGCGCCAGCCGATTCCAGGGCCGGGCCTGAACCAGCCCATGCTCTGGACAACCGGGTACGGGCAAGGGCGGGTCTTCGTCACTGTGCTCGGCCACGACGCCGCAGCCGTGAGCACCCCGGCCTTTGTCGCCACCTTCACCCGTGGCGCCGAGTGGGCAGCCACCGGCGCGGTGACGCTGCCGATCCCGCCGGAGATGGCACAGTA
This sequence comes from Bryobacteraceae bacterium, assembly GCA_050008465.1. Taxonomy (GTDB): domain Bacteria; phylum Acidobacteriota; class Terriglobia; order Bryobacterales; family Bryobacteraceae; genus Fen-330. The sequence continues at coordinate 81,074 of JBEKMO010000009.1, forward strand.
GGGGCACTAGCCCGGGGCGTTGCGTGGCGTGAGCCCGCGGGGATGCCGGCGGAGGCCGGCGGTTGGTTGGGGGATGGGATGTTATCGATAGTAGTTAGGACATTCGGCGTCAAGCGGCCCCAGGAGGACAGCTTCCCAAACCGGCATTCACATCCGCAATAATAAGAAAACAAACAGGCTGCAGAATCCCTGACTCCATTGAGTCTCCATCGGAAGGGTCCGGCAAGACCAAACAATTCTGACCCTTTCTGATTCGGACTGCCGGCCAAGCTGAACGTCACAGGGCGCAGCAATCCCGGTTGGCCACTGACGTGCTGGAGGTGATCCCCCTGGGCGCGTCGCGCCCGGCGGGATCATTGCCCATGGCACCGTCCGCCGTCAGGGGAGAAAATCAACTTCCCCATAGCTCGCAACTGCCTCCGTCCAAACGCGGTATTCTTGATGGAACAATGGCCAATCCAGAACATGTCGCCATCATTAAGATGGGTACTGAGGTGTGGAATCGATGGAGGTCGGCGACCCGATGGAAGTCTAACGATCCCCACGTCCCCGATCTGAGCGGAGCGAATCTCAGCGGCCTGGACATCTCCGGTGCAGACTTGGAAGAAGTTAACCTCCGGGAAGCGGACCTTAGCAACACGAATCTGAGTAAAGCGTTCCTTGGAGCAGGGCTACGGGTAAGGCGTGCGTCGCCCGGAGAAGTGACTCTTCAAGGGAGACCAGGAGGAGAAGTCGTCTTCGAGGCTGGCTTCACGCTTGAGGTTTCGCCGGAATCCGGCGGTGCCGACTTGGGAGGAGCGAACCTCCGACACGCCGATCTCTCTGGAGCGGAGCTGTGCGCAGCGAATCTATACGGAGCGGATCTCACCGGAGCCAAACTATCGGATGCAGCGTTTTCCGCGTCCACTGTGTGGCCAGACGGGTACGAACCCATCGCGCATGGGGCTATCCCCCTCTTGAAAAGCTTCAATATCGCGTTCGATGAAGCACTGTCGCCCGAACAGGCTCGGGCGACATTGGTTGCTTTGGCAGATTATTACCGTGCGTGTGGAGGGCTTGGTTTTCGCGTTCACTTTGAGCTTGACGATGTACTTGTGAGGGAGCCAGTCCATGCCTGATGGTCCCAGCCTCCTTACGCGGATTGTCGCATCCATTCGTGCTCTTCTCCCGAGTGATTGGTTCGGTCGAGCTGGCCAACGTTTCCGCGACGCCACCCAGGCTGTCTCTGATTTCGCCGAAGAACACCATCTGCGCCCAAAGGACATTGCAGAAGAAGGAATCGAGCTCGGACGGCGCAAGCTGGAGGGACTCGCTAACCAAGAATATGCGACTGCACTGAAGGACTTTGCCGATGCCGAACAGAAGACAATAGAGACGGAGTTTCAAAGGCGATCACTCGAAAGCAAAGTTCGCAGGGAGGAGGCCCAGGCTCAGAAGGAAGAGGTTGAAGTCCGGCTCGCCGAACTCAAGGTCATTGAGGCCGAAGTTCAACTCCGTCAGAAACTAACGGAGGCCGGTGTCATCCTATACCGGGACAGTGCTGGAAATCTCACCGCTCTGTCGTTGCCGCCTAGCTGTGACCTAGTGCGCCCAGCTGAGCGACGGCTCATTGAGGCTCGGCAAGACGCAGGTGCGTTGGATGATCCGCATCAGCCCAGCTCTTCGGCTGAGGATTAGCGAGAGCACCTGTCCCGCGAGGCTCCGAGATTAGGAGGCAACCCGTCGGCCTAAGCCAAACAGGAGGGTATGGGGAAGAAGCTATCGTACCGACGACCAAAGTCCTTCGAATATGACGTATGCCTCTCCTTCGCCGGGGAGAACAGGGACTTCGTTGAGGATGTTGCCAAGGCCCTCGCCGCTCGCGGAGTTCGCGTTTTCTATGACGAATACGAGCAGGTTCAGCTTTGGGGCAAGGACCTTTTCCAGCACCTGAGCTATGTCTACGAACACGCCGCACGTTTTTGTGTTGTGTTTGTATCTCGACAATATGCCGCCAAGGTCTGGCCAACCCATGAGCTCCGAAGCGCCCAGGCAAGGGCATTCACTGCCCATGCCGAGTACATCCTCCCGGCTCGGTTCGATGACACGGATCTTCCGGGTCTTCATCGGACCATCGGCAGTGTCGACCTGCGACACACGAACCCTGGCCGGTTGGCCCAGATGATCGTCGCCAAGGTCGGTGCAGGCCCCCGCGAGCCGTACTTCCCCCCAGTTCCCGATCTGCTCTACGAGGCGCTCGGCGCCAAGGCGGAGCGACGCAAAGATCATGTTCGTGAGGCCGCGTATTGGTTCTTCAACTCCCTAACCCGCATGACGAAACAGGAGCGGCGGGTCCTGTTCCTCCTTTTTACAGTTGGCTGTAAGGCAGAACTGCCAGAGAACGTTCACGTCAGCGTCGACTTGTTGCGCCGGCTCACCGGTTATCCTGTGACACGCCTCAAGGCGATCCTCGGTGCCCTCAGCTCGTTGGGATACTCATGCCGTGTCGCGCAAGCCGAACACGAACCTGACGAACTGGGTAGCTCCGACTACTTCTACATCGAGTGGGCTCCTCTGAAGGTCGGCCTGGAGGGCAACCATACCAAGGTGGCAGATGCGGTGATCAAGCTCGCAACCGCCGGGTACTGCGAAGAGCATGCCATGGAGAGCCTCGAACGGCTCGACTTCTCTGCCCTATCCTCGGTCTCAATTACTCGACTCACCAGCGCGGCTCAGTGCCAACACGTCGCGAAGACGCCTGCCAAGCGGCGCCTACACCCGGCGCACCAACGTCCACGTCCGGCTGATGCGCCGAGACATCACGGCAAGGGGAATGACTAGTAACGCGGACCGATTAAGCAAAGGCCGTGCAGTCGTCGCGCGCACCTACTACGTCATTTGGAATGACTGGTTTGGTGCGATGGGGATTTCCCGAGCGAGTCTTTGTCTCACTCACGAGTGCACGGCTTCGGGCTATCGCCCCGGACAAGATGAGCTGCACCTCAACCTTCCCGAGGGCAATGTAGAAGAAGCTTCAGATGATGCTGGGACGAACCACGACATTCCGCCGCCTCCTGGTATTGGCTGGCCGGCGTGGAAGCGCGAACTGGTTCATGAGCTCCTGCACGAATACCAACACAAGGTCGTGGCTGGGAGGGCTTCGCCCGGGGGCGCGGCCCTACAGGCCAAGCACCGAGGCTGCTTTGACGACACCGGTCACGGCGCGGATTTCTTCACCGCCATTCAGGAGAAGGCTTCATACTTTGGCGTCAGCCCAGAGGCTCTTATTGCCAACCTGTGAGGGGAGGGTCTCGACTGGGGCAGTTGCTGCAGAACCCCTTCGCACCGGCGGCCCACGTCAGGCGGTGGGGACCGAACCGTGCTGGCGACGGCCACGTCCGGTACCAGGGCAAAGCGCGCCAGCCGATTCCGGGGCCGGGCCTGAACCAGCCCATGCTCTGGACGACCGGCTACGGCCAAGGCCGGATCTTCGTTACAGTGCTCGGCCACGACGCCGCAGCCGTGAGTACGCCGGCTTTTGTCGCCACTTGCACCCGCGGCGCCGAGTGGGCGGCCACGGGCAACGTGACGCTGCCGATCCCGCCCGAGATGGCACAGCAGCGCCAAGAGCGCCGGAAGGGCCGCGTGCACCTTTGAGGCGCGGGCTAGCTTGGGCTCAACCGTGGCGGCCGGGCTCGACTCAACCTGTAGGGCGCCGCGCGAATCCGCCGGCTCGCTCGTGGCGGTAGAATGGGGCTAATGACGCGCAAGGTCAGTGTCGTGATCGAGCAGGACGAGCACGGATGTTACGCTTGGTGCCCGGAATTGAAGGGATGCCAATCGCAGGGAAAGACGGTCGAGGAGGCCCTTGCCAATATCCGTGAGGCGATTGAGCTGTTCCTGGAGACCCTGACCGATGACGAGCGCTCGGCAGCGCTAAGCCACCAGATTCTTACCACAGCCGTCGAAGTTCATGCCTAAAGTGCCGCGCCTGACCGCCGGGCAGGCCGAAGCGATGCTGCTGCAAGCGGGCTTCGCTTGGTTGCGGTCCAAGGGTAGTCATCGGATCTACGAAAAGCGAGGCCGGAGGGTCGTGGTTCCGTTCCATAGCGGGGCCACGCTGCACCCGAAGGTCGTCAAGCAGCTCCTCGAAGCCATCGAGGAAACCTCGATCGAGCCGGCGCGTCCTGAGTAGCGCCGCAGCGCTCGGCAGACCGTCTGGCGTTGGCCTCGCGCTCCTACTGGCGCGATGGGGCGGCGAAGATGCCGGCCTGGTCCCACTTGGCGATGGTGTCCTGGACCAGGGCGGTCATCTTGTCGACCACGGCTTTGAAGTAGGCGTCAGCTTTGGCTTGATCGAATTTCACGTAGCCCTGGCCGGGCTGGTAGAGAATGATCGGCGACGGGAATGGGTAGGCAGACCAGCTACCGGGAGCGGGGCGCGGGGTGGCCAGAGAATCCTTGTACAACTCCGGGTGGACCAGCTTGGGGTCGATGGCCTGGATGAAGGCGGTCTCGTTCCAGCCGGCGTGGCCGCCGTCCTCGCCGAACACCTTCAGGGTGACATCGGAGCAGTACGTCCACCAGTTCACAACCAGGGTGCGAACTCGGTGCGCGCGGCCGGCGGATTCGGCGAGGTCGTTGAGGATGGCGGTCTGCGGGCCGCCGTGGCCGTTCAGGATGATGATGTTGCGGAAGCCGTTGCGGGCCAGGCCCGCGATCACGTCGGCCATATAGGCGCGATAGGCGCTCTCGCTGATGGTGAACCCGCCGGCGTAGGCGTCGAGAGTGCCGGTGACGCCGTAGGGCACTACCGGCGCAACCAGCGCGTTCACGCGCGGAGCCATCTGCCGTGCGATGGCCAGCGGAGCGACGGAGTCGGCGCCGTTGTTGATCGCGCCGTGGGCTTCCATGGTTCCGGTGGGCAGCAGCACCGTGCTGATCCTGGCGGGCACCAGGTCGCGGAACTCCATCCAGTTGAGGTCACCGAGCTCGCGCGAGGTCTGCGCGCCGACGAGCGAAGCGAACAGCAAGGCAAGTGCAAGTCGCATGGAAGATAGGTTACTCCCGTTGCGGGCCGGGCGCAGTGGGTGAGGCGCGCCGTTCGGCCACGATGATCAGCCGCAGGTCGGGGGCCAAGCGGACGATCTGGTGCACCGGGTTGGTGCTAAAGAGGCGCTGCCAGGGCGTATACCGGGGACGGGCAATGTAGATCTGAGTCACCTTGCTCATGCGGGCAAAATCAACCAGGCTCTCCGCCTCGCGGTCGCCCTCGATCACCCGGGTCTCGATATGGAGATCGCGCGCGAAGCGCAGGTGCTTCTCGATGGCCTCACTCGCTTCCGGACCGAGCCGCGAGGAAGTCGAGCGCACATGCACGGCCAGACAGCCCGCCTGGAGGAACTCGGCGATGCGCCACGCCCGCCGGATCAGGTTGGCGGTTTCGGGATGGGAGGTGATGTGAACCAGAATCCGTTCCGCGGGCTCGCCTTCCGTCGCGCCGGTGCGAGCGGAGCGCCAGAATTGATCGGGATCGACTTCACGGATCTCCACCTCGTGCGCGGTCTGCCGGAGCGCCATCTCCCGCAACGCGACCAGGTTCGATTCCCGGAAGAAGTTCTCGAGCGCCCGGGACGCCTTGTCGGGGGCGTAGACAACCCCGCGCTCCATCCGGTTCAGCAGCGCCCGCGGCGTAAGGTCGATCATGACCACCTGGTCCGCCTGCTTGACGACCCAATCGGGCACCGTTTCCCTCACATGAACCCCGGTCATCTGGAAGACCTGGTCGTTCAGGCTTTCCAGATGCTGAACGTTCATGGTGGTCACCACGTCGATGCCCGCATCGAGCAGTCTGAGGACGTCTTCCCAGCGCTTGGCGTGTTCGGACCCGGGCACGTTGGTGTGAGCGAATTCATCCACCAGGCAGACCCGCGGATGCCGGCGGAGGACCGCCTCGGTGTCCATCTCCTCGAACACGGCCCCGCGGTACTCGATCTGGCGGCGCGGAACGGCTTGCAAGCCCTCGGCCTTGGCAATCGTCTGTTGCCGGCCGTGCGATTCGAAGTAGCCGATGACCACATCGACGCCGGCGGCTTTGAGCTGCTGCCCCTCCTCGAGCATCTGGTAGGTCTTGCCGACGCCGGCTGCGTAACCGAGGAGAACCTTCAGCTTCCCTTTCGCGGCGGAGCCGTCATCGCCCATGGCATGCCTCACAGGCTGCTGAAAAAGCGTTCGAAGGGACCGCTCCCTCGCGGTCGCGGCTCGGAACTGAGCCGCGCGCGTGAGCAAGCGGTTGCCGGACCTTCCCGGGCGCCACGTCAATGCGGGAAGATGCAGACATCGATGCCCTCGGCGTTTCGTATGAGATGGTCCACCGGGTTGCCGAACAGGCGGCTCCACCAGCTCTTCCGCAGGCTGTGGCCGATGAAGATGTGGGTGATCTTCTTCTCGCGCGCAAACCGGAGGATGGCCTCCATCGGGTCGTCGGAGGCCAGGACCTCGACGATCGCGCCGGCCTCGCGGGCACGCTCGAGCCGCGCATCGAGCGCCGCTTTGTCGCCCGGACTCAACGAAGTCTGCTGGACATAGATGGCGTACAACTCACCGGAGAACCGGCGCGCGATCCGAGCGCCCATGTCGATCATGGTCTCGAAGTTGGCGCGGGCCGTGAGGCAGACCAGCACGCGCTCCTGGGTGGAAAGCGGTTGTTCGATACCGTGGTCTTTCAGGTAGGCCGAAAGCTCGTGGTCCACGACCTCGGCCGCCACCAGCAAAGCCAGTTCGCGGAGCTGCGACAGGCGCCGGCGCTCGGCGGCCGCCGATTGTGGGTCGGGCTGGCGGCCGACCCGTTCCAGCAACTGCTCGGCCGGCACGTCGACAATCTCAATCTCGTCGGCCAAAAGGATGAAGCTTCTGGGAACGGTCTCGGACACCCGCTTGCCCGTGATGCGTTCCACGCCGGCACGCAATTCCTCGATGTATTGCAGGTTGATCGAGGTGACTACGCTGATCCCGGCCGCGAGCAGTTGCTGAACATCCTGGTAGCGTTTGCGGTTGACGGCCTGCGGTGGGTTGTCCTGAGCCAGGCCATCGACGAGGCAGATCTGCGGACGGCGCCTGAGTATCGCGGCGAGGTCGATCGCGTCTCTGCCGTTCTCGGAGATCAGCGGAGGAATGACCTCGAACAGCTCGACCAGGTGGTCCAGGGCAGGATCGCGCTTCCGCTGCAAGGCGCCGATGACCACATCCTCCCCCCTCTCCTTGCGGCGCCGTCCCTCGTCGAGCATGCGGAACGATTTTCCGACACCGGATGCATAGCCGAGGAAGACTTTGAGCCGGGCCCGATACTGCCGCGCTTCCTCGGCCTCGACCTGCTTCAGGAGTTGATCGGGATCAGGACGTTTTCCCGCGCTAGTGGCCACGGCCGATTGAGAGCCTTTCACTCGCAGTCTAGCAACAACGTTACTTGTGGGTCCGCTCCCTCGCGGTCGCGGCTCGGAACCGCGCCGCGCTTACTTAGGCTTGATGAGGGCCACCATTCCGACCAGGAGGGTGGGCTGGGTCTTCCAACTTCCCAGTTGGTTGCCGCGATTGAAGAACGGCTGATTGGACCAGTCGTTGCGGAATTCCAGCCACCCCGAAAGCCGGTCGATAAACGCGTATGTGCCGGTGAGCGTGAATTCCTTCAGCCGCTGGGGGGCGCCGGTGACTCGGCCGCTCTCATCATTCATCCACTCCAGCCGCGGGCTGAGCGCAAGCTTCTTGGTGAGCTGGAACTTGGCGGCGCCGGCGAGGCCGTAGATCCGATAGCCCGGGGTGAGCGTGGGGCTGTTGTGCAGGTAGTCGAAGTTGAGGTACAGGCTGGTCTTAGGATTCGGGTTGAGCACGAGGACCGAGTCCCAGAGATTGCGCATGCCGCGGTCGGCCTTGTTCTCGTCGGGCCCGCCGTAGTAGGTGTTGGTCCAGGTGGCCTTTGAGATCGTCCAGGCGCCGGTCAAACCCACCGTCCGATAGGTGGCGCCCGTGACGATGTTGTTCCATCCGGCGACCCACTGCGCGCCAGCGTTGAAGTGCGCGCCGATCGGCGCTTTCACCTGCATGCCGAAGTGGTAGCTCGGAGTGCACCAAAAGAACAGCAGCGAGCGCGAGTAGTTCCAGTTGTTCGGCGTCTCGATCAACTCCGCGCTGGCGAAGGTGACGAACCTGCCGAAATCCACTTCAACGCCTTTCCACGCAGCCGGTTTCACGCTGATGTAAGCCTGCTTGAAGAAGCGCATCCAGGTCGCGTCCTTCTCAACCACGTTCATCATGTCGAAGGCCCGGCCCACGCCGGCGTCCAGGTGGAAACCAACGGGCTTCGGTCCGTAGTCCAGCGTTATGGAGGCCATATTGAGCTCCACCTGGTTGGCCTTGTCGTCGAAGGCGCGAAGGAGACTGACGTGCCCGGCCGGGTGGTTGAAGCCCAGACCGTAATAGGCGTCCACCATGCCGCTGACATCCACGGGACCGACCTTCCAAGCCGTCGGGGGCGGGGCGGGAGGAGGCGCCGTCTGCGCAAACGCGGGAATGGCCAGGCGAACCACCAGCGCCGCCGCGCCGATGTGCTTGTGCGCCGTCATTTCACCTGTTCGGGAAGCCTCGGTCCAGCGCGAGATTGACTGCCAGGACGTTCACCCGAGGTGCTCCAAGGAATCCGAGGTCGCGCTTCTCAGTGTACCGCTCGATCAGGTCCAGAACTCCTTTGACGGGGATGCCGCGCGCCTTGGCAATGCGGGCGGCCTGGGCTTCGGCCGAAGCGGGGCTGATGTGCGGGTCGAGGCCGCTCGCGGAACTCGTGACGAGGTCGGCTGGGATCGGACCACTATAGTCGGGGTTGGCCTTGCGGAAATCGGCGACCGAAGCCTTCACCCGATCGGCCAGTTTCTGGTTGGTGGGGCCGTAGTTCGCGGCGCCGGAAGCGGTCGGGTCGTACCCGTCATTGCCGGCTGCGGACGGCCGGGGCTGAAAGTACTCGGGCTTCTTGAAATTCTGTCCGATCAGGCTGGAGCCGACAACCCGGCCGTTGGCGACGACCAGGCTACCGTTGGCCTGGTCGTGAAAGAAGACCTGGCAAAGCCCCGTGACGACTCCCGGGTAGAGCAAGCCAGTCAGAACCGTCAACACGAGCATCATTCGAAACGCTGGAGCGATCTGCTGCCACATATCTTCCTCCTTAGGCCCAATACTGTTTACTTTGCCCCCGTGGGGCAGCCATTTCTGGCTGCCGCCGGCTTTCTAGCCGGCGCAAGCCCACGCCGGGTCGAAACCCGGCGGCAGGCTGGAAAGCCCGACCCCACCAATGCTGGAGGCAAAGTCAACATGTCCTCAAGCCAGCCTCAGCCAGCCCAGAATCAGGTCGATCAGCCAGATGCACGGAAAGGGCGCGATGAAACCGCCCACTCCGTAGATCCACAGGTTCCGGCGCAGCATCGCGGCCGCGCCTTGAGGCTTGTATCTCACGCCGCGTAGCGCCAGCGGAACCAGCGCGACGATGATCAGGGCGTTGAAGATCACCGCCGCGAGCACGGCGCTCTGCGGGGTACGCAGGTGCATGATGTTGAGCTTGGCTAGAACCGGGTAGGTCGCCATGAACATCGCCGGGATGATCGCGAAGTACTTGGAGACGTCGTTCATGATGGAGAACGTGGTCAGCGCGCCGCGGGTAATGAGCAACTGCTTCCCGATGGCGACCACCTCGATGAGCTTGGTGGGGTTGCTGTCGAGATCCACCATGTTGCCGGCTTCCTTGGCGGCCATCGTTCCGCTGTTCATTGCCAGTCCGACATCGGCCTGCGCCAGCGCCGGGGCGTCGTTGGTGCCGTCTCCGGTCATGGCGATCATGCGCCCTCCGGCCTGTTCCTTGCGGATGTACTCGAGCTTGTCCTTGGGGGTCGCCTGCGCAATGAAGTCGTCGACGCCCGCTTCGGTGGCGATTGCGGCTGCCGTCAGCGGGTTGTCGCCGGTGACCATCACGGAACGAATCCCCATGGCGCGCAACTGGGCAATGCGCTCCTTCATGCCGCCCTTCACGATGTCCTTGAGGTGGATGACGCCGAGCAGCCTCCCCCCGTCGGCGACCACGAGCGGCGTGCCGCCGTTCCGCGAGATTCTTTCGGACAGCTCGGTCACGCTCGGCGGAATCACCCCGCCCTCCTGCCGCACAAAATTGACGATGGCGTCGGTGGCCCCCTTCCGCAGGCGCCGGCCGTCCATGTCCACGCCGCTCATGCGCGTGTAGGCGGAAAACGGGATGAAGTGGGCGTTGTGGTCGGCAACCTCGCGGCCGCGCAGGCGGTGCTTCTCCTTGGCGAGAACCACGATCGAGCGGCCCTCGGGCGTCTCGTCGGCGAGGCTGGAAAGCTGAGCGGCGTCGGCCAGTTCGCTCTCGGAGACGCCGTCCACGGGCAGGAACGCCACCGCCTGGCGGTTGCCCAGCGTGATGGTGCCGGTCTTGTCCAGCAGGAGGGTGTTTACGTCGCCCGCGGCCTCCACGGCCTTGCCGCTCATGGCCAGCACATTGTGCTGCATCACGCGGTCCATGCCCGCGATGCCGATCGCCGAGAGCAGGCCGCCGATGGTGGTCGGGATGAGGCACACCAGCAGGGCGACGTACACGGGGATGCTCGGTACCGTCCCCGCCTTGGCCGAGGCGACGCTATAGATCGCATACGGCACCAAGGTGGCGACAGCGAACAGGAAGATGAGCGTCAATCCGGCGATCAGGATGTTCAGCGCGATCTCGTTGGGCGTCTTCTGGCGCGAAGCGCCTTCGACCAGCGCAATCATGCGGTCGAGAAAGGTTTCGCCCGGATTCGAGGTGATTCTGATCTTGATCTGATCCGACAGGACCTTGGTGCCCCCGGTGACCGCACTGCGGTCGCCGCCCGACTCGCGAATCACCGGAGCGCTCTCCCCGGTGATGACGGATTCATCCACCGTCGCGATGCCCTCGATGACTTCTCCGTCGCCCGGGATGAGTTCGCCGGCGCTCGCGACGACAACATCTCCGGAGCGCAGCTTCGAAGAGGGGACCTTCTCGAAGCTCCCGTTCGGCAGGAGGCGGTTCGCGATGGCGTCTGTCTTGGTTTTGCGCAAGGTGTCCGCCTGGGCTTTGCCCCGGGCTTCGGCCATGGCTTCGGCGAAGGTCGCGAACAGGACGGTGAACCAGAGCCACAGGGCGATCTGCAACTCGAATCCCAGGCTGGTCGCGCCAGCGAAGACGTCGCGAATCAAAAAGACCGTCGTGAGCGCCGCGCCGACTTCGACCACGAAGATCACCGGGTTCTTCATCAGCGTCACGGGATTCAGCTTGAAGAAGGAATCCTTCAGGGCGCGCCGGAGAATCTCGGGATCGAACAGGGGACGCGCTCGCATCAGTTTCTTCGGGATCAGCGCCGTCGCATCTTCGGTCACGGGAGGAGGAGTCATTGTCGTCGCCATGGCTTAACTCCAGATCGGAAACGCGATTGAGGCAAAGAGCTTCCCCTGGTGCATGAGGAAATGCTCGACCAGGGGACCGAGCGCCAGGGCCGGGAAGAAGGTCAAAGCGCCCACCACAACCACGGTTGCCACCAGCAGCCCCACGAAAAGCGGACCGTGCGTCGGCAGGGTGCCGCTCGAGGATGGCACTCTCTTCTTGGCCGCCAGGCTGCCCGCCACCGCCAGAAGGGGTAGGATGAACATGAACCGCCCAAAGAGCATCGCCAGGCCCAACGTGAGGTTGTACCAAGGGGTGTTGGCGTTGATTCCGGCGAACGCGCTGCCGTTGTTCTCCGAGGCGCTCGAATAGGCGTACAGCATCTCGCTGAAGCCATGCGGGCCGGCGTTGTTCAAGTTCGCGACGCCCGGTCCGGGCGGATTCCAGTAGCTGTCCTTCGCGAACGGGACGACCACGCTTACCGCCGTAAACACAAGGATCAGGAACGACGTCGCCAGGATGGGCAGCATGGCCATCTTGACTTCCTTCTGCTGGATCTTCTTCCCCAGGTACTCCGGCGTTCTGCCCACCATGAGCCCGGCGATGAAGACCGCCACGATGGCATACAGCAGCATCCCGTACAGGCCGGATCCCACTCCGCCGAAGATGACCTCGTCGGTTTGCAGGTTGAACATGGGGACTAGGCCGCCGAGAGGGGTATAGGCGTCGTGCATGCTATTGACCGCGCCACAACTCGCGTTGGTGGTTACGGTGGCGAACAGGGCCGAAGACGCGATGCCGAATCGCGTTTCCTTCCCTTCCATGTTGCCGCCCGCCTGCGTGGCCGTGGCGGCGCTTTGGATTCCGTGTTTCACCAGGATGGGGTTGCCGGCTTGTTCATACCCGTAGCAGACGAAGACGCCCACCAGAAACATCACCGCCATGGCGCCAAAGATCGCCCAGCCTTGCCGGGTATCGCCCACCATGTGGCCGAACGTGTACGTCAGCCCCGCCGGAATCAGGAAGATCAGAATGATCTGGATGAAATTGGTGAACGGCGTCGGGTTCTCGAAGGGGTGCGATGAGTTGGCGTTGAAGAATCCTCCGCCGTTGGTCCCCAGCATCTTGATGGCTTCCTGAGAGGCGACCGGGCCCTGCGCAATGGTCTGCGTGGCGCCTTCGACCGTCTTCACCGTCGTGTAGGGATGGAAGTTCTGAATCGCGCCCTGGGAGCACAACAACAACGCCGCGATGAGGGAGATTGGCAGCAGGACGTAGAGCGTCGCGCGCGTGAGGTCGACCCAGAAGTTCCCCACGCTGTCCGCTTTCTGCCGGGCGAAGCCACGGATCATCGCCACGGCGACGGCGATGCCGACTGCCGCCGACGCGAAGTTCTGCACCGCCAGAGCGGCCATTTGCACGAGGTAGCTCACGGTCGTCTCCGGCACGTAAGCCTGCCAGTTTGTGTTGGTCGTGAAGCTGATCGCGGTGTTGTACGCCAAATCCGGCGATATCAGCTTCCCCCCGAAACCCTGCGGGTTCAACGGCAGGAAGCCCTGCAACCGCTGAAGGGCATAGACGAACAGGAAGGCGAAGCTGCTGAACGCGAGGACGCCGCCGGCGTAGTGGGTCCAGCGTTGTTCGACATCCTCCCGGATTCCGCAGAGCTTGTAGACCAGGCGCTCGACGGGACGCATCACCGGATCGAGAAACGTGCGCTCACCCTGGAACAGCCTCGCCATGAACAGCCCCAGCGGTTTGGTGAGAAGAATCACGATGGCGAAGAATACGGCGATTTCCAGAATTCCCATGCCTGTCATAGAGCCCTCAGAACTTCTCCGGGCGGAGCAACGCCCAAGTCAAGTACACCAGGAGAAACAATGTGGTGATCCCAGCTATCAGGTAGTCCATAAGCCTTCTTCCTCACAGCCGGTCGCAGCCCTTGGTGATCGCCCACAGCGCCACGAAACCGGCCAGTCCGGCCAACACGTAGATGGCGTCCAGCATTCCGTCCCTCCCTACTCGGATTCCAAGAGTATCACCTGGTGCCCCCGATCTTGAAGCACCCGCGCCAGGCGGCGCTCCCTCCGGGACCGCCACCAGCGTTTCGCCGCGCCCAGCACCACGATGGAGCGAGGCTTGACGCTTTGCAGCACACCGTCCTCCCATTCGCGGCACAGGCAGATGTTCACCGTGGTTTCAACGGCCGACTCCCCCGCGATGGTCCCGAACTTGCGCTCCGCGAAACTGCGTTCGACCAGTGGTTGATCGAGAGGAGCCGGGAAAGGCACAATCTGCGGTACCACCATGCGAATGCGTGCGCCCAGGTCGTGAGCGAGGCTGCCGGCGGTCCGCAGCGCCGCCAACGTCTGTTTGACGCTGGTGTAGACCACGACGACCTCGAGTCTGGCGTCCATGGTGAGCGCCGCCGCGGGAGCGGAGACCCCGAGATGGACCGGCCATACGTTGTTCATAACGAGCACCTACCCCAAACTAACCGGCAACCCATAAAGAAGGCATAAAGGAACCCTCAAGATTTCGTTAGGGATTGCGGGTGGCGTGGTGGGGCAGCCGCCGGGACAGGGCTGGAGCCCTATCCTACCCCTTCGGTGTCCGGCAGTTGGAGCCGGTAGCCGACCCAGGGTTCGGTCAGCAGGTAGCGCGGGTTGGATGGGTCCGGCTCGATCTTCTTGCGCAGTTGATTCACGAAGACCCTGAGGTACTCGACCTCGTCTCCGTAATCCGGCCCCCATACGGCCTGCAACAACGGGCCGTGCGCGATCGACTCATTGGGGTGGGCGAGGAAGTACTGGAGCAGGTCGAACTCCTTGGGAGTGAGCCGGGCCGCTCTCGATCCGGCCGACACGCGGCGCGTCTTTAAGTTGATTTCGACCTCACCGAGCTGAATGGCCTCGACGCCGTCTTCGGGCCGCGGAGGCAATCGGCGCAATGCCGCGCGGATGCGCGCCAGCAACTCGGGCATGCTGAAAGGCTTGGTGACGTAGTCGTCGGCGCCCGCGTCGAGCGCCTGGACTTTGTCCGGCTCCGTGTTCCGCACGGTGAGCACGATGATCGCGATGTCCCAGCGGGCACGGATCTCCCGGCAGGCCGCCATCCCGCCGATGCCGGGCATGTTCATGTCGAGGAGGACGAGGTCGAACCGCTCGGCGGTGAGTTTCTCGAGCGCCTCTTCGCCGCTTCGGGCGTCGGCCACGAAGTAGCTGTGTGCGGTGAGGGTGGCCCGCATCACGCGGCGGATCTGCGGCTCGTCATCCACCACCAGAACTCGGATGGCGTTCACGACGACACCCCCTCGGGGGCCAGCGGAAGAGAGAAGCAGAAGCGCGAGCCCTCGGGCGTGCTTTCGGCCCAGATCCTGCCGCCGTGGGCCTGCACGATTTCTCGGGCAATGGCGAGCCCCATCCCCGTGCCGGGAATGCGGCGCCGGTCCTTGTCGCACCGGTAGAACTTCTCGAAGACGCGCTCACGTTCCTCTTCGCGAATGCCCGGCCCCCGGTCGGTGACGGCAAACACGATGCCATCTTCGCGCGCCTCGGCCCGCACCGTCACGGGTGA
Organism: Bryobacteraceae bacterium; assembly: GCA_050008465.1. Classification (GTDB taxonomy): domain Bacteria; phylum Acidobacteriota; class Terriglobia; order Bryobacterales; family Bryobacteraceae; genus Fen-330. The sequence goes on from JBEKMO010000009.1 coordinate 96,084, forward strand.
GTCCGGAGGCGAGTACTTCAGAGCGTTGTCCAGGAGTTGCAGGACCACGGTTTGAAACATGGCGGGATCAGCGCTGCACGCCGGCAGGGCGCTCGAAACCGACAGCTCGATCCGCCTCCCGTCCAGGCTGGGTTCGACCTTCGAGAGGGCGGAGGCCAGCAGGTCGGCGGGGCGGTGGGGCTCCCGATGGATTTTCAACTCGCCGGCCTCGATGCGCGCCATGTCGATGGCGTCGGTGACCATGGCGTTCATCCGGTCGGTCTCCTCGCTGATCACGGTCAGCAGTTCCGCGGTCGTCGGATCGGTCTGCGGTCCCGACAGAAGGGCCGACACGGCCGCCTTGATCGAGGTCAGCGGAGTTTTGAACTCGTGCGCAACGGCGTCCAGCAGCGTGGATTTCAACTCCTGGCTTTGACGCGAGGCCTCGGCGCGGCCGGCCAGTTCCAGCGTACTGGCGCGCTCGAAGGAGATCGCGGCCAGGTTGGCGATGGCATGCAGGGCGGCGTCGGAGATGTCCTGGCTCAGGATCGCAATGCTGCCGATCGGGCTCCCTCCCAACCGAATCGGAAGGATCCGGACCCCGCCCTCGTCGAGCTCCGTATTCTGAAGAGCCGCATCCCGCAACCGGCCCTCGCTGGTCGGAAGATCCTCCGGCCCGGAGCGCGCAATCTCTCCGGTCCGCCGGTCGAAGATCGCGGCGGCTTGAACTTCGAAAACGCCGGCGATGTGCCTGGCAACTTGCCGGACAACAGCGGTCTGGTGGGCATCTGCGAGCAACAATGCCCGGCTGAGATTGTAGAGACGCTCCGTCTCGGCGCGCCGGTGCAGGGCCTCCGCGGCGCGGCGCTTGGCTTTGGCGGACAACTGGCTCGCGGTGACCGCGGTGACCAGGAATGCCACCAGCGCGACCCAGTTCTGCGGGTCGGCGATGGTCAGGGCGCCGACCGGGGGCAGAAAGAAATAGTTGAAGCAGAGCACCGCTGCGACCGAGGCCAGCACGGCCTCGGGCAGGCTCCACCAGGTGGCGATCGCCAGGATGGCGAGCAGAAAACTGAGCGCCACGGTGGTGGCGTTCACATGCAGGACCCGGACGTAAACGAACGTTACCGCGGCAATCAGCGCCAGTGCCCCGGCCAATCGCGGCAGCCGCTGCCAATCCGTGGTGGGTCGCATGATCGCCCCCTTCTATCGATATTCTACACGGCAAGCGGGCGCGGGCTGCGCCTACCGCACCAGGTGAAACTCGGTCTGGCGGGGGAGCACCCAGGAGACGCGGCCGGCCTCGTCGATGACAACGTCTTCCTCCTGGCCAACCCAGAGGTCGCGGCCGCCCCACTCCGGCACCGGAGTGGCGGCGGAAAGCTCGATCGAAAACCAGGTGTTCGGCAGCACCAGGGTGTCGCCGCGCCCGGGCACACCCTGCTGGCGGTCCCACAGGCCGATCAGCGGTCCGGCGCCGTGGCCGTGATCGCCAACGGGATGGCAGTAGATGGTGCCCTGGATGCCTTCGGCCTTCATGGCGGCCAGCGCGTCGGCGAGCACCTCGTTGCCGGAGCGGCCGGGGCGCAGGCGCTCGAAGACTATGCCCTGGAGGCGGTTGGCGTTCTTGAGCGCGTGGAGGATGCCGGCGGGCGGGCCGGTTTCGCCCTCGCGCAGCACGTAGCCCATGTGCTGCGTATCGGTATTGAGCCGCAGCGCGGTGATTCCGAAATCGACGTGCAGCACATCGCCGCGCTCGATCACCACCGCGCCTTCCTCGGCGGTCAGGCTGACACCGGCCTTCTCCGCCTTCTGCACGCGCACCGAGGGCTGGAACCAAGTGCCGAGGCCGAGGTTGGCGGTCTGCTGGCGCAGCCACCAGACTAGATCCTGGCTCGTCGTCTTGCCCGGCGTGACGACCTCGTTCGAGAATGCGCGGGAGATCAGAGAGTGTGCGGCCTCCATCATCTGCCGGTAGACGGGCAGCATCTCGGGGAGGCGCACCTCGATGTACTCGAGCGCCAGGTTCTCGGCGCGCATGACGCGCTTGAGATTCTCCGGGCCGAGTGCGTTCTCAAGCGCCTCGCGCTCGCCTGCGGAGAGGCCGTCAGCGAACGCGTGGGTGTGCGAAATGTCGATGGCGATGGTGGCGGGTTTGCGCTCGTCCACCAGCTTACGCAGCAGCAGCCATTGGGCGTCGCCATAAATCTCGCGGTTGGGCTGATCGGGGTCGCGGTACACTGTGTAGAGGCCGCCGTTGGAGCCGCCGCCGAGGGCCAGGCGCTCGAGGCCCTGGTCTGCGCCGCGATCGAAGAACACCAGGATGGTGCGGCGCCGCGCGGCCATGACGGTCGGAGAGACCAGCGAGAAGAACACCGGATCCTCGTTATACTCGCGGCACGCCACCAGCCACATCCGGACGCCGTGCTTGCGCATGAGCGCCGGCAGCACGCGCTCCAGGCGCAGGCGCAGCCACTGCTGCTGGATCTCGGCCTGCTGCCGGAGCGGGGGGAGCGGCAGCGGGGGATCGGCGGCCAGCGCCGCGCCACAGAGCAGTAAAGCGCAGAGGGAGACCGCTCCCTTGCGGTCGCGGCTCGGAAAGGTCTTCATTGGCTCACCCCTAATTGCCAGAACAGGAAAGCCAGCGCGTCGGTGAGGTCGTCGATCTGTTTGCCGATGGGCAGACCGCGGCTGTGGCCGGCCTTGGTGTCGTAGCGGAGCAGGATGGGGCGGTCCGAGCCCGTGGAAGCCTGCAAGAGCGCGGTCATTTTGCGGGCGTGCAGGGGAGCGACGCGCGTATCGCCGTCGCCGGTGACGAACAGCACCCCCGGGTACTTCACGCCGCGCTGGACGTGGTGGTAGGGCGAGTACGCGTAAAGGTACGTGAACTGGGCGGGATCGTCGGCGGAGCCATACTCCGGCACCCACCAGCGCGCCACCATGAACTTGTCGTAGCGCAGCATGTCGAGCAGCGGGTAGCTGCAGACGACCGCGCGAAACAACTCGGGCCGTTGGGTGATGGCGGCGCCCATGAGCAGCCCGCCGTTGCTGCCCCCGGAAATCGCCAGGCGCGAGGGACTGGTGAAACGGCTCTTGATGAGCCACTCGGCGGCGGCGAAGAAGTCGTCGAAGACGTTCTGTTTCTTCTCGTGCATGCCGGCCTCGTGCCACTTCTCGCCGAACTCGCCGCCGCCGCGCAGGTTCGGCTGGGCGAAGACGCCGCCATTTTCAGCCCACAGCACCGCCCTGGGCGCGAACGAGGGACTGAGGCTCATATCGAATCCGCCGTATGCGGTGAGCAGCACCGGGTTCGCGCCATCCAGGCGCAGCCCCTTGCGGTACAGCAGGAACATGGGGATCTTGGTGCCGTCCTTGGAGGCATACCAGACCTGCTTCAGTTCCAGCTTGTCGCGATCGATCGGCACACTGGCGCGCCACCAAACGTCCTGCTTCCCGCTCGCGCTATCGTACCGGTAGATCGTATCGGGGATGTGGAACGAATCGAACTGGAAAAACGCCTCGTGGCCGCTCCAGTTGCCGCTCACCCCGCCGAGCGAACCGATGCCGGGCAATTCGACATCGCGCACACGCTTGCCCTCGGGCGTGAAAACGCTGAGCGTGGAGGAGACATTGCGGAGGTATTCGACGAACAACATCCCGCCGACGGCGGAGAAGTTCTCGATGGGCGCATCACCCGCCGGGATCACTTCCCGCCAGCGCTCGCGGGCGGGGTTGCGCAAGTCGACGGCGATGACGCGGCCGTTGGGCGCCTCCCAATCCGTGTGGAGGTACAAGGTGTCGCCGCCGATGCTGCCGAAGAACCTGCCGCGCAGGTCCTTGACGATGGGGACCAGCGGAGTGCCGCGCGCGAGGTCTTGCGCCCAAATCTCGGTCCGTTCGCCGACGCTGCCCTCGAAGACATGGATCAGCAGGTAGCACCCGCCCTCGGAGAAGTGCGCGTCGATAATCTTCTCCGGCCCGTAGCCCTGGCCGAAAACCTCGTGGTCCTGGGAGGCGGGCTTCCCGATCGCGTGATAGTAGACGCGCGGCCCCGCCGTCTCGAAACGGCTGTAATAGAAGCCGCCGCGATCCGGCTTGATCGAAACATCGTAACGGCCGCGCGGCAACGCATCGGGGAGCTCCTTGCGGCTGTTCACGTCGAGCAGTTTGACGGTAACCTCGTCTTCTCCGCCCCGGCGGATGCCGTAGGCCACCAGCTTGCCGTCCTCGGAGATGTCCAGGAAGTTGACTGAGGCGGTGTGGTCCGGACTGAGCGGAGCGGGATCGACGAGCGCCTGGTCCTGGCCCTCAAGCCCCTCACGCATGTACAGGACGGGCTGATCCTGGCCGGCTCGCCGCCGCGTGAAAAAGTAGCGGCCGCCGCGCGCCCGCGGCACTTCCGTGCGGTCGATGTTCATCAACTCCGCCAAGCGCTTGCGCACCCGATCGCGCCTCGGAATGCGGTCCAGGATGGGACGCGAGTAGGCGTTCTGGGCATCGATCCAGGCGCGTGTTTCCGGGCTGTCCTGGTCCTCCAGCCAGCGGTAGGGGTCGGTGATCTCAACGCCGTGGAGGATCTCCTTGACGTTGCCGGTGCGAGTGACGGGCGGGTTCTCGGCCCAGGCAACAAAGCTCAGCAGTACCAGCAGCAGGATCTGAGACATCAACTACAGGCTAACAGATGAGATTCCTGGGAACGACTTGGCGCTCCATTTCGTAAACTCGTAGATAGGGCCTTGAAGTCCTCGATATTATGGCGACGCGAAAGAAGCGCTCCATCATCTGGATTGCGGCGGTGCTGGTTGTGCTTGGCGGTGTGGCGTTTGTCTCGCTGAAGGCGCTCAGCCATTCGCCGGCCACGATCGATCCCGAAAGGCTCGCGCGCGTGGAGCGGATGGACCTGGTGCGCTCGGTCGTGGCGACCGGCAAAATCGAGCCCACGACGAAGGTGGAGATCAAGTCGAAGGCCAGCGGCATCATCCTGAAGTTGCCGGTGAACGTTGGCGACCTGGTCCGGCAGGGGCAGGTGATCTGCGAACTGGACCAGAACGATCTGCTGCCCCGGTTGCGGCAGGCGCGCGCGGCCCTGGGCATGGCGGAGGCGGCGCTCAAGAGCACGCAGGCCGAGTACGAGCGGAACAAGGTGGAGGCGCTCGGCCCGGACATCCCCTTCCTGAAGCGGGATATGGAGCGCGCGCGGGAGATGTTTCGCGACAAGCTCATCGCGCAGAACGCCCGGGACGACGCCGAGAAGAACTACGAGATGGCAATCAACCGCCAGCAGCAGGCGGTGGTGAACCTGGGAGTGGCGAGGGCCGCCATCGCCAAAGCCGAGGCCCAGGTGGAGCAGTCTCGCGCCGCGCTGGCGCAGTCCGAAGAGGACCTGCGCAACGCGACCATCGTTTCGGCGATCGATGGCGTGGTGCTCTCGCGCGACCGGGAAGTGGGCGACGCCGTCAGTTCCATCCTCACGATGGGGTCCGGCGCCACCTTGATCATGACGCTGGGAGATCTGCGGGAAGTCTACGTCAAGGGCAAGGTGGATGAGAGCGATATCGGAAAGGTCTACCTCGGCCAGCCGGCCCGCATCAAGGTGGAATCCTACAAAGACCAGAGCTTCACCGGCAAAGTAACCAAGATCTCACCGATGGGAGTGGAGAAGGACAACGTCACCACGTTTGAGGTGCGCGTCTCCATTTCCAACGAATCCCGGAAACTCATGGCCACCATGACCGCCAACGCCGAGATCATGCTGGAAGAGCGCAAGGGAGTCCTGGCCGTGCCCGAGGGGGCGATCATCTACAAGAAAGACCGCTCGACCGAGGTCGAGATTCCGGACTCGACCATCCAGAGCGGCAAAAGGCGGGTGGCGGTGGCGACGGGCATCAGCAACGGATCGAAGATGCAGATCTTGAAGGGCCTTGCCGAGGGCCGGCAGGTGATTCTCCAATAGGTTGGCGGGGGGCGCCGCGTGGTATTCCTCACAGAACTGCTGGGCCATGTCCTTTCCAGCCTCCTGCGCAACAAGCTCCGCAGCTTCCTGACCATGGCGGGGATCGCGTGGGGCGTGGCCTCGATCGTTCTGATCGTGGCCATGGGCGACGGCTTCAAGGAAGGCCAGCGCGACCGCTTCCGGCAGATCGGCGAGAACATCGTCATCATCTTCGGCGGCCGGACGGAAAAGCAGGCCGGCGGCCAGCGCGCGGGGAGGCGCATCCGGCTCAATTACGACGATGTGCGCGACATCCGCGCGGAGTGCTTCCGGGTCAGCGTGGTGGTGAGCGAGCTACAGAATGGAGTCCGCGCCGTGAGCCAGTTCAACGGCGGCGTGTTTGGCGCGATGGGCGTGGAGGCGATGTACTCGAAGATCCGCAACATCCCGGTGGATCGCGGCCGCTTTCTGGCGGAGGAGGACGACACCGGGGCGGCGCGTGTGGCGGTGCTCGGGGACAACGTCCGGAAGCAGTTGTTCGGCGAACGGCCGGTCGAGCCCGGCGCAAGCGTGGCGCTCAACGGGCTGCCGTTCCGGATCGTGGGGCTGATGCCGGCCAAGACCCAGAACAGCAGCTACAACGGCCTGGATAGCGACAAGATCTACGTTCCCTACTCCACCATGGTACGCGACATGCCGCCCAACGACCCGAATTTCCAGCCCGGCATCGTCAGCGACCTGATTTACGTTCCGGCCACGCTCGACGACTGGAAGGCGGCGCGAGATCAGGTGCTGTACCTGCTGGCGCGCAACCATCGCTTCGATCCCGACGACAAGAGCGCCGTCTTCATCTGGGACACGGTGGAGAACGCGCGGCTGGTGGACCGTATTTTCACGTCCATGACCCTCTTTCTGGGCGCGATCGCAGCGGTGACGCTCACCCTGGGCGGCGTCGGCGTGATGAACATCATGCTGGTCTCGGTGACTGAGCGGACGCGGGAAATCGGGTTGCGCAAAGCGGTCGGCGCCACCCGCGGCCGCATCCTGGTGGATTACCTCCTGGAAGGCGTGCTGCTGGCCGGGGTGAGCGGTTTGTGCGGTTGGGCCGGCGCCTATGGGATCGCCGCCGCGGTCAACACCCTCCCCAAGCGGGAAATGTTCGGCGGGCTTCCGGTGAACGGCACAACCACCGCGGTGGCCTTCGCCGCGCTCGGCGTGATCGCGGTGGCCTCCGCGCTCTGGCCGGCCTGGCGCGCGGCCTCGCTGACCCCCGTGGAGGCGCTGAGCTACGAGCGCTGAGCGGCGATCCATGCGCATTGGCTCCATCTTCGGCGAGGCGGCGCAGGCCCTGAAGTTCAACCGCCAGCGCAGCATCCTCACCATGATCAGCCTGGCCTGGGGAGTGGCCTGCTTCGTCATTCTGTACTCTTACGGGGACGGCTTCCACATCGCGTTGCAGACGGCGTTCCGCTCCATCGGGCAGGACCTCATCCTCATGTTCGGCGGGCGGACATCGACCCAGGCCGGCGGTGAGCGGGCCGGCCGGAGGGTCCGCCTGGAGCTCTCGGACGTGGACGCGATCCGCGAAACGGTTCCCCTGGTGGCGGCCATGTCGCCCGAAATGATGACCGGCGGGATGACGGTGGTGCGCGGGTATCGCACCAACACCATGATGGTGCGCGCCGTCAAGGTCGCCTACGGGCGCATTCGCAACCAGACCATGGCGACGGGCCGGTGGCTCACGCCGGACGACGAAGTGCAGAAGCAGCGGGTGGCGGTCCTGGGGGCCAATGCGGCGGAGAAACTGTTTGGCGAGATGCTGCCGGAAGGCGAGGAGATCACCATCAACGGCCTGCGCTTCAGCGTGGTCGGAGTTCTGAAGACCAAGACGCAAATCGCCAACTACAATGCGCCGGACAACGAGTGCGCGTTCATCCCCTACGAGACGGCCTCTCTGTTTCGCGATTTGAAGTACCCCGATGACTTCGTGTGGATGCCGGCGAATCCGATCTTCCGCGAGAAGGCGGTGCGACAAGTGCGGGAGGTCCTGGCCCGGATCCACAACTTCTCCCCGAACGACGAGCGCGCCGTGCGTACCTTCGTCTTCAACGAGTACATGCGGCTGGTCGATACAATGGGCATCGCGCTGCGGCTGTTGCTGGCCTTCATCGGGACGCTGACGCTGGCCATCGGCGGCGTGGGCCTGGCCAACATCATGCTGGTCTCGGTGACGCAGCGGACGCGGGAGATCGGCGTGCTGAAGTCGCTGGGCGCGACGCGCCGCTCCATTCTGGCGCAGTTCCTGCTGGAGGCCATGGCCATCGTGACGGCCGGCGGCGCGATCGGCGTGGCGGCCGGCTGGGCCGCGACTTCCCTGCTCGAAACGCTGCCCTTGCTCGGGCCGATCTTCAAGGACACCAGCGGCGCCGGCGACATCCACCTCCAGATCTCGATGTTCGCGGTGCTGACCTCAACGGTGTTGCTGGAGACTGTGGGCCTGATCGCCGGCCTGCTCCCGGCAATCAAAGCCGCGCGCCTGGACCCCATCGAGGCGTTGCGGTACGAGTAAGCCGCGTCGCACGGCCAAGCACGCCCGGCTGGGCTTCGGTTGGCGGAGTAACTTCGGAGTGAGCCGTCATCCGGCCGGAATGATCCATGCTGACGCGGGATTATCGGTAAACCTTTGGCGACCAGGCAGGACCGTCCAACTTTCGGGGCCTTACATCGTCCAGGTTTTCCAGGAGCGCAACGACCAACTCTTGGTCACCTCGACGGTGAAGTTGCCCTTGTTGGTGGAGAACTTCACGCGGCAGGTGTCGGGTACGGGTCAGGGCGCAGGCCGCTCGGAGGAGCAGGAAGTCAGCAGCAGGCAAGGGAGGAGGGCCAGCTTTCGCATAAGGCAAGATCACGTACTGAGAGCTCCACCGGCGGCAGTTGGCGAAGGCGCTCCACGAGCGCCTGGAAGCGGGCCTCGCGGCGGAGTGGCTCCAGTTCGGGGTCCGTGTCCAGCCAGCGCCAGTCGCGCCAGCCAGAGTCGGCGGCCTGCTCCAGGGAGCAAAGCGCGGCGGCAGCATTGCCGTTGCGGATTTGCGCGATCGCCACCGCGTGGCAAATGTCGCTGGCGAGTGTGCCGGGTGACGCCGTGCCGGTCAAGGGCCTCACCTCTTCAAAAAGCGCCTCTGCCTGGGCAAGCAGGGCGGCGGCGCGCGTGGTGTCGCCGAGCGCGGCATAGGCGGACGACATGCCGGCGGTGGCGCGCACCTGGATGCGTCCGCCGCCGAGCATGCGGGGATATTCCTTCAGCGTGTTGGACGCGCGGCGAAAGTCGGCCAGGGCCTGCTCGAAATTCCCCGCCCGCAGGTGGGCGTCGCCCATCCCGCAGGCGTTGAGCGCCAGGGAGTGCTCGCGGTAGCTGTGATCGCGGGGCGTCCAATATTCGATGCCGCGCCGATGCCACTCCAGCGCGCAGCTCCAGTTCCCCCTCCGCAGCCAGCAGCCGCCGACCGCGAACTCGGCGTGCGGCACGACGTAGGGCACCGTGCCCACGCCTAACATGTCCAAAAGGTGCTGAGCGCACCTCTCCGCACCGTCATAATCGCCCGCCTGGAGCACCGCGAAGGCCAGCGCCACCCAGCCCGCACCGTGGGTGGGATCCAGGCGCACGGTTGCGGCGAGCTGCTCTGCCGCGCGCTGGCAGTGGCCGGGATCGTTCTCGATTCCGAACAAATACGCCGCGCCCAGGAAGTAGTGCGCTTGCGCATGGTCCGGCTGCCAGGCCACCGTCCGCAGACCGGCTTCGATGGCCCGATCAATGCGGTTCTGGCGGAGATAGACGTAGGACAGATAGGAATGCGGCTCGGCCAGCTCCGGGTCGAGTTCCAGGGCCCGTTCCAAATACCCCGCGGCGCGCACCAGGTCGTCCTGGTCGGTGAGGTGAATGAATCGCATCGCATAGACCGCGCCCAGGGCGGAGTAGGGCGCCACATACGTGGGGTCCAGCTCGATAGCTCGCTCGAAATGGCGCCGCGCTTGCTCGAGCGCCTCCTTGGCGGCGGTGAAGAACTGGCGGCGGCCCTGAGAGTAGTGCTCGTAGGCTTCCAGCTTGAGCGTCTCGGGCGCGGCGATGCGCTCCTGCGCTCGGGAGTCGATCTCGAGGCGCAGCGCGGCACACAGGTCGGCCACCACGCGGTCCTGCAACTCGAAGATTTCTTCCCAGCTTCCGTCCACCTTGCCGGTGGCGAGCGCCTGGCCGCTGGGGACATCGAGCAGCCGGGGAGTGATTCGCACCCGGTTGCCGGCGCGCTGAAAGCTGCCGGTGACCACCCACCGCGCCCGGAGCGCTTCGCCCAGGGCGGCGGCGTCGCGGCCGCCGGTCTGCTGCGCCGCGGCACGGTGGACACGCTCCGGGCTGACGATCTGGAGGAGCTTCAGTTTCGTGAGGTCGGCGGTGAGGGTCTCGGCGATGCCGGTGCCCAGCCAGTCCATCGAGGGATCGTGAGAAAGGTTCTCGAATTCGAGCACCGCCAGCGCGGCCGAGGCGGCCTGGACGGGCTGCTGCGCCTCGGCGGAACCCATGGCCGACAGCGCAGCGCGAAGCTCGGCGGCGGTGCGGAAGCGGTCCTCCGGCCGCACCGCCATCGCCTGACTGACGATGGCGGCCAGCGCCGGCGAAACCGCCGGGTTCCGCTGCCGCAGCGGCGGCGCGTCGCCGCGCAGCACCGCCAGGAAGAAAGCCGGGCCCTCAATGCCGGCAAAGGGCGGCACGCCGCAGGCCATCTCGTACAGCACCACCCCCAGGCTGTAGAGGTCGGAGCGCACGTCGGCCGGCCGCCCGGTGAGGACTTCCGGCGCGGCATAGTGCAGCGTCCCGACGAAGGTCCCGGGCGCGGTGACGGCGCTCTCGGTTTCGGCGTCCATGGCGAACGCCTTGGCGAGCCCGAAGTCCACCAGCTTGATAGTCCCCTGGGAGTTGACCAGGATGTTGCCGGGCTTGACGTCGCGATGCACGATGCCGCGGGAGTGCGCGTGCTCGAGCCCGGCGGCCGCCTGGAGCGCGTAGTCGACCAACCGGCCCTGAGCGAGCGGCCCCATTTTCAGCTCGTGGCTGAGCGCGTGGCCGTCCACGTATTCCATGGCGAGGTAGGGCGTCCCTTCGTGCTCGGCGACCTCGTAGACCACCGCGATGTTGGGATGGTTCAGCGCGGCAATGGCGCGGGCCTCGCGGCGAAAGCGGGCGCGGGCCGCCTCATCGCGCAGCGCCTGCACGGAAAGCACCTTGAGCGCCACGCGCCGGCGGAGCACCGTGTCGGTGGCCAGCCACACCTCACCGCTGCCGCCCGCGCCGAGGCGCTCGATGACCCGATAATGAGAAATCGTTTCGATGTGAGCGATTATACGCCGGCTTTAAGAAAACAGCCGAGTTTTCTTCCGAATAGTGAGAGCCATCGCCTCCATCCGTAAAGCTGTGTCCGCAGGCGCCGGAAGCCTGTAGATCGAAGTCGGTCAACTCCAGGATTGTTCGCCCACTCGGAGACCACCGCGGGACGGCCGGCCCTGACGTCGGGGGCCACGGCGAGCCTGGCGTTCAGCCACATCAGGTCGTCGCGCGGCGCGCTACAGGGACGAGCAGGCCCAAGGGCGTAGCCAGAGCGCGATCGGGATACAATTGCGGAGGGACCACCACAATGACGCTGCGCGCAACAGCCGTTTTGGCCGCCGTTCTGCTGCTGGCAGCGGCGGCGGAGCCGATCCGGCTCCATCCGAACAACCCGCACTACTTCCTGTTTCGCGGAAGGGCGGTCGCGCTGGTCACCAGTGCCGAGCATTATGGGGCGGTGCTGAACAGCGGTTTCGACTACCAGCGGTATCTGGCGGCGCTCGCGGCGGACGGCATGAACTACACGCGCCTGTTCGGCGGGAGCTACGTGGAAGTGCCGTCCAAGTCTTTCGGGATTCGGCGCAACACCCTGGCGCCCGATCCCGGACGGTTCATCGCGCCCTGGGCGCGGAGCGAGACGCCTGGATACGCAGGCGGGGGAAACAAATTCGACCTGGACCGATGGAACCCGGAGTTTGTGGCGCGGTTCCGCGATTTTCTCGCTGAAGCGGCGAAGCGGGGCATCGTGGTAGAGGTGACGCTGTTCTCCTCGCACTATCAGGAGATGCAGTGGAACGTAAGCCCTCTGAACCCGGCTGACAACGTCAACGCCACGGACCCGATTGAGTGGCGTAAACTCCACACACTGGAGAACGGCAACATTCTGGCGCATCAGGAACGGTACGCGCGGAAACTGGTGCGGGAGGCAAACCCGTTCGACAATGTGATCTTCGAAATCCAGAACGAGCCGTGGTCCGACCGTCTGGCGCTCGCGGATGTCGTGAACCCTTATTTGCAGCCGCCCACGCGCGACCAGTTTCCGAACTCGATCGATTTGGCCGACGAGCTTTCGATGGCCTGGCAGGCGCGGGTGGCCGGATGGATCGCGAGCGAGGAGGCCTCGCATCCGAACAAGCATCTGATCGCACAGAATTACTGCAATTCCGGGTTCCCCGTGCGCGAGCTCGCACCCGGCGTCGGCGTCGTGAACTTTCATTACGCTTACCCGGCGGCGGTCCTCGCCAACTACGGCCTGGGAAAGGCCCTGTCATACGATGAGACGGGCTTTCTTGGGAGGGACGACGATACGTACCGGCGGCAGGCCTGGAAATTCATGCCATTGGGCGGCAGCGCGTTCAACAACCTGGACTACTCGTTCACGGTGGGGCACGAGGATGGCGGCGACGTGGAGCCGAACGGTCCCGGCGGCGGGAGTTCAGCGCTGCGCCGGCAGCTTCGCGTCTTGAGCCGGTTCCTGTATTCGATGTCTTTGGCGGATCTGGCACCGGACACACGGACCGTGAAGCACGCAGTTGGGGCTTACGCCCGGGTCCTGTCGGCTCCCGGGCGGGAGTACGGGATGTATTTCGATGGGAGCGGGCCGATCGCGGTGACGCTGGAACTGCCCGCGGGCGAGTATTCCGGCGAGTGGGTCAACACCAAGACGGGTGAAGTCGAGAGGCTTGGAAGCTTCCGGCACGCCGGTGGGCAAAGAGTCCTGCAAACGCCGGAATTCCGAAACGGCATCGCCCTGCGGATTGCGCGGACCGCCCCGTGAGGCCACGCTGACGGGAGCGCGTGAGCATCAGCTCTTCGAGCGGCGCGCCAGGTAGAAGGTGCGGTAGCCAGGGCGGATCGACGGGTCGGTCTTCATGAAGGGCGTGGCGTCCCACGCCCGGACCTGGTCGAAGCCGGCTTCGCGCAGTGTGCGGCGGATCTCGGCTGGACTCCAGCAGACCTGCTCGACGCGCTCACGATGGCGGCGCCAGCGGCGTCCCTCCCGAATGAACCACTCGACATCGGTCCAGCCCTTCTCGCGCCGGCGGTCACAACCCCCATGCATCACAAGTGCAACCCCAGGTTTCTCGATCCACCAGGTGCCCGGCCAAACCTTTTCAAACGCGAGGCGGTTGTTGACATCGAAGTAGAAATAGCCGCCGGGCCGCAGGGCGCGTGCGACCGCACGAGCCACCCGCGCCAAGTCCGCCTTTCGGGGGATGTGATTCAGCGCGTCGAATTCGCACAACACCAGGTCGACGGGCTCAGGCAGCCGAAAACTTCGCATGTCGGCGCGGAGGACCCCGAGCGGCAGGCGGGCACGGCGAGCCTTCTCGCGGGCGATCCGGCACATCGCCGGCGAGAGATCGACGGCGAACGTCTTGATCCCCTTGGCCGCGAGCAGCAGAGCGGTCGTGCCCGTGCCACAGGCCAGGTCGCAAGCGGATTCCAGGCGCGGCAGAATCTTGCCGAGCACGCGCTGGCGGGCCGCCTCAAACCAAGGCAGATGAAACGTGAAGAGCTTGTCGTAATACTCCGCCAGCCACCGATAGGGCCGATTGGCACCCATTCTGCGCATGCTCCTACCACCTTTCCCTGCATTGTAGTGCTAATATCCTACCGGCGAGGCATTACTCACATCCGGTGAAAGCCCTTGAGGATGTCGCGCAGCGAGTAGCGCAGGGCGATGGGGCGGCCGTGCGGGCAGCTCATGGGGCAGTCGGTGGCGGCCAGCGTTTGCAGCAGCCATTCCATCTTGCCCTGGTCCAGGCGCATGTTGACCTTGATCGCCGCGCGGCAGGCGATCGAGGCGGCGATACCGCGGCGCAGGTCGTCGAGCGAGACCCGGCGCAGCTCGCGCTCGGCGATCTCCAGGATCTCGAAGATCACCCTCTCGATGTCGGGGGCGGCGATGCCCGCCGGGGCGGCCTTCACCGCGATGGTGCGCTGTCCGAATGGCTCGGTCTCGAACCCGATGGCCTCCAGTTCCTCGGCGATGCGGTCGTAGTCGGCCTGCTGCGCGGGCGTGAGCTGGAGCACCAGCGGCATGAGCAGCCGCTGCGTCTCGACGCGACCGGCCGCGCGCTGCTTCAGGATCTTCTCGAACAGGATGCGTTCGTGCGCCACGTGCTGGTCAATGATCCAGATGCCGTCACGCCCGGCCGCCACGATAAAGCTCTCGTGGATTTGCCCCAGCGGGCGCAGGTCGGCGAGCGCGGTCAGGCTCTGGGAAAGGTCGGGGACCAGCTCCGGGGGAAACCCGCCGTGCGTCTCCGGAATGGGGGCCTTGAGCGGCGGCGCCTCTTCGTCCGCAACCGGCGGCTCGCTGAAGTCGAACCGGGCCGCGGGGGGCTGCGGGCCGCGCAGCGTGAACTCGGGCAACGCCTCCGTGGCAGGCCGCGCCACTGACGGCTGCCAGCTCTGGTCCTCCACGCGCTGGCTGAATTCCGAGTAGGGCATCCCGGCGGCGGGCTGCGCGTGCGCCGGCAGCGGGACGACCGAGACGGGTTTCGACTCGATCAGGGCCTGGCGCACAGCGTCGCGCACGAAATCGTGCACCAAGGACTGCTCCCGGAACCGCACCTCGGTCTTCGCGGGGTGAACATTCACGTCCACCTCACCCGCGTCGCATTCCAGGAACAGCAAGGCGAACGGGTAGCTCCCCGGAGGGATCAGGTTGTGATACGCCGTGGTGATGGCGTGCAGCAGCAGCCGGTCGCGAATCAGCCGCCGGTTGACGAACAGGAAGACCGAGTTGCGGTTCGCCTTCTGCACCTGCGGGCGGGAAACGAAGCCCCGCAGCGCGTATGCCGACTCGCTGGTCTCGTGCCTCCGCACGCCCAGGTCCACCAGTTCGTCGAGTGTTTGGCTGCCGAACACCTGGTAGACGCGGTCGCGCAGCTTCTCGACCGGCGTTACGCTGAGCAGCTCCTTGCCGTCGCTCGCCAGCAGGAAGGTCTTGTCGGGGCTGGCCAGGCTGTAGTGCGTCACCAGCGAGGCGATATGCGCCAGCTCGGTCTGGTCCGAACGCAGGAACTTCTTGCGCGCCGGAACGTTGTAGAACAGGTCGCGCACGGTGACCTGCGTGCCGGGCGCCAGCGCCGCCTCCTCCGAGCGCAGCATCCTGCCGCCCGCGACTTCGACCCGCGCTCCGGTGGCTTCTTCCGCCGCGCGCGTCTCCAGGACCAGCCGGCTCACCGAGCCGATCGAGGGCAGCGCTTCGCCGCGGAAGCCCAGGGTCGAGATGCTCAGCAGGTCCTTGGCGCTGGAGAGCTTGCTGGTGGCATGCCGCTCGAAGGCCAGCATGGCGTCGTCGCGCAGCATCCCGCAGCCGTCGTCCGTGACGCGGATCAGCCGGCGGCCTCCGCTTTCAACCTCGATCCGCAGGTGCGACGCCCCAGCGTCGAGCGAGTTCTCGAGCAGTTCCTTAACGACCGAGGCGGGCCGCTCTACCACCTCCCCGGCGGCGATCTTGTTGGCGACGTCGTCGGAGAGGATGCGAATGCGCCCCATGCAGTGATTCTACTTGATCGCCACCCTCCGCTCATCCAGCAGCTCGGATTCGGCGCTGGCCAGGTCGGCCTGCGCCTGGAGCACAAAGTACATGATGTTGGTGCCCAGGCCCTGGTTCTTCTGCTCCGCGTCCGGCTGCTTCTTGGCGAAGTCCCCCGCCACCCAAGAGGTCTGCCCCTTCTGTAAAGCACACGGTGCTTCAGAATACAGCAGTAATAGTCTCGGGGACAGGCGGCGTCATCGTAACTCAAGCTGAGATCCAGACGGTCTTGATGTTCACAAACTCACGGATGCCGTGGGCGCCCAGTTCCCGACCGTAGCCGGAGCGCTTGACGCCCCCGAAGGGCAGGCGCGGGTCCGAGACCACCATGCCGTTGACAAATACCATTCCGGATTCGATTTCGTCGATGAACCGCTCGCGCTCCACGGGATCGCTGGTCCACACGCTGGCGCCCAGGCCGAAGGGGGTGGCGTTGGCCAGCCGGATGGCATCCCCGGCATCGCGCACGCGGAACAGCGCCGCGACGGGACCGAACAGTTCTTCCGAGTAGGCCGGCGCGGATTCGGGGATATCCACCAGGACCGTGGGTGCGTAGTAGTTCCCGGGGCGGCGAAGGCGCGTGCCGCCGAGGAGCACGCGGGCGCCAGCCGCCACCGACCGGCGCACCTGGTCCTCGAGCGTTTCCAACATCTGGGCGGTAGCGAGCGGCCCGAGTTCGGTGGCCTCCTCCATCGGATCGCCGATTCGAACGCGTTCCATGGCCTCGACAAAGCGGCGTTCGAACTCCTCGGCGATCGGTTCGGCCACCAGGAAGCGCTTGGCGGCGATGCAGGATTGCCCGTTGTTGACCAGGCGCGCCTGGACGGCCGTCGCCACCGCGGTGTCCAGGCCGGCGCTCGGCATCACGATGAACGGATCGCTGCCGCCCAACTCCAGGACCGTCTTCTTGATCCGCCTGCCCGCGGCTGCCGCCACCTGGCTGCCGGCGGTGTCGCTGCCGGTCAGCGTCACCGCCGCGACCCGCGGGTCGTCCAGAACCCGCCCCACCTGCGCCGAACCGATCAGCAGCGTTTGGAACGCGCCTTCCGGGAAGCCCGCATCCCGAAAGATCTCTTCGATGGCGAGCGCACACTGCGGCACGATCGAGGCGTGCTTCAGCAGCCCCACGTTCCCGGCCATGAGGGCGGGGGCGGCGAAACGGAAGACCTGCCAGAACGGGAAGTTCCAGGGCATAATGGCGAGCACCGGGCCGATCGGCTGGTAACGGATGTAGCTGAGGCCGGCGCCGGTTTCGACCCGCTCGTCGGCGAGCAGGCGCTCGGCGTTCTCCGCGTAGTAGCGACAAGCCCACGCACATTTAGCCGCTTCCTGGCGGGCCGCGTTCAGCGGCTTGCCCATCTCCGAGGTCATCAGCCGCCCAAACTGGTCCTTCCCGGTCTCCAAAATCCGGGCCGCGCGGAGCATCCGCCGGGCGCGCTCGGCGAACGGTGTGTGCCGGTACTGGCGGAATGCGCTCGCCGCCTGTTGGAGCTTGAGCTCGATTCCCGCTTCGTCCAGCGGCTCGAAGCTCCGAAGCGTCTGGCCGCTAGCGGGATTGACGCTGGTGATCGGCATCAGTTCCATTCTTGCAGGAACCGGGCTGGCTTGACGTCCCGCTCGCGCGGGAAAAACCGAGAGTGATTGTAGGCGTTTCTAAGGTGCTTCTCTGGGATATGGTAGCAGTCCTATTGCTAGGTCTCGGCGCTCGCCTGTGTTAGACTCGCCCACAAAGGGACAACTTTTCGTGCTTGCCGACGAAGCTGACCGCCGCGATGCGACTCCCTTCAAGCAGTCCGGCCTCACTGTCTTGTCGGTGAGCGGCCTGGAAGAGGATCATGTCGCCCTGGGGCATATCTTCAGCCGCTCCAACTGGCGCCTTCGCTCCGCCCGGAACCTCGGCGAAGCGTGCGAGGCCCTGCGCACGGAGACGATCTCAGTAACGATTTGCGAGCGGGATCTCCCTGACGGGACCTGGAAGAACCTGCTCGCGGAGCTCGCGCTCTGCGACCCCCCGCCGGTACTGGTGGTGAGTTCCCGCGTCGCGGACGATTACCTGTGGGCGGAAGTGCTGAACCTTGGCGGCTGCGACGTGCTGGCCAAGCCCTTTGATTCCAAGGAAGTCGTCTGGGCGGTCAGCATGGCCTGGAACGATTGGAAGAACCGCTCCCGGCAGTCGCTGGGCGCGCTGGTTTGACCGCCTGCCCGTTTTCCTGGGCCACGTTTGACCAGGCCAGCGTGCTCCCCTATACTAAATAATGAGTTGCGGGCGTTGGAAAGTGGTTGTGTGTCCGCGGTTCCGAGCCGACTAGCATGACAGTCCTATTGACGTTAATTCACATTTTCGTGTGCTTTTTCCTGGTCATCGTGGTGCTGCTCCAGAGTGGCAAAGCGGCCGACCTGGCAGGCGCTTTCGGTGGAATGGGTTCGCAGACGGCCTTCGGCCCGCGCGGATCGGCCACCATGCTCTCGAGAGCGACAACCATCGCCGCCGCGATGTTCATGGTGACCTCTCTCACCCTGGCGATTTTCGCCACGCGCGGTTCGACCAGCGATAAATCGGTGTTCGACAAACAGAAAGGTACCGCCACGCAGACGGCGCCGATGCCGGTGCGTGGGCCGCTGAGCCGGCCGATTCAAGGCGCGCCCGCTCCCCTGGGACCGCCTTCGATGACGGTGACGCCCGAGGGTGGCGGAACGCCGCAGACGATACCGCTGACGCTCCCACCACGGCCGGGCCAGGCAAAGCCGGCGGTGCCCGCCCAGCAACCAGCCACACCACCCAAGAAGTAGGGGTGAGGAAACGCGGAGGTGGCGGAATTGGCAGACGCACTAGCTTGAGGTGCTAGCGGGAGCAATCCCGTGGGGGTTCAAGTCCCCCTCTCCGCACCACAGATTCTAAAGGAGTTAAGCGGGCCGGTCCTTAAACCTCGGAAGCTTGGCCAGCAGTTTACTCGGACGTCTCCTGAACCCCAATTGCCCACCTCAAGCAACCCGGCAGGGCGCTTCCTGCGAAGTCCCGAAGAGTATCCGATCCGACTCGCTAAACCCTACAACATTGCTCTATGCTTATGCGGGACAGGACGCTCGCGCGAAGCCTGGGTCCTCACGGAACTACCTGAAAATCGGTCCACGCGGTGGCGCTGCGGGGCTGCTTGCCCGCGGCATCGACGACCGTGGCCTTCAGGTAGTACTGGCCCGGGGGCACCGCCGCGTTTAGTTTCAGCACGCCCTTCACCGCCCGTGCGAACTCGCCCGTCACCGGGACAACCGATACCGGACTACTCAGAATGGACTTGTCGTCCCGATACAACTCGATATGCGCGTCCAGCGCGGCCGGCGGCCCCGCTCTTTGGCCGTCCTTGTCGGTGGAAACCCGGAACCCAAACGACACCTGAGTGCCGGCGTGGAACTCCCGCAGAGCCTGAGAGACGTCGGTGGCGTCCGCTAGCTGGGCCGCGGCGATCCGCGGCGTGGTAAGCGCAATGTGCGCTTTCTTCAGATCGGGAATCTCGAGGTACTGTCCCGCCGATCCGAGCGTCCCCGAGAAACTGTCGCGCACCGAAGACCGGATCTGATAGGCCCCGGAGTGTTTCACCGGAACGTCCAGATTCAATACCACCCCCTGCTCCCGGAACTGCTTCACCTGGCCGCTGTCGCCGTGGATCACCAGGTGGCGGCTGCGGCTCACCGCCTCGCTTTCGAAGGGCTGCGCCGTCACCAGCACATCCAACTCCGCCTGGAGGATCCCGGAGGCATCGGCATGGAACGTCACATCGTGCAGGTCGACATAGAGGAGATTGTGCACGACCGGCTTGCCATCGCTGGTGAGCGTGTACTGCGGCGTGAGGCGCACGTGAATTCCCGAGGCGTTATAGAGCGAAAACACGGCGCGAGACATCTGAGTTTCGGGCGTGTCGGGCTTCGGGCGAGCGGCTTCGTCGGTCTGCCCGAGGAAGCCGGCGCGGGTCCGCACGTGTAACGCGTTGCGTTTGACCTCCACGCGAATGGAATGGTCTTGGAGCTTCTTTGCGCCACCCTCGGTGACCAGACCCTCCGGCGCGCGAAATCCGATCAGATAGTAACCCTTCTGGTCCTCCTCGACTTGCTGCATCATTTCCGCATAGCCATTGCTGTTCAGCATGCAGAGCCCTCCGGTGCGCTCCGCAAACCGCTGCATCCAGACCTGCTCTGGATAGAGTCGCGAGTCGGTGAGCCCCCGTGCATCCACCGTATGGATCACCGCGCCCGCGCGATTCGCCTTGTCCATCAATCGACGCACCGCCTCCATGGCTTTGGAATCCACGCCACTGAAAGTCGCGCCGCCCCCGGGGCCGCCCTGGAAGCTGAAGGTTCCGGTTCCCAATCCGTAGATCCCGTCCGTGAAGAACACGACTGCCTTCCGGCCTCCGGTATCGCGCAGCTCGTCTATCAGCACGTCCAGAGTAGCGAGCGGGAGCAGCGGGGTGTCTCTCCGAATGTCGGCGTTGCGCATATTCCAGCGCAGATTGTCGATGGCCGAGCGCAGAATGCGCTTGTCGGAGGTGAGCTGTTGAAATACGCCGTTCACGTGCCCGGTCTGCCAGACCGCCACCAGATCTCCGGGCTGCATCTGCCGCTCGACGAAGTTCCGCAGCGTCCGGCGCACATACGCCATGCTTACGAAGGACAGCGTCAGATCGTCCACCAAGAGCACCATCGAGCGGCGCACGTCCCCGGGCCTGATCACGGGCGCGAAGCCGCTGGCGGCCGGCAAAGCCATGGCTGGCTGGTTGATGGCGGGCGAGTCCAGATTGACATACGAGAAGTTCGTAATCGGCTGCGGCTTTCGGTCCAGAAAAACCTCGAAGTCGTCCGGTCCGAGGTTGGTGACACGCTTTCCTTTCGAGTCGGTCACCTCGGCATCAATCTGCACTAGAGTGGCCGTCACGCGGAACACCGTGTCGCCCGGCGGAGGCACACCAGGCTGTTCCCCTGATGCCGGCCCGCAAAGCAGGATTAGCGCAAGTGCTATTCGCATGGACATTGATAGACGAAAGAGTGTTCTGTCGGGTTGCAGGATAATAGACGGGAGGCGATGGAACGATAGAGTCGGTCCGAGGCCACTTTACGGTTCGGCTAACGGTGCTCAAACGGGGTTGGTGAAGCTCCAAGGGACTCCGCGACACACGGCCCCACGAACTATCGACAGGATGAGGTCCGAGAAAACATAGGGAAACCCTGTCAAGTACCTTGGGGCGCCAGCGGGAGCAATCCCGCGGGGGTTCAAGTCCCCCGCTCCGCACCAAGAACGTCAGGAAGATAAAGGCAGCCGCCCGGTGGCTGCCTTTATCTTGTCCAAACTGCAGCGGTTTTTGCAGCGCGGGGCGTTCTGCTTTGCGCTAAGCTATGACGCATGCTCAGGCCGATCGTCGCGAGTGTCTGTCTTTGCCTGTTCTGCGGTTCGCTTTCCGCTCAGCCGGCGGCGCACGTTTGGGAGTTGCAGGAGATCGAGCTGCGGGCCGCCCGGCAATACGCCAACCCTTACGCGGAGGTGGTCTGCTGGGTGGACCTTAAGGGCCCCGGGTTCTCGGGAAGGGTGCACGGTTTCTGGGACGGCGGCGACATCTTCCGGGTCCGCGTCGTCGCAACGGCGCCGGGTGAGTGGAGTTGGACGAGCGGCTCCAACCAGCCCGCCGACAGCGGCCTGAATGGGAAAACCGGCGCCTTCACCGCTCAGGATTGGGCCCAACAGGAGAAGCGGCTGAACCCCAACCGGCGGGGGTTCCTGCGCTCCTCGGCCAACGGCCATGCGCTCGAATACGCCGATGGGACGCCGTTCCTGCTGGTGGGGGACACCTGGCTAGGTGCATCCACGTGGCGGCTGCCCCTGACGGACAAGCCGGCCGACCCGAACTACGAACCCGGCCCTGGCGTGACTTTCCAGCAGGCGGTGGCTCTGCGCAAGCGGCAGGGCTTCAATTCCGTAAGCATGATCGCGGCCTTTCCCACGTGGGCGTCCGACCAGTATCCAGGCACATACGCCGACCAGAGCGGCGTGTTCTACCGAAACGCCTGGGAGGCCTTCGGTATTACGGTTCGTGCCGGCACGCCAACCGCAAAAGCCATGCACGACGAACGGGGCTACCGCCCCTTCGAGATGGTTCCCAATCACGAAGGGCTGGCGGACTTCGAACGCATCGTCCCGCAGTACTTCCAGAGTCTCGACCGCAAGATCAGACTCCTGAACGAGGAAGGCTTCATTCCCATACTGGAAACGGTGCGCCGCGACGTCTGCCCGCCCTGGAAGACCTACTTCGACTTCAACGAGTCTTACTCGCGGTTCGTCCAGTACATGGTGGCGCGCTACGGTGCGTATAATCTCATTCTCAGCAAGCTTCACTTCGACATTTACCTCAAGGATTACAGTCTTACGGCGGAGGAGTTTCGCGAGGCTCTCAACTACCATTACCGTAAGTACGGCCCGATGCCCTTCGGCCAGCCGGTAACATCGTTGATCGACCACTCTACTTACACGACCTTTGGGCACGGCGAGAAGGTTCCCTGGCTTACTCTGCACGCCACTGGAAACAAGCCTCGGGATCACGGCATCTATGCAGCCATAGAGACCCTGTTCCGCCTGTCGCCTCCCTATCCCGCCATCGACCTCGAGCCTCACTTCACTGGCTGGCTGCATCCAAACAACGTCGTCGGAGGGGAGCAACCGGAGCCCGATTCGGACCGCGACAACTACTTCTCCCGTGCTCAGATGTACGGGTGTGTGCTGTCCGGAGCGCTGGCGGGACATGTGCATGGCACGGGTGCATACGACATCACGACGGACTCCGAACCTCCGGGACCACGGCCTTACTTCTGGCAGGCCTTGGGATACAAGTCGGCCGCAGCCATGCGTTGGATGCGGGACTTTTTCCTTTCCGAGGGGCCGCGCTACCGCGAGTTGCAGCTTGCCTCCGAGAGTCTGCTGCCGCGCGCAGCCGAAGGCAGTTCCGAACGCAGCCTGGACGGATGGGGGTTTCTCATGCGCACCGCGCGGAAGGACCTCGGGTTCTTCTACTTCGAGAACCGGGCACTCCGTGCGCGGACGGCCGGGTGGACTCCTTATGCTTCGTACCGCTTTACCTGGTACGACCCGCGAACCGGAGAATGGCAACCCGCTT
>JBEKMO010000090.1:0-20722 GCA_050008465.1 Bryobacteraceae bacterium
ACTGCCGCATTGGGTTCCGGAGGATTCCATCGTGTTTGTCACCTGGCGGCTGGCGGGGACCCTTCCCCAGGTCCCAGCCGAGGTGTTCCGCCGCGATCCCCATCCGGGTAGATTCTTCCTGGTCCAGGATCGGCGCCTGGACAGCACCCCGCAGGGACCACGCTGGCTGCAAGATCCGCGCATCGCCAGGGTGGTCGCAGAGGCCCTGGCGTATGGAGAGCGGGTTCGCCGGGCGTATGACTTGTTCGCCTGGGTGATCCTGCCCAACCACGTTCACCTGGAATACACCGGCGGCAAGACCGCCGACGCTACCCGAGGCCGCGCAGCACTTCGGCAAAATGTAGGAACTCAAGAGGCCGTCCGCTTTGGGGATGGCCCGGGCTGTCCCCGGTTGCCCATGGCGCCGGCTATCGCGGCTTCTCGTCGAGCGGGCGCAGGGGCCCGTCGAGCTGTTTGACCTGGAGTTGGGCGCGGGGGCCTTCGACCGTAACCCAGACGTGCTGGTAGAACCAGCCTTCGGCCAATCCCCCGCCGCGGCTGGTCCCGCGGGTGATGTCGCCTCCCGAACTCCCCACTTCGAGATAAGTGATGCCGTCGCGCTGGATGCGCACCAATTGGTGCCCATGGCCGCTGACGACATAGTCCACCCCGTACTCGCGGGCGAGCCGGTGCAGGGGGAATTCGCCGCTGCCGAGCCGGAGGAAGACGACCCAGAAGGGTTGGTGGAAGAAGACAAACTTGGGAGCGCGGTTGCGGTTGGCCTTCAGATCCTCTTCCAGAAAACGGAGCTGTTCGGCGTCCAGCAGGAGGCTGCCGCTGTTATCCAGCACCGTGAAGTGGGCGTTCTGAAAGTTGAAGGCGTAGAAGTGAGGGCGTCCGGCCTCCTTCTCGAACAGGCGGCGGGAGAAATCGTTCCAGATGTCATGATTGCCCGGCGTCAGGTACACCGGGTAGGGGTACCGCAGCCAGATGCGGCGGAGCTCCTGCCACTGAGCGGCGGCGCGGGAGTCGTTTCCGCCCTCGATGCTGTCGCCGACGTTGATGACGAAGTCCGGGTGAAGCTGGCCGATTTCCTTCCAGATGCGCTCGTAGACCTCCGCGCTGCCGAGGTGGGTTCTGTCGCCCAGGATCGAAAAATGGAAGTCGTTGGCCGGCGGGCCTGGCTGAACGGCGGACAACAGCGCGCACAAGACCAGGGCGATCGGCGCGATTCGGAAGCGGCTCATTGCCGCATTGTACATGCCCCCTCGGGTTGCTTGCATTCTTCCGGACAATGTGGTTCGATTGTCCTGGGGCGGGCCTTAGCTGGGTAGCAGGAGTGCCTGGGTTCGCTTATGGGCGTTCCGAGAAAGAGCGAGGTGCGACCGTTCCGGCCTACCGACCCATTGTGGTGGGGACTGGCGGCACTGCTGGGCTTGGTATCCCTGTGGCTACCGCACATCCTGCAAATGGGCGCCGACCGGACTACGCAGCTTGTGATGACGGAATCCGCACTATTCTTCTCCGGCAGCGTGATTGGGTGCCTGCGGCCGGATCGGGTCTGGCGCTGGGGCTTGGCGTGTCTAGTGGCGTTTATAGTTAGGGATTTGGCGCAGTTTGCCACCGTCACCAAGGCCGGCGTTCTCTCTTATCTGGCCGGCAACGCCGCGCTGTACGCTGTCCACACGATTCCCGTCTTAGCCGGCGCCTATATCGGCGCGTACATGCTCCGCGGGGGCCAGAGGTAAAACCGGCCTCCCGCACCGGGACCGCCGCGGGCAAATTTCTCGTTTCGACGGCTTCCGGGCCATTGTGCACCCAAAAATAGTTCTTGCAATTCCGGCGTTAATGAGTCTTAATGTTTGTAGATTCAAACAGACGGGTAAGCAGAGCGGCAAGGATTTGTCAGGAGCGCCGGCTATGAGGAACATGTTCCCTCCACCATGCGGCGTGACGCCGGGTGCCCACTCCGGCGCCGTGCCCCCGCCAGACGGCGGGCAATTCCGCACACTTATCGAATACTCCTCGGAGATTACCGCGATCTTGGACGCCTCGGGGACGATCCGGTATGCGAACCCGGCTGCGGGAAGGGTGCTGGGCATTCCGCCGGAGGAGCTGAGCGGAAAAAATATTACGGCCCTGGTCCACCCGGAGGATCTGAGCGCGGCGACGGAGACACTAAGGAAGGCGCATCGGATTCCGGGCGCGGTGGAATCCCTCCAGTGGCGTGCGCGACGCCAGGACGGTTCCTGGCGTGTGCTGAGAGGGGTGATACGCAACCTGTTTCACGTCGAGGCCGTGGCGGGAATGGTGCTGATTGCCCGCGACGTCACCGGCCGGAAACGGCTGGAAGGGCAGCTCCGGCGCGCGCAGCGGACGGCGGCCACGGGTCAACTGGCTGGAGGAGTCGCCCACGAGTTGAGCAACGCTCTTAGTATCATCCTGTGCTACTCCGAGATGGCCGTGGACGCGGTGGAGGCCGGGACCCCGTTGCGCGCCGACCTGGAGGAAATCCTGGGCGCCACCGAGCGCGCAGCCGGGTTGGTCGGCCAGTTGTTGAGTCTCAGCAGCCCACAGCCGGACTCCCAGCAGTGCGTGGACCTGAACCGGCTTGTGGAAAACATGATCCACACGCTGGCGCCGATCCTGGGCAACCGCATCCGGGTGACCTCGGCGCTGTCCGCCGACCTGGGCAAAGTGAAAGTCGACCCCGCGCAGATCGACCAGGTGCTGCTGAACCTGGCGCTGAACTCGCGCGACGCCATGCCTTTCGCTGGCCAGATCCGGATTGAAACCGGGAACGTGACGTGCGCCAGCCACGCCGTGCCGGGGCTGGAGCCCGGCGATTACGTGCGTCTGACTTTCAGCGATAGCGGCCAAGGCATGGATGAGCGGACCAGGCGCCGGATCTTCGATCCGTTCTTCACCACGAAGGCGAGAGGCAAGGGCACGGGACTGGGGCTGAGCATCGCGCACTCGATCATCGAGCAGCACGGCGGCACGATTACCGTGGAGAGCGAGCTGGCGAAGGGAACGGCCTTCCGGATCTACATCCCGCGGATGGCCCAGGCATCCGGTCTGCAATCGGCCGCGTAGGCGGTAGGATAGGCCTCCAGGCCTGTCCTTCTCCCACCAGGACAAGGCTGGAGCCTTATCTTACGGGTGCACCATCGGCACGAACATCACCGGCAGGACGGAGCGTTTCTTGAGCTTGCCGTCCGGGGCTTTGTCCACCACCACCAGTTGCTGGCTGAAGACCGAGGAGCCAACGGGCGCTACCAGCCTGCCGCCGGGGGCCAGTTGATCGAGCAGGGTCTTGGGGATCTCGGGCGGGGCGGCGGTCAGGATGATGCGGTCGAAAGGAGCCGCGTCCGGCCAGCCCTTGTATCCGTCGCCCAGCCGAACGGTGACGTTTTCGTAGCCCAGCTTCTTCAGGGTCGCAGTCGCGGAGCGCACCAGCTCGGGCACGATCTCGATCGAGAAGACCTGCCTGGCCAGGGCGGAGAGCACCGCCGCCTGGTAGCCTGAGCCGGTGCCGATCTCGAGCACCTTGTGGCTCCGGGCCGGCGCGAGCAGCTCGGTCATGAACCCGACGATGTAAGGCTGGGAAATGGTCTGCCCGTAGCCGATTGGAACGGGGTGGTCCGCATACGCCAATGAGCGCACGGCCTCGGGCACGAACAAGTGGCGCGGCACGGCGCGAAGGACGCGGAGCACCTCCGGGTCGCGCACCCCGCGATCCTCGATCTGGGTGCGGACCATGATGGCCCGCTCGGCGGCGTAAGGATCCTGGGCGCGGAGCAGGCCGAAGAGCGGGAACAGGACGGAAAACGGCAGAAACCGGCGGCCGGTCATAGAGACTCCTTACGGCTCAGTCACTATTCAAGATACAATGACGAACGTGCGAGAGAGGACTTCGGCGATCCGGCAGATGGGTGGAGACAAGGCCCGGCCGGCGACCTTGCTGCGACAACTCGGGATCGTGAGCGCCACGGCGCTGGTGATCTCGAACATGGTGGGGCAGGGCATCTTCACCAGCACCGGATACCTGGCCGGCCAACTGGGCGAAGTAAGATTGGTGCTGGCCATCTGGGTCGTCGGGGCGCTGGTGGCGCTGGCGGGCGCTTTCTGCTACTCCGAGCTGGGCATCAATTTCCCGAGCTCCGGCGGCGAATACGTGTACCTGACTCGGGCCTACGGGCCGACCTGGGGCTTCATGACCGGCTGGGTGTCGTTCTTCGCCGGCTTCTCGGCGCCGATCGCGGCCACGGCGCTGGCGTTCTCCCAGTACCTCAGCCATTTCTTCCCGGCGCTGAACAAAGACCAGGCGTTTTTCACCCTGGGCTCTGGGGCGTTCTCGCTGAGGCTCGGGGGAGCGCAGATTGCGGCTTCGGGGCTGATCGTCGTCTTCACCCTGCTGAACTGCCTGGGCGTGGGGCGCGTGGCGAAGATCCAGAATCTGCTCACAGCCACGAATCTGATGATCATTCTGGCGTTCATCGTATTGGGCTTCCTGGTGGGCAACGGGAGCTGGGAGAATTTCTCGAAGCCGGCAACGCGCACGTCCACCATCCCGCTGGCCGCGCAGTTTGCGATCAGCCTGTTCTGGATCTACGTCTGCTACAGCGGGTGGAACGCCTCGACGTACGTGGCGGAGGAGTTGCAGCGCCCCGAGCGCACCCTGCCGGTGGCGCTCACCTTCGGCACCACGCTGGTGGCCGGGCTGTACATCGCGCTGAACCTGGTGTTCCTGTACGCGCTTCCGCTGGAGGAGATGAAGGACGTGATGGCGATTGGCTCGCGCGCGGCCAAGGCGCTGTTCCCCCCGGGGACCGCGGGGTTGTTCAGCGGCCTGGTGGCGCTGGCGCTCATGGCATCGGTGAACGCCATGGTGACCATCGGCCCGCGCGTCTATTATGCGATGGCCAAGAACGGCGCCTTCTTCAAATCCGCCGGCGAGGTGCATCCGCGCTGGCACACGCCCGTATTCGCGATCGTCTGCCAGGGCGTCTGCGCGGTGCTGATGACGCTGACGCCATTTCCCGACCTGATCCTGTATATAGGATTCACACTGAGCTTCTTCGCGGTGCTTGCGGTTTCTTCGCTGTTCGTCTTCCGGCGGCGCCCGGAGTGGCAGAAAGTGCGCGTGGTCAGCTTCGCCTTTCCGCTCATCCCCCTGGTGTTCATCCTGGTGGGCGCCTGGACGATTGTCTATGGCGTCATCTACGGCTTGCAGAAGCAGCCCGTGGCGCCGATCGCGGCGATCGCCACGATCACCATCGGCGCGCTGGTCTACCATCTCTGGCTGCGGCCGCGGCAGGGCAAGGCGTAGTTCAGTCGGATCCGAGCAGAGCGCGGCAGCGCGCCAGGACGCCGGGGTCCTCCACGCCCGAGAAGCCGAAGCCGTTCCAACGATAGGCCGCCGTGCGCGCGCCTTCGGCGCCGGGCTGCAAGGCGAGGAAGGAATCGCGGCGGTGCAGAGCGCACAGCAGGCCGCCGCTTCCGGGCAGCAAGGCGGCATCCAGGAGGGGCCAGGCCAGCGCGCTGCCGCGCCATCGAGCGACCAGCCCGCTGGGGCGGGCTTCATAGACGTAAGGACGCACTCCATCCTCGCCGTCGATCGAGGAGTGATGCCGCTCGAGCGTGAATAGGAACTCCGGGCCTTCGGCTCCGGCCAGCCGGCCCGCCTCGGCGGAAACCAGTGGCAGGACGGGCGAACGCCAGGGCCGGACACCCGCGCGGGCGCCCTCGATGACGTATCCGCTCTGGCCGTCGATGGCGCGCGCATCGAGCGAGTAGCCGTTCACGGCCAGGGCCGGTGCGAGCTTGACGGGGCAGGCCTTCAATGCGTCTGCGGCGCCGGAGTCCCCGGCGGACATGAGTTCCGGAAACGCGCTGCCCGCGGGGGTCAGAGTGGGGACGCCGCCGCACCGCAGGACATTGTCACGGACCCGGCAGTCGGCGATCAGTCCGCGCTTGGTGGCCGGGTACTTCTGGTCGAACAGGTGGTTGCCCAGGGAGTAGAAGACCGGATGGCCCAGCAAGCACTCCGGGGCCTGCACCACGTGCGGATGATGCCCGACGATCAGATCGGCGCCGTTGCGGATCAGCCACTCGGCGGCCTGACGCTGGCGCGTGTCCGGCCACTCCAGCAGCTCGCTTCCCCAATGCATGTAGACCACAACCAGATCGGCCAGTCCCCTGGCCAGCCGCAGTTTCTGACGCAGAGGCACGGAAGGAACTTCGACGCGCGCTCCTTGGCGGTCCGGCACGATGGATAGCGCCAGGATCGCGACGGTGTGTGCGCCGAGGCGCAGGAACACGGGGGAGTCTTCGTAGGAGAGGGCTTCGAGTCCGGCTTCCCGCAAGGCCTTGCGCGTGGCATCGCGGCCGGGCGCTCCCAGATCGAGCGCGTGATTGTTAGCCATGCCCAGAGCCCGGAATCCGGCCTGGGCCAGCAGAGGAATCAGGTTTGGCGCAATAGCGAAACAGGGGCTGGCGGAGTTGCCAGGAAGACAGTCCTGCGCGGGGCCGACAGCGCCCTCCAGATTCCCGGCGACCCAACTGGCCTGGCGGAAGAGGCCCATGAATCCCTCCCAAGGGAAGCGGCCCGTGCGGTCGATTTCCCGGCGAACCTCTCGCGACAGGAGAATGTCGCCGGTGAAGAGCAAGCGCAACTCGCCGTCGCCGTCCCAGGCGCCGGCCGTGGCCGCCAACAGGCAGCCGGCAATCAGAAGGGGTTGCGCGCGGGGCATGACAGAGCGGCAGCCGAAACGTAGGGCGCCACCCAGGCGGGGCGCGGCTGGGAAGGCAGCTTCGCGATCCACTCCTGGTCGTTGAGCAGCGAGGTGGAAGCGAACTCATAGAACGAATAGGCGGCTCCCTTGACGATCTCGTGGCGGCCGAAGTAGGGCACCGTGTGATCCCACTCCAACGGCCGGCCCACGGCCGACATCAGGTACGGCGTGCCCTGGCCGCCGGCGACGTCGGCGATCTTGGGAATGGGATTCGGCGTCGAGAGCGCCAGATCCTTGTTGGCCAGGCTCTTGAAGATCAGGAAGTGGTGCTCGGCGACGCCGCCGAAGTGCAGGATCTCTTCGTATTCGGCCGCGGTCAGCGGTTCGCCCCCGATTTCCTTCGCCGCCATGGATTGGAACAGACGCGCTTTGGAGGCGGTCTCGCCGAGCCGCCGCAGCAGGCCCTGCTTGAGCGATTCGGGAGCTGGGTCCGCGTCCGGCAGATTTCCGCTCCACGCAGAGTCGGCCGATGCGACCAACTTCGCGGCCGCGTCGAACAGTCCGGCGATGCGCTCGAAAGTCCGAGGGTCCGGCTCGACGTATCCGCGGGGCGGGCGCATGACGATGAATTCAAAACCGCCTTCGCCGCACTCGGCGGTGGTGCGCTCATTGACCAGGACGGTTGCGTGGCGGAGGGTGGCCCATGAGGCGAGCCCGGTCTGGAGCCGCTTTACTCGCCACAGCCTCTCGTCGAGCTCGCCGTTGGGAGAGGCGGCCGAATCGGCCCACTGCACAGCCAGCGCTTCGATCCAGCGCTCATAGAGGCTGGGGACGCCAGACTCCCCTGGTCGAAAGCGCGCCTGAAGATCGTCGAGCATGCCATTCAGCGTGGGGTATTTCGAGATCTCCCCGGCCAGAAGCTGGCGGGCGAACCGGCTGCCCAGGGCCGCGGGAACATCCAGGGCGGAGGCCAGCAGCCGTGGGCCGGAGGGCCCCTCGATTCGCTCGGCGGAAGGCAAGCCGGGATGGAAAACCGTCGAGTAAAGGGTTTCGTTGTCGAAGCCCCAGGAGAGCGGGAACACTACCGGCGCAGTCTGCGGATGTTTGACGTACGGCGCCGGGAGGAAGGGCGCGTCTTGCCAAAGCAGCGGAGAGCGGGACTGCGAGATGAAGTTCCGATAGGCGCCGATCCAGCGGAGCGCGGCGCTTTTCACGTCGGCCGGAAGCGCGCGCAGCTCGCCCGCGCCGCCCAGCATCTCGGATGCTTGGGTGAGGTAGTGGAAGGCCCGGAAATACCGTTGGGCCGCCGGCGTCGAAGCGTAATGGCCGCGGGGCTTGAGCTCCCCGTAGTCGAAATCCGCTTGTAGAACGGGCGAGAACTGCCGTCCCTGGGCGCGCAGGATGCGCTCAGCCTCCGCGTTGCCCTGCGGCTCGCCTGCAAGCGCCGCCAGCGCCGCGAAGACCGCCGTCCAGCGGGATTGGGGATGCGTCTGGCGCAGGCTCCCATGGGCCTGGGCGACGAATTGCCAGAATGCCGGCATTGCCAGTTGCCGCTCCCGCAGGATGAAGATGCCCTCGTAGGCCGCCGCGAACAGCTCCCAGAAGCTGTCAGTGGTCACCAGGTAGGGCCGCGTGGGGGTCGATTCATCGTAGTCGCCGCACTTGTACAACTCGGTGTCGTAAAGCGAATAGAGTTGATCGTGTTCGCTCAAATTCCGGAACAGCCCGCCGTACCGAACCAGCAGATCCCGGTCCTGGGCGGACTCGACGAACATCCAGGCGTTCACGACACTTGCCAGAGGAACTTGAATGGGAACGTAGCTCACCGCGAAGCCGGTTCCGGTTCGCGTGATGCCGGCGATGCCGCGGCCGTCCGGAACCGAAGATGGGGCGGCGACGAACTGATAGCCGGAGGCCTGGCGGGTCTGGGTTCGGCCGCGATCGAGGTATAGATCGACGCCCTCTCTGCCGGGAAGCCAGTGGAGGATTCCGGCGCCATTGGGCGTAGCGCTTACCGTGCCGGCGCACAGGTCGCGATCGAAGAGACGGGCGCTCGACTCCCAGTGGTCGCCGTCGTAGCGAGCCGCCTGGAAGCAGCGCCTCTCGTCCTCCCAGAGCAGCAGGTGGCCGGCGGGATGGAATCCGAGCGGCAGAGCCGAGGCGGCCGCCAGCTTGCTGGGCGGGAAATCCACATCCTTGAACCGGGTGAACCCATCCTTCCGGCCGACCACCTGATAATCCCTCTGGCCGTCTTCGGTGATCGAGCGGATCGAGTAGCGGCCGTCGCTCGCCTTTACTCCGAAGAAGAGGCGGTAGCGTTGTTTGGAATCGTCAACCAAAAAGGGCCGAGGGGCGGGGACCAGGCGCCGGATCTCCTGAGCGGACGCATAGATCGGGCGCGCCGTCCAGGCGGCGCCGTTCGATTCCACTTTGAGAATCACATGTTGCGGGCCCTGGGATCCCGAGACGAACAAGGCGTTCCCCTCGGTGTGCCAGGCGAGCGACCGCGCCGCGAACCCCGCGGGCGCGTCCCAGATCTTGGTGGGCTGGGCCGGGCCGATGTCCCAAAGCAGGATCTCCCGCCCCCCGGCGGCGTTCTGTACCAGAAGCGCCACGCTCGGGCCGGCGGGGGAGACGTCGGAGTCCAGAACCCGCGTGCCGTCGGGCAGTGGCGCTTGCCGGGCCTCCGTGGGGGAGGGAGCGACCTTCAACTCGGGCGCGTCGAAGACCGACGCGAGGACCGAAGCCGGCAACAGCAGCAGGATCGGCAGACACAGCCTCTTCATGTTCGTCTCCACATGAGGTCCATTCTCCGACAATGTTAACTCCTTAGTAAATGGCTCTCATCCTCGACGGCAACTCGATCCGCGACCAGATCCTGAAAGAACGCGAGCCGCGCGTGACGGCGCTGGCGGTGGCGCACCGCCCGCCGGGCCTTGGGGGTCATCCTGGCCGGTGACAACGACGCGCCGGCGCCAGGCGTGATCCCGCCGGCGCCGCGGCCCGAGCCTGCCTGGCCGATACTATAATGGGGCTATAGACTGGGCTGGGATTCGGGCGGGCGGATCGTGCGGATCGTGAAGAAGCTGCCTGCCTCGACCGGCGCGAAATTCAGGAGGGGTGAGCGATGAGCGGGGTGCGGGTTCTGGTTGGCACACATAAGGGCGCCTTCGTTTTGGAGGCGGATGGAAATCGCAAGCGTTGGAAAGTCAGTGGTCCTCACTTTGCCGGTTGGGAGATCTACCACATCAAGGGATCGCCCGCCGACCCCAATCGGCTCTACGCGTCGCAGTGCAGCGGCTGGTTTGGGCAGCTCATCCAGCGCTCCAACGACGGCGGCAAGACCTGGGAGCCGGTGGGCAACCAGTTCGCCTACGACGGTGTTCCCGGCACTCACCAGTGGTACGACGGCACGCCCCACCCCTGGGAGTTCAAGCGCGTCTGGCACCTCGAACCGTCGCTCACCGATCCGGACACGGTCTACGCCGGGGTTGAAGACGCAGCCCTGTTCCGCTCGACCGACGGCGGCCGGACCTGGCGGGAACTCGCCGGTCTGCGCGGCCACGGCTCAGGGTCCCGCTGGCAGCCAGGCGCCGGTGGGATGGGCTTGCACACGATCATTCTGGATCCCAGCGACCCCGGCCGGATCTACGTCGCCATCTCCGCTGCCGGCGCCTTCCGCTCCGACGACGCCGGCCAGACCTGGCGCGCCATCAACCGTGGACTGAAGTCTCAATACATCCCCAATCCGGATGCCGAGGTCGGCCATTGCGTTCACCGCATGGCCATGCACCCGTCGCGTCCCGGCGTGCTGTTCATGCAGAAGCACTGGGATGTCATGCGCAGCGACGACGCCGGCGACTCCTGGCATGAGGTCAGCGGGAACCTGCCGACCGACTTCGGCTTCCCCATCGACGTTCACGCCCACCAGCCGGACACCATCTACGTCGTCCCGATCAAAAGCGACTCCGAACACTATCCGCCCCAGGGAAAGCTGCGCGTGTACCGCAGCCGCACCGGTGGCAACGAGTGGGAGGCGCTCACCAAAGGCCTGCCGCAACGCCACTGCTACGTCAACGTGCTGCGCGACGCGATGGCTGTCGACTCGCTGGATTCCTGCGGCGTCTATTTCGGCACCACCGGCGGGCAGGTCTACGTCTCGGCCGATGCTGGAGACAGTTGGTCTCCCATGGTCCGGCATCTTCCGGCCGTGCTGTCCGTCGAAGTCCAGACACTGCCATGATCCGAGTCGTGCTTCCGGGGCATCTACGGACGCTGGCGCACGTCGCCGGCGAGGTCGAGCTCGACGTCCAGGGCCGGGCCACGCAGCGCTCGCTTCTCGACGCACTCGAGGCCCGCTATCCGATGCTGCGCGGAACGCTCCGCGACCACGTCACCGGAAAGCGCCGGCCCTTCGTGAGGTTCTTCGCCTGCGAGCAGGACCTCTCACAGGAACTGCCGGACGCCCCGCTGCCCGAGGCAGTCGCCACCGGGGCCGAGCCTTTCCTGGTCGTGGGCGCCATCGCCGGCGGTTAGGGCCCGGACCACTCGCGCTTCCGAGCCGCGCGCGTAAGAGAGTGTGAAAGAACCGCTGGGCAGGCTGAAGCTCGCCCACGGACTTTTTCAGCAGCCTGCTGGGAATTCAACGCTTTCGGCGGCGAGACGGTTTTGAGATTTTCGTCGATCGAGGCGGGCTCCGGGGGAGCCTTTGTGGGTTGTGACCACCCGGACCCCGACTGGCACTCGCTCAAGCGCCGGACAGTTCCGCGGCGGGGAGGATCTATCCCCCGATTGCTGGTGCGAAGGGGATTTCGCAACAGCTATATGATCACTGTGAGGGTTCCGCTAACGGCGGGCCTCAGCCGCTGCGAGGCCGAAGGCGGTCGGCTGCATGCCATCGTTTGGCGGCCACTTATTCCGAGAGCTTATCCAAAGGCGAGACCATCGAGGACGTGCTGATCTTCGACAGGCAGTAAGGCCGCTACTCCATTCGCAGGGCGGTCATAGGCTCAGCCCGCGCCGCACGGCGGGCGGGAACTATGATCGCCACCAGGGCCGCTGCCAGCAGCACGGCCGGGACCGCCAGGAAGGTGATCGGATCCGTCCCGCTGACGCCGTAGAGAAGGCTCTCCGCTAGGCGGCCCACGGCCAGTGCGATCCCCAGCCCGATGGCCAGCCCGACCCCTGTCAGCGCCAAGCCCTGGCGCAGGACCATCCTGAGCACGCCCCCCGGTTTGGCGCCGAGTGCCATCCGGATGCCGATTTCGCGTGTACGGCGGCGCACCGAGAAGCTCATCACACCGTACAGGCCGATCGCCGCCAGCGTCAGGCCGACTGCGCCGAACACCCCCAGCAGCGTGGCGGAAATCTGCGGCAGCAGCAAGGACTTGTCTACGTGCTCCCGCATGGTCTCCGTGCGCAGGATGGCCAGGTTGGGGTCGAGCGCCGCAATCTGATCGCGCACCGGCTTCGCCAGTTCGGCCGGCCTCGCTGCCGTCTTCACGGCGATGGAGATGCCGAAGAAGGAGAGGACCTTCTCCGGGTTCGCCTCGACAAACAAGTAGGCGCAATCCCGCGGCTTCTCGCCGAGGCTGTGTGATTTCGAGTTTCGCGCCACTCCAATGATGGTGTAGGCCGTCCTCTGGCCGTCCTCGTCGCCGAACATCTGCCGTCCCAGCGGGTCCTCGTTTCCGAACGCGCGCCGGGCCAGCGACTCGCTAATGATCGTGGCATGCTCGTCGCCGGTCTGGCGGCTGAAGTCGCGGCCGCGCAGGAGTGGAATTCCCATCGTCTCCCAATAGCCGCTGCCCACGCTATAGACGTCCGCTTCTACGGTTTGCTCCGCGCGACTCTTGCCGCCCTCGATCTTGAAATCGTTGGTAATCCCGCCCACGCTGAGGGGGAGGCTATCGACGAAGCTCACGGAGCGGACTCCCGGCATCGCCGACACCCGCTCCCGAAGCTGCTCGAGAAACCGCCGCGTCTTCTCGCGCGAATACTGATTCAGCTTCGGATCGACCGCCACGAGCAGGATGTTGTCCGGCTTCATGCCAATGTCGATCGAGGAAGCGTTCCCTAAGCTGCGCAGTGCGAGACCCGCGCCCACCAGCAGCACCAGTGACAGCGAGATCTGAACCACCACCAGAGCGTTGCGCAGGCTGAACCGCCGCAGGCGTCCGAAGACGGGCGACTCGCTCTTGAGCGCCTCGACCAGGTCCGGCCGCGTTGAGCGCAGTGCCGGCGCCAGTCCGAACAGGATGCCGGTCGGGATGGACAGGCCCGCCGTGAAGAGGAGAACTCGGAGGTCCACGTTGAAGTCGAACACGATGGGGAAGGGCAGCGGCAACTGGAAGCGGGAGATCGCGGCAGCGGCGGGCGCGGCCAGAAGGAAGCCGGCCGTGGCGCCGGCCAGGGCCAACAGGACGCTCTCCACCAGCAGTTGGCCAATCACCTGGCGCCGGGTTGCGCCGATCGCCAGCCGTATCGCGATCTCCTTCTGCCGTCCCATGGCGCGGGCCAGCAACAGGTTGGCCACGTTCGCGCAGGCCACCAGGAGGACCAGGCCCACTACCGCCGTCAGGACGCCCATGAACCCGAGCGCCGGCGTGCTGGAGCCTCCGATCAGACCGCCCGCCGGATCGAGCGTCACGGCCGGAGGGTGCTGCTTCTGATCCTTGCGCCAGGCGTCGTCAAGCCGCTTCTTGACCACGTTCACCACGGCCGCCGCCTGGGAGCGGCTGACGCCGGGCTTGAGGCGGGCATTCAGCAGTAGCCACTGGTCGTCCCGCTTGCTTCTCATCGAGTCTCTGCTGAAGTCGGGCATGAGCTGCTCGGTCATGGACAATGGCGCCCAGAAGTCCGACTGGATACCGTGGTCCGCGCCCCAGAAGCCGGCGGGAGCGACGCCCACGACGGTGTAGCGCCGTCCGTTCAACACCACGGTTCGGCCGATCACATCGCGGTCCAAATCGAAGCGGCGCTGCCAGAGAGCATGGCTGAGCACCACCACCGCGCCGCCACCCGTCACCTGATCGTCTTCAGGCAGGATGCCGCGCCCAAGCATCGGCTTCACCCCCAGGAGCCGGAAGTAGTTGCCGCTGACCACCTGGCCCCAAATACGCTCGGGCTGCCCGCTTCCGCCGATGCTGGCGGGAATGAAAGGGAAGTGCGCAGCCAGGTCCTCGAAGACCGCCGAGGTCTGGTCGCGATAGTCCAGGTAGTCGGGATAAGAGAAGGACACGCCTTCGGAGAAAACCACCACCCGCCCCGGGTCTTTCACCGGCAACACGCCCCACAACAGGCCGTTCGCCACGCTGAATACGGTGGCGTTGGCCGCAATGCCCAAGGCCACCGAGACGATGATGGCGATGGTGAAGCCGGGAGTCCTTGAATAAGTGCGGAAAGCGTAACGTGCATCTTGCAGCAAAGACACGATAGACTCCCTCCCTGGTTCTCGATCGAGGTGCCAACCTCAAAGAACTGGTGTGCACGTTGCCTGCCACAGGACAACCCCATGAAAACGAAGCTCTGGACGCCGGCGGCCCGGAGGGCGGTGTCCGATTTTGGGACGCCCCCGTCCAGTTCCGGGCGTTGGCGTTATGCTGGGGGCAGCAGTGGCGGAAAACCGAACCAAGCCCTAGCACTTGGCTGCCTAGTCGGCATCGGAGAAGCGCTATCGTCGGCGTCGGCTCCGGATAGCTGTCGCGAACAGCCCTTCCGTCCACCGAAAACAGAGGCAGGCAGATGTACAATCATACTGCAGCCAGGAGTCGAGAGACGACTGGGGAGGAGGCCCATGCGAGTACTCGTAGCGGACAAGTTCGAGCAGTCCGGGCTGGACGGCCTGGCCGGGCTCAGGTGCGAGGTTTCCTGTGAACCCGGATTGAAGGACCAGGCGCTCGCCGAGCGGGTCGCCGAGTTCAAGCCGGATGTGCTGATCGTGCGCTCGACCAGAGTCGGCGAGCCTGTGCTGGCGGCCGGACCGCTCAAGCTGGTGGTCCGCGCGGGCGCCGGCTACAATACCATCGACTTGGCGGCGTCGTCTCGCCGGGGCATCTACGTCTCGAACTGCCCCGGAAAGAACTCGATGGCGGTGGCGGAGTTGGCGTTCGCGCTGATTCTGGCGCTCGACCGGCGCATAGCGGACAACGTGATCTCGCTCCGCGCCGGCGAGTGGAACAAGGCCGAATTCTCGAAGGCTCGGGGGCTGTTCGGCCGCACTCTGGGCTTGCTGGGAGTGGGCAGCATCGGCAGCCAGATGATACCGCGCGCGAAAGCCTTTGGGATGCAAGTGGTGGCGTGGAGCCGCAGTCTCAGCGCGGAAAGAGCGGAAGCGTTCGGCATTGAGCGGAGAGATTCGCCCCGCGGAGTCGCCGCGACGGCCGACATCGTGAGCGTGCATCTTGCTCTGGGGCCGGAAACGCGTCGGCTGTGCGACGCCGGCTTTTTTGCGGTGATGAAGAAGGGCGCTTACTTCATCAACACGGCTCGCGGCGAAATCGTCGACGAGGAAGCACTGAAGGCCGCAATTCGGGAAAAGGGCATTCGCGCGGGTCTGGATGTCTTCGCCGAAGAGCCAGCCGGCGCGACGGGCGAGTTCACAAGCGAGATCGCACAGACGCCGGCGATCTATGGCACTCACCACATCGGCGCGTCCACCGAAGAGGCGCAGGAGGCCATTGCGGCGGAGGTGGTACGGATTGTGCGCATATTCCAGGAGACCGGCAAGCCGCCGAATGTCGTGAATCTTGCCCGAAAGACGCCCGCCACCTGCGCGCTGGTGGTGCGGCATCTCGACCGGCCGGGCGTGCTTGCATCGGTGCTCGATGCCATCAGTGCGGCGAAGATCAACGTTCAGGAAATGGAGAATGTGGTCTTCGAAGGCGCCGAAGCGGCCGTTGCCCGACTGAACCTCGAAACCATCCCACCGGAGGCCACTCTTCAACTGGTCCGCATTGCGAATCCGGACATCCTGGAGCTGAGCCTCATCCACCTGTGAGGGTCCGGGAGTGGAGGTGCTTCGATGGGGACACTGGTAAGGACTCTGCCCGCGAAATCCGTGAGTACTTCATTCCCAATTTCA
The DNA here is from genome assembly GCA_050008465.1 of Bryobacteraceae bacterium. GTDB lineage: Bacteria > Acidobacteriota > Terriglobia > Bryobacterales > Bryobacteraceae > Fen-330. The sequence goes on from JBEKMO010000090.1 coordinate 15,799, forward strand.
GCAATCGGAACCTGAAACCAGACCACATCGTAACGTTTCGGGCAGCCGCCGATTCCCGTCGGTAACAGCCCTACTCGCCAACCGGCGCGGGAAGTGACGATCAGAGGAGACGGCGTAGGAGGCCGCCACCTCATGAAGCGTCCCAATCGCAAAAAGTCCAGGCGTACGGATCGCCCCACTTTGCCCGAACTCGACCAGACCAAGAGGTCAGTTCTCAATAGCCTCGCATCCATCCAGTCGCGCCGATCGTATCAACATGCCATGGATGAATTCATCGACTGGTACTGCTCAGAACCGCGGCTGGCACTGAACCGCGGCGTGGTGCTCCGCTATCGAATGCAATTGGAATCTCAGAAATTTGCGCCAGCGACCATCAACGTACGACTCGCTGCCGTTCGACGCCTGGCATACGAAGCGGCCGACACCGGGCTGTTAAATTCCGAGTTGGTTGCCGGGATCCGGCGCGTAAAGGGTGTCCCGCAACTCGGTCGGCGGGTCGGGAATTGGCTTACCGCCCCGGAGGGCGACAAGCTCCTCACGGGCCCTGATTGTATGACCCTTCGCGGAAAGCGCGATGCGGCAATGATCTCGCTATTGCTCGGCTGCGGTCTGCGGCGCTCCGAGGTGGTCGGGCTTAAAGTCGAGGCTATCCAACGTCGCGAGGATCACTGGGCGATTGTTGACCTTGTGGGCAAAGCCGGCCGCGTGCGGACGGTTCCCATTCCTGCGTGGGTTAAGACCGCGGTCGACGCATGGGCGGAAAGCGTTCCCATCTCCAGCGGCAAGCTTTTTAGATCGATCCGCAAGAACGGCACCGTTTGGGGCGACGGCATCACACAGAACGTAGTTTGGTACGTTGTTAAGGCCTGCGCAAAGCGAGTCGACATCAAGGCGCTTGCCCCTCACGACCTGAGAAGGACATGCGCCCGTCTGTGTCATGCCGCTGGCGGCGAATTGGAACAGATTCAATTCCTTCTGGGACATGCATCCGTTCAGACCACAGAGCGCTACATCGGATGCAAACAAGATCTCAGCCGAGCTGTGAACGACCGTCTACCGTTCGGGTTGCGATAGATCGGGAGTCCAGGCGCCGCAGATGCTCCTGAGCGGAAGGGGATTTGACAACAGCCATGTGAACACCGCGCCCGGCGACCGCCGCCGGCGCATTGGGGTTGAGCCCCGCACCGGGCGGAGAAGCATAGCGGCGGTTCGTGGTCGCGCACCTGTCGAACCTCATTCCCATTTCATCGTGTCCGCGTCTTCAAATGTGCCTCCGCAGGCGCAAGCACTCACCGAACCTGCATACTTAGTGGCCTCACATTTCGGACAAACCATCATCCGGCGATATCGTCCCAAATTCAGCCAGTATGTAAATACGCCAAACGCGATACCCTGGGGGACTGCAAGTAACAGCCTCCCTGGGACCTCATCACGGGAAACAAGCCAGCTCTGTCCCTGCGGAACGTGCCTCCCGGGGGTAAAGGTAAGGAGCAACAGCAGGAAGGCGCCCGCCGTAAACGCCCACTGACGCCGTCGACGTTTCTGCTGGATTCTGACTTTCGCGATCTCGTCTGGCGTGCATTTTATCCACATGACGCGTTCGCTGAATTGATTAACGATGCTAGCACGTGACAAGTCCCAGGAGCATAAGTGCCGATGCCCCCAACTGCGGGCAGGCGGATAGACGGTCCGCGGATACGCCGCGCGGTTGGCGCGAAGTCTCCGCTTCCCTTGTCGAGAAACGGCCCTTCTGACCACCGATCGGGCGCGGCGTCCCGAACGGTCTTGCGATCGAAAGATCCTGCCTGGTCGGCTTCGCTCCGCTAGCCCCCACAGCGGCCGGCAAGGCTCCCTAATTCGACGCCACGGGCCGTACTCCATGCCCTGCCAGCCGCCTGTGCCATTGGCCGACAATGTTATCTTTTTAGTACATGGCTCTCATCCTCGACGGCAACTCCATCCGCGACCAGATCCTGAGAGAGTGCGAACCGCGCGTGGCGGCGCTCGCGGCGGCCGAGCGCCGGCCGGGCCTGGGGGTCATCCTGGCCGGCGACAACGACGCGTCGGCGCGCTACGTGCGGAGCAAGGTGAAGGCCTGCCAGACGCTGGGCATGTACAGCGAGCAGCTCACGCCGCCGGCTACGGTCACAACCGCCGAACTGCTGGAGATGGTCGAGGGTCTGAACCAGCGGCCGGAGATCGACGGGATCCTGGTGCAGTTGCCGCTGCCGCCGCAGGTGGATACCAAGCGGGTGCTGCTGGCCGTCAGCCCGGAGAAGGACGTCGACGGAATCCATCCGCTCAACCTGGGCAGGCTGGTGGCGAACACGCCGGGGCCGCGGCCGTGCACGCCGGCCGGGATCATGGAGATGTTGAAGCGCTACGGCATCCTGGTTTCGGGCCGGCGCGCGGTGGTAGTGGGGCGCAGCGACATCGTCGGCAAACCGATGGCGCTGCTGCTGATGCATCAGCACGCCACGGTGACTATCTGCCACTCGCGCACGCCCAACCTGCCCGAAGTCTGCCGCGAGGCGGACATCCTGGTGGCCGCGATCGGACGCGCGGCGCTGGTTACGGCGGATTTCATCAAGCCCGGCGCCACCGTGATCGACGTCGGCCAGAACCGCGTCTCGAGCCGGGAAGAGGTCGAGCGGATCTTCCGCGATTCGGCGGAGAAGCGGGCCGAGTTCGCTAGGAGGGGAAGCCTGCTGGTGGGCGATGTCAACCCGCTGGATGCGCTGGAGCGGGCCGGCGCCTACACGCCCGTGCCGGGCGGGGTGGGGCCGCTGACCATCGCCATGCTGATGGCCAACACCGTCGAGGCCGCTGAACGGAGACTCGGCGCATGCTCAGCGTAGGATTGACCGGCGGGCTGGCCAGCGGCAAGAGCCTCGTGGGGCAGGCGCTCGCCGCGCTCGGCTGCCACCTGATCGAGGCCGATCAGTTGGGTCATCAGGTGCTGCTGCCCGGAGGCGAGGCCTACCAGGGCGCTGTTCGGGAGTTCGGACCGGGTATCCTGGAGACAGACGGGACCATCAACCGCCACAAGCTGGCGGCGGAGGTCTTCGGCAAGCCGGACCGGTTGGCGGCGCTCAACAGTCTGGTGCATCCGCCGGTGATCCGGCTTGAGGAGGAACTCGCCTCCGGGTTCGCCGCGCGGGATCCGGGCGGGATCGTCGTGGTGGCCGCGGCGATCCTGATCGAGACGGGCAGGCATCGGTGCTTCCAGAAGGTCATCCTGGCGGTCTGCCGGCCCGAGCAGCAGATCGAGCGTGCCATGCACCGGGACGGACTGAGCCGCGAGGAAGCGCTGGCGCGGCTGGCGCGCCAGATGCCGTTGGAGGAGAAGCGGAAGTATGCCGATTACATCATCGACACCTCCGGCACGAAAGAGGAAACCCTCAAACAGGTTCGAGAGACTTATCATCTGCTTCGGAGCATTCCCCAATGAAGCTGCGCACTTTGCTGATTGCTGTTGTCCTGGTGGCCGGTTTCGTCTACCTCACCTCGGTGGCGCGGTGGAACCCGGGTGTTAACAGCGCCGCCGGGCGGTTGTGGAGCGGACCGGACACGGCGCAATCCGCCGGTCTCGGCACGGACGAGCAGAACAACATCGAGATCTACCGTGGCGCGCACGCGGCGGTGGTGAACATCACCAGCACCGTGTACCAGCGCAACTGGTTCCTGGAGCTGATTCCGCAGAAGGGCACCGGCTCGGGGTTCCTGGTCGACGACAGCGGCCGGATCCTGACCAACCACCACGTGATCTCCGGCTCGCAGGAACTCGAAGTCACCCTCGTCGACCAATCCAAGTACCACGCGCGCGTGCTGGTGCGGGATGCGGGCAATGACATCGCGCTGATCCAGATTTCGCCGCGCAAGAAGCTGGTGTTTCTGCGGCTGGGGGAGTCCGAGGGGTTGCAGGTGGGCCAGAAGGTGCTCGCCATCGGCAATCCGTTCGGGCTGGAAGGGACGCTGACCACCGGGGTGATCAGCTCGCTGAGCCGGAGCTTGAAAGACGAGAACGGGCGCACGCTGGACGGGATGATCCAGACCGACGCCGCGATCAATCCGGGCAACAGCGGAGGGCCGCTGCTGGATTCGCGGGGCAACGTGATCGGGATCAACACGGCCATTTACGGGCCCGGCGCGAACATCGGCATCGGCTTTGCGTTGCCCATCAACCGCGCCAAGGCCATGCTCAACGAGTACGCCGAGAAGGGACGTTTCGCGCCGCCGCGGCTCGGGGTGAGCGTGCAGTACGTGGCGGGCGACCTGGCGGAGGCGCTGGAACTGCCGCGCGAGGGCGGGCTGCTGATCGTCGAAGTCGAGCGCGGTTCCGCGGCCGAGGAGGCTGGCCTCCGCGGTGCGCGGCGCTGGGCGGTGGTGGGCAACTACGAGATCGCGGTGGGCGGCGACCTGATCCTGGCCATCGACGGGCAGGCGGTCGCCAGCCGCGACTCGCTGACCAGCGCGATGAACCGCAAGCGGCCGGGCGACTCGATGGAGCTGACCATCTTCCGTGCGGGCCGCACTCAGAAGCTCAAGGTCAAGCTGGCCGAGGGATCGACGGCCCTGTAGACGGCGGCGGGAGCTTCGCGGCCGCTCTCCACCGCCAAGTCCGCCCGGTTGTGCAGAGACTGGCAGAATAACTTCCGGATGCGCCGTAAACCGTCCGGAGCGGACACATCCGTAAACGCTGGGCTACTACCCACGGGCAATCGCCGGCCAAGCCCCGCTTGCAGGCAGTTCCGCGAGTCAGCTACGCAGCCAAGTGGACCGCTGGACCTGACCTCGTTTCAGACTGATCTTCCCCCTGGGCGTTTGAGGTAACGCCTTCACCCGTCAGCAATTGGCAGCGCGGCGGACGTTTTTGTGTAAGCATGTAATAGTCTATATTGTGCTTGCGCTATATAGATAGGTG
>JBEKMO010000091.1:0-23060 GCA_050008465.1 Bryobacteraceae bacterium
CCCGGCGACCGGCTGCGCATCCTCCAGAAGCAGCTTTACCTCAACGGCAAGCCGGTCCAGGAGCCGTACGTGTACCACAAGTCGCCCATGTTCGACTGGTACCGCGACTACTTTCCGGGCGTGCCCAACGTGCGGCTGACCGACGCCGCAGTGCAGATGCTCGAGCACAGCGTGGTCAACGGCGAGCTGCTGGTGCCGAACGACCTCTATTTCGTCCTGGGCGACAACCGCGATCTCTCGCAGGACAGCAGATACTGGGGTTTCGTGCCCCGCGCCAACATCATCGGCAAGCCGCTCCTGATCTTCTGGTCCTACGACGCCCCCACCGATCGCCTGGCCGATCCCAACATCGTCAGCGGCGCGCACCTCAAGGATCTGGCGCTGAACTTCTTCTCCAAAACCCGCTGGCGCCGCACCTTCAGTTTCGTCCGCGGCTATCCTCTGAAGTGACGGACGGAGCGGGACGCTGATCATCCCTATGGCCCGACGTGGAGCGTTCCGACCACGGTCAGGCTGGCGCTCGCGGATGAGTTGCCGAGATAGACGGTATAGTCTCCGGGTGCGGTCTTCCAATTGTTGGAGCCGACATCCCAATAGCCCATGGGATGCGAGGAATCGTTCCGATCCACTTGCACTGTGGCGTGCTGGAGCGCGCCCGGTTGCAGGAACACCTTCTGCCATCCGACGAGGCGGCGGGGCGGCTCGCCCGTGCTGGCCGGGAGTCCCAGGTACACCTGGGCGACTTCAGCGCCGGCCACCGGCCCCGTGTTCTTGAGGTCGAAGGTCACCTGGAAGTTCGGGTTGCTCGCGGCGAGGTTGTTGACTAGTTTTGCGTTCGAGATCGAGAAGGTGGTGTAGGACAGTCCGAAGCCGAAGGGAAACAGCGGCGTAAGGTTCATCGAGTCGTACCATTTGTAGCCGACGTAAAAACCCTCGGAGTAGTTCACCAGGAATGGCGTGGTGGAGTAAGGCGAACCCGCGATCACCGGGTGCGGCAGATCGGCGACGCTGGCGGGAAAAGTCATGGGCAGCTTGCCCGAAGGGTTGACCACGCCAAACAGCAGGTTGGCGATCGCTTGCCCGCCGCGCTGGCCCGGATACCAGGCCTCGAGCACCGCGGCTACACTGCCCAGCCACGGCAGCACCTGCGCGCCGCCGTTCTCCATCACCACGATGGTGTGCGGGTTCGCCGCGGCGACGGCGGCCACCAGCGCATCCTGATCGATGGGAATCGCATGGATGACGTCCGTGAAATTCAGGCTGGGGAGGTCCATGCCCTCGCTGTCCCATTGGCTGACGAATACGATCGCCACATCGGAGGAGGCTGCCACGGAGGCCGCCCTGGTCCGGTTCGTTCCGTCGTCGAATCGCACATTGGCCAGGGGCGCCAGGGCGCGAATGGCGTCGAGTGGAGAAGAGGGGTCCCAGACCACCCAGGACCAGCCCGGCAGGTTGGGCCTGCCTTCGGTGAGAGCGGGGCCGCCGGTGGGCCACACCTGCGCCGAGCCGCCGCCGGAGAGAACCGCGATGTCGGCGTGCGATCCGATCACCGTGATCGTGTGGATGGCGGTCGGGTTGAGCGGAAGCTGCCCGCCCGTGTTCTTCAGCAGCACGGCCCCCTGCTCCTCCGCCTGCTGCGCGATGGCCTCGTCGGTGGCCGTGTCGACGGGCGTGAGCGCCTCGGGGAAGTCGAACAGGCCGGTCGCGTACATGGCGCGTAGGATGCGGTGCACCATGTCATCCAGCCGCGACTGCGGCACTTGCCCGTTCTGTATGGCCTGCTCAAGCATGCTGAAATACGGGTTGTCCGGCTGCTCCTGGTCGATGCCCGCCAGCGCCGAGGCCACCGTGCTGTGCATCGCCCACCAGTCGGACATGACGAAGCCCTGGAACCCCCAATCGACCTTGAGGACGTCATTCAGAATATGCGGGTTCTCGCAGGACCACGTGCCGTTCACCAGGTTGTAGGAGCACATCACCGACTGCACGTTCGAATCCTTGATGCCGATTTCGAAGGCCAGCAGGTCGCTCTCCCGCGCGCCCCGTTCGTCGATTTGAACATTGGCCAGGGTCCGGCCGGTCTCCTGATCGTTCATCGCGTAGTGCTTGATGTCCCCCAGAACGTGCTGGTCCTGCACGGCGCGAATATGCGCGGCCGTAATTTTGCCCGCCAGAATGGGGTCCTCCCCTTTAGTCTCGAAGGTGCGGCCGTCGCGCGGCTCGCGGCCCGTGAGGTTGATGTTGCCGCCGGTATTGACGTTCAGGCCGTAGGCCCGCAGCTCGGCGCCGATGACCGATCCGAACTTGTAGGCTTGAGCCAGGTCCCAGCCCGCGGCACTGGCGATGGAGGAGGGAAGCGCCGTCGCGGGCGCGTCCACATTAGAGACTCCCAGGCTGCCATCCACGAAATAGAGGTCCGGAATTCCGAGCCTTGGAATGCCTGGGACGAAGCCCCCGGCTCCGCGCGGCAGTGGCGGGATATTGTTCGGCGGGCCTCCCACCCCATGCACCATCTGGAGTTTTTCAGCCTGCGTCATCTGCGCCAGCAGCAGGTTCGCGCGGTAGTCGGGGTCCATCTGCGGGGGGGGAGGCTGGACGGCGATGGTTGCGGTGTTGGAAATGTAGCCGCCGACGGAAATCCTCACCGGCACGGCATCCCCCGTCGCCGCGGCGGCCGGCACCCGCACGTTCACCTGGTATTCACCCACCATCCCTGGAACGGAACCGGCGAAGAGCACCTGGGCGGGCGCTCCGCCGATGGAGACCGCGGGCGCGATCACCGCTTCCGAAAGAGGGTTGACCAGCGATGGCGAGCCGCTCGCCGGCGAATTGGAGACGGCGCCCAGGCCGGTGCAATAGATGACGACGATGGTGCTGCCGGCCGTCGCCGGGTTGGAGGGATCGACCAGGCGATTGGAAAGGTCCAGGATGGCGCCCTGGCCGAAGCCCTGGCTGTTGGCGGTGAAGATGCCCGGCGCGTAGGCCACCAGATCGATGGCTTGCGGCGCGCTGGTCTGGCCGTTCACCGTAACCGTCAGCATGGCCTGCGATCGCCCCGCCAGTTCCCAAGGAATCTGAATGTTGACCTGGCCGCCAGCGGCATAGAAGAGCGGGACCGCCAGCCCCCCGTCGAATTGCATGGAGAGCTGGGAAAGGTGCGTCGGGAGCGGCGTGCTCGAAGCCGCGGCCGGCGATGTCAGCAGGAAGTTCCCGAAGACCGCGGCGATGCCTCCCGGCGCCACCGCGCTCGCGTAACTAGCGGCGCTCACGATGCCGCCCGGGGTGATTGCGGGCGTGCCGCTCGCCTGCGCGAAAGCGGGCACACCGAGGAGCAGGACCAGCGATGCGGTGCACAGGAGCGCGAGTCCAGATCGCAAAGGACGTGAGTGAACGCCGCTGGGTGGCATGTTTGTCTCCGTGACCCATCACGATAACACACGACTTGGGGTTAGAATGGGTGGAGTTGCGAACCGTTACGTTACGCAGAGGAGTCCCATGAGAAACCTTCGGTTGTTTGTGCCTTTGATTGCCGCGACGTTCCTTCTCGGCCTGTGGTCCGGGAATGCGTTCGCACAGAAACAGTTCGAGTTGGTAACCGGCAAGGCGTTCGATTCGGCCGTGCCCAAGGATTTCTACGTCGAGGGGAACGCCATTCCCACGGCCAAGCGCAACGCGACGCTGGTGCGTCTGCCCTCCGGCGCACGCGCCGTGTTCTCGTTGATCGATACGACGGGCTATGCCTCGGACGTCGCCGCCAAGTACGTTGGGATGATCATTACCGAGGGCGATCTCTCGATCTGCGGGCAGAAAGTGGCCGTCGGGAGCTACGGTTTTGGCTGGGAGCGGCCGGCCCGAGGCGCGGAAGGGCCCGGCACTTTCAAGCTGTACAACCAAGCGGGCGCCAAGCTGATGGAATGCACGGCCCCGCGTGACGCCGAGCTGAAGCAGCCGAGGCCGTTGCAAGTGATCGTGCACCAGGACGGCACGGCACGGCTGTACTACGGCCGCCACGGCGTCGAGTTGCGGTAGCGCCCCGGACTGGCGCTCGCCGGCGGCACGAGGCGACTGTTCGGTAGCCTCCGGAGGGACGGGTCCCGCTTTCTCGAGCGGGGAGTGTTCCCGAACTTCTTCGCAGTCTGTATCCGGTTGCTGGGGCGAGGGTTCCGGTTCGGGCGGCTCTGGGATTTGGCTTTGTTTCGTCAATTTTGTGTTGCGCGGGGGCGGGGGTGACTTGGGCTCCTTGAGGGCTTTGTAGTAGGCGCGGCGGATGGAGTTCTCATAGCGCGTGAGCTTGGTGAAGGCCTCGCCGCCGCAGTGCTGGCGGAAGGCGAGTCCGAGCAGGCGTGTGTTCTGGTCATAGCGCTGCTCCTCGGGGGTGCGGTCGGATGGCGGGGCGGTGTTGCGGCACTTCTCGTATTCGCGCACCTTTTCCATGGCGCAGACGAAGATGCCGGTCTCCAGGCGGACGATGCGGCGTCGACGCCATTCGGCGGAGGCCAACTCCCGGACGTGAGATTCCTCACAGGCTTCGGCGGGCTGGAATTCGGAGAGCAGACCCGCGAGCAGGGCGTGGAATTCGTCGGGGTCTTCCTCGGGGAGGATGGCGTTGCGGGAGCAGAGTCCGTGGGTGCGGGAGTTGGTGGCGACTTTAGCTTTGCCCTCGGGGCTTTTGGGGCCGGTGGAGAGCTGGGCGTTACGCCGATTGGATTCGATTTTCAGTTCTGATGACATGAGACACCTGGGGCGGTTCTGAAACCCACCTCCTACGCCAGGCTTAACATGAGCTTGGCGTGTGCCGAGGTCGGGAACGGGGCAAACGGTTGAGGGGGTGGGAGATGGAGTTTCGGTGAGAGTGGGACCGGCGGGCGCGGGGTTGACGTCTTGGAGGCTTTGCCCTGCCAGCCGAAAACTGATATAACTCGTAGGCGCGCCGGACATGTCTCTGAGTGAATCGGATACACGGTCCAAGCTCATCGATCCCGCCCTCCATGCCGCCGGGTGGACCGAGGATCTGATCCGCCGCGAGGAGATTACCCCGGCCGGGGAGCGTTGACAGATCTGGTATCAAATGATACTATCGAGGGTGTGAACATTGCGCGGATCTGAGCCGCGGGATGACCGTCTGTCGGCGCAGCAGGTGCTGGCGCAGATCCGGCGGGCGCGGCAGGCTTTTCAGCGGACCGGGTACGTCATGGGGAGCCTCAAACTCGCGGCGGAGTTCCGCGCGTTGGATCTCATCACGGGTGACGAGCAGCGGGAGGGCATCGAGGGCGTGCTCGACGAGATTTCAAGTGAAGACTACCGCGGCCCTCACCCGCCGAGACACATCGCTGGGGAGCCGATCTCGAAGGGAGCGAGGATGTTGGGCTTCGTCTGGTCGTCGGCGAGATTTCGGCAGCGGATGTATTTCAAGTTCTGTCTGAGCGGCAAGGCGGGGCGCGAGCGACTGGTGGTCCTTTCGCTGCACGAAGAATATAGGCCAGACTACTTTGAAAAACTCGGTTGAATCAATGCGTTGCTTTGTGTGCAGGAAAGGCGTCTTGAAGCGGGGACGCGCGAAGGTGGAGGCCACGGTTCGCGGCGAGCAGTACGTGGTCGAGACCCCGGCGCTGGTTTGCAGCAAGTGCGGACATGCCGCCATGGAGGGCGAAGACGCGCCGGAATACATGCGCCGCGGCGCCGATGCGTACCGCAAGGCGCACGGGCTGCTTACCAGTTCCGAAATCCGGGAGCGGCGGCGTGCGCTCAAGATGAGTCAGCGGCAGTTCGCGGCCTACTTAAACGTCGGCGAGGCGAGCCTGAAAAGGTGGGAGCTCGGTCAGATTCAGGACGCCGCGATGAACGAGTTGATCGCCCTTAAGACGGATCGTGCCGCCGCGCAACGCAGCCTGACTGCACTCAGCTTGCGACTGAGGGCCAGCGTCGCGCCGGATATCGAGATGAGGAGCCGTTCGACCATTGGTTGAGCACTGGGGATGGCAGACGATGGAAACCGATCGTCTACCCCACCTTGCAGTCATCATGGGGCCACCGTATTATAGATCCCAAGACACATGATCAGACGATCCTTCCTCCAGGCTATGGGCACGCTGGGCGCCGCAGGCGGCGCGGCTGCGGGTCCCGATGAGAAGACGCGTTTCTATACGCTCGAGACGTTCTTCTTGAAGAACGGGGACCAACCGGGGCGGCTGAACGATTTTCTCTCCAAGGCGTTCCTGCCGGCGGCGCGCAAGGTGCACGCCGGGCCGATGATCTTCCTGGAAGCCCTGGTGGCGGCGCACATGCCGCAATTCGTGACGGTGATGGGCTTCAAGTCGGCGGCCGAGGCACTGTCGCTGTGGACGAGACTCCACCAACAGGAGGGCTACAGCGAGGCGGTGGGGCGCTGGGAGAGCGAGCCGAACGCGCCCTACGAGCACACCTCGCTCACGCTGCTGGAAGCGGCGGACTACTCCCCGGAGATCCGGATCGCCGAGCCGGCCAAGGCGCCGCGGGTCTTCGAGCTGCGCGTTTACCACTCGCCGACCTGGCGGCAGTTGACGGCGCTCCACGAACGCTTCTCCGGCCCCGAGATCCGCATCTTCCACCGCTGCGGGATCCATCCGCTGCTTTACGCGTCCACGCTGTTTGGGGCGAACCTGCCGAACCTCACCTACTTGATCCCGTTCGACGATCTGGCTGCCCGCGAGAAGGCCTGGAACACGTTCATGGGCGATGCGGAGTGGCTCAAGGTGCGCAAGGAGTCCACCGAGAAGCACGGCCAGATCGCCAGCGTGATTCAGGTGGCGTTGTATAGGGCTACGCCGTACTCGCCGGTGCGCTAAGAGCGCACAGGCTGAATGCCTGTGCCACGGTACAGAATCTAAGAGTTGCAGGAGGTCGGGGCTAGCGGCGAGTTTGAGTGAACGACAGGTTGGTGGAGAAGAACGGCAGCGTCTTGGTTTCGATCCGTTCCGCGATGCGGCTGAGGTGGGTGCCCTCGTAGATCTCGAAGGTGTGGCGGATTTCGTAGGCGTTCAGGATGCCGTCCAGAACCTTGATGGTGGCCGCGATGGCCGCATCCTGCGCGCCGGCGTCGAAGGCGATGGCGTGCAGCCGCTTCAGATTCGGGATGTACTGATCGAGGATGGCCAAGGGCGCGTTGGCCGCCCACTTGGCCGCGATGGCCGGCTGAAATTCACCGTTCTTGGAGGGCAGATCGAAGTAGAGCGGCGGGTTCTTGGGGTTCGGCGACCAGGCGGCGGCCGAGGCGATGGCCGCCTTGGTAAAGAAGTTCGCCTTTTCCACATCCGCGGGACTGTGAATCGCCTCCGCCGGCGCCATCCCCGGACCTCCCGGCTGGATGCTCGCCGCCATGCAACAGGGGCTGAGCAGGTAAACGCTGGAAAAGACCTCGGGATGTTTCATGCCGATCCGAATGGCTCCGTAACCGCCCATCGAATGTCCGGCCAGGCCGCGACCGGCGGCGCCGGGGATGGTGCGGTAATGGCTGTCGACATAGGCGACCAGTTCGCTCGCCACGAAGTTCTCCCAGTCGCCCGTAGTCGCCGAGGTAGAGTACATGCTCCCCTGGTAGCGCGTATAGGCGTTCGGCATCACCACGATCATCTCCCGCGTCTTGCCGCCGGCGAGCGCCTTATCGATGACGGCGGGGAGGTTGACGAAGTGTGGCTTCACCCCCCACCAATGATCGACGTCGTCAGTGAAGCCGTGGAGCATGTACACCACCGGATAGCGCAGCTTGCGGGCGGTGTTGTAACTGGGAGGCAGGTAGACCGCGACGTCCCGATCCGGAGAGTCGCCCTCGAGATTCCCTTCGAGCGCCTTCCCATGTACCACGACGCGCTCGACCGTGCCGTGCTGAGGCTGGCTGGCTGCGGAGAACAGGGCCGCCAGGATGACAAGTCCACCGAGTCTCATAGCGAACCCAGTATACCCCGGCATCCGATCAGTGCACCGCTTCCACGGTGGCGCGGCGCTCCAGCTTGCCCCAGCCGACCAGGCGGCCTCGCAGAGCGTAGAGGACGGACTTGGCGAGGACGTACTGCATGAGTTGGCGGTAGTAGATGCGCTGGAAGAACAGCAACAGTAAGTCGCGCGGGTTTTGCCACTCCAGTGCATAGGCGACCAGGCCGGTGAGTAGCTCCAGCACGAAAAACGCGCCGTAATACAGCAGCACGATTCGCCAGTTGCCGGAGAAAAGGGCGATCAACATGGCCAGATCGGCAAAGGGCGCCAGCGTCGAAAGCAGGACCTGGAAGAGCCAGATGCTGGGCAGGGCGACGAAGGCCAGCGAGCCGTAGCGCGGGTCGAAGGTGGCGTCCCGATGCTTCCACACGGATTGCAGGGTGCCGAAGGCCCAGCGGAAACGCTGGCGGGCCAGGCTGCGGGTATCCTCGGGGGCTTCGGTATAGGCCACCGCCTCCTCGTCGTAGCGGATGCGGTAACCCAGGCGGCGGATGGCCAGGGTCAGGTCGGTGTCTTCGGCCAGCGTGTCGTGGGCGAACCCGCCGGCTTCGAGGACGAGGCTTTTGCGCCAGGCGCCCGCGGCGCCGGGAACCACTGTGATGGCGTTCAGCACGTCGAGCGCACGCCGGTCCAGGTTGAAGCCGTAGATGTACTCGAGGGACTGGAAGCGCGTGACCCAGCGCTGGCGGTTGCCCACGCGGGCGTTGCCCGAGACCGCGCCCACGCGCGGGTCGGAGAAGTGCCGCACCAGCTTCTCGATGGCGCCGCGGCGGAAAACGGTGTCGGCGTCCAGCGCCACCAGGATTTCGTTGGAGGCCTCGGCAATGGCCCGGTTGAGCGCGGCGGACTTGCCGGCGTTCGGCTGGGTGAAGATCCGGACGCGCGGCTCGCTCGCGAAGGTTTCCTGGAGCACCTGGAGGGTGCGGTCCTGCGAGCCATCGTCTACCACGATGACCTCCAGGTCCGGGTAGCCGTTTTCGAGGATCGATTCCACGGTCTTGAGGATCACCTTCTCCTCGTTGAAGGCCGCGATCAGGACGGAAACCGGGGGCCGCCAGGCTGGGTCGAAACGGCGGCGGCGCGCCTGGAACTTCTGGATCACTGCCAGAATGCCGTAGGCCAGCGAGCGCAGCGCGGTGAGGTAGATGGCCCACAGGAACAGGATACCGGCGGCCTTCTTGAACATGCCCTTGGCGTCGAACGCCTCTCCCTGGATATGCGCCCAGCGCAGCTCGCTCGAGCCCGGCGCCGGCATAACCTGGGCCCGGGTCTTTCCGACCAACTCGCCGACGGTTACGAAGCGGTATCCCTGTTGCTGGAAGTAGTCGATGATGCGCGGCAGCGCCGCCACGGTGGCCGAGCGGTCGCCGCCCCCGTCGTGCAGCAACACGATCTGGCCCTCGTCCTTATCCGCGATCACCTCGGCGGAGATGGTATCGGCGGTGGCGTCCTTCTCCCAGTCGCGCGGATCGATTCGCTCGCCGATGGTGATGTAGCCGGCCTGTTCGGCGCGGAGGATAGGCACGATTTCCTCGGGGGTCTGCGGCTCGCTGTCGGCGTTGTAGGGAGGCCGGAACAGGATGGTGGAGACGCCGATGGTGTGCTCGATGATGCGCTCGGTGGTGCTCAGCTCCAGACGTGTGCGTTCCTCCGACAAGGTGGCGATGTTGGGATGCGAGTAGCTGTGGTTGCCGATCTCGTGGCCCTCGGCGTATTCGCGGCGGACCAGGCTGGGATTCTGCTCGGCTTCGGCGCCCACCACGAAAAAGGTGGCCGGCACGCGGCGGGCCTTCAGGACGTCCAGGATGAGCGGCGTGAACTCGGCGTCGGGGCCGTCGTCGAAGGTCAGGCAAATGACTTTGCCGGGCGCTTTGCCCGAGCCTTCGATCACATAGAAGGACGGGTATTCCAGGTATTGCTCGGTGTAGCCGCCATCGGCCTCGCGCCAGACCTTGCGCTGGCCATCCCGCGGCGTTTCGGCGATGCGCAGCACGTCGCCATCCCCATACTGGCTGACCGATTTCTGCGAGACCAGACGCGCGAGGCGCGAGGTGTCGTAGTTGTCGGCGGGCCAGCCGTCGGCCCGCAGCACGTTCCAGAGGCCGGGGTCCTCCGCGCCCAGCCGCCATAGCGCGCACCCTCGGAATCCGGCGTCAGAGACGGCGTTCACCTGATTGAGAGCCGACACCGCGTCCAGGAACCAGACTTCGTGCTGCTGCGCGCCGGACTGGTAGCGCAGCACCGGGTTATCGGTGTCCGAGTCCCAGACCACCTGCGCGCGCCGAGATCGGGCCGCCGACATCACGTCGCCGAAGACCACCTCCGCCGCGCCCCGCGAGCCCATGATCCAGTCGTAGCCGTAGTTGCCCAGGCCGACGATCGTCTTCTGAGGCGGCACGCTGCGCGCCAGCGAGGCGAGCTGGAGCTCGAACCATTCCTGGGAGGCTACGGGCCCGGGCGTGCCCGACTGGTAGTGCTCGTCATAGACCATCGGCACGATATAGTCGCACTGCTCCGCCAGCCCCTTCAGATCGTAGGCCGGATCGTCCACCGGCACGCTTTCGGTCAGCAGCAGGCCGGCGGGCGCAAGCCTGGCCCTCAGGCTGCGCATGAAGTCGACCAGCCGCTCGCGGTCCTTCACCGCGAGCAGCTCGAAATCGATATTCACTCCGGCGAACTTGTGCTCGGCCAGGTTGTTCCGGATGTTGTCGATGAGATCGGCGCGGGCGCCGGCGTCGTTGAGCGCGCGGTGAAGATCGCCCGCTTGCCAGCTTCCGCGGAAGTTGGTCACCAAGGGGAGCACCGGCAGCTTGGCGTCCGCGGCAATCTGAATGACGGTGGGGTCCGACTCGTCACCGAGATCGCCGCGCCCGTTCTCGAGCACCAGCCACTCCGGGAGCAGGTGCGTCAGGTTCTGAAGGTTGAGCCGGAGGGACACGATGCTGGCCCGGTCCCAGTTCACGTAGAATCCGAAGACCACCGGGCGGCTGGCTCCGACCTTCGCCGCGGTCTTGGGATGAGTTACCGGGGAGGACGACCTCACGTACTTGACGTCCTGGGAGGCCTTGAGGAGCTTGAACGGCACGTTCTTGCTGGTCTTCTCTCCCCGGATTACCGAGGGCACCTCGGAGAAGCGGGCCAGGTGCTCGACCTCGGGCAGTCCGAGGGTGGGAAGCTGCGGGCTGCTGAACAGGCTCAACGCAAAAAGCAGGGCCGCGATGCCCAGAAAGATGGCTCCGGAGCGCGCAATCCGCTTCACGCGGACCCAGCGCCTGCCCGAGGGATCCAAAAAGACGAACGAACCCGGCATATCGTTGACGACCGCTCCGTCAGCGGACTACGGTTTGGCTTTCTGCAAAACCTTGCGGAGAATCCTCACCGCCCGATCGACTTCGGCGTCCGTGATGATGTAGGGCGGCAGGAAGCGCAGCACCGTGTCGTGCGTGCAGTTGATGAGCAGGCCCTCGGCCATCGCGTCCAGCACGATCTGCTTTCCGGCAATGTCCAACTCGACGCCGATCATCAGCCCGTAGCCGCGCACCTCGCGGATGAAGCTGAAATGCCGCGCCAGATCGGAGAGCTGCATGCGGAAGTCTCCGCCCAGGCGGTAGATCGAGGGCAGCAACTCTTCGATGATGTCGAGGCACTCGAGCGCCACGCGGCAGGCGAGCGGTCCGCCGCCGAAGGTGGTGCCGTGCATTCCGGGGCCGATGGTCGCGGCGGCCTTCTCGTTGGCCACCACCACGCCCAGCGGCAAGCCGCAGGCCAGCGGTTTGGCAGCCACCATGATGTCCGGCAGGATCACCGGATCGGCCAACTGGTAGGCGAAGTACTTCCCGGGCCGGCCGACTCCGCACTGGATCTCGTCAAACACCAGCAGCGCGTTGTGACGCGCGGCCAATTCCCTGACTTTGGCCACGTACTCGTGCTGGAGCGGATAGACGCCACCCTCTCCTTGGATCCACTCGAGGATGATTCCGGCGGTGCGCGGGCCGATGGCGTCGGCGAGCGCGGCCGAATCGTTCGGCTGCACGAATCTCACGCCCGCCAGCAGCGGCTCGAAATCCTTGCGGTATTTCGCCTGCCCGGTCACCGAGATCGCGCCCATGGTGCGGCCGTGGAACGAGTTGTCGAGCGAGACGATCTCGTACTTCTCCGGGCTGATCTTTCCGCCGTGCGAGCGCACCATCTTGATCGCCGCTTCCATGGCCTCGGTGCCGGAGTTGCAGAAGAAGCTGCGCTGCAGTCCGCTGATCTCGGCCAGCCGCTTGGCCAGCGGCCCCTGATATTCGTGATAGTAGAGGTTCGAGCTGTGGATCAGCCGCGCCGCCTGCTCGCGCACCACTTTCAGGATGCGCGGGTGTGCGTGGCCGAGCGCGTTCACGCCGATGCCCGCGATCAGATCCAGGTAACGCTTGCCCTGAAGGTCGAAGAGCGTGCAGCCTCTCCCGCGGTGCAGCACGATGGGGTAGCGGGCGTAATTCTGCAACAGGTACTGGCGCTCGAGGTCCATGATGCCCTGCGCGCTGGCGGCCGCGCCGGGGTCGGAGGTGCTAGGCATGCCTTCATTATAGGCGGGATACCTTCGACTTACAGGATGCTATCCGCCGCTCCGCTGCTGGCGATCGAGTGATGCCTACTTCTCCAGCCTGAGGTTATTGGTTACCGAAAAAGCGCCCGACACGCCGTTGGCCTTTATGCCTGCCAGGTTCTTGTCCCCCTCGTTCGACACCACGCCCTCAAGCGTCACGTTGCCGTTCTTCACGATGATGTGGATGGACGGGACGGCGGCGAGGCCGTAGCGGTCCAGGCCGGCGGCGCCGAAGACGGCGCGGTAGACCGCCAGCCGGATGCGGTCGTCGTTCGGCGACAACGGCAGAACCTCGATGTTGTTGACGATCTTCTCGACACCCTCGATGCCGCGCACCGCCTGCTCCGCATCCGACTTCAGAGTGGGCCGCGTGACCTGGCCATACAGCGTGACCTGGCCGCCCTCGACCTTGTAGGAAAAATTGTCGAAGACGCTGTAGTAGGGCAGCATCACCAGTTCGTGCCGGACCTCGCGCTCCACGCGCATGCGGGCGCGCTCCGAAACGGGCCGCTGAGCCAGCGCGAGGGCGGCGATTGCGACTGCGATTGGAAACAGTTTTCGAGCTTGTGCTCGCATACCGTTGCCTCCTCTTCCTGCTCACAGGATGCACCACCGGAGGCGCGCGCGTCCAGCCCCCGGTTGGGTCAGTTCGCGGGGACGAACTTCACGCAGACCGGCGAGGCGACTGCGAGCACCTGGCCCGTTGGCGTCAGCCGCCCGGTCTTTACGTCGATGCGGAAGATCACCACGCTGCCGGAATCCTGGTTGGCGGCGAACAGGTAGGACCCGGTGGGATCGATGCGGAAATTGCGCGGCGTTTTGCCTTGCGTGGACACGTGCTCGACCGGGGTGAGCGTGCCCTTCGAGGGGTCGATGGCGAAGACGGCGATGCTGTCGTGGCCGCGGTTCGACCCGTACAGGAATTTCCCTGCGGCGTCCACCTGCACTTCGGCCGTCGTGCTATTGCCGGTCGAATCCTTCGGGAGTGTCGAGATGGTTTGAAGCTCGGTGAGCGCGCCCCGGGCCGCGTCATAGGAGAAGGCCGTCACCGTGGAGGCCAGTTCGTTGATCGCATAGGCGAACCTGCCGCTGGGATGGAAGGTGAAGTGCCGCGGCCCCGAGCCGCCCTTCACTGCGGTGAACGGGGGATCATTCGGCGCGAGGGCGCCCTTGGCGGCGTCGAACCGGTAGACCAGCAGCTTGTCCAGACCCAGGTCGGCGACGATGGCGAAGCGGTTGTCCGGCGAGACGTTGATCGAGTGCGCGTGCGGCTCGCGCTGCCGCTGCGGGTTGACGCTCGAGCCGGTGTGCTGTACGAACGCAGTGGCCTCGCCGAGCCGGCCGTCGCTGAGAATGGGGCACACGGCGACGCTGCCGCCGCTGTAATTGGCGACCAGCAGGTTCCTGCCGGTCCGGTCCACGGTGACGAAGGCCGGGCCCGCGCCGCGCGAAGAGACCCGGTTGAGCAGCGTCAACTTGCCGCTGGCGGCATCGATCGCGAAGGCGCTGACGGCTCCCTCCGGCTTGCCGTCGCGACTCGAGATCTCCGATGCCGCGTAGAGACACCGGTTGGCTGGATCAACCGCCAGGAAAGAGGGGTTGGCGGTCTCGGCCACCAGGCCCAGCGGAGTTGCGGCGCCCGAGCCGGCATAAAACCGCCAGGCGTAGATGCCCTTGCTGTCGCCGCCGGTGTACGTGCCGATGTAGACCAGGGAGCGGTCCTTTTCGGCACTGCGGCCCACCGGCGCCACGAGCAGCGCCGCAGCCAATAACCACGAGTGTTGACGGATTCTCATGCGTCCAATGAAAGCGCACCCGAGGGGTGCGATGCAAGCCGACGGTTCGGCGTCGGGGCGCAACCTGGGCCAGGGCTGGAGCCCTATCCTACCGGAGGTGGTGCGCCCGGAAGAAGGGCGCGCCGATGCCCCAGACGAAGAGGAAGAGGAACACGGACCCAACCAGCAGGTCGGGGGGATGCCAGCCCTCCGGGGGCGGCGTCAGCCCGATCGCCAGAGCCGCCAGGATGCTCAGCACGTGCCAG
The DNA here is from genome assembly GCA_050008465.1 of Bryobacteraceae bacterium. Classification (GTDB taxonomy): domain Bacteria; phylum Acidobacteriota; class Terriglobia; order Bryobacterales; family Bryobacteraceae; genus Fen-330. Next base: position 14,601 of record JBEKMO010000091.1, read on the forward strand.
TACCACCGGGCATGGAAGGCATAAAGCAGGGCCAGCGCCAGCAACACCGCGAAAACATAGGCCACGGCAACCCAAACTGTCTGCATGGTTTGGCTCTTTATCCGACAACATTCTAGCGCCAACTCGCGGCGCCCGGAAACCTTGTACGATAGAAGATCCGGGGAGGCACAATGAAATCGCTCTTTCTTACGTTCCTGGCGTGCGCGGTCGCGCTGGCTGGCGAGGTGAGGCTCGGCAAAGCATTCACCATCAACGAGGCCATCGGCATCGACAAGCTCACCGCCGCTCCCGAGAAATACGTCGGCAAGGTGGTGCAGGTGAAGGGAACCGTGCGGGACGTCTGCCGCATGATGGGCTGCTGGATGGAGCTGGCCGACCCGGAGAGCGGGAAAAGCATCCGGATTAAGGTGAAAGACGGCGAGATCAAGTTCCCTAAGGAAGCCATCGGAAAGACCGCCACCGCCGAGGGCAAACTGGCCAAGGTCGAGCTGACCCAGGAACAGGCCATCGCGCAGGCGAAGCACGAAGCGGAGTGCAACGGCCGGAAGTTCGACCCCGCCTCGATCACCTCCGCCGTGACGTATTACCAGATTCAGGGGACCGGTGCGGTCATCACGGAATAGCATGCGCCCGACACGTCGTGAAGTTCTGTTCGCCGCGGCTGCACCCGCATTCGCGAAGGCAGCCGCGCGGCGGCCCAATATCGTGCTGGTGGTGGCGGACGACCTGGGGGCCTGGATGCTCGGCTGTTACGGCAACCAAGTGATCCGAACGCCGAACATCGACCTGCTGGCGCGCAGCGGGACGCGCTTCCTCTACCACATCGGGTGCGCACCCGCGGGCGAGCGAAACCGCGCGGCTCTCCTTACCGGGCGCCCGCCGCACCAGCAGGGAAGCCAGGACCCCCGAGTTTCGGATCTGCTGGCGAGCGCGGGGTACGTTTGCGGCTCCGCCAACGCGCTGGAGTTCCTCGATTCGCATAAAGGCGATCAGCCCTTCTTCCTGGCGGTGAACCAGTTCAACCTGCTCGCGCCCAACGACAAGGTCCCGGCCAAGTATCACGAGATGTATGCCCAGACTTCTTTCGACGGCTTGGGTTGGGAGCCGGTGGCGCCCAACGCGGCCCGCGACAAGGACCTGCTGGCGAGCATCGTGCCCAACCTGCGCAGATGCGCCGCCGCCATTACCGCGTTCGACGACCAGATCCAGCCGCTGGTGGCCAGGCTGGATCAGCGCGGGCTGCGGGAGAACACGCTGATCGTGTTCACCAGCGCGAGCGGATTCCTGCTCGGCCGCCACGGCCTCTGGAGCGACGGGCTGGCCTCCGAGCCGGTCAACATGTACGAGGAGGTCATGGCCACGCCCATGATCTGGAACTGGCGGGGCCAGATCCCGGTGGAGGCCGCGCGGCCCGAACTGGTGAGCGCCTGCGATTTCCTGCCCACCCTGTGCGAACTCACCGGGGTGGCGCCGCCGCGGGACCGCAACCTGCCCGGCCGCAGCTACCTTCCCGCCGTGTTCAACCAGCCGTTCCCCAAGAAACAGCCTTGGCGCAACCTGGTGTTCGGCGAGTTCCGGGGCGTCGAGATGGCTCGGGACACCCGCTACAAGCTGGTGCTGCGCAACCAGGGCCAGGGGCCGAACGAACTGTTCGATCTGCGCGCCGACCCGCGGGAGAAAGTCAACCAGTACGCCAACCTGGCCTTCGTAACCATGCGCGACCGCCTGAGCGCGGAACTCGACGCCTGGCGGAAGAAATAGGTTACGCGCCGGTTCGCGGCCTTTCTTTGCGGACCTGGTCCATGTTCTGCGTGGGCTCGGCGTCGCACTCCGCTGCGATCACCGTCACCGGATCGTCCGGCGGCGTCCGCGGCAGCCCGATGAAGCGCACGCGGAAGCGGTCCTGCTCGAACTCGACCTTCTTGCCGGTAGCGTATAGCCGCGCGGAGGTTACTTTCGGCTGCAAGCCGCCGATGGCGACCGTATCGCCCGGCCAGAAGTACACGTGGATGTAGAGCGTGTTGCCCTTCCGCGTGAAACTGGCGTAGTCCGAGCGGGTCATCGAACAAGGTTCGGATTCATAAACCGCCGGGCCGTTGCGGTCCATCCACTTTCCCACGGCGCTCAGGATGCGCACCGACTCTTCCGGAATCGAGCCGTCGGGCTTGGGGCCGATGTTCAGCAGGTAGTTGCCGCCGCCGCGCGCGCAGGTGATCAGGTTGCGGACCACGGTCTTGGGGCTCTTCCAGTCGTCGTCGGCTGCGTGATAGCCCCAACTATCGTTCATGGTCATGCAGGACTCCCAGGCCCGGCCGCCCTTCTCCGCCCGAATCTGTTGCTCGGGGGTGGCGAAATCGCCGTCCAGCCGGTTGCGGTTGTTCACGACGATGTCGGGCTGGAGCTGGAACACCATTTCGTTCATCCGCTCCGACTCCCAGCCCTTGGCGTCCAGCGGCCAGGAGACGTCGTACCAGAGGATATCGATCTTGCCGTAGTTGGTGAGCAACTCGCGGATCTGGCCGTGGACGTAATCGACGAAGCGCCGCCGCGCGGCTTCGTCCTCGGCCGAGCGCGCGCCGTCGGGGTGATGCCAATCCATCAGCGAGTGATAGAAGCCCACGCGCAACCCTTCTCCGCGCGCGGCTTCCACGTACTCCTTGACCAGGTCGCGGCCGCAGGCCTGCTTGGGCGCGCAGTAGTCGGTGAGCCTGGTGTCGAATAGGCAGAAGCCCTCGTGATGCTTGGTGGTCAGGACCATGTACTTCTGGCCGGCCTTCCTGGCGAGCCTGGCCCAGTCGCGGGCGGCATTGGGCTTGGGCGTGAAGCGCTTAGCCAGTTGCTCGTATTCGGGAATGGGGATGCCCTCGTTCTCCATCACCCATTCGTGGCGGCCCAGAACGCTGTACAGGCCCCAGTGGATGAACATGCCGAATTTGGCCTGGTGCCACCACTGCATGCGGCGGGCGCGGTCTTCGTCGCCCGGCAACGCCAGGGCGGCGGGAGCGGAGGCGGCCAGCGAGGCGCTGGCGCCGAGCATCGCCAAGCAGTTGCGTCTGGAGAGTCGATTGCTGAACATGAGGTTGGCCTTTCCGATCCTCATTCCATCTACGGCTGAGCGACCAACTCGACGCGGCGGTTGCGCGCGCGGCCTTCGTCGGCCGAATTCGAGGCTACCGGCGCATAGGGTCCCGCTCCGTGCGGGGCCAGCCGTCTTGCGTCGATGCCCTTCTGCACCAGCGCCCTGACGACTGCGGCGGCCCGCGCGGACGAGAGCGTCATGTTGCTCTCCACCGAACCTACGTTGTCCGTGTGCCCGACCACCCATACCTTCATCGCCGGGCTTGCCTGGAGCAGCTTGACCACCTCGTCCAGAGCCGCCCCCGACTCGGGCTTGATCTCCGACTTGCCGAAATCGAAGAAGATCCCCGGCACCTCGACGTGCCCGTTCTCCTTCAGGCCGGATTGAAGCGCGTCGGCGTTGGCCACCACCTCCTGCTTCATCTGTTGCTGCTCGATGATGTCCAATTGGTATTCCCGGCCGTCGTTGAACGCCTCCAGCGCGACCCAGGTCTCCAGGCCGTTCCTGGAGATGCGAATGGTTGTCCGGCGCTCGTCCTCGTACAGGACCTGGCCACCGATCTTCTTCGCGGCCGCCTGGTAGTTGCGGATGATTTGCAGGTAACTGGGGGTCTTCCCGGCGGACTCGTCGAATCCGTAGTCGTAACGCAGATGATGCCCCTCGACGCGCTGATTCCCGGTCTTGAGCATGAACTCGAATCCATCGAACGGGGTGTCGACCAAGGAACCCTCGGTGGAAAGGAAATAGTGCGAAAGGCGCGTGAACAGCGCGGGATCCTTGTAGCCGCTGTAGTCGCTCAGTTGAGCCGTAGCAGCAACGGCGGATAAGACGAATAGCACTGCGATGATTCGCGGTCTCACCATGATCCTCCTGGATTGAGGATACACTACGTAACGAACGTGGAAGAACTCCGATGGATGAAACTTTCCGGACGTTTCCCTCGTTTTCAGTCCTTTAGACGGAACATAAGGAGGTAGTGTGCAAAGTCGATTTCTGTCTGGTCTGATCGCGGTTCTGGCCTGGGCTATGGCGTCGCCGACTCTCGCGGGACAGGGAATGGGCGGTCAAACGCCGGCCTCCGGGCAGCTCAAAGAGGAGATGCGGATGCCGTGGGCGCGCAGCAACGAGCGGTTCATCCGGCGCTGGCTGGTTCTCAGCGACATCCCGGTGGCGGGGGTCACGGACGGCTTCGAGAGAGACTGGCTCGGCGAGCACGGCGGTGAGGCCGCGATCCGGCCGGTGGAGAAAATGACCCACAATCTGCCGAACGGCTCGAAGGTGAGCTGGCGTTCGGTTACCGCCTGGGGCGACGTGGCCGACCTCTCCGACGGGGCGGGATTGAAGCGCGATCTAGCCGGCTATGCCTTCGCGACGGTCTCGCGCAAGGGGAGCGGCAAGGCGCTGCTCGCGGTGGGCAGCGACGAGAGCATCCGTGTGTGGCTCAATGGCGCGCTGGTGCTCGACCGGCGCACCGAGCGGCAGCTCACCTTCGACGAGGACCAGGTCGAGGTGGACATGAAAGCGGGAGAGAACGCGCTGCTGGTCAAGCTCGAACAGCGGGTGGGGCCGTGGACGTTCTCCGCCCGAGTGCTGGAGCGCGGGGCCATCCCGCCGAGGATCCAGGAGATTGGGCCGTCGCTGATGGATTACTCCCAGAACGCCGTCGTGCTTCAAACCGACATCAACAAGAACCACGCGGGCCAGGACCAGGTCACGGTTCAGGTGGTGGGCGCAGGCGGGAAGATGTTCGCCCAGCAGAGCGTCACGCGCGGCGAGACGGTGCGCTTCGATCCCGCCGGGTGGCCCGACGGCGCATACGAGATCCGCTGCTCCACGCGCCGGATGAACGGCCTGCTCTGGGCCACGCACATTCCCTGGTACAAGGGGGACTCGATCGCCGCGGCGCGTGAACTGGTCGCGGCGGGGGCGAAGGCGGACCCGCGGACGCCCGCAGGGTTCACCACGAAGATGCTGGCGGACATGGTGATCGATCGCCTGGGGAAGGACGGCCTGAGCGTGACCGGCAATCCCTGGTGGGCCATTCACTCGCCGCTGATGGAGTTCGAGGAGATGAAGCTCGAGGCGGCCGGCCCTACGGCTTCCTCCGGCTGGCCTTCCGGGACGACACCGACGGTTCCCCGCAGTTCTGCCGCGCCTACTTGCCGGGAGGCTACGACCGCTCGAAGAAGTGGCCGCTGGTGGTGAAACTCCACGGGTACAACCCGCCCAACCCCGAGTACGTGCGCTGGTGGGCGGCGGACTCGCGCCACTACATCTTCACCGATGTCGAGCACGCGGGGCGCCAGGGGATCATCTATATGGAGCCGCACGGACGCGGGAATACCACCTACCTGGGCTTTGGAGACCAGGACGTGGTGCGGGTCGTCAAGTTGGCCCAGGAGCGCCTCAGCGTCGACGAGGACCGCGTCTACCTGGTAGGCGACTCGATGGGTGGATGGGGCACCTGGAACGTTGCTACGCGGCATCCGGACCTGTTTGCCGCGATCGCGCCGATCTTCGGAGGAGTGGATTACCACTCGCAACTTTCGGAAGACGAACTGGCAAAGCTGAGCGCGGTCGACCGTTTCATCGCCGACAAGCAAAGCTCGTGGTCGATGGGGGAGAGCTTGCTGCACATGCCCATTCTGGTGCTTCACGGCGACGTGGATCGGAGCGTGAACGTGGACTACTCGCGCTATGGAGTGCGCCTGCTTCAGCGCTGGGGATTCAACGTGCGCTACATCGAGCTTCCCGGCTACGGGCACGAAGACCTGAATGCCTGGGAGACCATCATCGAGTGGTTCCTGAAGCAGCGGCGGGATGCGAATCCGGCAAGCGTGCGGGTCCGCTCGGCGGAACTCCAGAACGCCTCGGCGTATTGGGCCAGGGTGGATCAGGCGGCCAGCCCGAAGGAATTCATGGTGGTGGACGCCGAGGTGGTCGCGCCGAACACCATCCGCGTGGATAGCCAAAACGTTTTGGCGCTGACGCTCTCGCCCGGAGCTGCGCTGATCGATCCCGCCAAGGATGTGAAGGTGGTCTGGAACGGAGAGGCGCGGAGGGTCCGGGCGGAGGGCGGCCGGCTCAAACTGCGCGCGGCGGGCTATCAGGAAGGGGCGCTCGAGAAGAACTCCAAGGTGGCGGGGCCGCTGGGCGACATCTTCAACACTCCTTTCGCGGTTGTGACAGGCACGGCTTCGTCCGATCCGGCGATGAAGGAGATTTGCCGGCGCAAGTCCGAAGCGCTGGTCAGTTACTGGAAGCAGTGGCAGCGGCAGCCGCCGCGCGTGTTCCAGGATTCCGAGCTGTCCGAGGAGGATGCGGCCCGGTACTCGCTGATCCTGATCGGCGGCCCGGATGCAAACCTGGTTGCGCGCCGGCTTGCGGGCAAGCTGCCGCTCGAGGTGGCCGCGGACCACGTGAAGATCGGGGGAAGGTCCTTTGCGGCGTCCGATGCCCGGGTGCAGATGATCTTTCCGAACCCGCTCAACGCCCAAAGGTACGTGCTCGTGGTGGCGGCGACCTCCGCCGATGGCATGTATTTCTGGGTCCCCGACCGCCTGCGCAACGCGGAATTCGACTTCACCATCGAGGACGGGCACGTGGCGGGGGGCAACCGGCAGGCGTCGTCCACCGAGGCGTGGGTGGCGGGCGGCTGGTTCGACCGGAACTGGCAGATCGAGGATGGGCTGGTTCTGCCGGGGAACGCCGAGGCGAGATCGAAGAGCGTGGTGCTGCACGCGCCCCGGCCCGATCACGCCATCGACCCGAAGATCCTGGACTCCTACGTGGGGGGATACGAGTTGGCGCCGGGCCTGATCGTCAAGGTTCGGAGGGTCGGGAACCAACTGATCGGCCGGGCGGGCGAACAGACGCCCGCCGAGTTCGTGCCGGCCACGGATACCGAGTTCTATGTGGTCGAGGGTCCGGTGAAGCTGGTCTTCGAGAAGGACGCCGCCGGCAAGGTGGTCGCCCTCAAGGGCTGGCAGAACGGCCAGGAGTTCACGGCGAAGAAGATTCAATAGCCGCCGGTGGCGGCTGAGCGCTCAGCCGCCGCCGGCGTGGATCCCATCGACGATCGCTCTAATTCGCCGGCTTGGCGAACTTCGCCTCGTCGATGTCGACGCCGTGTTGCACCTCGGTGAACTTGATGACCAGGCTGATCGCGGGGCTTTCCGAGCGGATGGTGTGCGGTATCTTCACTCCGTCCACTACCTTGTAGTCCTCCAGAGAGATGGCGGTCTGCCCGCCCGAATCGTCCGGGAAATCGCTGCGCAGCATCAAGCCAGTCTGGGTGTCGAAGTAGAACTTCTCCGCACCACCCTCGGTGGGCTTGGCCTCGACGATGAACGCCTCGCGATCGCCCACTTTGCCTTTCCCGGTGACCGACATTTTGGCGTACTGGTCCTTGAGGTGCAGCGCGCGGTAGAAATCGGCGTTTCGCCTGGTCCGGTCCAATTCCGCGCCGCTCATCTCGCGAAGGCCGGCATCCGGGGTCTTCACCCAGCCGGTCTTGCCGTCATAGCCCTGGAGCACCTCGCCGTAGCCTTCGAAGGTGCTGCGGGTGAACGTCTTGTTGGGCGCTTTGGCGTAGATCTCGACGGGGCCGCTGACACCGAACGTGACCACGTCGATGGTGCCTTTTGCGACGCGGCTGGTGAGTTTCTCCTCCGCGGCCTTGCCGCCGGTTGCTTCGATGGACTTGGCAAGGATCTGATCCACGGTGGGGAGATCGGCCGCCGGCTGGGCGAGACCCGCGGCGGCAAGCACGAAAGTGAGCGCGAATAGGGACACAAGTTTCTTCAAGGTTAAGCCTCCAGTATTCAAGTACGCAGTATACCGCGATGAGGTTCGGAGGTTTTTCAGTCGACTCAACGGGTGCAGCGGGGGTGACATTTCATGCGGCCGCCAGGCGGGCCAGGGGCGATGCCGTTCCATTACCGCAAAGGTTGCCACTGGGAGGAATGGGCCGACGAGGACGTCGGCCCGCGGACCAGAGGTCCGCCCTACGAGGACAAAGTGAACAGTATTGGGCCCAGCGGTTTTGACGGCGGGGGACGCCTGGGGCTGGCCAATCGCTACCCCTTTCTATTGTGAAAGCGGCTATAATGGCATCCTTGTTGCTATACGGACTCCGCTTCAATCTGCCCTGGTTCGCTCCCGGGCCAAGAGCGTCAATCCCAGCGGCGAGCACTGCTTCAGATCATAGGAGCCAGAAATGACGAACCAGACGCAGAAGCTTTCAGTGGGTGAGAAGGTTGGCTACAGCCTGGGAGACGGCGCCGCGAACTTCGTCTTCATGACGATGATCCTCTTCCAGTTGAACTTCTACACCGACACCATGGGCATTGCGGCCGGCATCGCCGGCACGCTGCTCCTGG
>JBEKMO010000092.1:0-19566 GCA_050008465.1 Bryobacteraceae bacterium
CGACCACTCAGCTTTTCCGCGCGACGAACCCTGCCGGGCCCTGGACGCGGACGCCCATGAAGCGGTCCTTCCACGATCTCTCGGTTCTCTTCGATGACGATGGCAAGGTGTGGGTCGTCTGGGGCTATCAAAGCATCAGGCTCGCGCAGCTTACCGATGACCTCACGGATATTGTCCCGGGGAGCGAGCGCGAGATCATTGCGCCTTCGGCGGGCATGGGAGAAGGCCTGCACCTGTACAAGATCAAGGGCAAGTACATCCTCACGAGCGCCTGGTATCTCGACGTGATGCGCCTGCCCACGGCGCGCGCGGACCGTCTTACCGGCCCCTGGGAGGTGAACCAGAATGTCAGCCGCGGCGAGGACTTCGGGCTCCTCCTGGGCTACCGTCTGATTGCCGAGCAGCGAAGCGAGGCAGGCCCCCCTTTCAAGATCACTGCACCGGATCCATCGGCGCGCGGCCGCTTGGCCATGCACCAGGGCGGCATCATCGACACGCCCACGGGAGAATGGTGGGGCTTTTCCATGATGGACGCGAACTCGATCGGCCGGCTCACGGCGTTATCTCCCGTGACCTGGACCGACGGTTGGCCGCACTTTGGCCTTCCGGGGAATCTCGGCCGGTCGCCGCGGATTTGGGTGAAGCCCAACACCGGCCACAGCGAGTCGCCGCATGCGCCGTACCGGCGGGACGACGACTTCTCTGGCTCCGTCCTGCAGCCGGTCTGGCAATGGAACCATATTCCGGTGGACGGGAAGTGGTCCCTGACCGAGCGGCCCGGGTTTCTCCGGCTTCACGCGTTAGCGGCGCAGAACCTGTGGACCGCGCACAACACCCTGACCCAGCGCACCGTCGGACCACGTTCCACACCGACTGTCGTGATGGAAACTGCCGGCATGAAGCCCGGCGACGTAGCCGGCTTCGCTCTCTTCAACCGGCCGTATGCCTGGCTCGGGGTTGAACGGGATGAGCAGAGCCCCACGCTGGCGCAGTTCGATGAACAGACGGGCCAGACGGCGCGAGTACCGCTGAAGAGTCACCGTGTCTGGCTGCGCGCCAACTGCAACTACCTGGACAACACCGCGCGGTTCAGCTATAGCACAGACGGCCTTACGTTCCACGACATCGGCGAATTGTTGAAGATGCCCTATGGGCTGATCACGTTCCAGGGGGTTCGCTACGCGATGTTCAGCTACAACCGGAACGGAGCGGAGGGCGGGTTTGCCGATTTCGATTCGTTCACGCTGAATGAACCGAACCCGCGCGGGCTGATGGGGCCGATTCCCTACGGGCGCCAGATCGTGCTGATGCCGCACGACCACGCGCCGAATGTCCAGATCGGGATCTCGGGCAACTCGCTGGTCGTCAACTCGAAAGAGGCCGTTGTTTTTACCGTTGTCGACCGAGGCCTCGGACGCATCGCTCTTCGCTCGGAGGCCGGGTTTGTCTCGATCGATCCCTCGGGCGCAGTATCGCTGCGGAGCGGCCGCGCTGAACAAGCGGAGACGTTTCAGTGGATCGAGACCTTCACCGGCGAAATCACCTTGATGTCCCTCGCCACGAACCGATATCTCCGCATCGATTCTGAACATGGCAGGCTCCTGGCCGACAGCCCCGGTCCGCGACCCGATGGCAAAGACGGCGTTCGTTTCGACTGGAAACCGGCGGACGCTGCGGCTGCTCGTGGATGCCCTGGAGACCGAAATGGCAGGATCGGCCGCACAGGTGGGAGCCACCGAGGACCTCGCGTCTTTGAGAAGCCGGCTGTTGCGTGAGGCGGCGCGGGTGTCCAGTGCAACGCACGAGACTCCGGCGGAGGTGATTCAGCGAGCGTCGAAAGGCGTGCTCAGCCTCGCGACACTGAAGTCGCTCGGAGAATCCGAGGTCGCGGCAGCGCACGAGCACCAGAAAGACGTACAGAATCTGGAACCGGATCGTCGGCACGGTCAAGAAGTCCACAGAAACAAGACCGTTCAGGACATTGCAGAGGTGGCCTTCGAACATCGTAGGACTTCCGCGGCCTATGTTCCCTTCGCCGTGCCGAGCGACGATCTCTTTAGGCTCGTGCTCGCGCGAACTACGGCCCAACGAATGGGCTTGATTGACCGAAGGCTCTGAGACCATGTAGTTGGCCGCTAGACTAGACATCCGTTTCACGACAAAGGGCGACATCATGTGCGCAACCGCGCTCGACTCGCCCGAGGACCGTAAGCTGACGATCAAGGCCCTGGCTCAGGGCAGAACCGAGTATCCGAAGCCGATCGGACAGGTTGAGCTGCTTGGCAACCCGGGGCCGTTGCCATTCAGCCGCGAGGCGAACGGGCTCGTCGTAACACTCCCAAAGACGAAACCGAATGAGTATGCGTACGTTTTGGAGATCCGGCCCGAACGAGCGTGACAAGCAAGCCGGACGGGGGTACGATGGTGACTCCAGTTCGTAGACGTTGACGCTGATGCGGGGGGCGGAAACCCTCGTTGGCATCGGCGCCAGCTAGGATTCGACGCGATTTCCCAATCATCTCCGAGGAGTTTTCATGATGATCCGATACGCACCGTTCGGCGCGCTCATGTGGCTGTTGATCGCGCCCCTGGCGCCCGCGCAGCAGAAGCAGGCGGGCACAACCACCGCTAACCACGTAGTGCTGGGACGGCTCGCAAACGGGGCCGCCGTCACGTTTGTCCGCGCCGGTTCCGGAGATTGGGGTATCGAAATCTCCGGCGCGGCCGCTCCGCGCATGACGCAACCGAAGCCCGCGCAGATCGAGGTGTATCGAGGCGAGGAGAACGTGCGTCAGCTTGCCGCCGGCTACCAGTCCGTGCGCAAGGAACCCGGCGCGGTTGTTGCCAGGGCGAAGGTGGCGGGCGGAGGCGAGGCGGCGTTTACCGTCGAGGACCGCTGGAAGATCTCGGGCGCCGTGTTGTCGCTGAGCCGGAAAGTGACCGTGACCGGTGCGGAGGACAACGCCGGGTTCTACTCGGCGATCCGGCTTTTGACCGCGCCCGCGATCGCGTGGACGGACGTGGACTACCTCGCTCCGGGCCTGCTTTACGGCGATCCGACGAACGACGGCGACAGCTCGCCCGGAGGCACTTTGAATTACCGCGCCAAACGCTTCTCAATACGAGAGGACCTTCTGTCCGCGCCGCTGTTCGGGCTCTCATTCCGGGACGGGAACTGAGCGGCGGTGTTGGACCCCTCGCCGCGCGGCGACACCACCTGGGCTGAGACCACCACCCCCGCGACTACGCCGGTGATCGACGAGTGCATTCAGTTCGGAGCCCTGGGCGCACGCGAAGTTCCCGAGGGCGGAGTCGAGTTCGGCTTCTGGCTGCCGGGCACGACCAACGAATTCACGGGCGGGTTTCAAACCAAACCGGCTCCAGCGGTGCGGCGCCGCTATCATCCCGTTAAGGCGGGGTTCTCGCAGAGTTACCAGGTGGCGTACCGCTTCGGGCAGGGCGCGTCCTTCCGCGGCATGGAACGCGATGCGTGGCGCTGGGCGTGGGCGACCCTGAAGCCGCAGGTGACGCGCGTGGACGTGGAGGTTGTCCGCCACACGCTGATCGATCACCTAGCGGACCACGTCCTCACCGTGGAGGACCGGGCCGGCGTTCCCTTCCTCTTCGATTCGGTCACGGGGAGGCCCGGCTCGTACCGCAGTCCGCTTCTGTTTCGCCCGGGCGGCCAGAACCGCCCGGCCCGTCCGGCCAACGCGCCGCCCATGCGCAACGAGCTGACCCAGGCGCGCGCCGTAGAGTTGGCGAAGTGGGCCCGCGGCCTGGGCATCGATCTCGACCCCCAGGCAGCCGAGTTGGAGCTGTGGCCGAAGGTCATCATGAGTTTCTGTTCCAAGGGCATCGAGTCGGCGGACCAGTTGCTGCTGGAAGCGGACCGCGACCCGAGCCCGCGCGGTCAAAGGATGCGGAAGCTCGGCCTGGCGATCATCGACAGCTTCATTCGCCTAGTGCCGATGTCGCCTCCCGCGGGGGAAGGCTTCAACCTGTGGACGGGCAAGGCGGACTCCGGCGCCGCGGGCACATTCTCCCTCAGGGCGCCGTCGGAAGACATGCGCATCCTGATAGACGCGTATCGCCGCGAGAAGCGGCAGGGGCGAGAGCACCCGGAATGGCTGCGCTGGTGCCTGCAACTAGCGGACTGGATGTTGCCGCAGCAGCGGGAAGACGGATCCTACCCCAGGGTTTGGAACGCGGGGACGGGAGAGGTGAGAGAGGCTACGGGAACCAGCAGCTACAACCCCGTGCCGTTGTTGGTGAGGCTCAGCGAGGAAACGGGGCAGAGGAAGTACCTCGACTCCGCGATTCGCGCCGCGGACTTCGTCTGGGCCAACTATGGCAGCCGCGGCCTGTTCGTCGGCGGCGCAACCGACAATCCGAACATCGTCGACAAAGAAGCCGGGATGTTGGCCCTGGAGGCCTTCCTGGCTCTATACGACAACACCAAGGAACCCAAGTGGCTGGAGCGCGCCCAGGCGGCGGGCAACTACGCCGAAAGCTGGATCTGGATCTGGAACGTACCGATGCCGCTGGACATCAAGGATTCCGATCTGCCCTGGAAGCGCGGCGTGCCCACCGTGGGCGTGCAGGGCATTACGGCGCGCGTGGCCGGCGGTGTGGACCAGTACCTGGCCTGGGCCGTGCCGGCCTACGCTAAGTTGTATAAGTACACAGAAGACGAGCATTACCTGGATGTCGCGCGCGTCCTGCTGCACGACACCAAGGCCATGCTGGCGCTGCCCGGACGCACCCACGATTTGCTGGGACCCGGCTGGCAGCAGGAACACTGGCGGATGGGACCGGGCGGCAGAGGCTTTGGAGCCCACCGTACCTGGCTGCCGTGGGTTTCCGTCAATCACCTGCACGGCATCCCCGGCCTGGAAGAACTCGATCCGGCCCTGTATCAACAACTGGCCCGGGGGAATTGAAGTCCGTCGTGACCACGCGCTACTGGCCGCGCCGCGGAGACCCTTCTCTCGATGAGGATCCGCGTGTTGGGAGCGCGGTGCGCGGCCCCTCGAGATTCGCGCCAGCAAGCGCGCCGCGGCGCCTGCTGGCGCTGTTGCCGCCCGGGCCTGCGGTCTCCCGCTAACTAGCTAAGGAGGATCTTGCGCACCTCGCCTTCGGGATCGTCCACCATGCGGCATTGATTGTCGAACAGCATCGTCGGGCAGCGAACCGGGTCAGTCGGCGTCCAAATCAATCCGGGCTGGCTGGGATTGCCCGTACGGGCGAAATTGGCCCACGCGGTGGCCATGGTCTTCGCCAGCTCCTGAGCCTCCGGCGTGTTGCCCGTGCCTTGTTCGCAGCGCTTGGTGTTGTCGAAGCAGAAGGCCAGTTCGGCCGTGTGCCAGGCGCCCGCATCTTCCAGCATCGGTGATTGCCAGGTGAAGTAGTACGCGTAGACCGGCGCGCCCTTCTGGTCGCACTTCAGCTTGGCCATGCGCGTGACGTTGTTGCGCACCAGAAGGCCGCTCACACCGTAGGACAGAGTCCGGATGCTCTTCTCCGGGTGCGCCTTCTTCATGGCGGCGATCAGGGCGGTTGCTTTGGCTTCGCCCAGGACGCCTGCGAGCGTGGCGTGCCACTCCGCCTCGGTCGGCCGGGAGGACATCCGATTGCCTTCCTCGCTGACCGAGCCAATCAACATCGGCACGTTCTTCGAGACATCGGGAGCGACGTCATGGAAGGAGCGCACCGTGACCACGCGGCCATCGAGGGTGGGTCCCATGCCGACGCGCGGCACTGATCCCGGCGGCGAGCCCATCCCGAGGCCCCGCTGCGTCGGCGGGTTGATCTTGGCGGCGGCGGCGTTTGCGACCGCGTTCAGTTTGGACCACTCCATCTTCTGCAGTGCGCCGATATCGTTCGGTCCCAGCCCCAGTTCGGCCATGATCTGTTTTGCCAGCGCCCTGGATTGCTCGCTGCTGGGAGGATTGCCGCCGCCGCCCGACTGCACCGAGGCCCGATGGAATAGTTCCGCCGCGGACGGCATGCCCATCAGGCAGGTTACCTTGGAGCCGCCGCCCGACTGTCCGTAGATCATGACCTTGTCGGGATCGCCGCCGAAATTGGCGATGTTGTCGCGGACCCACCGAAGCGCCGCCACCAGATCGGTCATTCCGACGTTTACCGAATCGGCGTACGCCGGCCCGCCAATCTCGGACAGGTCGAAAAATCCGAGCACGTTGAGGCGGTGATTGACCGACACCTGGACGACATCATGGTGTCGCGCCATCTGCGCGCCTTCGTGGGAGGGCAGCTCATAGGACGAGCCGAAGAAGAAGCCGCCGCCATGGAAATAGACCATCACCGCCCGCTTGCCGGTCAGGCTGGGCGTCCAGACGTTCAGCTTGAGCATGTCTTCGCTCATGTAACCGTCGTCCCAATCCTGAATGAACGATTGTTCGATCGCGGTGTAGTCATGCAGGCGCTGCGGGCAGTTGGCGCCGTAGATCAGGGCGGGATACTCGCCTGTCCACGGCTTGGGAGGTTTGGCCGGAAGCCAGCGATTCTCGCCGCCGGTGTCCTGGCCATACGGAATCCCCTTGAAGGTGAAGACGCCGCCATCCAGAAACCCGCGCACTTTGCCATACTGCGTGTTGGCGATGGCGGAGCGCGGTGTGGAGCAATTCCCCGGCTCCTGGTGCGCGGCGGTCTTGGTGCTGTCGGCCGCATTGGCTGTGGCGGCTACGGCGGCTCCTATACCCGCTCTGGCGGGAAACAGCAGCGCCTGACGGCGACTGAACTTGATCCGATCTTCAGAATTTGAACTAGACATTGCGTCTCCTTTTGCTGTACTCGGTGGAGGATCTCCCAACAACGGAGGCGCACCCCGGCGAGTTGATTTTACCTCAGGCGACTCGGTCCTGAACCGCCGGCGCCGGTCCGGGCCGGGAGCGGCTGGGGCGGTATCCGAAGCAGTCGGTGGCCGAAGGGGATTATACCAACCGGGAGGCGGTGGTGGGCGCCGCTGAGCGGGGCGTGGACTACTGCGGCGGTTGGACGGCCTCGTCGGAGGCGTGGGCTACGGGAGTGGTCCGTGTGCGGCGGATTCTCCGCCGAATCACCGCCCGGATCGGACGGAAACGTCCGCCATAGGCCCCATTCGGTCGGCGATTTGGTGGTATTCTGTAACCGTTTGTCGGAGACGCGTCTCCGAAATCGAGGCAGGCGGCTGTATAGCGCGGCCCCGGGGTACACATCGTGGCGGCGATCACTCCCGCACGCCCCGAGAGCGGCGTACGGACGATCAGTCGGCTATACCAGGCCAACAGAGTCTCGGGCGTAACGATGGTGCCCAGATCGGCAAGCATACGGCCGCCCAGCCCCTTGGCCTTGACCGCAAACCGGCTGGGTTGATCATCGGTGAGGCGCAGTCGCTTTTCGCCCAGTTGCTCGCGAAGGACGCAGTCGCGATCGGCAGGAACCGGAACGGGTCCAAGAACCTCGTCATGCTGAAGTCACACTATGTCAAGCGGCCGAACCCGAGTGTAGCGCCGCATCTCCCGCAGACCCGGAGCGCTGCTACACTCGGATGTGCCCACTACCGCCATCTGGGGCCGCGTGCTCATACCGCTCTACCAGAACATGACCATGAAGATCCGGCAGTCGGCCTCGCCGCTCACCTGCATCCGGACGATCCTTGCCGCCCCGATTCGATCCAACAGATCCAACTGCGGAGAATATCGACTCATGAATCAGTTCAACTTTCCACGCGTTACCGCCTCAATAATGCCACATCTCGTGAGAATAGCCTGCTCTATCCTCTTCGTTCTCACCGCCGTCACCGCGGCGGCCCAAACGCCGGCGTCCAACCAGCCTGTGAGCGCCAGCGTCGATGCCTCGAAAACCGGCCCGGCCATTTCTCCTTACGTCTACGGCCAGTTTGTCGAGCACGCCGGCGGCCTGGTATACGCCGGTCTCTGGAGCGAGATGCTCGATGACCGCAAGTTCTTCTACCCCGTCGGACCGGCGCCCGCGAGCGCTCCCGAAGCCGGCCGGCGAGGAGCCGGTGGACCCTTCGGCAGGCGCGTCGGCCCCGGACGGTGGAATCCCATCGGCCCGGCCGATTCCGTCGTGATGGACGCGAAGAATCCCTTCGTCGGCGATCACACGCCGTTGATCAAACAGTCCGGCTCCGAGCCTCGCGGCATCCGGCAGACCGGCCTCAACTTCGTCCAAGGCGCCACCTACAATGGCCGCATTCAGTTGGCCGGCGATCCGGCGGCGAAGGTCTCCATCAACATCGTCTATGACGAAGGCGGCGCGCGCCAGACTGTCGCTCTGGGCAGGCTGACCGCGGCGTACAAGAAGTTCCCCTTCTCTTTCAAGGCGGACAAGTCCGGCAAGGCGCAACTGGAAATCAGCGGCGCCGGAACCGGTTCCTTCCACGTCGGCGCGGTCTCCCTCATGAACGCCGATAACATCAACGGTTTCCGTCCCGACGCCATCGCCGCGCTCAAGAGCCTTCGCTCCGGCGTTTACCGCTGGCCCGGCGGCAATTACGTTTCGGCGTTTGAGTGGCGCAACGCTATCGGCGACCCCGACAAGCGCCCGCCGGAAGTGGATCCGGTCTGGCGTACCCTGCAATCCAACGACGTCGGCACGGAGGAGTTCATGACCATGTGCAAGCTCCTCGGCGTGGAAGCCTATATCACCGTCAACTCGGGCCTCGGCGATGCGTGGTCCGCCGCGCAATATGTCGAATACGTCAATGGCGCCGCCACCACTCCGATGGGCAAACTGCGCGCCGCCAACGGCCATCCCGAGCCGTATCACGTCAAGTTCTGGGGCATCGGCAACGAGATGTGGGGCGCCTACCAGTATGGCTACATGCCGTTCGAGCACTACGCACACAAGCACAACCTGTTCGCCAAGGCCATGAAGAAGGTGGATCCCTCCATCGTCCTGATCGCCAGCGGCGCGATGCCGGACACCATGACCGGCTCCAAGGAAGCTCTGAAGCTCGGTCCCGACCTGGTTCCCGCCATTCTCGCCCCCGGAGACTGGACCGGCAACCTGCTCAAGAAGTGCTTCGACAATATCGACCTGATCAGCGAGCACTACTATAATTACGGCAACACGCACTTCAGCATCGCTGAAGGCAAACAGGTGCCGAACGATCCCAAGGAACCGATCACGGACTGGATGCGCCGTCCCGCCAACCACGTGCGGATCAAGTATGAGACGTACAAGGAATACGAGAAAGCGATTCCGGAGCTCGTTGCCCATCCCAAGCCGATCAACATGGACGAATGGGCCTACACCGGCAACAACAAGTATCCGTCCTACCCGGCCTACGCCTGGGTCTTCCATGAGATGTTCCGCTACCCCGAGATCTTCCAGATGGCGGCCCACACCTTCGCGACCTCACTGCTTGCCCGCGGTGGAACGACTGTGACGCTGAACGCCAACGGCCTGGTCTTCAAGATCTACCGCGATCGCTTTGGCTCCATCCCGGTCGAGGTTACCGGCAATTCGCCCCAGCCCAAGGTCACCGACCCGGTCGGCGGCGAGCAGCCCGCGGTCAACGCCGGCAGCGCCACGTTCCCCTTGGATGTCGTCGCTGCCTGGACCGCGGACCGTCACACCCTCACCGTGGCCGTGCTGAATCCCACCGATGTCGATCAGCCGCTGAAGCTCAAGATCGCGGGCACCTCGCTCACTGGCAACGGCACCCTGTGGCGGCTCGCGCCCAACGGCGACAACATCCAGAATCCCAGCATCACCAGTTCGTCCGTTGATTCCATCCCCGATTCACTTACCGTGCCGCGTTACAGCATCAACATCTACGAGCTTGCGGCGAAGCAATGAGGTGAATCGATTAAGGTGGGTATCTGCCTCTAGTCTGTAGCTTGTGAACCTGGCGGCACAAACCGCGTCGCGCTATGGCATCGCCGCGGCGCGACCGGTCCACCGGCACAATCGCAGTCGCGGAAGAAGCGTATACCCGGATGTGGGCCCGAGGATTGGATGGAGCAAAACGCATGAAGAAGCTGATTGTATTCTCGACTTTCTGCTGCCTGCAAGGAGTGGAACTGCGGGTTGACCTCACACCGGCCGGCATGAAAGGCAGCCCGAACGCGTAAGGTCCGGAAACTGGATCCGTCCGGATCTGCGACCCTTAGCCGCCGCCGCCCGGAGGCCGCGATAGTGGACGCACTAGAGATGGCGAACACGCACCTTAAGTCCCGTGCGATGGACACACGACAAGGCGGCTCGCCATGGCGGGCCGAGTGCGGTCAAAACTAGTGTAGTGCGTCAAGCAGATTGACCTTTAAGCAGTGCCGCCCTGGCACGCTTGACCTTCTCCAAGATGTCGTTGGCGGAGGCAGTCCAGATGAAGGGTTTCGGGGCGTCATTGTGGCGATCGACATACTCATCGATCGCGTTGATCGGCTCTTCCACGTCGCGAAAGACGCCGCGACGGATTCGATTCTCGGTCAGGTCGCGGAAGAACCGCTCGACCATGTTGAGCCAGGAAGCGCTGGTGGGCGTGAAGTGGACATGGAAACGCGGATGCCGTGCCAACCAGCGCTGGACTTTTGGGGTGCTTGTGGGTGGCGTAGTCGTCCGCGATGAGGTGAAGCTCCTTTTCCGCGGGCATCGCATCATCGATCAGGCGGAGAAAGCGAAGCCATTCCTTGTGGCGACGCCTCTCCTGGCACAGGCTGATCACCTGCCCGGAGGGCGTGTCGAGTGCGGCAAACAGGGTGGTGGTCCCGTTTCGCTTGTAGTCGTGCGTCATAGTGCTACCGCGCCCGCGCTTCAGCGGCAAGCCGGGTTGTGTGCGGTCGAGGGCTTGGATCTGGCTATTTTCGTCGGCGCACAGTACGATGGCGTGTTCGGGCGGGTTCAGGTACAAGCCCACGATGGCCTCCAGCTTCTCGGCAAATTGTGGGTCATTGCTGATCTTGAAGCTCTCCGCCAAGTGGAGCTTCAAGCCGTGGGCATGCCAGATGCGGTGCACGCTCGCCTCGCTCACTCCGGCCGCTGCCTCCATCAAGCGCGTGCTCCAGTGGGTAGCGTTTGCAGGTTTCTCCTGGGTCGTTTTGCGCACGATGGCGCCGACCTGATCGGCCGTGATCGAGTGCGGGCGCCCAGGGCGCGACGCGTCCTTGACCAACCCAGGCAGTCCCTTCTTGAGGAAGCGTGCCCGCCAGCGTGCGGCTTTCTTCGGCGTAATTCCCAGGGTGGCGGCAATCTCGCGGTCTTGCTGGCCGGCCGCCGCCATCAGGACGATACGCGAGCGCTCGACCAAGCGGGCCGGCAGACTCCGTGCACGCGCGTTGGCCTCCAAGTTCTGGCGCTGCTCTGGGGTGAGGGCAATGGCTCGAGCAACCCGCATGTGTCGGCCTCCATTACTGTAAGATGGAGGCTGCTCGATAAAGGTTACTATTTATGACGCACTACACTAGATCTCGAGCTTGCCGTCGTACACCATGTTCTTCAGCTTGAAAGAGCGCCGAATGGGGCTGGCGAGACCAGGCAGTCCCACCTGCACCTCGACCTCTCCGTCCTGCACGGCGATCGGATGGCCCTCACGCGGAAAGAAAAGCACGACCATCCCGTTCTCCACCTGCACCTGGACCGGCCCGAACGGCTCCTTCCCCTTCACCCGCAGCGTGGACTTCTCTTTGACGGCCTGAACGTCCCCGGGCGGGTTGCGCAGTCCGGCGAGGGCCACGACGTAGTACGGATCGGGCGTGGAGAGCACCTTGGCCGCCTCGGGGGAGTTTCCCACCTCGTTGCCGTACCGCGCGCGCATCAGCGCTTGCCGGACCGGCAGCGCGCTCACAAAACGCACCACGAGGCGCACCGTGGGCGCGCCGCCGGGGCCCGCCGCGCCCCCCATTCCGGCTCCGCCCGGGCCGCCCATGCCTCCCTCCCTGCCGGCCCCAGCCAACGGGCTGCTGCTGCGCGCCATTTCGCCGGAATCGCCTGGCCCGCCGCCGGCCATTCGGAGCGCGCCCATCAGGATCTCCACCTCCCGGGCCCAGGGCGAGTCGTTCAGGACCCTCTGGATGTCTGTCGCATCCCAGGCGGTATACGGCTTCTTCTGCCAGAAATCGGCTGCGAGGAGCATGACCGCTCCGGCGCCGCACAGAAAGAAGATGGCGAAAACTCTATTCTTCATCGTTCGCGAAACCTCACCCGAGCATAGCCTTCGAACACGGCCGCCGCAAGCGCTCGTTTGGCGTTCCTCGGGCGGGACCTCAGAACCGGCAACGACGTTCGTGGCCGCGTACCCGTAATCCGGACGCAGCCGGAAAAGATGGCAGGTGCGCGAGCCTACGCTTTCAATTCCCAGCCCTTCCTGAGATACGGCTTGAGCAGCCGGTTCGCTTCCTCGCTGTTGCTGAAGCGCCGTTTGTTCGCATTCCAGAAGAGCTTCCCGGGCACCCGGAGCGCGATCGCGCCCAACGCGAGCCACTCGATGTATTTCGCGGTGAGGGCGAAGTCCGACACGCCCGGGGCGCCACCCTTGCAGGCACGAATCCAGTCCTGCTGGTGATTGACGCCGCGTTGCAGCATTTGCGGCGGCAGCTTGTATTCCGCCCAGCGCGACGCGGGGAGCAGCCACACGCCCTCACCGCGAGCGCTCGTGGCCATGTAGCCCTTCGATCCGACAAATACGGCGCCGTTGCCGGGCGCGCGCAATTTGGGATCCTGCGACGCGCCAGGAGGAAGAGCGCGTCCACCCGGACCGCCCGGACCACGGCCACGGCCCGGAGGGAACGCACCACCGCGGCCCTGCTGCGCGATCGGCTTGCCATCCACCGTCAGTTGTGTGCTGACCAGCATCGTGCCGTCGCCGCTCTCAACGAAAGGCCGGCCCCTCTCGCTGAGATTGTTCATCGGCGGAAAGAGCCGCTCGCCTTCGGCCATGCCTGGCGGATCCTGGAAGTCGCCGCGCATGTTCTGGTACGTGTGCACCGTGATAGGGGGCATGCTGCCGCGCGCTGGAAACTCGAAGACGATGTGTGCGCGCAACGGCCACAGCCATTGGCTCTTGCCTTCGACAAACACGCACTCCACGCTCGTCGGGCTGACCTTGCCGAGTTGGAGCGCCAGGTGAGCGGGTCCGAGATTGTGCACCAGCCAGTCGCCCAGCGATCCGCCCGGGGAGAAGTCGATGAACGCGCGCCACTGATTCGTTATCAGTGGATTGAATGCCCGCGGTGCCGCGCAGCCCAGCCAGAGGTCCCAATCGAGCGCCGGCGGGACGGGTGTCGCCTCGGGGCCGGTCGCCGGGATCTTCGGCTGTCCGCCGTAGATCATACCGGTCCAGGCATGCAGTTCCTGGACGTCGCCGATCTCGCCGAACCACAAGATCTCGCAGGCGGCCTTGGTGCCCTCATGGCTCCACCCCTGGTTGCCCATCTGGGTTGCGACTTTGTGCTTTGCGGCCGCCTCGGCCATCAGCTGTGCTTCCCACGCCGTCCGGGTCAGCGGCTTTTCGCAGTACACATGCTTGCCCTCCTGCATGGCGAGCAGCGCCACGGGTGTGTGCATATGATCGGGAGTCGCGATCATCACCGCATCGATGTTCTTGCCCTCCGCATCGAACATCTTGCGGTAGTCTTTGTACTTCTTGGCGCTGGGGTATTGGGCAAAGCCTTTGGCGGCGCGGGCTTCATCGACGTCGCACAGCGCGACGATGTTCTCCGTGGCGGCGGCGCCGGCCAGAATCGCGGGACCCCGAATACCCACGCCGACGGCTGCGATATTGAGCTTCTCGTTCGGCGACTTGTAGCCCAGCGCCGAAAGAGAAGGCGTGCTGCCGAAGCCGCCCGATGGCACCGCCCCTGCCAGCAGCGTGCCGTAGAAAAAATGACGTCTCGAAATGCGATGACTGTTCACCGCCTGTCTCCTTGCTTCGCGTGTCTCCGTGCTGTGGAGATGCGTCTCCCAGACTGTATCAGACGGCGGCGGACGCGAAGAAGGTTACCCGAGTACGAGTGGTGGCCCGAAAGGAGCGGCAGGTCATCCTGCGAGTTCTGCCCGGAATACGCGCCAGTCGGAACGAGTCGGGCGGCCGGGAACATGTCCGGGGAGATGACTACCTGCCGCCAATACCGGGATCAAGCTCCACACGATCTGCTGGCTCCAGCTTCCCTCGTTCGCCCCCAAAGCCATCAGTAGGGCTTGCGGCCTTCCGTGATGCTGGGCCAATCGTCGGTGCGGAAAGGCGCGGCGGGAAGACCGGCGCCGTTGAACAGCGTCGCGAGCGGATTTGACTGCCAGGCATAGCGGACAACCCTCGGATCGGGAACCGACTGGGTCGATAGGATCACGGAGTCGCCCTGGATCCGGGCGTCCGCCCAGTACCATTTGCGGTCGTCGCCGGCAATCGAGAACTCGCCCAGTTTGTCTCCCTTGACCACCAGGCCGCCGTCCGTATGCTCGAAATTGAGCTTCAAGGCGCCGGGCAGGCGTTCCACCGAAGACAGGGTCGGCCCGGAGTACGGAATCTTCAGGCCGTAATGTTCACCCAGAGCGCAGTAAGCCAGCCGTTCGCCGACTTCCCTTTTATCCTGGGGGTGAATGTTGTCGGGGTCGCCCGTGTCGATGGTGATCGCGACGCACGAATGGGGCACGTTCTTCGCTGTGAGAGCCTGGGCCTCGCGCAACTCGGCCCAGGAATCGTCTCCGGGGACGTCGCGGCGGTGCATAAACGCAGGCAGGCTGACGATGTAGAACGGGAAATCGCCCTGGCCGAACAGCTTTCGCCATCCGGAGATCAGGGCCGGGAGCAGCGTGCGGTATTGGTAGGCGCGCTCGGTGTTGGACTCTCCCTGGTACCAGATCGCGCCCGTAATCGCCAGCGGGGCGATCGGCTCCAACATGCCGTGGTACAACACGCCCGGCATGCTCGGCAGGTTCTCGAATGCGATCGGCAACACTTGCGGCGGGCGGCCATCCACGGCCACCTTGCCCTTCCACTCGCCGCTCAGCGGAATCACGGTGCCGTCGCCCAAGGTCAGGCGCAGATCGCTAGCCGGGTTGAGGAAGCCGCCGTTGGGTTTCAACTTGAACAGGCGGATGGCGATGACGTTGCGGCCGGGCTTCAAAGCCGATCCCGCGAAATAGACGCGCGGGTTCTCGACCCAGGAACTGGCGCCCACCTGCTTTCCGTTGACGTAAGTGGTGTCCATTTTCTCGACCGACCCCAGATAAAGGCGCGCCGGGCCTTGCGGCAGCGTCTCCGGGAGAGTGATTTCCTTCCGCAGCCAGCAGAGGCTGGGGACGTCGCTGACGCCCAGCTCTTGGAAGTTGCCCGGAATCTGCACGGTTTTCCACGACGAATCGTCCAGCGCCGGATCGGCCCAGGAGCCGTTCTTCGAGCCGATATCGTATTCGTCGTACCAGTGCATGATGTAGTTGCCGTACTGCGTACCACCCATTTGGCTGCGGTGCTCCACCTCCGCGATGCCTGCATCGAAATCGCGCACCGCGTGCAAAGACTCGGGGCTGGCGAACGTTTCGGCTGGAACGCCGCCCACCGCCTCCTGAATCAAGCCGATCGGCACATGCGCGGATTCCTGCACTTTCCGCGCGAAGAAGTAGGCCGCCGCGGAGATCCCGCCCCCGAAACCGCCGCCGAGCGTGCCCGGCGTAACGATCCTCCAGGAGCCGCGCGGGACTTCCACGCGAGAATAGGACACGCGCTGACCCACCGTGTAGACGCGGATCTCGGGATGAATGGCGTTCTTGACTTCGTCCGCCCCGTTTCTGGCCTGAGCCAGGCCGAACTGCATGTTCGACTGCCCCGAGCAGATCCACACGTCGCCCACCAGTACTTCATGCAACTCGACCGTCTGCTTGCCGCTGATCTTGATCGTGTAGGGCCCGCCCGGCGGGGGCGGCTCGATTCGCGCTTGCCAACGGCCGTCAGCTCCGGCAGTCGCCGTCGCGGAGTTGTCGCCGATTTCCACGCGCACCGTGTCCCCCGGTTGCGACCATCCCCAGATCGCATTCGGCCTCCCCCGCTGAAGCACCATGTTGTCGCCGAAAATCGGGCTGACGAATGGAAGCGGGGCGGCGTCCGGAGGGGCTCCCCCGAAGGTGCCGGTGCTGATCAGCGCCAGGGCCGCCAGTATCGAACAGGAAAATAGATTTCGTTTGATCTTAGTCGATACAACATTCATGTTCCTGAATCTCCTTGTACGCCAGGGCTAGGGCTTCGGGGTTTCCACCGCGGTCCCGAACACGGTGAACTCCATGATTCCCAGCGGCGAATTGACGATGTGCGGCCAATCGGTGACGGTCAACCGCACATAACGGCACTGAGTGGGCGGGAGTTCGTCGAACTCCGTGTACTTGGTCACGCCGCTCCCGGTCTTGTCCAGTATCGTCGTGAAGGTCCGACTGTCGCGAGAGGCCTCTATCTTGTATCGGAATGCCGTGCTTCCGGTGGGCTTTTGAGCGGCGGCGCCGCGGCCTCCCGGAGCGCCGAAGCCGCCCCGGCCGGCGACGAATTCGATGCGGCTGGAATCCACCGCGAACAACTGCTCGGGGGCGAACTCGGTGGTAGAGCCCAAGTCTATGGTGAGCGACGGCTGCGCATCGTCTTCCGCCGGCTCCCACCAAGTGCCATTCGAATTGTCGACCGCGTACGCGGCGTCGTGGCCGGGCCGCTGGCTGGAGAAACGGCCTTGCTGATGCATGTTCCGAAGCTTGTTGATAGTGAGCGGAATGGAGCCGGAATCGCCGTTCTTCGCCGGGTTGGCGACCACGCCCGGAGCCCATTGCGGAGTCTCGCTAGCGTGGACGAACATGTTGCCTTTCGCGTCGAAGCCGATAGGATCCATGCCGAGGCGCCGGCCGCCGGGGGGATTGGCGAGAACAATCGTGTAGAACTGCCACCAGTTGCCATCCGGGCCCTGAACAACGCAGCCGTGGCCGGGGCCTGTGACGACGCCCGTCGTCTTCCGCAGCACCGGATTGCCCGACGCGTAGGTGAACGGACCCAGCGGGCTACGCGCGGTGTACACGCCCGTGGCATAGGACAACCACTGCGTGCCTGACCCGCTGTATTGCAGATAGTAGATGCCGTTCCGCTTGAACATCCAGGGGCCCTCGATCCACGCCTCGTGCGCGTACTCGTTGGACTCGCCCCAGCGCTCCCACCGATGCTCGGGCTGGAAGCCGAACAGGCGCTTGGGCGCGGCGGCGAATCTGGTCAGGTCCTCCGGGTTCAGCGGCGCAACGTAGATCCCGTCCGTCGATCTTCCCGGAAAGTACAGATACGGTTTGTGGTCATCGTCAATGAAGATATCCACGTCGAAGGCGCCGGTCCAGGGCGTCCCGTTCGAGACGCCAGTCCACGGCTCGCCCTTTTCGTTCTTCCAGGGGCCGACGAGTTCGTAAGGACCGAGAATATCCGAGGCCTTGTACAACGGCGCGCTGTTGCCGGACATATAGAAAGCGCCTCTGTACTTGACCACGTGCGGCGCGACGGGGACACGGCCGCCGCGGACTTCCACGGCCTGGTATTTCCAGTCCACCAGGTTAGAGGACACCCAGGCGCCGCCGCCGGTGGCGAACAGGTAATAGCGGTTCGCCTCCCGCACCACGGTGACATCGCCGAGGTTGATTCCTTGCGGAGAGCCATCGCGGGAAGAAGCCTCAATCGGGAGAGGATTGCAATATCGCGCCGACTTACCTATGACGGGCGCCGCCGGTTTGGGCGCAGAGGCCTGAGAGCAAAGGAGAGCGGCCGTTCCGATGACAGGGCAGGCCACTAGAATCCTGGCGATAGAACTGCGATTCAGAAACAATGAGACCTCCTGGAGTGAATTTCAATCTGTATTGTACGCCCGCAGCCGGAAACCCGCGCCCCGATCTTTGTGCTTGGCCCAGACATGGAGTTAATGGAGCGTTGGCGCCGGCCGGCCGCGCCGCGGATCTCCCTTCGGCACGCGAAATGGTTCGAGAATCGCCGTGTACTTTTCGACGGCCTCGCGCAGCGCCGCCATGTGGGGCGCACCCTTTCGCAACAACTCCACCGTTCTCGTCGGCGGGTCGTACATCGCGATGAGCTGGCCGACCTCCAGGAGGTTGGCGGAAACCTCCGCCAGATCCAGCCCCGCTTCCCAACCGGCATTTTCGTCCGCAAGCCACTCGTTATTGTTGGCCACCGCGCGGGTAACCGTGTCCTCCCGGTCCGGAACCGCGGGCATTACGTCCTCAGCACGGCTCCGGAACATGCCGAACAGCGCCGCCACGATCGTGGGATCCCGTATGGTGCCGTCCGGGTGGAACACGCCATGCACCGTCCCCCAATTGTGCGTGATCATCAACTCCCAGATGTACCAGCCCACGTTCGCCTTCATGTGCTCTTCCAGCGCGATGTCGTAGGGGTTGGCCCTGGCGATGCAGCCGATCTCGGTGTTGATCAGCGGCTTGTTCACTTTGGCCGCGTACGCCTTGGCTTTGGCGATGTCGGCGCGAATGGCGGCGCGGGTGGAGAGGTAGTTGTGGAAGGAGAGCACATCCTGCGCGTCGCCCATTTCGATCATGTTGTCCGAGAACGTAGCCCCGATGGTCACAGGGGTGACCGGGTCCAGTTCATGGAACATCTTGGCCATGTAGACGGCGTATTCCATGCGCGTCCGATTGGCTGGCGTCGGAGGCAGAGCGCAGCAGTCCGGTTCATTCGATACATCCCAGAAAGCCAGCCCCGGCTCCTTTCCGATGGTGGCGATCAGATCGGCGACGAACTCCCTGGACTCCGGCCAGCGGTCCTTATTCATGGAGACGCCTGGCGCATACTGAATGGTCGGCATCACGCCTATGCCCCGCTGATAGGCGGCGCGCACCAGATGAAGCAGGTTCTTCCGGAACGCTTCCTTGTCGCGCGCCCAGGCCGCGCAAGGAACGAACACGCGAACCTGGTTCAACTGAAGCCGTTTGGCGAAGTCGAAGTCGCGTTCGGTCTCCCCCGCGCTGTACTGCAGCCAATGCTCCGTGTGTCCGGTCGTCGGAGCGGACTGGTAGTTGAACCCGCGGACTCCCGACAAGTCTTTCGGCACGCGGCGCTGCGCCGGCAGCGACGCGGCGACCGACAGCGCCAGCACGGTGATCAGGGCGGCATGGCATCCGATGAAAGACCACATAGAAGGCGAACCTCCGCTGTTGCAATGGCCCGCCGCGCAATTCACGGCGTCGAACCGATATCGTACGCCACGGCGCTGCTTTCTGCAATGGCTTACAGCCCGTTTTAGAAAGCTGGCTGGACCATCCGCCCCCCCGGCCAATGTGAACGTTTACGGCGGGGTGTAGACTATCGGGGGGACCGGGAACTGAAATGGACACACTCGAGAAGGTCATTCTGGCGCTGCCTCTGATGGCTACGCTCCGGGGGACGGCGTACGCTCAGCCGTCTCTCTCGCCGGCGGCTTCGATGGGTTGGAACAGTTGGGATTCGTTTGGAACCACGGCAACCGAAGTGTTCAACCCCGGCGACGCGGCGGAAGAACCGGTGAACATCAACCGGGAAGACGTGGGCCTCGGCGGGAAATGCGCGGCGCGCGACCTGCGGGC
>JBEKMO010000093.1:0-18903 GCA_050008465.1 Bryobacteraceae bacterium
TTCTGCTATCTGATTGTGCCCTCGGTGGGCGCGATGCTTTACTCGGAACACATTGGCACGCGGCTGGCGATCGGGTGGACCATGGGGACGCTGGTTTCGGCGCTGGGAGTTTATCTCTCGCTGCAGATCGATCTGCCGACCGGCGCCACCATCGTGTGCACGTTCGCCCTGGTGCTGATTGCCATGGCGGCTCTGCGGCCGTTAATCCGCAAGAGGATAGAAGCATCCGGAGCAGCGGTGCTGGAAGCTTCGGGTAAAGGGTAAGGGGCAGGCAAGCGGCGCCGTCTGCCGTACGGCGCCAACACGAGCTGGACGTGATTGCTCTACCCCTCTTGATCGCCACCCCGGCGGCCAGCACCTGCCGCTCAGCCAGTTCGCCGACATCAAGATCGACAACGGAGCCTCGTTCATCTACCGCGAGGGGAATTCCCGCTACATCGGCGTCCAGTTCAGCGTCGAGGACCGCGACCTGGCGAGCGCGGTCGGCGAGGCACGCCGCAAGGTGGCCGAGGCCGTCAAGCTGCCCATCGGCTATCGCTTCGACTGGGGCGGGGAATACCAGGAGTACCTGGCCGCGCTCGGCCAGATGAAGCTGATCCTACCGCTGACCGTGCTACTGATCCTGCTCATCCTGTTCGCCCTATACGGCAACCTGAAGTTCCCGGTGATTATCGTGTTCAGCGTGCTGGTGACCCAGCCGGTCGGCGGCCTGCTGGCGCTCAAGCTGACCGGAACCAACTTCAGCGTCTCCTCGGGGCTGGGCTTCGTGGCGCTGATGGGGGTGGCGGTGCAGACCAGCGTGATCCTCTACTCGTTCATCAACAAGCTGCGGCTGGAGGGCCGGAGCATCGCCGAGGCCACGCACGCGGCCTCGCTGCTGCGCCTACGGCCGATCATGATCACGGCCCTGGTGACCTGTCTCGGCCTGCTGCCCGCGGCCATGTCCACCGGCATCGGCAGCGACTCGCAGAAGCCCTTCGCCATCGTGATCGTCGGCGGCCTGGCCTCCCGCCTGCTGCTCTCGATCTTCCTGGCCCCCGTGCTCTATTCCCTGGTTGCCCGCAAGGACGACGTGCTGCAAGTGTGAGGGAGCGGGATCATCCTTTCCAGGATGCGATCAGGCGCTTCAGACGCTCGTACGACTCCTTCGGCAGGAACTTTTCATCCACCAATCCGCCATCGCGGGTGAAAGCCGGGTCCGAGAAATCCCACCAGGTGACCGCCTGCACTTGCGGCTTGCTGTAGCAGATGGTGTAGAACTGCTCCACCCAATCCGCTTGCGCCGTCCCGGTCCACTCCGCGCCATGCCACAGCTTCTCGGTAGTCCGGTCCTTCGCGTGGGCGCTGGTGGACGGCACGCCGAGCTCGGTGATATGGATGGGTTTCCCGAACACGAAGAACCGCTCGATCTGGCGCTCGATCTCGAGCATGTCCCGCACCGGGTTGTAGAGCTGAAGTCCGATGGCCTCGTAGGAGATTTGCGCCGCCTCCAGCGCGTGGTAGTACTCGAGCGGCGTTCGAATGGGCTCGTGCAGCGGGCCGAAGTAGCTCTTGCCCTCGGCCACGTACTCGCCCCAGGTGCAGCAGGCGTTGATGACCCGGAAGGCCGTGGGGTCAGCCTCGCGCGTGACGTCCGCGGCCAGCCGCGAGAGTTCCAGAAGCTGTTGCTGATCGAAGCCCAACTCGTTGGCCCAGTCGTGCGCTTCGTTGATCACATCCCAGGAGTGGATGCGCGAGCGATAGCGGCCCACGCTGCGCAGAATGTAGTCGCGGCAGCTCTGTTTGATCTCTGGCCAGGATTTCTTCTTGAGGAACTCCGGAATGCCCGCGCTGTGAAACCAGACCAGCGGATGTCCCTTGGTGAGAATCCCGGTTCCGGCCATCTTCTCGAGGATGGCGTCCACGGCGCTGTAGTCCGGGGCGCCCTCCACCTTCTCCCTCTCGGCGCGGTAGAAGGGGAGGGTGGCAAAATTGAAGACGTCGCGGTAAAGACGCGCGTACTCGTCCGATCGGGCATAGCGGAAGGCGTTGCAGCCAAACAGGAAGCCAAGACGCGGCTGCGCGCGCGCGATCCGGTGCCGCGCCCGTTCCACCGCCGCCATCTCGCCCGCCCACAGGGTATCCGCCAGCGAATCGTTCGAGAGCCCAGCGCGCGCCGCGGGCTCGGAAGCGGCCGAGGCGCGCGCCACCGCCGCTTCGCCGCGGTCCAGCCGCGCGGTGAGTTGGGAACTGAATGCCACGCCCTCAGCCTGCGCCGCCTTCACGTATCGCCGCACGAAAGCCGCCCGGCTCCGGGCGAATTCGTAGTTGAGCAGCAACTCACCGGTGCCGGACGGCGGGTACAGTGCGCCGCCGTTGTCGGCATACAGGTAGACCCGCCCGAAATCCCGCACTGGCAGGATCATGGTCATTTCGAACTTGCCGTTGGGGAGTTCGATGGTGGCCGTGCCGTTCGCCAGCACTTTAGGCTGCACGTGGTAGGGCTGGCCGTTGGGGCCAGTCAGAAGAAGCGTTTTGAGGTGCTCCGCACCGGCCGGTTTGCCGTCGGGCTCGAAGGCGCGAACCGCAAGAGGCCCCGCGGCCCCGCTCAAGGTGCTGGCAACGGCAACCGCTCCGCCGGCTTGCCGGAGCCATTGCCGCCGGCTGGAAACAGGAGTGCTCATGGATCACCTCGCCTCCGCTAGTGTAATCCCGGCGCTATCCTGGACGCATGACCGAAACACCGTATCCGAGCGAATCCAGCCAGGGTCTCGATGCCGAGGCCCGCCAGATTCTCGGCGCGCTCACGCTCGAAGAGAAGATCGGGATGCTCTCGGGGAGCACGCCGTTCTGGTCCGGACTGGTTGACATTTGGGGCGGCGGCTATGGCACGCACACTTGGAACGCCGCCGAACTTCCGCGCCTTGGGCTGCCGGGAATTCGCTTCCTCGACGGCCCGCGCGGCATCATTCTGAGCGGCGCGACGACGTTTCCGGTCGCCATGGCCCGCGGGGCCGCCTGGGATACCGGTTTGGAAGAACGCGTCGGTGAGGCCATCGGAGGTGAACTGCGCGCGCTCGGCGGGAACCTCTTCGGCGGAGTCTGCATCAACCTGCTGCGGCATCCCGCTTGGGGTCGCGCGCAGGAAACCTATGGCGAGGACCCGGTTCACGTCGGGGAGCTCGGCGCTGCCGTCACCCGCGGCGTCCAGCGGCACGCGATGGCCTGCGTCAAACACTTCGCGCTCAATTCCATTGAAAACGCCCGGTTCAAGGTCGACGTAAAGGTTTCCCCCCGCGCTCTGCGCGAGATCTATACCTGGCACTTCCACCGGGTGGTCGAGGAAGGTGTTGCCGCCGTGATGAGCTCCTACAACAGCGCCAATGGGGAGTGGTGCGGGCAGAATCGCGAGTTGCTGACGGACCTCTTGAAGGACGAGTGGGGCTTTCGCGGCTTCATCCTGACCGACTTCATGTTCGGCCTCCGCGACTCCAAGACGGCCATTCTCGCGGGACAGGACCTCGAGATGCCCTTCCGGCTGCACTTCGATCGCGATCTTCGGGGGCTGGTGGAGCGGGGTGAAGTGCCCCTCGAGCGGATCGACGACGCCGTGTTGCGGCTGGTTCGCCAGCAGCTTCGATTTCGCGACGTGCCGGCGCCGGACCGCTCGGTCGTCGGCTGCGCGGAACATCGCGCCCTGGCGCGCGAAGCTGCCGCCAAGAGCATCGTCGTGCTCAAGAACGACGGCGTTCTCCCGTTGCAGGGGATCAAGAAGCTGGCGGTCATCGGCCGCCTATTGGATGCGCCCAACACCGGTGATGGCGGCTCCAGCAATACCCGGCCCGCTTATGTCGTCACGCCGCTCGCCGGCCTTCGGGAAGCGCTGAGCCCGGAAGTCGAAGTTGTCCACGACGACGGATCCGATCTTCGCAGGGCCGCGGAAATCGCACGCGGCGCCGATGCCGTGCTACTGGTCGCCGGCTACACTCACGAGGACGAGGGAGAGTTCATCGACACCGATCTCGCTCCGATGTTCCCGATTCTCAGACCGCCGCCCCCTCCGCCCGGACTCGAGGGTGCGATCGCCCGCCTGCAAGAATCGAAAAGCTTTTCCCGCGGCGGAGACCGGAAGTCGCTGGCGTTGCGTCCGGAGGACGAAGAGCTGATCCTGGCCGCCGCGTCCGTCAATTCGCGCTGCATCGTCGCCATCATGGCGGGGAGCGCGGTGATCGTGGAGAACTGGAAGAACGCAGTGGCCGCGATCCTGATGCTCTGGTATCCGGGCATGGAGGGTGGCCGCGCGCTGGCCGATATTCTTCTCGGAAAGGTCAACCCCAGCGGCAAACTGCCGTTTGTGACGCCCCGCTCGGCCGGCGACCTTCCCCACTTCGACCCGGAGGCCGAACAGATCGAGTACGACCTGTGGCACG
This sequence comes from Bryobacteraceae bacterium, assembly GCA_050008465.1. Lineage (GTDB taxonomy): Bacteria > Acidobacteriota > Terriglobia > Bryobacterales > Bryobacteraceae > Fen-330. The sequence goes on from JBEKMO010000093.1 coordinate 4,410, forward strand.
GCTATCGCAAGCTGGAGCGCGACCAGGTTGCGCCCGCCTTTCCTTTCGGCTTCGGCCTGAGCTACACCACGTTCGAATACCGCCGCCTCAGTTTGGATCGCAGCGAAGTCTCTCCCGGCGACACGCTCCATGTTTCCGTGGAGGTCGCCAACACCGGCGCACGCGACGGCGAAGAAGTGGTGCAAATCTACGTCCGCGCTCCTGGCTCCGCCGTCGAGCGCGCCGCCAAGGAACTGAAGGCGTTTTGCCGCATCGCCGTTCCCACCGGCCAGGTCCGCACGTGCACTTGCGAGCTGCCCGTCGCGCGCCTCGCTTATTACGACGATCGGACGTCGCGGATGACGGTTGAACCGCTGGAGTACGAACTCCTCGCCGCGAGGCACTCGCTCGACCCGCAAGCGCTCCGAGCCCGCTTCGTCGTGAGTTAGAGGCTGGCCGTTGCCACCGCGGGGCGCAGCGGCTAAGCTGGAGTTCTGCCATGTCCGAACAAGTCTACGTATTCGACACTACGCTGCGAGATGGCGAGCAAGCCGCCGGAACCCGGCTGGGAAGCCGGGAGAAGCTGACCATCGCCCTGCAGTTGGCCCGGCTCAACGTCGACATCATCGAGGCCGGGTATCCCGCGTCGTCGCCGGAGGACTTCGAGGCCGTCCAACTGATCTCGCGGGAGATCGCGGGCCCCGTGATTTGCGCCTTGTCGCGCGCCGTGCCCAGCGACATCGAGGCCTGCGGGAGGGCGCTGGCCAAGGCCAGACGGCCCCGCATCCATACCGGGATCGGCGTCTCCGACATCCATGTCACGGGGAAGTTCCGGGACGACAAGTACGGGACAACCCTCGCTGAGAAGAAGGCCAGAATCCTCGACATGGCGGTCAACGCGGTCAAGCTTGCCAGGACCTACACCGACGATGTCGAGTTCTACGCCGAAGACTCCGGCCGCGCCGACCCTGCCTACCTGTTCGAGATGCTGGAGGCGGCAATCCAGGCCGGCGCCACCGTGGTCAACATTCCGGATACCACGGGTTACGCCGTGCCGGAGCAGTTCGGCGCTCTGATTCGGGCCATCCGGGACAAGGTGCCGAACATCGATCGGGCCACCATCAGCGTCCACTGCCATAACGATCTGGGGCTGGCGGTGGCCAACGCCCTGGCTGGCGTGCGGAACGGCGCCCGTCAGGTGGAAGGCACCATCAACGGGATCGGCGAGCGGGCCGGCAACGCCGCGCTGGAAGAGGTCGTGATGGCCATTCGCACCCGCGGCGACTATTTCGGTGTCCACACCGGCATTGAATCCCGCGAGTTTTGCCGGACCAGCCGCCTGGTTTCCGACATGCTCGGAATAGCGGTTCCTCCCAACAAGGCGGTCGTGGGAGGCAATGCGTTTTCCCACAGTTCGGGCATCCACGTGGATGGGTTTCTGAAGGACCGCGAGACCTATGAGATCATGCGGCCCGAGGATGTGGGCCTCTCGGAGAGCCGCGTGATCCTGACGGCGCGCACCGGGCGCCACGGCCTCCGCGACCGCCTCGAGAAACTCGGATACGCACTCTCGCAGGAGGAACTGGACCAGACCTACCAGCGGTTTTTAGCCGTGGCCGACAAGAAACAGGAGGTCTTTGACGAAGACCTCGTCGCCATCCTCCACGACGAGATTCATCCGGTCCCGGAAATCTACCACCTTGACTATCTGCAATTCTATAGCGGCACCTCCGCCATCCCGACCGCGACCGTAAGGCTTCGGGTGGGCGAGGAAGTCAAGCAAGGCGCCGCCATTGGAGACGGCCCGGTGGACGCCGTCTGCCGGGCGATTTCCGAGGTTACGAATAGCTCGGCCAAACTGGCGCAGTATGACATTCGGGCGGTCACCAGCGGCACCGAAGCGATGGGCGAGGTCACGGTGCACCTGGAGGAAGAGGGCCGAAGAGTCATGGGGCGCGGCGCGTCGACCGACGTGATCGAAGCCAGCGCCAAAGCCTATATCGACGGCCTCAACAAGCTCCTCAGCGTGGCCCGGCGGCCTCCCGGCGCTTCACCCGAAGCGTAGGATAAGGCTCTGCCTTGTCCCGTGGCGTTCCAGATGCGACCGGAAAAGGTGGTCCGGGGACGTAGGTTCGCAGTAGCCGGGCCTTGGATTCAGGCTGGATGAGGAAGTCGTCCGCTCCGGGGGGCACCAGCCAGGCTTGCCCTGGCCCGAATGTGCTCCTCCCCAAGCTGCCGCTGCCTTCAAGCACGATGAGAATCTGTGACCCGCGTCCCGCCGGGGAGAATCGTCTGGGCGAGGCGAACTCGATCAGGTCGGTGACGAAATAGGGGCACGCCGCCAGCCGCCACTCACCCTCGGCCAATGGGGATGGGACGCTCTTGCCGGGATGCTTGGAAAGGCTCGCGACCTCGATGCCCCTATCCAGGTGAAGCTCGCGGGGCCGCCCATAATCGTAGAGCCGGTAGGTGACATCCGACTGCTGCTGGATCTCGCACAGTGCGATGCCGGCCCCGATGGCGTGGATGGTGCGGGCCGGTACGAAGATCGTGTCGCCTGGCTGGACGGGAACCCAGTTGAGGAAGCCCTCGATCTCGCCCGAGACCGCCGCGTCGCGCAAGGCCTCCCGCGAGATCTCCCGCTGCAATCCGACCGCAAGCGCCGCGCCCGGTTCGGCGCGGACGATGTGCCACATCTCGGTCTTCCCCGGAGAGTTTTCGTGAGCCTGGCCGTAGGCGTCGTCGGGATGCACCTGGACGGAGAGCTTGTCCGACGTGAAAATGAACTTCACCAGGATCGGCAGAGGTTCCCGCTCGGACAGAAACCACACCTCGCCGATCCGCCGTCCGGAGCGCGGAAACCAGGGGCTGGTCTCGGTGGTGCCCCAGATCTTCTCCCGCGGCGACGGCGTCAACAGCAAAGGCTCGTTCATCTCACACGTACTCCCCGCCGAAGCGGTCCGCGACCAGGCGCTGAAGCTCCTTGACGGCTTCGGTCGAATCGGCGCGGCAGACCAGCGTGGCGTCGGGCGTGTGGACGATGACCAGGTCTTCGCAACCGATGGTCGCGATGAGGTGTTTCGGATCGCTCGAGGCCACCAGCGTGTTCGAGGTCGCGACCACGATGCGAGTCTCCGCCGCCAACGCGTTTCCGTTCTCATCCGTGGCGCAGGTCTTCGCGAACATCGGCCAGGAGCCGACGTCGAGCCAGCGCAGCGGCATGGGGAAGGCGGCGACCCGCAGCGAGGAATCGCGGGAAGCCGGCTCCATCACGGCATAATCCACGCTGACTTTCTCCAGGGCCGGGTAGGTTTCCTCGAGCACCGCGGAGCGTTGCGGCGTATCCCATGCCTCGGCGATGCGCGAGAGGCCTTCGTGGACAAGCGGCCGGTAACGGCGGATCGAATCCAGCAGCGTCGCGGCGCGCCACACGAACATCCCACTGTTCCAAAGGTAGCGCTCGGGGCCCGCGCTGAAGTACTCCGCGGCCGTGGCCGCGTCGGGCTTCTCGCGGAACTGCCGGACCACCCGGGCGCCGCCGTCAATCGCATCGCCGAGTTCCAGGTAGCCGTAAGCGGTCGCGCCGCCCGTTGGAGCGATGCCGAAGGTCACCAGCGTCTCCGGAGACCGCTCGACCAGCGAGTAGCCGCGGGCGACGATCTCCTGGAACTGCGCGACCGGCTCGATCACGTGATCCGCCGTGAACACGGCGATCACGGCCTCGGGATCGCGGCGGGCCAGGATGGCCGCAGCGAACCCGACCGCGCTCAGAGTGTCGCGGCCGACGGGCTCGCCGAGGAACTGCTCTTCGGGCCACCCATCGAGGCTCGACAGAATCGCCTTCCGGTGCTCTTCGGCGGCGCAGACGTAGCGGTGGTTGGGGGGAACGAGTCCCGCCAGCCGGTCTGCGGCGATCTTGAGCAGGCTCTTGCCGCCGATGAACGGGATCAGTTGTTTGGGCGTGGCTCGGCGGCTCATCGGCCAGAGCCGCGTGCCAGAGCCGCCAGCCAGGATCAGTGCATGGCGCATGTTGGTCTCAGCAGGTGGTGACTTCGAGTCCCACGTGGTTGATCTCGCAATCGAAGAAGCGGGCCCGCTCGTTGAGCGGCTCGCGCTCCAGTTCCTCGCGCGCCTCGGCCTGCGCGGTATTCGATGCGGTCAGTATCAGATAGTCCCACTCTTCCGGCATCCCGGGCATGGCGGCCATCGCTCTCCGATCCTAGCGGCAAGCCTGACAGCGCTTCTCGCGCTCAACGTACTGATCGTAAATCCAGGCGTAGGTCTTCTCCAAGCCCACTCGCAGCGGAATGTTCGGCTCCCAGTTGAGGTACTGCTTTATGTGCGTATTGTCGCTGTTGCGGCCGGCCACGCCCTTAGGCGCGCTCAAATTGTACCGCCGGTTCAGCTTGATGCCGGCGATCTCTTCGACCAGGCCGACGAGCTGCTCGATGGACACCAGCTCGCTCGATCCCCGGTTGATCGGATCGCGAATGTTGGAGTCCATGATCATGTGGAATCGCGCCACACGGGTGCAAAGCCCGAAATCCTCGCGGAAGTGGCGGCATATCCGCTCACTGAACAGCTTCTCCCAGCCGCAGCCGTCCTCGGAAAGCGCCGGGTAGGCGTCCTCTTCCTTCAAAGCCGGAGAGTCGGGGTCGGTCTGCTTCTCTCCGTTGTGTACGCAGGCCGAAGAGGAGTAGAAATACCTCTGTACCCCGAACTTGAGCGCCGCCTGGAGCATGTGCGTGTTGATCAGCACCGAGAGCATGCACAGCGCCTTGTTGTGCTCGATGAAGCCCTTGCCACCCATGTGGGCGGCGAGATTGAAGATCTGGCAGGCGCCCCGGGCCGCCGTCTCGCAATTCTCCTTGATGTTGAGGTCCAGCGGCAGGTTCTCGACGTCGTCGAAACACTGATACCACTCCTCGAACGGCTTGATGTCCACCGCACGGATCTTCTGGCAGCCTTGCCGCCGCAAGTCCGCCACCAGGCTTCCGCCAATGAAGCCGCCGCCGCCCGTCACCACCACCAGTTCGTCTTTCATGCTGTGCTTCTCCCCTTCCGGATCTGCGCTCAAGTAATTGACACTCTAAAGGGCCGCTGGCGGCGGCCCGATCCTGTCGAATTGGTATCATATCACCGATGCTCATCACCGGAATCCTCAATCCAGCCATCAATTCTCTGCTCAGCCGCGTGCGGCACACCAACACTCTGGTCATCGCCGATCGCGGCTTTCCGTTCTGGCCCCAGATCGAGACCGTCGACATCTCGCTGGTGGACGGCATTCCCCGGGTGCTGGAAGTGCTTGCCGCCATCCGCCGCAACTTCGCCGTCGGCAAGGTCTACATGGCGGAGGAATTCCGGACGTCGAACGACGCAGCGACTCAGGCGCGATTCGCGCAGGCCCTGGAGGGGATCGCGGTCGTCGTCGAGCCGCATGTCGAGTTCAAGAAGCTGGTACCGCAGGCCATCGGTCTCATCCGGACCGGGGACACGACGCAATACGCCAACCTGATCCTGGAATCGGCATAGGCGCTCGCCGTGGGGCGGGCAATCATGCCCGCAGCCGGCCTTCCGGCCGGCTGGACCCGCTAGAAAGCGGGTCCGCAGGCTGTAAAGCCTGCCCCACATTTTACTTTACCGCTACTTCCGCGGGAACCTGATGTAATCAAACGACATCCCTCGGCGCCAAAAGAAAAACTGCACCCGATCAAGTTAACGGCATGGCATAATACGGCCATGGCAGTCCGAATGAAGGACATCGCGCGGGATCTCGGCGTCTCGGTAGTGACGGTTTCCAAGGTCCTCAGGAATCACAGCGACATCAGCCCGGCAACCCGCGAGCGGGTGCTCAAGCGCATGAAGGAGCTGCACTACCGTCCTAATCTCGCGGCGCGCGCCCTGGTCACCGGCCGGACCTACATGATCGGCCTGATCGTCCCGGCCCTGGTCCATCCCTTCTTCGCGGAGGTCGCCAAAGGCCTCTCCAAGGTGCTGCGAAAGAAGGGCTACGGCCTGGTGATTTCTTCTTCCGAGGAAGACCCCGAACTCGAGCAACAGGAAATCGATCAGCTTCTGGCCCGCCGCGTGGACGCCTTGATCGTTGCCTCGGCGCAATGGACGGTGGAGAGCTTCCGCCGGATCGAAGAGATGAAGACCCCCTACGTGCTGGTCGACCGGCGCTTCGCTGGCCTGGCGGCGAATTTCGTCGGTGTGGACGACGAGCAGGTAGGCGCCGTCGCGACCGAGCATCTCATCGAAATCGGTTGCCAGCGTATTGCGCACATCCGGGGTCCCGAACTGAGCACCGCGCTGGGCCGCCTGGAGGGGTATCGGCGGACTCTCACACGGCACGGCCTGGTGATGCCTCCCGGATACATTGTCCTGGGGAAGAGCGCTGACGACGCGGCCGACGCCAGCGGATATCGCGCCATGCGGCAACTGCTGCGGCTCAATCCCCGCCCGGATGGGGTCTTCTGCTACAACGATCCCATCGGCATGGGCGCGTTGAAGGCGATCCTGGAGGCCGGCCTGCGGGTACCCGAAGACATCGCCGTCATCGGGTGCGGTAACCTGCCCTACGCCGAACTGTTGCGCGTGCCGCTGTCCAGCATCGACCAGGACAGCACGACCATCGGGGAGCGTGCGGCCAAACTGGCGCTGAGCCTGATCGAGTCGAAGAGCGTGGTGCGCCCCAAGACCATCCTGCTGCCGCCCAAGCTGGCGGTTAGAGACTCCACCAGGAAAGCGGCTTCCGCCCCAAGGTAGCCTGGAAGCGTTGGATCGCCCACAACTTCAGCGGGATGCGGAGGCTCTGTGTCTCAGGGGGCGTAGGGCCGGCGCGTGCCGGTAGTAGGGGTGAATACGGGCTAAAGCCCCGTCCGCGTCCGCCGATGGTATTCCCGAATACTAGAGCCGAGACTACGTTCGGACTTGCCTCCAAATGCCGGAGTCATGATGAGACTTCTGTGGGTAACCGCCGAAGGAAGCACGCCTCCGGAAGCGGAGCGGCGAGGGCTGGAGCAGGTTGGTGGTTTCTCCGCCGAAGTGGCGAGCGGGCCTGTCCTGGCGCTCGAGGACCTGAAGAACTCCACCTACGACGTCGTTCTGGCGGAATTCCCCATCCCCGGCTGGACCCCGGAGGAGTGGTTGGAGGAAGCGCAGCGGGTCAACTCGCTCATCCCCGTCCTGATCCGCCACCGCGACGCCTCCTTCGACGACGCCGTGCTGCTGACCAAGCTCGGAGCCTACTACTTCTTTGGAGCCGATGCTCCGGTTGCGGAGCTGGCCCGCGTCCTGGAGGAAGCCGTCGAATACCGGCGCAGCCGGGAACTGGCCCTGTTCGGCGCGGCGCTGGCGCAGGAGCCCTGGAAGAGGTTCCTGGTGGGCGAAAGCCGGGCCGTGAAGAACATCGCGCAGATCATCCGGCTGGTGGGTCCGCGGCGCAGCACGGTGCTGATCACCGGCGAAACCGGCACTGGCAAGGAGATGGTCGCGCGGGCCATCCATCTGGTGAGCGGCCGGTCGCACTTTCCGATGGTGGCCGTGAACTGCAATGCCCTGCCTGAGACGTTGCTCGAGGCCGAGCTGTTCGGCCACGTGAAGGGCGCCTTCACCGGCGCCACCAACCAGCGCATCGGGCGGTTCGAGCAGGCCCACCGCAGCACCCTGTTCCTGGATGAAATCGGCGATATGGCCCTGGACCTGCAAGCCAAGCTTCTGCGGGTCCTGCAAGAGCGCGAGGTGCAGCGCGTGGGCAGCTCCGAGACCATCCGGCTCGATGTGCGAGTGGTGGCGGCCTCGAACATGGACTTGCCGGAGCGGATCAAGCAGGGCAAGTTCCGGGAGGACCTGTTCTACCGGCTGAACGTGGTTCCCATCCGCATGCCGCCGCTGCGCGAACACCCCGGCGACATCCCGCTGCTGGTACACCACTTCATCGACAAGATCTGCCGCCTCGAAGACGTCGCCTCGAAGCGGATCTCCCGCGAGGCGCTGGACCGGCTCTCGAGCTACTCCTGGCCGGGCAATGTGCGCCAGCTCGAGAACGCCGTCGAAATGGCGATTGCGCTGAGCGGAGACAAACAGGAATTGAATCCCAGCGATTTCGCGCTCCCCCCGCTCGGGCAATCCCGGCCGGTTGCCGCAGGGGCTTCGCCCGTGGTCCGGGTTCCGGACGATGGCCTGGACTTCGAGCGCACCGTCAGCCGCATCGAGCGCAGCATCCTGGACCAGGCCCTCGAACGCACCGGCGGCAACAAGAAGCTGGCGGCCGAGATGCTGCGCTTGAAGCGCACCACCCTCTCCGCGAAACTCAAGAGTTTGGAGGAAACGTCAGTCTGAGGTCATTGGTCTTAAGACCAGCCCGGCCGGTGGGAGAATCTGCATTGCCGGGCGGTGCGCCGTTCTCGCCAGGAGTCCCGAGCTTGCTGGAAGCGCACGCGTTCCCCAGGCTCATGAATGTGCCGGGGGGGTACCATCCGCTGGCGGCGGCTGATGGATCGCATCCGGATGGGCAGAGGGGCCCCGAGCCAGCGCCCGGATGCCGGCAGCCACGTCCGCGGCCGCAGCCCGATGACTCCTCCACCGGCTTACCGGCTTGCCTTGGCTCGGCAACGCCTGGAAATCCGCGAATGGTGAACCCTTCCAATCCGTTTCGTCGAGAATGACCGGGATCACGACTGCGTCACCGGCTTGCTGTCTGGATATGGCGAGCCGGATCTCCGTTTCGCGCACATATTTCGAAAGCAGGAAATCCGCGCTGATCAGCAGCAGGATCAAGTTCGCGGAGTTCAGTTTTTCGTTGATGACCCCGTCCCATTCCTGTCCCGGGTGCAACCGGCGGTCGCTCCAGCTTTCGAGAATATTCTCCTGCTGTAAGATCTCGAGGTGCTTCTCGAGTTCGGCGCAAAACTTCCCGTCCGCGTGCGAGTACGAGATGAACACCCGAAGATTGGCTTGCGGCAGTGGGATGTGATCGTCCGGTGGATGTGTCCGCTTCAAACCATAGGCTTTAACCACCGCCTTGACCGGTTCATCCAGCCGGAACCTTGCACGCGCCCAGCGGATCCAGAACCTCGAATACCTGACCGCCATGGTGTCGTAGGCGTCGACGGCGTGCTGAAGGAACTCCGTGCCCGCCTGGTCCGGGCTGCCCGCACGCCCGGCCAAGTACGATTGATACAGCAGGTACCAACCGATCAAGCGGGAGATGTTCTTGTGATTACAGCGCCGGGCCCTGGTTGCGGCGGGGGCCTTCTCGGCGGGGCGAATGAAGAGCGCCAGGCCGTGTTCCGACCCGAAGATCCAGCCCAAGAGACGTCTATCCAGAGAGACTTCTCCTTCGGCTGTGAAGCACTTGTTGCCAAGGTAGACGGCGTCGAGCTTCTCATTGCCGGTGAAGCGCTCCAAGGCGGAGAATAGGGCCAGCCTGTCCGGCTGGCCGTCGGGCACGCCACTGGGATTCAGCGGAAAACTGCCGTCGTCTGGCGAGAACACGCAAAAAACCTCGTCGGCTGCACGGGATGAAATCTTGTCCTGGAACATTTGGGACGCCATCATCCGGCGAAGCTGATAGAAAATATCCAGAACGCATTTCGGCTGGCGGAACGCCCGGGTGGCCGCGTGCACGCCCCGATTACGCTCCAGGTTGTTTAGAATGCGCGCCAACGCGAACCCGGTGAGTCCTCCCGAGTCCGGCTCGACTTCGAACAGACTCCCCAAAGAAAGCGCCAACCCAAACGGGTGGATGTCGATTCGCAATATGGTTTCCGAAAACGTGAGTCCCTTCACGCGCCATTGGATGCCCATCTCCGGAACAATCTGCACCGGGGAATGTGGAGCAATGCAGCGAAAGAGCTTCTCCACGCCGCGATGCATATCCAGCCCGAGCAGCTCGGAGCGCGCAATGGGGCACACTTTTCCAATCTGCTTCAGAGAAGGCAGATCCTGCGGCGGGTAGTCCAAGGGGAGCGTCTTAAGGAAGCGGAAGTCCTCTGCCAGGCTGGCAGAGAGAATCTCCGGGAGCGCAAAAGGCTGGACGAAAGTGACCCACCCGCGCTTGAAAAGCAAAAAAGCACCCTCGGCTTCAACTCCCGGACAACAGCTTGCGCCGCTGGCCGGGCAATGTTACCCGCCACTCACTGAGTATTTTTTGGACTCCGACTCAGTTCACTGCGTAGCGAGGGCACGCTCGCAAGACGATCCTAGGCTCATCTTGGATTCAATAGAGTCGACATCCACAACTTTATCGCGCTAAGCGAAGGAGTGTCAACCGGCTGGCTCGGCCGCAAATGGACGCCCGCCGGCGGGCAAATTGTCCTTCACATGACATGTACGGGCAGCCAGCCAGAGCCCCATTTCTTGCCAGGAATCGGTTTGGCGGCCCCTGGACTTGACGCCTGCGCCGTGTAGCGTGCCCTACCTCTTCAGCGGATCCTGCACCCACGGAGGCGTGGCCTCGATGAGCCGCCCCAGCTCCGGTTCGAGCTGCTCCATCTTCTGCTTCATTTCCCAGGCGATGCGGCGGTAGCTGAAGTGCCCCTTGACGCCGCTGCGCAGTTTGGCGATGTACTCGGCCTCGGCGAAATCCATCTTGAACAGGAAGCGGGAGCGCGCACTGAAGGGCGTGAGGTAGTGGGCCCCCGGCTCCGGCAAGGAGCGCAGGGCGTCGCCAGCTTCGTTGATCGCGGCAGTGTAATCCCCGCTCAGCCCGGCATCTACGAGCGGCGGGGGCGTTTCAAAGCCTAGGCGGGCGGAATAGGCCTGCCGGAATTGCTGGCAGCGGCGGTGGCGGTGCAGGTCGCGCCACGCGCCGATGTCCATTACCAGGTCGAAGGCATAGGGACCACCGCGAAATTCGCGCAGCAGCTCGTCCCGCCGGGTGCGGGAGCGAACCGCAAGATCGATCACCTCGTACCGCATCGCCGCGCTCCAGCCGGCGGCCAGCGAGTAGAGCTCGCGGAAGGGCCGGTCCGTGACAGGGTAGAGCAGCGTCGCAACGATGTCGGAGGGGACATTGCTGGGCCGGAGGAGATCGACGGATTCCGGCTCGAGCCCGGCGGCTGGTGGCAGGTTCTGCTCCGCCCAGCGTTTCAGATCCCTGCTAGCTTCGATCCGGTGCGAGTCGGCCTCGACGTGGTGGGCCAGGGTGGGGCAGAGTGGCTCGGCGGCGGCGTCGGCGTCCCAAATGCAGTCCGGCGCGCGGGCGCAGGCGTCGGCCATTTCACCGGCCAGAGACCGCAGCTCCTGGTACTCGGAGGCCCGCAGCCGGCGGACCTGCTTTTCGAGCGTCCGGATGCTCACCACCTGGCCGACGTTGGTCGGTACTCCCAGAAACAGGAGGTAGCGGGCGACATCGAACGCGCGTGCGGCGATGTTGCGCTCGTAGGCATCCGGTTTCATGTCGGCGGGACGGGGCAGGCGCGAGCGGAGGTGCTCGGCCATCGCGGCATGGATCTTCCCGTACTTAGCCAGCAGCTTCTGGCCGGCGCAGCGGTATGCTTCGGCGGCGGAGGGCGCGAACTCCTCGGGAGTCAGGAAACCGGAGCGCGAGAAATCCTGGTAGCGGGAGGACTTGGCTTGGCCGTCCCAGAGCGGCTCGTCCTCGATCTCGACCGCGGCCAGCTCCGAGATTCCTTCGAAGCACAGGACGGTGTGGCCGAGGTCGGCGATGGAAGCGTGGCCGTACTGGAAGTAGAAGTGCTCGAGGAACTTCTCGGAATCGTGGCGGCGGACCCAGTCCAGCGACTCCCGGATCGAGTCCGGCGAACGGCTGTAACGCGCCAGCGCGTAGGCGCACTTCTCGGGCGGCATCGGCGCCAAGGTGAGAACCCGCTTCGGTTTCGCCTGCATGAACCGCTATGATAGCTGAATCGATGAGAGTCAAGATCAAGCGGTTGCGACCCGAGGCGTTTCTGCCGGCTTACGCGCACGGCCCCGCGGAGGACGCCGGCATGGACCTGCGGTCGGCGGAGGAGGCCTTTCTACAGCCAGGTGTGCCCGGATTGATCTCCACCGGGATCGCCATCGAGCTGCCGCCTGGCTACGAGGCGCAGGTGCGTCCGCGCAGCGGGCTGGCGCTCCGGCACGCCATCACCCTGCCCAACAGCCCGGCGACCATCGACCCGGGCTACCGCGGCGAGATCCGGGTGATTCTGCTCAACCTGGGGCCGCAGGAGTACCACATCGAGCCCGGCGACCGCATCGCGCAGCTCGTCATCGCCCGCTACGAGCCCGTGGAATGGGAGGAGTCGGAGCTGGGAGACACCAATCGCGGCCACGGCGGCTTCGGCTCCTCGGGGCGATGAGGGAACTTCAGTTCCAGTGCTTCAGCCGGGGCCAGATCGCGGCCAGCGGCAGCTTTAGTCCGCGGGCGATCAGGATGGTATAGTGCTCCTCGGCCATCGCATACGGATGATTCAGGGCAGGCCCGTCTTCGACACTCGCGAAGTATCGCTCCGCATCCCGGCGTCGTGACTGCAACAGAATCATGACTTCGCCCGTGTAGTTGCGCGGCCCCCAGAAGAAGTAGGTCTGATGGGCGCAGATGGCCTTGGGCAGCCCGTATCGCGGGCCAAAGAAATCGATGGCGCCGGCCTCGCCGTAGTTGCCCGCATAGATGGCGGTTTTGGCGCGCTCCTCCGGCGGCAGGCCCTGGTAGACCGTCGCCACCGCGGCGACCATCTCCTCCCATCCGAACCGATCGCCGAAGTGCTGCGGAAGTTTGCCTATGTGGCCCACTTCCGTCTTGGGCGGCGTGAACCCCAATGCCTGCGTGTAGCGCAGGAAGTTCTCCGGGGAAAGTACGCCCAACGCTAACGGCGCGGCCACGACCCCGGTCACAGCCAAAACCGCCGGAAGCGCCACCCTCAGCCAGCGGCGCTCGGTCAGCTTCTCCCAGAAGACGCCGCCGGCGGCCAGCAGCATCGGGTAGGCGGGCGCCAGGTAGTAGTCCTTGCCCTTGAGCGCCATCATCACCGCCAGCACCACCAGGTACGCCCAACCCAGCGCACGGAACCGCTTGTCCGTCCGGCCGGACAACAGGAACCACAGCCCCGCGCCCCACACCAGGACGCTCGTCGGCAGCATCATCAGGATCTGCTGTCCCATGAACGCGAGCGGCCCCAGCTCGACGTTCTTGTGCATTCTCTTGACGTTGCCCAGATCCTCGATCGTCGGCCAGTGGTGTTGCGCCTGCCAGATCAGGTTGGGAAGGAACAGGGCCAGGGCGATGGCGCTGGCGATCCACATCCAGCGGTTCGCCAGGAAACGCCGCCCCGGAGTGAGCAGCAGGCCCGCGACCAGCGCGAACCCGAAGAACAGCATCGAGTGCTTGTTCTCGAGCCCCAGGCCGGCCAGGACCCCGAACCAAATGAGGAGCCTCGGATTGTCGCGCCGGATGGCCAGCAGGAGGACGTAGGCGCAGCCCATCCAGAACAGCGGCTCGAATGCGTTCATGGTGAGCATCGAGTCCATGATCAGGTAGACGGGTGCGACCAGCACGCACAGACAGGCCAGCGCCACGGCGAACCGACCGCCGCCGAGTTCCCGGGCGATCAGGCCCGTCAGCAGGATCGTGGCCGCACCCGCCAGCGCGGGCAGAAAGCGGATGGCGTAGAGCGAATCGCCGAACAGGGTGCGGCTCAGCCTGGCGATCAGGGCGATCAGCGGCGCGTGGTCGACGTATCCCCAATCCAGGTGATCGCCGCAGGCCAGTATGTACAGCTCGTCGCGAAAGTACCCGTAGGCTCCGCTGGTGAGCCCGTGGATCAGCAACCCGGCAGCAGCGAAATACCCGGCAATGGCCAGGCTGCTCCCGAATCGGCGACTGGACATGACTACCAGAGTATAGGGTTTCCCAGGCGTGGGGATTCGGTGGGCGGCCGATCCGGGCCACCCGTCGGGAACCTGGTGCGGAAAGGGGAACTTGAACCCCCACGGGATGGCTCCCGCTAGTACCCCAATGTACTTGACGAGGCTTCCCGGCGCGCCCCGGGGTGTCACAAAGACCGCTGCAAAACCGCTGCGGCGACGGAACTCCCATCTCCGCGACGCGTACCGGCGCCTGCGCGTGATCCACCCGCGCCCCAGGCGGTCGAAGCCACCGAGCCTCGGGACGAATGCGGCAAACCCGGCATGCGGCCGCCGCATAGCCGCAAACCAGAACCAGAGGGCGCGTTTTGCGATGTGTTTGCCGAAAGCGTGAAGGGCGCTGTGGCGGGCCGTTGAGCGGCGCCGTACCCCACTCTCAGCGCAAGGGCCGGAAGGGGTCGGGGCCCGAGGCTGCCGGGGCCGTGATCACTCTCTCGATCTTGCGATCCGCTATGGAGATGACGAAGATCTTGTCCTGTGCCTGTACGGACGAGAACGCCGATCGCTGGTCGGCCGATAACGTGAGCGAGACAGGCTGACCTGGAAGAGGGATCTGTTTCTCTTCTTGGAGCGTTTTCGTATTGGCGAACCCTACTGCCTGTCCGGCCTGTAGCGCGTAGATCACGGTGTTCCCGTCGGGCGT
>JBEKMO010000094.1:0-18823 GCA_050008465.1 Bryobacteraceae bacterium
AACCGGTGCAACAGCACGGCCAGCTTTCTGGCCACTGCCACCACCGCTCGCTTCTTGGCGTTCTTGCCCCCGCGTTCGGCCAGCTTCAGACCCCACCGCTTCAGATCCGTGTCCGGCCCCCGTCGGCTCAAGATGCAGTGGGCCCCTTGCACCAGCAGCTTGCGCAGATAGATGTCGCCTTCCTTGGTGATCCGCAACTGCGGCTGGCTTTCTCCCGAATCGCCCCGCTTCGGCCGCAGCCCCACGTAACAGCCCACATCCCGGCTCTTCTCAAACCGGTCTCGATCTTCCAGCGTCAGCACGAACGTCAGAGCGATCAAAGGTCCCACTCCGCTCACCTGCCGCAGAAGCTGGGTTTCCGGATACTCGGTCCGGGCGATCTGCTCCACTTTCTGGTCTAACTCCTGGATCTTTTCGGTCAGCGATTCCACTTCCTGCAACAGCGGCCGCAACGGCTCCCGCAGCTTTTCCGGCAGCGATTCTAACCGCTCCACTCCTAGACTGCCGGCATCGCACGAGGGCAGCCGCTCTCCCATCGCTTTCGCCAGTCCGCGGGCCGCGTTCACCAGGCTGGTTCGCGC
The DNA here is from genome assembly GCA_050008465.1 of Bryobacteraceae bacterium. GTDB lineage: Bacteria > Acidobacteriota > Terriglobia > Bryobacterales > Bryobacteraceae > Fen-330. Next base: position 582 of record JBEKMO010000094.1, read on the forward strand.
CTCCACCAGTGCCGACCGCACCCGGACCACCAGCAGGTCCTGCTGGGCTTTCTCTCCGCGGTGGCGGATCGGCCGCAACAACTGCGGGTCCACTCGCGCCAGGCGGGCCAAGGTCTGCGCGTCTATCCGGTCGTCTTTCCGGCTGCTGGCGCTGATCAACCGCACCTGCCGCGCATTGGCCACGATCACCTCATGACCGAGGCTGCTCAACAACCGGCTCAACCAGGGCGAATGGGTTCCCACTTCGATCGCCATCCGGCAGCGCCCCAGGCACCCGAACTTCGCGGCCATGCCCTTCTTGGTTGTCACCACGCTGCCTTCCGCTTCCACTTCCCCGTTCTCACCCAGCACACAAAAGCGGCTGGTCTTGTCTCCCAGGTCCAGGCCGATCGTGATCGGACCTCGTGCGAGAACTCTAGCTCGCTTCGGACTCTGCTTGACAGTGCTATTCTTTTTCATGGCCGGTCTCCCTTGCACTTCGAGTGCGTATCCAATTGGGAGCTTAACGCATCCCGCCGGGAGCCGGCCTTCTCATCCCATCTCTGTTCCGAGCCGCGCGCGCAAGCGAGCGGTGCTGGCACCCCCCTCGCGATAAAATGAGATTCTTGAGGTGCAAAATCCTAAATCCGTGATATCATGGGCGTTCTGAGCGATATTGGGTTGGTGTCCGAGTTGGGCTTCATCTTCGATCTGGACGGCGTGATCGTAGATTCGAACCCCATCCACTCGGCAGTCTGGCGAGTCTACCTCGCCCGCCACGGTGTGGTGGCTGCCGAAGACTTCGACCAGAAGATGTTCGGCAGACGGAACGATGAGATCGTCCGGGAGGTTTTTGGCGCGGGCTTAGATCCGGCGGAAGTCTCCCGGCACGGTGCAGCCAAGGAAGTGCTGTACCGTCAGGTAATGGGGCCGGTGCTGAGGGAGCATCTGGTGCCTGGGCTGGTGCCATTCCTGGAGCGGCACCGCAATGTGCCGGCCGGAGTGGCCACCAATGCGGAGCCTGCCAACGCCGATTTCGTTCTCGAATCCGGCGGGGTGGGACAGTATTTCCGCGTGGTAGTGGACGGCGGACAGGTATCGCAACCCAAGCCCGACCCGGAGATCTACTTGCGAACGGCGGAGCTGTTGCAGCTTCCGCCAGCCAACTGCATCGTATTTGAGGACTCCCGGGCGGGAGCGGAAGCGGCGCGGGCCGCCGGTGCCCGCGTGGTCGCGTTGAGGACCACCCACGATCAGCTTCCGAACGTGGACTTGAGCATCCGGGACTACCTGGATCCGGAACTGGAGCCGTGGCTTTCCGAGCAAAGGCCGGTGGGATGAGCCGCCGGTCCGTCGCGCTGGGCGCTGCCGTGTTGTTGTGGTGCGGCATGGCGGGAGCGCAGAGTGTGCTCCCACTGGACACGGTGACAGCGCGCCGCGGTTCCGACTATGCCCCGGCGATGGAAGGCTCCCTCGTCACCGTGGTGGCCACGGTCGCCTCGCCCCCCATCCATTTCCCTGGCTTTAGCCACCTCGCCATCCAGGATGACACCGAGCACGGCTTGTTCCTGGAGGCCCCCCCGGCGCAGTTTGCCCGCTTGCGGGCTGGCGACCGGGTGGAAGTCCGGGGAACGGTCTCCCGGCGGGCCGGCCTGCCCGTCGTGCTCCCCACGAACATCCGCCTGGTGTCCCGCGGCTCCGCGCCAGCGCCATTGAAGGTTTCGCTCGCCGCCCTGCGGTCTTTCGAACACCTCGGAGCGCTGGTGACCGTCGATGGCCGCGTCGTCGATAGGGGCGAGAACAGTGGTGGCGAGTACTTGCTGATCGGCGACGCCGAGCTGCCTCTCAAGGTATTCCTGCCGTCGCCGAAACCCCGCGGCGGGCCCTCCAGCCTGGCGCGCTTCGGCGTCGGCGACAAGGTGCGCGTGACGGGGGTCGCCGCCCAGTATTGCCCGTTTCCGCCGTTCAACCGGTCCTTCGAGGTCATCGTGTTGGACGACGACGGTCTGCTGCTGCTCAGCAGGCGCTGGCTGATCTCCCCGCAACTGTTCGCGGTCCTTGCCGCCGCGTTGGTGTTTGCGCTGGGCCTGTGGTGGAAACGCGAGCGGCGCATGACCGCGCAGCGCAACCTGGTCCGGGCATTCTACGCACTGGGCGAGGAGATGACCGGGGCGAGTTCCCCCTCGGACGTTTTGCGGCGGCTGAGCTGCGTGATGCCCGGCGCTCTGCGGGTCTCCGGCATACACCTCTATCTCTATAACCGGGCCGGCAAGTCGCTGGATCGCATTGCTCACGGCGTCGATGGCCAGGCCTTCTACCAGCCCGTTTACCCGCCCGAGGGATCGCTGCCGCTCGGCGCCGCGGCCTCCTTCCGTAACCAGGCCCTGCTCATCATCCCGGATACCCAGAGCAGCCCCTTCTTCCCCGACGGGCGCCGTGGGGAGCAGCCTCGCTCGATCATGTTCGTCCCCATGTTTGCCGAGACCGAACTGGTGGGCGTTCTGGAGATCTTCGATCTGAAGCCGATGCACGAATTCGCTTCGGACGAGAGAGTCCTCACCCAGCACCTGGCCAACCAGATCGCCATCGCCCTGCGGCTGATCGAGGAGAAGTCCGTCCGGGAGCAGTTGTCGCGCAGCGAGAAACTGGCCGCTATCGGGCAGCTCATCTCGGGCGTCGCGGCCGAACTGCGCTCTCCGCTGGAGAGCATTTCCCATCTGGCCGAATTGGTGCTGACCGCGGACCCCAGCACGATCTGGGGCGACGTAGGGCTGATCGGGGACGAGGCGAGGAAAGCCTCGGAGATCGTCTCGCGGCTGGTTTCGCTCGTCCAGCCCGAGCGCGCCGAGGCCAAGCGCATCGATCTGAACTCGCTGCTGCGCAGCCTGATCCAGTTCCGCAAACAGGAGTGGGGGGCGCGCGGCTTCGAGGTGCACGACTTGCTCTGCCCCACGCCCGTTCACGTGCTGGGATCCCAAGGCCAACTGGAGCGCGTCTTCCTGGATCTGCTCATCCAGGCCGAACAATCGCTGGCCGAGGCCTCCGAGAAGCGGCTCACTATTGCCAGCAGCGTGCTGGCGCGGCGCGCCTTGGTCGAGATCGGCTTTGGCGTGAATCCGCTCAAGGGCGTGCGTGAGTCCGAGCCCCTGCGCGAATCCGTCGTCGGCGTGCCCGGCGAGGGTGTCTCCCGCGGCATCGTCCGCAGCCACGGCGGAGAGATGCGGCTGGTGCGGGTCGGCGAGGGCGAGTGCCGGCTGGAGCTCGAACTGCCGGTCGCCCCGGCCAGGCTCGCCGAGGAGGCCGCCGGCGTTCGGCCGTTCACCTGCATGGTGGTCGAGCCGGACTCCGGAGACCGCGAGGAGCTCGTCCGGATGCTCACCAATCGCGGCTGCCGCGTCATTCCCGCCAGCGGCGCCGAAGAGGGAACCGAGCTGGTCCAGCGCCTGCGCTTCGACGTGGTGTTCTGTGCCATCCGCCTGCCTGGCTTGAACTGGGTCGAGTTCTCCGAGCGCATCCGGCCGCAGACCGGCGCCTTCGTGCTCCTCAGCGAGGGGTATGACTACGAGCTGTCGCGCGGCCTGCTGAGCGCCGAAACGCATGTCCTCACCAAGCCCTTCGCGGAGCCCGAGCTCGACCAGTTGCTCGCCGTGGTCGAGTCGCGCATCGCCAGCGTCGACACCGCCGCCACGCGCGGCCTCAAGATCGTCCGGCCCGGCAAGAGGGCCATCGGCTCCTAGCCCGGGTCCACGTTTCTTCCTCCCACCGCTCACAGTAGAATAAGAAGCGTATGAAGCGGAGCGTACTGTTGTTTACAGCGGTGCTCGCGTTTGCCGCACTGGCCCCGGCGCAGCGGGACTACTCCGGGCCGCGGCCTCCCAAGCCGGACGTGCCCTACCTGTTGCACGCCGACACCCTGGTCGAGACGGAAGCCTCCGGGGCGCGCGAAGAGTCGCGCAAGAACGAATCCGTCTACACCATCAGCGGCGCCGCTTCCCCGGTGCGAACGCCCCTGGCCGAGCCGGTCTTTCTGTTCCAGTCCGAGAAGATCGCGCCCGACTCGCTGGGGCTCTTTCGCCTGGAAGTCAAAGGCGGCAGCCGCCAGGTTGTGCTCTCGAAGAAGAGAAGGGACTCGCGCCTGCTGCGCCTTACGGCCACGCGCCTGGCCGACAAACTCTACCGCATCGAAGTGAATGAGGGCATGGGCCTGGCTAACGGCGAGTATTCCCTCTCCCCGGAGGGTTCCAATCAGGTGTTCTGCTTCGCCGTCTATTAGCCGATCGCCGACGGCTTCTCTGCTAGAATCTTTCCATGTTCACCGGAATCGAGCACACCGCGATTGCGTCCCCCGATCCCGAGCGGCTGGGGCAATGGTACGTCGAGCATCTCGGATTCACCGTCAATTACCGGTATGCGGGCAACGTGTTTGTAAAGGCGGCGGATGGCTCGATGCTCGAGATCATTCCCTCGGAAGGGCCGCGCGTCCCGCAGAACACCAAAGCGCCCGGACTCCGCCATCTGGCCATCGACGTGGAGGATTTCGACGCGGCCTGCCGGCAGCTCGCGGCCCAGGGAGTCGAGTTCTTCGAGCCCCCGAAAGAGGTGCAGGGGAATCGGCTGGTGTTCTTCAACGACGCCGACGGCAACATCGTGCACCTCATCCGCCGCGCGCGCCCGATCTGAGTCCGGCGCCGCTCAAAGGAGAGTCGCCGCAGTTTAGAATGGCTTCAGTGCCTCTGTTCACCATCACTCTTGCGCTGGCGTGCGCCTCACTGGCCGCCACAGCGGACGATCTGCGGAGCGCGCACGACCGGCAGGACCGCGCGGCGCTCGACAGGGCCGTTCGCGAGGCGGCCGGCGCCGCGGCGAGGCAGCCCAAGGACGCCGGTGCGCACTTCCGGCTGGCGGAGGCCGAGTCCTACCTGGCCGAAGTGGATCTGGAACTTCGCGATAGGGCCAGCGCCAAGGCCGCCGCCGAGGCGGGCATCCGCGCCGCCGAACGCGCCGTGGCGCTCCAGCCGGCCGTGGCCGAGCACCACCGAATCCTCGGCACCCTGTGCGGCCAGGTCATCCCCGCACAGGTAGTGCTGGCGTTCAAGTATGGCCGGTGCGCGCGCTCTTCCATCGAGCGGGCTCTCGAAATCGACCCCAGGTCGTCCATAGCCCACCTCAGCCGGGGCGTGGGAAACTACTATCTGCCCCGGGCGTTCGGCGGTGGGATCGAACTGGCGATGCGCGATTTCCGGAAGGCCGTGGAGCTCGATCCCAGGTCGGCCGAAGCCCACTTGTGGCTCGGCATCGCACTGCGTAAGGCGCGCCGCAACGCGGAGGCCCGCAAGGAGATCCTCAAATCGCTCGAGCTGAATCCGAACCGAATTTGGGCCAGGCAGCAGTTGGACAAGACGCCGGCGCAGTAACGCCCACCGGGCCGCGGCCTGGCGCGGCGGCGCGATATGTGTGGGTTGGCGGCGCCATCGTCACGCTCACCCTGCTGACCTTCCTCCAGTTTCCCGGCCGCACCTACCTGCAATCGGACACGCAGATCTACCTGCCCATTTTGGAGCGCCTTTGGGACCCGGCCGTCCTCACCCGCGAATTGCTGGCCCAGCATCCACACGTTTCCTTCACCATCTACGATGAGGTGGCGCTAGCCTTGCGCCGGCTCACTGGCCTGGATTTCGAGGCCGTGCTGGCCGCCCAGCAGTTTCTCTTCCGGGCGCTCGGAATCCTGGGCGTTTTTCTGCTGGCGCGAGCGCTGCGGCTCTCCATGCGCATGGCCCTGCTGGTGGCGGCCACCTTCTCGCTGGGCGCGGCCATAGCCGGTCCCACCGTGCTCACCATCGAACTCGAACCCGTGCCGCGCGGGTTCGCCATTCTGCTGTTGTTGTTCGCCGTCGGCCTGGCGGCGCAGGGGCGCGATTTCGCCGCCGGCATCGCCGTTTCCCTCGGCTTCCTGTACCACGCGCCGTCGGTCATCCCCTTCTGGATCGTCTACTTCTGCCTCACGCTCTGGCCCTCGAAGCCGGCGGTGATGAGGCGGCGGATCTGGGGACTCCTTCCGATGCTGGGCGGCGTTCTGATTCTATTCGCGCTCTCCCGCCTTCAGGCGGGCGCGAGCGAGTCACAGGCGTTCCTGGGGCGCATCGATCCGGAGCTCGAGCGCATCGAGCGCCTGCGCGCCCCGTACATTTGGGTCTCCCTGTGGGCACCGCGGCTGATCTGGCAGTACCTTCTCCTGTGGGCGGCTTCGCTCGCCGCGTTCTGGCGCGTGCGCAGGTCCGCTTCCGAGGACGTGCGCTTCTTCCTGATCGGCCTGCCGCTGGTCGGCCTCCTGGCGCTGCCCGCCTCCTGGCTGCTGCTTGAAAAATGGAAGTGGATCCTGATACCGCAGATCCAGCCCGCGCGGGCGGTGCTCTTCGTCACCGCGATGGCGGGAATCCTGGCCGCCATCGCCGCGGTGAAGGCGGGCGAGCAACGGCGCTGGTGGGAGAGCGCGTTGTGGTTCCTGCTGGTGTTTGCGATCCCCGCGGGCACGTTCGCGGGCCAGCCGCTGACCAGTGGGATCGGTTGGCTGGTGCTCTCGCTGGCGCTGGTGGCGGCGCTGGCTGCATGGGCCGAATCGGGCCGGCGCAAGTGGGCGCTCCTGCCCTGGGCCGCGGCAATCCTGATTCCGTTCTTCCTGATCCCGGCCTGCGGACTCCCCAGGGCTCAAGCTCCCGAGAACACCGACCTGCGCGCGCTGGTCGCCTGGGCGCGTTCCTCGACGCCCAAGGACGCGGTCTTTCTGTTCCCGGATGCCGGCCGCGAGGTGTACCCGGGGATCTTCCGCGCCCGGGCGCTCCGCGCTGTTTACGTCGATTGGAAGAGCGGCGGCCAGGTCAACTTCCTCCGGGACTTCGCGCGCGAGTGGTGGACGCGCTGGCAGCGGATGGGCACCTATCCAGCCGACGGCATCGATTATTTCGTGCTGAAACCGGCGCACCGCCTGCCCAGCCGCACCCCGATCTTCGAGAACCCCGGCTTCCTGGTCTATCGATAAACCCGGGGACAGCCACCATGTTTCCGGGTTTTGCTTAGCGGGAAAGCTCGATGCCCAGCTTCTTCAGCTCCTCGGCATAGTAGCGCCTCAGCAGCAGGTCCCATTCCTCGCTGCCCTCCGGAATCTCGCGCTTATGCGAGCGGATCTTGTCGCGGGCCGCGCGATCGACCTTCTCTTCGGCTTGCAGGGTCTCGGTCATCTCGCGGACCAGCTCCAGCCGCACCTCGTTGGGCGGCTTCTTCAGCCGCACCTGGCGCGCCTTGCGCAACGCCGTGACCACCTTATGGGAGATGTCGATCACCTTGTCGCGCGACAACTTCATGTTGTCGCCCGTGTCGCGGCCCGCCGCGCGGATCACCTTGCGCTGCGAGATCAGCGTGTTCTTGATCCGCCGGAACATCTCCTGATAGCTCACGCCCTCACGCCGCATGTAATCGCTGTACTGGCTCAGGATTTCCCGAACCTCGTCGTTCAGCCGGTCCTCGATCTCCAGTTCCCCGGTGATAACCGTGGCGATCAGTTCCGAAACCACCTGCGGTTCGACGGTTTCCATCATCGAGCCGCTCAGCTTTCTTACGAGTTGGCGCGCGAGATAAGCGACGAATTCCCTGGCGATCAGCATTCTACGAACGACTCTTGCTAGTGTACCAGACAGCTCTCGCTAGATGCCAGAAACCTGCACCGCCAGCGTGCGGCTGCGCGGGCCGTCGAACTCGGCGAAGATGATGCTCTGCCACGTGCCCAGCAGCACCTTCGCATTGCGCACCTGGAGGCATAGCGTCTGTCCCATCAGCATGCCCCGGAGATGGGAATCGGCGTTGGCGCGCTCGCAGTCCGAGTATTGGGGGTCGTTATGCCGCCAATACCGCTCCCGGTCCACCACCTGCTCGAGGCAGGTCTTCACGTCGTCGAGCAGCGCATCCTGCCATTCGTTCAGGAACACCGCGGTGGTGGTGTGCAGCGACTGGAGGTGGACCAGTCCCTCCCGCACCCCGCTCTGACGCACCAGATCGTTGATTCGTTCGGTGATGTTGATCAGTCCCAGCCGCTCCCCTGTAACCCATTCGATCACCCGGTTGAAGACTCGGAACACGCCTTCGTTCAACGGGCGAGTGGCCGGAGCCGGTGCACCGGACAGTTCCGCTTCCTCTGTCTGAACGTTCATGGTCCTCATGCTGTTTCCCTGCACGAAATTGGATTTGGAGTGCGCCCGCAAGTACCAACGGATCGCCCCAGATGTGTTTCTATTATAGCAATGAAATCTGCTTCCCGGCCTGTTCCGCCGCTCCGCCCTCGAGCCTACTTCTCCCCCAGGCTCTTCTGGTATTCCTGCCCGATGAACTCCGGCTCGTTCGGTTCGCCCTGGGGCTTCATGCCCTTGGTAATCGACCAGCGATGGATCCAGGAAAACCCGCCCGGCCCGGCATAGCGGTCTGGCAACCGGTAAGCGGCGTCGGCGAGGGCGCGCTCCAGTGTGATGAAGGAATAACCGCGAGCGCGCATCATTCCGAGCAACGCGGGCATCGCCTCGGCGTTCAACTCGCTGGCGTGCAGCAGGAGAACCTGCGGAATTCCCCGCCCCACCACTTCGACGGAGCGCCGTTCGAAGAAGGCGAAGATCGACTCCATGTAAGGCAGGTAAGCGTCCATCACCCGCCTCAGCATGGCCGCGTCGCCGCGTCGCTTGGCCGCCGCATACACGTACGCGAACATCCAGTCGGAGTTGTCGAGAGTGACCGGCGCCACGTGGTAGCCGCGCTGGGCGAGGAACTTCTCCAGGGCGAGCTTCGTCCCGAGATCGCGGCCTGCATGCAACATGGGGTGCCGGAAGTAGCGCAGCCTTCGCCCGCGGCTGTCGAGCGCTTGTCTGAGGATGCCTTCGTTCCGGACAATGTCCGCCTCGTAGTCCGCCAGCGGCGTGCGGTTCAGGTCGTGGTGCGACCAGGTGTGGTTGCCGAGGTCCGCACCGGCCTCCAGCCATAAGCGCAGGACTTCAAGCAGTCCTTCACGGCCCAGTTCCTGCCCGCACCTGCTTCCGATGACGAACCCGGTCACGGGGATGCTTTCCGCGCGGAACGGCTCGAGCAGCTTGGACGTGAGTCCCCGGATGGCGCCGGGGTCGCAGCTCCCGGCTTGTTCCGGGAGGTCGTCGATGGTGATCGCAACCTGGCGCGCGGGCGGCTGCGAGTACAACTGGCCGCAGGCCAACAGGAACAGTGCAGCGGCGGTCTTCACGCGGCGGAGTACTTCCTCGCCACGTAGGCTTCCAGGATGGCGATGAACTCGGCGACGATACGCTCGCCTTTGAGCGTCGTCATGAGCCGGCCGTCGACGAACACCGGCGCTTTGGGCTCCTCGGACGTGCCCGGCAGCGAGATGCCGATGTCCGCGTGTTTGGATTCCCCGGGGCCGTTCACGACGCAGCCCATCACCGCCACCCGCAGTCCTTCCACTCCCGGGCGCTCGCGGCGCCAGACCGGCATGCGCTCGCGCAGATACGCCTGGATCTGCTCGGCCATCTCCTGGAAGAACGTGCTGGTGGTACGCCCGCAGCCGGGACACGCGGTGACCTGCGGCGTGAAGCTGCGGATGCCGAGCGATTGCAGAACCTGCTGCGAGACCCGCACTTCTTCGGTGCGGTCCCCATTCGGCGCGGGAGTGAGCGAGGCGCGGACGGTGTCGCCGATGCCCTCCTGGAGCAGCACGGCCAGCGCCGCGGTGGTGGCCACGACGCCTTTCGCGCCCAGGCCCGCCTCGGTCAGCCCCAGGTGCAGCGGGTAATCGCAGCGCGCGGCGAGCGCGCGGTAGACGTCGATCAGATCCTGCACCCCGCTGACTTTCGCGCTCAGGACGATCCGGTTGTGCTCGAGCCCGTACCGCTCGGCCGCCTGCGCCGATTCCAGCGCGCTCACCGCCATCGCCTCCAGCATCACCGACCGCGCCTCCGCCGGCTCGGCCCGCCGCGAGTTCTCGTCCATCAGCCGGGTCAGCAGCGATTGGTCCAGCGATCCCCAGTTCACTCCGATGCGCACCGGGCGGCCGTACTCGCACGCCGCCTCGATCATCGTGCGGAAGTTGTCGTCGTGCCTCCGGCCGATGTTGACGTTTCCCGGGTTGATTCGGTACTTGGCCAGCGCGCGGGCGCACTCCGGGTACTTCTTCAGCAGGATGTGCCCGTTGTAGTGGAAGTCGCCGATGATCGGCACGCGCACCCCGGCCCCTTCCAACGACTCGACGATCCCAGGCACCGCCTGCGCGGCCGCCTCGGTGTTGACCGTGACGCGGACCAGTTCCGAGCCCGCCCGCGCCAAAGCCGCCGCCTGGCTTGCGGTGGCGGCGATGTCCGCCGTGTCGGTGTTGGTCATCGACTGCACGACAATCGGATACCCCTTGCCGATCTTGACCCCTCCGACATCCACCACCACCGCGTCGCGCCGCGGCGAAATCGCCATGCTTTTCATTGTAGCAACCGGCTCATCCCCACCCCCCTGCTTAATGGCCACTGAATTGCCGATAAGACTCTCAGAAAGTCGTTGATCTTGGTAAGTGCTCCCGTGGCATCCAGGAGAGACTTAAATGACAATTCTTTCCGCCGCCCGCAGTGTGCCCGCGGCGGGAGCGGCCGCCGCTGCCCTGCTCCTGTCGCTGAGCGCCACCGCGCCTGCTCAGTCCCGCGGGTTCGATTCCCGGAACCCGCTGAGCCTGGGCTGGGATCGCGTCGGAGCGCCCCGGATCAGGCTGAAACAGGAACGCCCCATCTCGGGGACGGTGTCGCTGGCTCGCCTGCGGCACAAAGTGCCCTGTCAGGCGCGCCGGGAGTTCGACAAGGCGCTGGCGGCCGAACACAAGGGCGACTCGCACGCCGCGATCGCACACCTCGAGAAGGCGGTCGAGATCGACCCGGCGTTCTTGGAAGCCTACAACAATCTCGGCGTGCGCCATCTGTGTGTGAGTCAGTTCGAACAGGCAATCGCGCAGTTCCAATGGGCGCTCTCGCTGGACGGCACTGCGTCGGTGGTTCACTCGAACCTGGGGATCGCCTACATTGCGATGAGCCGCTTTGCGGAAGCGGAGAGGACCGCCCGCCAGGGCCTCAAGCATGACTCCAGCTCCAACCGGCTGCGCTTGATACTGGGCCTCGCCCTGGATGCGCAGCGGCGTGATCCGCGGGAGGCGCTGGAGAATCTCGAGGCAGCCGCCCGGGAGTTCCCCAGGGCCCGCCTGGTGGCCGCGCGGGTGCTGGCCCGCGACGGGGAACCGAATCGTGCCGCAACCGAGTTGAAGAAATACCTGCGCTCCGGCAGTGCCGGCGACAGACGGCAGGTCGAGACCTGGCTGGCCGAACTGGAACAGCAGTTCGTAGCTCGTAGCCCGTAGCTCGTCGTCGGGGCCTGGTCGTTCGACCGGCATCCTGCTTTCCCCTCGAGCGGCGGATTCTGGGCCCAAGGAGGCGCGGCAACGTCACCCAAACCGGGCGACGCGCTACGGGCTACGCGCTACGAGCTTGTTATACTTACATCAGGAGTTTCACTCAGCTTGCCATTCCAAGAGTTTCTGCGCCTGTTCGCGCACCTTCAGTCGCTACCGGTCCTCGCAGAAGGGGACGAAGAGACTCTGGTCGGCGGCCAGGCCGTGATGGAGGGCGTCATGATGCGCGCACCGCATAGCTACTGCGTGGCCGTCCGCAAGATGAGCGGCGAAATCGTCACTGACGAAAAGCTGTCACCCAAAGTGTCTGAGAAATACCCCATCTTTCGCTTCCCGGTGCTTCGCGGCGTCGGCACCCTCGGCCAGGCGCTCAGCATCGGCATCAAAGCCTTGCACTTCTCCGCCAACGCAGCGCTCCAGGACGCCGACCCCAAAGCCGCGAAGAAAGAGATGACCTCCTGGATGCTGGCCTTGAACCTGGTCCTGTCGCTGGTGTTTTTCATCTTCCTTTACAAATTCGTGCCGCTCTACCTCGCCACCGCGCTCGGCAAGGTGTTTCCGGCGGTCCACGGCCGCATCCCATTCAACCTCGTCGACGGACTCATCCGGATGGCCATCTTCCTCGCCTTCCTGTACACGATCTCGCTGTGGAAGGAGATGCGGCGGGTGTTCGAGTACCACGGCGCCGAGCACCGCGTGGTGTTCAATTTCGAGTCCGGCCGGCCGGTGACGGTCGAGAACGCGCAGACCTTTTCGACCTTCCACCCGCGCTGTGGAACCAGCTTCCTGCTGGTGGTGATGCTGGTCTCGATCGGCGTCTACACCCTGCTGCCGTTCGATTCGTTCCTGCTGAAGCTCGCCGGCCGCATCCTGCTGCTGCCGCTGATCGCCGGGTTGAGTTACGAGCTGATCCGCTTCGCCGCCAAGCACCGCGGGGGGCTGATGGCCGCCCTCACGGCGCCCGGCCTGTGGCTCCAGCGGATCACTACCAAGCCGCCCTCCCCCGACCAGACCGCGGTCGCCATCGAGGCGCTTGAGCACGCCATGGCCATCGAGCAAGCGCAAGGCGGCAAGCTGGTCATTGCCTAAGGGGCCGTCATGGAATACGTGTCCAAGCTGGACCAGACCGAGGCGCGCTACGAGGAACTGAACCGCCAGATGGCCGACCCGGCAGTCATCAACGAACCCGAGAAGTACCGCAAGGTCGCCAAGGCCCACCGCGAACTGGAAGAGGTCGTCTCCAAGTACCGGGAGTGGAAGAAGGTCCGGCAGAACCTGGACCAGGCGCGCCCGATGCTCGAGGAGCCCGACCCCGAGTTGCGTGCCATGGCGGCCGAGGAAGTCGCCCGCATGGAACCGGCCCTGGCCGGTCTCGAACAAGACTTGAGGCTGCTGCTCCTCCCCAAGGACCCCAACGACGACAAGAACGTCGTGCTCGAGATCCGGGCCGGCACCGGCGGCGACGAGGCTACTCTGTTCGCGGCGGAGATGCTGCGCATGTACACCCGCTACGCCGAGTCCCAGGGCTGGCGGGTCGAGCTGTCCTCGACCAGCGAATCCGGCGTGGGTGGCCTCAAGGAGGTCATTGCGCTGATAAGCGGCGAGAAGGTGTACAGCAAGCTGAAGTACGAGAGCGGAGTGCACCGCGTGCAGCGCGTTCCGGAGACCGAACAGCAGGGACGGCGGCACACCTCTGCCATTACCGTAGCCGTGCTGCCCGAAGCGAACGAAGTGGAAGTCCAGATCGACCCGAAAGACATCCGCATCGACACCTTCTGCTCTTCCGGCCCCGGCGGCCAGTCGGTGAACACCACTTACTCCGCGGTGCGCATCACGCACCTGCCCACCGGCACCATCGTCTCCTGCCAGGACGAGAAATCGCAGATCAAGAACCGCGCCAAGGCCATGCGCGTTCTGCGCTCCCGGCTCTACGAAATGGAGCTCGAAAAACAGCGCGCGGAGATCGGCGCCGAGCGCCGCAGCATGGTGGGGAGCGGCGACCGCAGCGAGAAGATCCGCACCTATAACTTCCCGCAGAACCGCTTCACCGACCACCGTGCCGGTCTCACCCTAATCCAACTTGATGCTATTATGGATGGCCACCTGGACCCGATCGTCGAGTCGCTAACGACCTACTTCCAGGCGGAGAAGTTGAAGGAGCAGACGGAGGCTGCTGTCCCCCTCCATGGACATCCGAACAGCGCTCCAGCAGGGCTCCCGGCTCCTTGAGGAAGCCGGCATCTCCGAACCGCGGCTGACGGCGGAGGTGCTGCTATCGTACGCACTGAAACGCGAACGTACCTGGCTTTTCGCCCACCCTGAAGAGGATCTGGAGGGAATCGCCGGGGTCCGCTACAACCGCTCCTTGCAGGATCGGGTGCGCGGGAAACCTTGCCAGTACATCATCGGGCGCCAGGAGTTCTATGGCCGCGACTTCCTGCTGACCCAGGATGTCTTCATCCCCAGGCCCGAGACCGAGTACGTGGTCGAACAGGCGCTTAAGCTCACCCCGCGTCCGGCGGCCATTCTCGAGGTGGGCTGCGGATCGGGTAACATCGCCGTGACCCTGAGCATCGAGCTGGGCACGCCGGCTCGCGTCGTCGCGACCGACATTTCGTTTGCCGCGGTCGCCGTGGCGCGAGCCAACGCCAAGCGACTGGGCGCGCGGGTTGCCTTCCTGGTCTGCGACCTCGCTTCGGCCATCGCCGATCACAGCCTCGACCTGCTGATCTCGAATCCGCCCTACATCCCCACCGTCGAGGAGCCAGGCCTCCAGCGCGAGATCCGCGAGCACGAACCGCACGTCGCGCTGTTCGCCGGCCCGGACGGCCTCGATGTGTACCGCAAGCTCGTTGCGGAGGCGCCCCGGCTCTTACGGCCCGGCGGCTGGATCGTCTTCGAGCTCGGCTACCGGCAGGTGGACGCCGTGAACGCCATGCTGGATGGGCGCTGGAGCGAATTGCTGGTGGTCTCGGATCTGGCGGGGCTGCCGCGCGTGTTCGTGGCCCGTTTCTCGGCATGAGAACGATTTTCCACCTCGACATGGATGCGTTCTTCGTGTCCGTCGAGGAGCTGTTCGACCCGTCGCTGAAGGGCCAGCCGGTCGTAGTGGGAGGACAGGCGCACGAGCGCGGCGTGGTTTCGGCCGCCTCCTATGAGGCCCGCAAGTACGGCGTACACTCGGCCCTGCCCTTGCGCACCGCCTACCAGCGCTGCCCGCAGGCCATTTTCCTGGACGGCCATCCCACGCGCTATCGCGAGTACTCCGAAAAGGTCTTCGGGGTCCTGAACAGTTTCTCTCCGGTTGTCGAGATGGCCTCCATCGACGAGGCTTACCTCGACATGACCGGCACCGAACGGCTTCTCGGCCCGCCGCTCCACGCCGCCCACCTGCTGCACGAGAGAGTGAAGCAGGCCACGCAGTTGAACTGTTCGATCGGCATCGCCGCCTCGCGGATGGTCGCCAAGGTGGCCTCCGATCAGGCCAAGCCCAACGGGGTGCTCTGGGTCCTGCCGGGGCAGGAAGCGGGATTCCTGGCGCCGCTCGAGGTGCGCCGGATCCCCGGCGTCGGCAAGGTCACCGAAAAGCATCTCCACGCTTGCGGCATCCGCAAGGTGGCCGACCTGGCGCGCCTCGACGAGGCCTTTCTCGAGGAGAAGTTCGGAAAATGGGGACTGGCGCTGGCCGGGAAGGCACGCGGCCTGGACGCCGGCGGCTGGTTCGATTCCGAGATCGGCACCGGCGAGGACCCCAAGTCCATCAGCCACGAGCACACCTTCAGTGAGGACACCGCGGACACCGGCCTGCTCGAATCCACGCTGGCGCAGCTTTCGGTGATGGTCGGCCGCCGCCTCCGCGAGCACGGCCTCTACGCCCGCACCGTGCAGCTCAAGCTGCGCTACAAGGACTTCACGACCATCACCCGCGCCCGCACCCTCGACCACGCCACCCAGCTCGACACAGAGCTCCTCCAGGAGTCGCGCCTGCTATTCCGCAGCCACTGCAAGCCGGGTGCGCTGGTCCGCCTCATCGGCGTGCACGCCGGCTCGCTGGTCCCCGCCGAAGGCCAGATGAACCTGCTCGAAGAGGACAAGAGCGACCGCTGGCGCAAAGCGCTGGGCGCCGCCGACCGCCTCCGCGACAAGTTCGGCGAAAAAGCCGTCTCCCTCGGCGCCGCCGTCCAAGGCGCCTACCGCGAGAAGACCCACGAAAACCCCGCCGGGCTGCCGGGCAAGCGTTCCCAACCGCGATCCTGACCCACGTGGCGCACGCTCTCAGCGTCGAAAACGCCGCCCCAAACTGAGATATCGTGGAACCTGTGGCAACGCTGTGGAGGTGGTTGAGCTTCCTGCTTTTTGGGGTTGTCCCTTGGGCAGTGGGCGCCGTCTTGTTGTACGTCCTGTTCTGGGTCATCCTGGCTGCCGTCGGCGGGCGCAGCAACAGGCGCAAGGAGTGGGCCCCGGTCCTGGACGCGGAGGTTAAACGGTGGTCGGCTAAGTCTTGTGCGCAACTCCTCTCCGAGTTGGCTGACGATCAGGACTACGAGGTCGAATTCGAATCCAGGCAGTATCAGGTGGAAGTGCTACTTCTGGCTGACACGACCGAATACCTTCAAGTGTCCGTGGGAGTGGACGACGGCAGCTTGCCGGCCTCGCTCTCTCCTCTGTCTGCATCCTTCTTACGCTACAAGGACGGCTCCGGCCCCGATCCCCGCTAATAGAGTCGCCAAGTTACACCATCGCTGGCTAGGCGGCTCACCGACACACATCTTTGCGGTGGCCAACCTTGACAACGTAGACCAGCCGCTCTTCGTCGGAGACCAGGTAGACCACGCGGTACACACCTTGCCGGACACGGTAGCGGTCCTTGTAGCCGGACAGCTTCTCGCGGCCGGCAGGCCGCGGGTCGTCGGCCAGCGCACGAATGCGCTCTACCAACCGCCACCGGATCTTCCTGTTTGGGAGCGCCTCGAGTTCCTTGGCCGCTGATGCCTTGATCAGGACCTTATAGCTTGCCACGCTTCCTCAGGTCCTTCACCACCGTCTCAAAGTCGAGGTTCGGCTCGCTCGTCCGATCCTCGAAGGCCGCGAGGTCGTCCGCGTCGTCAGCCAGGCTGAGCCGCACCGCATCGTTGACGATGTCGGAGATCGGCCGCTCGGTCGCCGCCGACTTGAGCCGCAGAGCCCGGTGAATCTCCGGTGCGAAGTAGACGGTTGCTCTCTTGCTGACGCTCATGCAGCCAGTATAACGCTTTGACGTTATGACGTCAAACTTCGCCCCAACCCCACCACCGTCTCGATGTGAAAGGTTCGCGGGAACAGGTCGATCAGCGTCATCCGCTCGATCGCGTACCCGCCGGCCGTGAGCGCGCCCAGGTCGCGCGCCAGCGTCGCCGGGTCGCAGGCGACGACAACCAGCCGCGCCGGGCGCAGCCGCAGAAGCTCACGCACCGCGCGCTTGCCCAGCCCGGCCCGCGGCGGATCGGCCAGAACGAAATCCGGCGCCTTCTCGAGCGACTCCAGATACGGTTCCACTGCCTGCTGCCGTACCGAAAGGGCGAGCCCGGCGCGCGAGGCGTTGAACTCGAGGTCGCCCGCGGCGCTGGCCGAGGTTTCCACCGCGGTCACCGCCGGGAAACGCCGCGCCAGCGGCATGGAAAACAGGCCCACGCCCGCATAGAGGTCGAGCGCGGTCTCGCCCTCCGCGCCCTCCAGCGCGCAATCCACAATCTGCTCTATGAGGAACCGGTTCACCTGGAAGAACGAGAGGTGGCGCAGCCGATAGAGGTCCTGCCGCACCGGGTACTCAATCGTCCCGCCGGTCAAACCCGGCACCCGCTCCAAACACCAATCGAAAAAGCGCCGCGCCACGGGCTGCCCGGTCTCGAGCACGTTGAGCTGCACCTCGGCCTCGTTCGTGAACAGCTCGAGAGATCGCAGGAACCGGGGGAAGCGCCGGTCCGCCAACATCCCGCGCAGCGCGGCCAGCGCCTGGTTGATCTTCGGTGACGAGATCGGGCACTGGTCCACCGCCACCAGCCGGCGCGAACCGTGCGCGTAGTAGCCGATCTCGCCGCCCTCCAGGTGCAACTGCGCGCGGTTGCGGTACTCGAACGGCGGCCCGGAGACCACGCGGATCTCCTCCGGCGCTTCCAGCTTCCCTACCCGGCGCAGCACTTCGCGCAAGATCGCGCGCTTCTGCTCCAACTCCAGTTCGTACGAAGCGTGCTGGTAATGGCAGCCGCCGCAACGGGTGAAGAACGGGCATAGCGGCTCGGTGCGGCCCGCCCCCGGCGTTACGACCTCTTCGAGCTGCGCCTCGAGCACCTTCTCTTCAACTCGCACCCGAGCCGTCTCGCCGGGCAGCACAAACGGCGCCAACACTACCCGGCCGCCAATCCGCGCCAGCCCCGCTCCCCCGTAAACGAGTTTTTCGATGGTGACAAGCTCCGTGCTCACGGTACGATAGTGAATCTAGCATGAAACCACGAGTCTTCTCCGGAATGCAGCCCTCCGGCAACCTGCACATCGGCAATTACCTGGGCGCGCTGAAGAACTGGGTGCGGATCCAGCCGGACTACGAGGCCGTTTTCTGCATCGTGGACCTGCACGCGGTCACCCTCTACCAGGACCCCGCCGAGCTTCGCGCCAAGATCCGCGAGCTGGCCGCGCTGTACCTGGCCGCCGGCATCGACCCGAACCAGAGCGCCATCATGGTGCAGTCCTCGGTCGCGGCGCACGCGGAGCTGGCCTGGATGCTCACCTGCGTCACCCCGGTCGGCTGGCTGGAGCGCATGAC
>JBEKMO010000095.1:0-20118 GCA_050008465.1 Bryobacteraceae bacterium
TGCACCAGTTTCTGCTGGTATCCGAGGTGCTTCAGCGCCACCGTCGCAGGCTCGCTGACGATCCTCCACAGGTCGTTGGCGAACCACAGGCAGAAGACGAAGGCGATGCCCACGCCGGCCAGGGCCCGGAGGATTCGGCTGCGCAGCTCCTCGAGGTGCTCGAGGAAGGACATGCGCAGCATGCCCTCCTCTTCGTCGTCGCCGCCGCCCCCGCCCCCTCCGCCGGGGGGAGGAAGCCGGGGAGTCGAGCCGCCCCCGCCGCCTGTCGCCACGGGGGGGAGCGCGGCTACCGACGCGGATTGGCGCGAGGATTCCCCCCCGGGCCCTGCGTTCCTGTCGTCCGGCAAATGCAGCCTCTCAGTTTTAGACTTTCTCCGGGTGCAAGTTGGGATAGTCGCCCGCGGCGGGCTGCGTTCCGTCGGCCGGCTTGGGCGCCCCCGGATCGAGCGCGGGCGGTTCTGCCGCGACGATGGCTGCCGTGGTTGCTACCGTGCCTTCCGGGGCCGTACCGGAGTCTGTTTGGGCGCCCTGGGTTGCGGAAGCGCTTACTGTGGACGTTTCTGTCGCGGTGGAATCATCCGACGGGGAACTGTAGCCCGCATCGTAGTAGGAAGAGTCGGAGTGGTAGTCGCCAAGGTAGGTTTCCGGGTTGTAACTACTGGTGACTTCCTTCAGTGATTCGTTTTCCCGCTCCAGGCTGCTCAATTCGCGGTCGAAGGTGGCTTTCAGCTCACTCGACGCGCGGCGGAACTCCGTGATCGCCTTCCCCAACGTCCGGCCGATTTCCGGGAGCTTCTTGGGGCCGAAAAGGAGGAGGGCGAGCACGAAGATGAACACCATTTCTTGAACGCCCAGCGGACCCATGGATTTTCCTCCGTCTCCTGACGAGACAGTCTCATGATAACGGGCGGGAAACCGGCGAGTCAAACCCTGCGGACTCCAGCCAGGCGCTGGAGATCACGGCCAGGGCCGCGATGGCGGCGGTTTCCGTGCGCAGGATGTGGGGGCCCAGCGAGACCGGCGTCCAGCCGGCTTCGCGGGCGCGAGCGCGCTCCGCGCCGCTGAAGCCGCCCTCGGGGCCAACCAGCAGTCGCACGCTGTCCGCGCCGTCGCGCTGGGCGGGCAACGCGGTCAGCAGCGGCCGGGCCCCCGGCTCTTCCTCCAGGATGTACGAGTAGGGGGATGCCCCCGCCAGCGCAGCTTCGAAATCCGCGGGCGCAAGCACTTCCGGCAAGCGCGCCCGCCGCGCCTGCTGGCTGCTCTCGCGCACGATTCTCCGCCACCGGTCCAGCCGTTTCGCGGCCGCCCGCTCCAGCCCCTTTTCGCTGCGCTCGGTTGCGACCGGGCGAAGGGTTTCGACACCCAGTTCGGTGGCCTTTTCGAGCGCCCACTCGAAGCGGTCGAACTTGATCAGGGCCAGCAGGAGCGTGAGGCGGACCGGAGGCGGCGAGGCAGCGATCTCCTCGAGAACGCGGAACGAAACGCGGTCTTTGGCGAGCGAGGCGACCTCAGCCAGGTAGACCGAGCGGTTGTCGGAAAGCTCGTAGCGCTGGCCAATCCCGGCGCGCAGAACCTGCTGTAGATGCCGGGCGTCCTCGCCCGCCAGCACCGCGCGGGACTGCTGGATGGCATCGACAAAGAACCGGCGGCGCGCCATAAGGTACCGAACCGCGACCGTGAGGGAGCGGCCGAGCGTGTAATAATGTTACTCCTATGATCGCTCACCTGCGCGGCACACTGTTGGAGAAGCATCCCAATCAGGCGATCGTCGAGGCCGGCGGAGTTGGCTATGACGTCACCATCCCGATCTCGACCTACGCGGCCCTGCCGGAGGCCGGGCGCGAGGTGCGCCTGCGAATCCACACCCACGTCCGGGAGGACCTGCTGGCCCTGTTCGGCTTCCTCACCCAGGACGAGAAGTTCCTGTTCGAGCGGCTGATCTCGATCAGCGGCATCGGGCCCAAACTGGCGATCACGGTGCTCTCCGGCCTGCCGGTCGCGGACCTGATCACGGCGATCCGCGCCGGCGCGGTGGACCGGCTGGTGCGCATCCCCGGGGTGGGCAAGAAGACTGCCGAGCGCATCGTCCTGGAACTCCGCGAGAAGCTGCCCGCGGCCCCGACGGACGCGGCCGCGGCGGTGGCGCCCGGCGGGCGCGCGGCGCTCGGTGCGCTCGACCAGGACGTCCTCTCGGCGCTCATCAACCTGGGCTGCGCACCGGCGGCGGCTGAAACCGCGGTGCGGAAAGCGAAACTCGAGGGCGCCGCGGAGTTCGAGCCGCTGTTTCGCCGCGCGCTCGATCTGGTGCGCTAAGCTGAAGGGTCATGCGGGAGCGGGGGATCGTCTCGGCGGCGGCGCAGGAAGAGGAGCGGCAGTTCGAAGCCAGCCTCCGCCCGCGCAAGCTGGCTGAGTTCACCGGGCAATCGAAGCTGAAGGAGAACCTGGCCATCGCCATCGAAGCGGCGCGCCGCCGCGGCGACGCCATGGATCACGTGCTGCTCTACGGACCGCCGGGCCTGGGCAAGACCACGCTGGCTTCGATCATCTCGATCGAACTGGACGTCGTATTCGAACAGACCTCCGGGCCGATCCTGCAAAAGAAGCTCGATCTGACGGGCATCCTGAGCCAGATCCGTGCCCGCCAGGTGTTCTTCATCGACGAGATCCATCGCCTGATGCCCGACGTCGAGGAAATGCTCTACGCGGCGCTGGAGGATTTCCGGATCGACATCCTGATTGGCGCGGGACCAGGCGCGCGCACGCACTCGCTGCCGATCCCGCGTTTCACGGCTATCGGCGCAACCACGCGGCAGGGCCTGGTGAGTGCGCCGCTGCGCGGGCGCTTCGGGCTGGTGCTGCGGCTTAACCACTACATGGTCGAGGAGTTGACGCAGATTGTGATGCGGTCGGCGAGCCTCCTGGACGTGAGCATCCAGCAACCGGGCGCGCAGGAGATCGCGCGGCGCAGCCGCGGCACGCCGCGCATCGCCAACCGCCTGCTGCGCCGCGTCCGCGATTACGCCCAGGTGCGCGCGGACGGACAGGTGACGGAGCAGATCGCGCGGACCGCGCTGGATCTGCTGGAAGTCGATCGCTTCGGGCTCGACGAGCTCGATCAGAAGATCATGCTGACGATCCTGGATAAATACTCCGGCGGGCCGGTGGGGCTGAACACCATCGCCGCTTCGATCGACGAGGAGCCGGATACCATCGAGGAGGTCTACGAGCCCTACCTGCTTCAGATGGGCTTTATCGACCGCACCCCGCGCGGCCGCGTGGCCACCGACCGCGCCTTCGAGTATTTCGGCCTGCCGCGCCGGATGAGGGACAACCCGCAAAGCACGTTGTTTTGATGGCTTGTGGCATGTGGCTTGTAGCTTGTCGCCGGCGCCCGGTCTGTCGGCCGCTGTCCCGCTTGTGTCGGCGCGACAGCAAGAGCGGGACCGCCGTCGCGAGACCACGCATCGACGACAGGCCACAAGCCACAAGCCACAAGCCATGAAGGCCATCTACCTTTCGCTGGGCTCGAACCTGGGTGACCGGGAGGGACACCTGCGCGAGGCCATCGCTTTGCTTGGCGCCGAGGGGCTCCGCGTCCTGCGCGTCTCCTCGTTGTACGAGACCGAGCCGATGGAGGTGCGCGGCCAGCCCTGGTTCTTGAACCTGGTGGTGGAGGCGGAAACCGACCTGTTCCCGAGGCAGGTGCTGGCGCGCATCCGGAAGATCGAGCTGGGGCTCGGCCGAAAGCGAGGGCGGCCGAAAGGCCCGCGCACGATCGACATCGACATCCTGCTCTTCGGCGAATCGGTCATCGAGACCACCGACCTGACTGTGCCTCACCCACGCTTAGCGGAGCGGCGGTTCGTGCTGGAGCCGTTGGTGGAACTCGTTCCCGAGCTGCGGCACCCGGTGAACCGCCGCACCATGCGCGAACTGCTCGCGGCCACAGCAGACCAGGTGGTAAAGAGGATTGCGCCGCTAAGGGATACGCGCCGCTAGAATGGTCCCCAGCGCGACCGCGTCCTGCCCATCCGCCAGGCCGGCGAATCCGGCGACGTAGCGCCCTTTGCGGAAGAAGTACAGGCGGCCGAGGTAGCGGTCGGTGGCCTGGAACGCCTCGTCGGCGAGCTTCGCAGGCTGGGCCTCGCCGATCCGCGCCCGTAGCTTCTTCATGACCTCCGCCGCCGTCTCGGGCGAGGTTTCCGCCACGATAAACGCCTTGCCGTACTCGTACTGCGCGATGTAGCCGCGCTTCAGGAGACGCAGGCCCAGCACGCTTTCCGGAACCAGCCGGACCGTCCCGGGCGCCAGTTTCTCGGCCGGGAACCACGCCAGAGCTTCGGGCAGTTCGGTGCGGCCGGGGATCTTGTTCTCGATCGCCCGCGAGAACGCACGCAGCGCCTCGGGCGCGTCCTTCGAGATGGCGATCTCGACGTAGTACTTGTCCTTGGCGAAGATGGCGCGGCGCGGCACGATCTGCCCGCCCATGCCGATCTTCTCCATGGGACTGCGCGGATCGCGGTTCGCGCTGAAGATGCCGTAAGCGGACTCGGCATCCGCCATCTCGGAGACGTCGAAAATGATGGTGTCCTCGCCGGACTGGCAGTTGAGGCCCTGCATCTTGACGAAGCCGTAAATCAGGTAGCCCTCGGCGTTCCCATCCATGTACTCGAACAGGTTCCCGGCTACGTAGCTGCGCGCCGCGCCCTGCTCGGTCCAGCCGGGAACCAGCGAGCAGTCGGGGGTCTGGCTGAGTGCGGCCAAACAAACCAGGAACAGTCCGGCTGCGAGTTTCAAGCGAAAAGCTCCTGCGCGCGGCTCAGACGCTGGGCGACTCTCACTCCATTCGGGCAGTGCACCGAGCAGGAGGAGCACTCCCGGCAGCGCACCGAGGCGGCTTTCCCGGGCAACTCGAGGAACCGCTCGCGGCCCAGCGCGAACTGGCCGTAACCATCGGCGTAGGTGAGGCACCTGAGCACGTCGGCCACGGGCAGCCCCTTCGAGCACGTCCCTTCGCACTTCCCGCACATGCGGCAGTACAAGGGGCCGATACGCCGCAAGTAGGCGCTGAGGATCTTCTGGTCGGCCTCGGTGAACTTCGCGCTCATGGCCTTCAGGTTCTCGTCGAGCTGATCCATGTCGGTCATGCTCGGGATCGTGGTGTCGATCCTCGGATTCTTCAACACCCACCGGAGCGCGGCCGCCATCGCGCCGTCGCGCTTCAACGTGGAATAGAACTTGTTGTCCGGATTCACCCTGCGGAAGCCTCCGGCCATGACCTTCATCGCTACCAGGCCAATGCCGGCGTTCTTGGCCTTCTCCAGCGCCGCCTCGATCGCGGGATCCATCGTGAAGTTGTAGGCCAGCAGGACCACGTCGATCTTCCCGCACTGGATCGCGCCATCGATCACCGAAGCCTGGCCGCTGTGCGTGCTGACGCCGGTGAAGCGGATCTTCCCGTCTTTCTTGGCGGCCTGCTGCGCTTCGAGCAGGTCGGGAGTCAAGTCGCCCGCGCTCGAGGCGCCATGCAGGTACCAGATATCGAGGTAGTCGGTGCCCAGCGTGCGAAGACTGGTTTCCAGGTTCGTCATGGCCTCGGCCTTGTCCCGGGCGTGGCTCTTGCTCGAGATATAGACCTGCTTGCGCCTGGCCTTCAGCGCGGCGCCCACCATGCGTTCGTTGTTGCCGCCCTGGTATCCGCGCGCCGTGTCGAAGTAGTTGATGCCAAGGTCGGCGGCCTTCTCGACCACGCTCGCGTCGGAGGTGATCATGCAGCCGAAGGCGACTCTAGTGGGCGTCAAACCCGTTCGGCCGAGCTTCTGGTAACTGAGGGCGCTCGGGGCGGGCGCCTGAGCCAGGCTGGCCGCGGGCAGCGCGAGGCCGGCGGCGAGGAAGTGGCGTCGGGAAAAGTTCACAATCGACCTCCCAGGACATCGGATATAATCGGGTACGAAACCTCAATTGTAAGGCCGCCGGGTCCGCCGATGAAAGTAAACTTATCGCGCCGTCGTTTTCTGTACCTCGCCGCTGGAGCGGGCGCCATTGCGAGCCCGATCCCGCTGAGCCGCAAGCTGCTCGGCCAACAGATTCCGCGAGACGCCGTACCCACCAGCCTGCCCGAGCCGGTGATTCGCTACGATCGCCGCGCCGCGGTCTCGCTGGTGAAGGGGCAGGACCGCCGCAAGAACATCTATCAATCGCTGGTGGCGATTGACGAGCAGATCGCGCCGCTGCTCAAGACCAAGAAGTACGTCGTGATCAAACCGAACAACGTGTCGACCAACAACCAGTTGGCCACCACGCACGCCGATGTATTGCAGGGCATCCTGGACTACCTGGAGCCGCGTTTCAAGGGGCCGGTGGTGGTCGCCGAGTCCTCCGCCGGAAACACCATGAACGGCTACGAGAACTTCCGCTACAACCGGGTGGCGAAGGAGCGCCAGGGGCAGCGGGTGAGCCTGGTGGACCTCAATGCGGAAGCGAAGTATCAGGTGATTCCGGTGCTCTCTGCGGACCTCCGGGTGGAGCCGGTGCGGCTGGCCGCGCGGTTGCTCGATCCCGACGCGTTCATCTTCTGCGCAGCGGTGATGAAGACGCACAACGTCTGCGTGGCCACGCTGTCGATCAAGAACATGTGCCTGGGCGCCCCGCTGCACAGCGCACCGGGGGAGCGGCGGTTCTGGAGCGACAAGCGGAAGTATCACGGCGGCATCCGGCAAACGCACTACAACATCATGCTGACGGCGCAGAAGCTGGCCCCGTTCTGGGGAGCGGTGGTGATCGACGGCTACGAAGGTATGGAGGGCAGCGGCCCGGCCTCCGGCACGCCGGTTCCTTCGCGGGTGGCGATCGCCTCGACGGATTTCGTCGCCGCCGACCGCGTGGCGGTCGAGGCGATGGGCATCAACCCGCTGTGGATGGCCACCCAGCAATACTGCTGGCAGGTCGGCCTGGGCCAGTACGACATCTCGAAGATCGACGTGCGCGGCGAGACCATTGTCAGCGTGCGGAAGAAGTACCGGCTGCACGAGGACATCGACCGCCAGTTGCAGTGGCTGGGCCCGCTGACCGACGTGCCGCCCAAGCTGGGCTAGCCACCAGCAAGTTTGTCCAGATCGATTCCGGCATCCCAGCTCTCGTTCGCTCGCATCATCTCCTCCCAGGTGACTTCGCGCCCGGTGTAGGCCGCCATGCGGCCCAGCATCGCGCTGAGCGCCGATTCCGCGCCCGCCGCGGCCTGGTTGTGGAAGTTGCCACTGGTGATGCTCTCGATGAACGCCTTGTGTTTCTCCGGGTCGGCCTGCGTGAGGTTGCCGGTGAACTTGCCGGTCACCGAGAACTTGTCGCCCTGCGGTTGGCCGCCCTCGCTCCAGGTCCACGCCTCATCGCCGGTGATCTCGACCGGTCCGGCGTAGGGCGAAGTCGAGTTGCCACGCGGCCCGAAGAACCGCTCGTTGGCATCGAATCCGCCCTTGCCGTACTGCGTCGAGTTGAAGCCCACGTGCACGTTGTTGGCGTAGGTGAACACGACGCTGAAATGCGACCAGGAGTCGCCCTGGTCGGTGCGCCCTTTGCGTCCTCCGGTGCCCACGGCCTTGACGGGGTGGCCCTGCAACACCCAATTGCAGATGTCGATGACGTGGATGTCCTGTTCGAGGATGATGTCGCCCGAGAGCACCCGGTCGTGCAGCCAGTTCCGCAGCCGCCGGATGGCGGGCGACGCGTCCGGCCAATCCGGCCGCTCCAGGGCCCCGCAGTAGTAGTGCGCCTCGGCGGAGGCAATCTCGCCCAGCGCGCCACCGTGAATGCGCTTCACGAGCTCGAGGAACGGCGGCGCCATGCGAAGCTGGAAGCCCACGTCCAGGCTCAGCCGCCGGTTCGCCTTCGCTCCGATTTCCACCGCGCGTCTGGCGCCGGGCACGTCCACCGCCACCGGCTTCTCGCAGTATACGTGCTTACCCGCCGCGACCGCCGCGGCCAGGTGCTCGGGATGGAAATAGGGTGGCGTCGCGATGATCACCGCATCGACTTCCTTGGATGCCACGATCTGCTCGAACGCCCGCGGCCCGGAGAAGATCTGCGACGCATCCACTCCCGCCGTGGCGTTCTTCTCCGCCAGCGCGTCGAAACGCTTCCGGGCGGCCGCAAGCTGGTCGTCGAACATATCGGCCAGCGCCACCAGGCGCGCACCGCCGCTCTTGACGAGTCCTTCGGCATCCTCCTTGCCGCGTCCGCCGCAGCCGAGCAACCCGACGCGAACCGCCGAGTTCGCCGCCGAGCCGCGCACCAGTTGCGGCTTCACGATCATCATGCCGCCGGCCGCGCCAAGAAACGCCCGCCGGCCGATCTGCTGTTTGCCGTTTCCCACGCTGTCTCCTTAACCGACCAGTTTCTCCAGATATGCCTTTGCCGCGCGAACGTCCTTGATCTGCTTGGGGCCGGAAACCTCGCGCTCGATGGTGAGGGGGCCGCGGTAGCCGAGGCCCTTCAGCCGCCAGATGAATCGGGGGAAATCGACTTTGCCCTGGCCGATGGGCACCTCGCGCCCGAGGTTCTTCGGGTCGACCGGATAGAGGCCGTCCTTGGCGTGCACGCCCAGCACCAGCGGCCCGAGCAGATCCAGCGCCTCGACCGGGTCCGCCTTGCCGTACATGATGAGGTTGGCGGGGTCGAAGTTCACCCCCACGTTGTCCAGCCCCACGTCCCGGATGGTCCGCAGCAAGGTGACCGGCGTCTCCTGCCCGGTCTCGCAACGGAAGCTCTGGCCGTTCTTCCGGCAGTAGGCAGCCACCTGCCGCACCGCATCCACGGCCTCCTTGTACACCGGATCGTTGGGGTTCTCCGGGATGAAGCCGCAGTGCGTCTGTACCGCGGGAATCCCGCACTTCTTCGCGAAATCCGAGGTCTGCCTGACGCGCGCGATCCGCGCCTCGCGGGTCGCTCGGGGAACCAGGCCGATGGTGAGCGGGCCCTGGTAGAAGTCGTAGCCCTCCGGACCCGGACCGCCGGCTACCACTGAGGTCGCCTCGACGCCGTAGCGGTCCAGCGCGCCGCGGAGGCGGCCCGCCAGTTCGGGCTCGAAAGAACCCACCGCAACCTGGCAGGTGGGGAGCCCCAGTTCCTGAACCGTCCGGATCGCGTTCTCGGGGTCTCGGCCCGCCGAGACGATCAGGCCGAGGCGCATCGGTTTCGCGTCGGCCGCCCAGACGGGGAGCACCGCCGCAACCTGTACGAAGTGTCGTCGATTCATGGATAGAACCTTTCAGCAGGCAGCATGGCTTCATTGTAGGCCTGCCGGTGTCAGCCGCGCTGCGGGGCGGCAACTCACGCGGCAACACCAGGAGAGGCCCGCTTCGGAGCGCGGATAACGCCCAGTGCGGTGAGCGCAGGGAGGTTGGACATCAGGCTGGCAGAGAAACGGGAATTCTGACGATGCCGTGGAAGGAGCGGGCTTCCTCTGGTATGGCATCGCCATGAGCGGCCAGGCTCTCGATGTATGCCGCAATGGCCTCCCGGATGTTGTGTTCCGCCTCGTCGAGGTTCTCACCCTGGGTGTGGCAGCCGGGCAGTGCCGGGAGGGAGACTACGTAGCCGCCTTCCGGTGCGGCGTCGTAGAAAACCGAATAGGAATAGACCTTCCGCCTCCCCTTCATGGGCTCATTATAGGCTTGCGGAACCGTGCGCAGTGGGGGGTAGTGTCCCAAAGGTGCGTTGATGCTCCACCTCTGCTACGATTCGGGCATGATGCGCCAATTCAAGGATCTCCCGATTCTTGGTAGTGTCCTAGCTTGGCTTGAGGGGGACGGGACGTGACCTTTACAAAATTCGAGTTTGCATTTTGGCATCCCTTCGGGCCGCACGCCGGGGAGACGATGGAAGAAATCATCGCGCGGAAGCGGCACGAGATCGAGGCAAACGGGTGGACGTTGTGGTCCTTTCAGTTCCGGCCAATGCTTGAGGACTGGTACCGCGAGTTATCAGCTGCCGAGCGGAATGGGGTATTCGCGTTTTGCTCGGAAGGCCGTGGGGCCTCCGATCCAGCCGGTACACCGATCGAGTGCAGGAGCTACCGATTCGTTGGGGAGAAAGATACGGAGTGGCGGCCAATGCCGAAGGGAGTCAGGGTCCCCCACCCCTTTCGCCCAGGCAAGAGACTGGCCTCTGCATTCGTCGTCCAGCGGGTCATATGCCCAGTCGAGCCATTCCAGCGACCCGCAGTGGAGTGGTTCTCCCTGAAGGAGGGCCCGTGGTGTCAATCGACGATTCCGAGCCGTGGCGTGTACCTCATCCGCCCGGGCGGCACGATGGCCATGCGAAACGTCAGTGCAGTACTCGACCTGAAGCCGCCATATCTGGCAGTCCTGAGCGCAGACATGACGGGCGAGAGAAGAATCTCAAACTAGGGCAGCACCCATCAACGCACCTTTAGCACAGTACCCAGTGCCGGTCCAGAGCCGGGGCGCCGGCCCGGATTCGATAGAATACTGATTCGTGGTCCTGACGGCTCCTACGTTCTTCGTGTTTCTGGCGATCGTCTTCTTCCTGCACTGGACGGTCGCGGAGAAGCGCATTCTCAGGTTGACGGTGCTGCTGTTCGCCAACTACTTTTTTCTGGCGCGCTTCGGGCTGTGGTACCTGCTGGTGATTCCGGTGGCGGGGACGCTGGACTTCGTGGCGGGCCTGGCGCTCGAGCGCTTGAAAGCCCCTTTGCCGCGGCGGCTGATTCTGGGGTGCAGCATCGTGTTGAACCTGGGGATACTGCTCGCGGTGCGGTACGCGGAGGGGTCGCAGTTCATCTTCACGCTGGGCCTGTCGTTTTATGCGTTTCAGGCGCTCACCTACACCATCGACGTCTACCGGCGGGACATCAAGGCTACTTCCAGCTACCTGGAGCACCTGACGGCGGTGTCGCTGTTCCCCACGCCGCTGGCGGGGCCGATCACGCGGGTGGGCGACCTGCAGGCGCAGTTTGGGCGGAAACCCGCGCTCTCCTCGGAGCAGGCGGGGCGTGCGCTGTTCCTGATCTCGCTGGGCCTGGTGAAGAAGCTGCTCATCGCGGACTACCTTGCGAACAACCTGGTGAGCCGGGTGTTCGACCTGCCGAATCTCTACAGTGGATTCGAGGTCCTCACGGGCGTCTATGGGTATGCCTTGCAGCTCTACTACGACTTCTCGGGCTATACGGACATCGCCATCGGCGCGGCGCTGCTGCTGGGTCTGAACCTGCCCGCGAACTTCGACCGGCCGTATTCGTCGCTCAGCATCCCGGAGTTCTGGCGGCGCTGGCACATCAGTTTCTCGCAGTGGCTGAGGGACTACCTGTATTTCTCGCTGCCAGGCCTGCGATCCAAGCGGAAAGCGTTCACCTATGGCAACCTGGTAATTACGATGCTGTTGGGCGGGCTGTGGCACGGCGTCACCTGGAATTTCGCGATCTGGGGCCTGCTGCATGGGTCGGGGCTGGCGGGGACGCGGTGGTGGCAGACCTGGCGCGGGCGGAGGGCGCCGTCGGGAAATCGCTGGGTGAAACTGGCTTGCGGCCTTCTCACCTTCCATTTCGTGTGCTTGACCTGGGTGTTCTTCCGCGCCGCGGACCTGAAAGGGGCGATGGCGGTTCTGGGCCGGGTGGGGTCGTTCACGGTATCGGCGGAGAATCTCACCGCGGGGATACTGCTGATGATGGCGCTGGCGGCGGTAGGGCATTTCCTGCCGAACCGCTGGCTCTCCAGCTCGATTGCGCTGTTCGGGCGCGCCCCGTTCTACGCGCAGGCAGCCGCCATGCTGGCAGTGGTGATCGCGCTCCAATTCCTGGCGGGAAAGGGCGGGGCGCCTTTCGTGTACAGCAGGTTTTGAGCGTATGCGTTCCTTTCCAGTGCGGCCGGCTTTGACGATCCTCTCCTTTGTGGCGCTGGTCGCCATGGCCGGCTGGGTGCGCAAGGACTTTCGCGGCCTGAGCCCGGCGCTGGTTGCCTCGGTGATCGATTTCAGGCCGGCACGGGTGGTTGCCGAGCCGGCGCCCGAGCCGGCGCGGCCGGGCAAGTTCATCCCGGCTCCCGACCTGGAGGACAATTCGGGGGCGCTGGACCACTTCTACGAAGCGCTGTGGCGCACGGAGAGGAAGGAGCCGGGGGCGATCACGCGCATCCTGCACTACGGAGACTCGCCGACCACCGCGGACCTGATCACCGGCGACGTGCGCGCGCTGTTGCAGGCGCGCTTCGGCGATTCCGGCCATGGATTCACGCTGATCGCCAAGCCCTGGGCCTGGTACGAACATTGGGGCGTGAGACTCTCCGCGTCCGGCTGGGACATCCATCCGGCGACCCATCACGACCTGCGGGACGGCATGTACGGGCTGGGTGGCGTGGCTTTTCTGAACCGGGGGGCCGCCCGGAGCCGGATTGTGCTGCGGGACAAGGGGCACACCCGGGTGGAAGTATCGTTTCTGCGGCAGCCGGACGGCGGAGAAATCATTGTTTCGAGTGGCGAGCTGCCTGTCGGCCGGATCGACACCAGCGCCGACGCCAAGCGGCCCGGGTTCGCCGTGTTCGAGCTGCATCCTCCCACGGGCGAACTGGAGATTCAGGCAACGGGGCCGGTGAGGGCGTTCGGGATTGCGCTCGAGAAGGAAACCCCGGGGGTGGTTTACGACAGCCTGGGGATGAACGGGGCGTTCACCACCGTGCCAGCCCGCATCTTCAACGAGAAGCAGTGGGCCGAGCAGCTCCAGCGCCGGAAGCCGGACCTGGTGATTCTCAACTACGGCACCAACGAGAGCGGTTTTGCGGCCTACGTCGGGAGCTGGTACGAACAGGAACTGCGGCTGGCCATCGGGCGGCTGCGGGCGGCGCTGCCGGGGTGCTCGCTTTTGGTCATGAGTCCCATCGACCGGGCGGAGCGGGTTGCCGGAGGGGAGATTCGCACGCTGGCCAGCATCCCGCGGCTGGTGGCGATCCAGGAGCGCGTGGCGCGGGAAACCGGGTGCGGGTTCTACAACGCTTTCGCGGCGGCGGGCGGGGAAGGGACCATGGCGCGCTGGTACGAGGCGCGGCCGCGGCTGGTATCGGCGGACTTCATCCATACGACTCCGGCGGGCGCGCGGCAGGTGGGCGAACTGCTGTTCCAGCGGCTGTGCCAGGGGCTGAATGAGTACAAGTTCCGCCGCAGCACCCAGCGGCCGGCGCTGGCGAGGAGGAAATAGGCGTGGGCTGGCTTCGGCGATGGACTGCGCTGCTTCTGCTGATGGCGGTGCCGTGGGTTTCGGTGGCCGCCGCCAAGAAGCGCAGGGCGCGGCGGGTCCACTATCCCGCAGTGCGGGTGAGCGCAAAGGCGCGTGCCGCGGCTGTGGACCGCGTTTCCAAGTCGCTCGCCGCAGCGGCGGAGCACCCGATCGAGCGCTCGGGAGTGCTGGTGCCGTTCTTCGAGCTGCTGTACCGCAAGACCCTGGGCGAGAGCCAGACTCTGCACATCCTGCACTTTGGCGATTCGCACACCGCCGCGGACGCCTGGACCGGACGATTGCGCGCCAGCCTTCAACAGCGGTTCGGCGACGGGGGGGCGGGCTTCTCCTTCCCGGGGCGGCCGTTCAAGGGGTACCGGCGCTTCGACGTGCAGGCCGGGGGCGCCTCCCAGCGCTGGGAGGCCGAGGGGCTCCGGACCGGCGCCGGGGACGGGCTGTTCGGCCTGGGAGGAATCAGCATCTCGACGGACCGCAAGGATCAGAGCGTTTTTGTGGAGGCCGATGGCGAGTACCTGGAAGTGTTCTACTTGCAGCAGCCCGGGGGCGGCGGAATCGCGCTGTACGAGGATGGCCAACGGGCTCGCGAGATCTCGACGGCCGGCGAACTGGGGCCCGGGTACCTCACGCACCAGACCAGCGCCGGCGTCCACCGGTTCGAGATCCGCACCCTGGACCGCGCTCCGGTGCGCCTGTTCGGCTGGGTGACCGAGAGGGCGCAGGGCGTGACCTACGAATCCATGGGGATCAACGGCGCCGAAGCGGTGCTGATCCTGCGCTGGAACGAAGCGATGCTGGCAAGCTACATCGAGCGGCGCAACCCGGCGCTGATCGTACTGGCTTACGGCACCAACGAGGCCGGCGATTCGCAGTGGACCGCGGAGAGCTACCGCGAGATGTTCGGCACGCTGCTGGAGCGGCTTCGGCGCGCCTCGCCGGTAGCTTCGATCCTGGTGCTGGGGCCGCCCGACCGGCTACTCCGTTCGAAGGGGCGCTGGGCGCCTCTAGACAAGCTGGATACGATCGTCTCGGCGCAAAGAGAGGCGTGCCGGACGAGCGGGTGCGCGTATTGGGACACGCGCGCGCGGATGGGCGGGAAGGGCTCGATGCGGGATTGGGTCTACGCCGAGCTGGCCCAGCCGGACTACGTGCACTTCACCTCGGCCGGCTATCGCCGGTTGGCGGACGCGCTGTTCCAGGATATAATCCAGGAGTTTCAGGTATTCATCAAGTACCGCACGGCGCCACCCGAGCAGATCACCAATGGAGAGACGAGCCAGAATCCTTGAAATCATCCGCAGCATCTCCCGGCAGGAGGTGAACCCGGGCCCGGATGAATCCCTGTTTGAATCGGGAATCGTGGACTCCTTTGCGCTGCCCGAGATGGTGAGCGCGCTGGAGCGCGAGTTCTCGATTACGATTCCGGATTCGGATCTGATTCCGCGCAAGTTCGAAACGCTCGAGCGGATCGAATCCTACATCGAAGGGCGTACCTGACGTGGCTTGGATCAAAGCGTTCGGACGATACCTTCCAGAACGCGTGGTGGGCAACGCCGAGCTGGAGGCCATCACCGGAGTGGATCCCGGCTGGATCGTGAAGGCCAGCGGGATCGAGGAGCGCCGGTTCGCGGGCGGGGACGAAACGGTGGCGGACCTGGCGGTGCGCGCCGCCGAGGACTGCCTCGGCACCGCCGGGATGGCGCCCTCCGAGCTCGGGATGCTGATCGTGGCCAGCGGCTCGGCCGAGCGGCAGTTCCCCGGGCCGGCGGCCAGCGTGGCGCACCGGCTGGGCCTGGGGACGACTCCGGCGCTGGATCTGCCGGTGGCCAGCGCGGGCTCGCTCATCGGGATGGCGCTCGCAAGCCGGCTGGCCGAGGCGCAAGGTCCCGTGCTGGTGATTGGGGCGGAAATCATGTCGCGCGTGGTGCTGCGGCCGCCCATCCACCGCGACACCGCCATTCTGTTCGGCGATGGGGCGGGTGCGTGCCTGATCGGTCCCGACAGCGGAGGGGCGCGGATCCTGGATTCGGTTCTGTTCACCGACGGCAGTTTCGCCGACAGCCTGCGGCTGGATTTCAACCGGCCGCTGGCGATGGACGGCCGCACGGTGATCCTGCAAGCCGCGCGGAAGATCCCGCGGGCGATCGAGGAAGTGCTCAAGCGCAACGGCTGGAGCGTGCAACAGGCGCAGGTGTTCGTGCTGCACCAGGCGAACCTGAACCTGATCGTGAAGGTGGCCCAGGCCCTCCGGGTGAGCGAGACGAAGTTCTGTTCCACGGTTCGCCGGCACGGCAACACCTCGTCGGCATCGATGCTGATTGCGGCGGCCGAGTGGTGGAGAGAGGGGCGGATCGAGCCGGGGCTGCCGATCGTGTTCAGCGCCTTCGGGGCGGGTTTCCACTGGGGCGCGCTGGTGGCGGTGGCGGCCGCAGGCTGAAGCCTCGGATTCCACGGCACGCTATAATGATTGCTTCGGAATACTAGAGGAGTACTCTACCCATGTTTGACCTGTTTCGCAGCGGCGCCAGGGCTAAGCGCATTCTGTTGCGCGTACTGCTGGGCCTCGTCGCCCTATCGATGGTGGTCTACCTGATTCCCGGATTTGGCGGCGGGGGGGGCGTGCAGCAAGACCAGATTGTGGCCGAGATCGGTAAAGACGCGTTGACGGTCCAGGAAGTACGGAAGCGGCTCCAGTTGGCGCTGCGGCACCGGTCGGTGCCGAAGGAAATGATGCAGGTGTACGTGGAGCAGCTCCTGAGCGCGCTGATCAACGAGTACGTGATGGCCTACGAGGCGCAGCGGCTGGGCTTCGAGGTGACGAACGAGGAACTGAGGCGGAACTTGCCGGCGGTGGCGCCAATGCTGTTCCAGGGCGGACAGTTCGTCGGCATGGAAAACTACGCGGC
This sequence comes from Bryobacteraceae bacterium, assembly GCA_050008465.1. Classification (GTDB taxonomy): domain Bacteria; phylum Acidobacteriota; class Terriglobia; order Bryobacterales; family Bryobacteraceae; genus Fen-330. The sequence goes on from JBEKMO010000095.1 coordinate 16,144, forward strand.
GATGCTGCGCGAGCAGGATCTCTCGATTTCGGAGTTCGAAGCCAACGTGCGGACGCAGATGCTGGTGTCCAAGCTCGAGGACCTGGTGGGGCAGGGCGTGCTGGTGACACCGGAAGAGGTAGCGAAGGAATATGAGCGCCGGAACGAGAAGGTAAAGCTGGAGTACGTCACGATCAACCCGTCCCGTTTCCGGTCCGAGGCGGAGGTGTCGCCGGACGAGGTTCGCAACTACTTCCAGGCAAACAAGTTGCAGTTTCAGATTCCGGAGAAGCGGGCTTTCCAGTTGCTGGTGATCGACGAGGCGAAAATCGCCCAGCGGATCACCGCGCCGGAAGCGGAGCTGCGGAAGTACTATGAGGCCGGCAAGGACCAGTTCCGCACGCCGGATCGGGTCCACGTGCGGCACATCCTGCTGACAACCACCGGCAAGCCGAAGGAAGACGTTCCCCAGATCCGGGCGAGAGCGGAGGAGTTGCTGAAGCAGTTGAAGGCGGGCGCGGACTTCGCGGAACTGGCGAAGAAGAACTCCGACGACCCGGGGTCGGCGTCCAAAGGCGGCGACGTCGGCTGGATCGTGAGGGGCCAGACGGTGCCGAATTTCGAGAACACAGCCTTCGCGCTCAAGCCCAAGGATCTCAGCGGAGTCGTCGCGACCGAGTATGGCTTCCACATCCTCCAGGTGCTCGAGAAGGAACAGGCGCGGCTGAAGCCGTTCGAAGAAGTGAAGGAACGGCTGGCGCAAGAGTGGAAGAAGCAGCAGGTGTACGAGACCGTGCAGCGGCTGGCGGACCAGGCGCATGACCTAGCGGTCAAGAACCCGGCGGGGGCAGAGCAGATCGCGCGGGACCTCGTCATCGATGTGGTGAAGGTGGACAAAGCGGGTCCGGGGGACCCGGTGCCGGAGTTGGGGGTGAATTCGGATTTTGAAGCGGCGGTTACCGGGCTGCCGAAGAAGGGCGTGACGGGGGTGCTCCAGGCTCCGGGCAACAAGCTGGTCGTGGCGGTGGTGGCCGACGTATTCCCGGCGCGGCCGGCGGAGCTTTCGGAGGTCGAGGCAAACATCCGCGCCAAGCTGACCTCGCAGAAGCTGGTGCAAGTGGTCGAGCGGAAGGCGCGTGAAGCGTTGGCGAAGGTCAAGGCCGCCGGCGGCGACCTGAAGGCTGTGGCGCAGCCGATGGGCCTGGAGGTCAAGACGACGCAGGAGTTCGCCAGGAACGGCGCGGCGGATGGAATCGGCCCGGCGGTTTCGGTATACCAGGCGTTCGAACTGCCGGCGGGCAGCGTATTCATGCCCGGGCCGGTCGGCGAGGACCGCTTGGTCTGCAAGGTGGCTGGCAAGGCGCCGGTCGACATGAGCAAGCTGGCCGAGCAGCGCGACGTGATCGCGCGCGCGCTCAGGGAGGATAAGCTCAAGCGGCGCACCGAGCTGTTGCAGGATTCGTTGCGGAATGCGCTGTTCAAGGACGGCAAGCTCAAGGTCCACCAGGACACCATCAACCGGCTCTTCGAGAGCTACCGGGGCTAGGCCGCGGCCCAGGAACCCGGATGCTCCAGGCCCTGATCGGCTTTCTGCGCACGCTGACCACCCCCGAGCGGCTGATCGAGCTGCTGACGACGGTTCTTACCGGGTGGCTCGGATATGCGCTGCTGTTCGGCGTGGTGTTCGCGGAAACCGGACTGCTGACGGGTTTCTTCCTCCCCGGGGACTCGTTCCTGTTCACCGTCGGGGTGGTAGCGGGCGCGGCGAAACTGAACATCTGGGTGGTGCTCCCATCGCTGATGGCGGCGGCCATCATCGGGGACAGCACGGGTTACTTCCTGGGGCGGCGCACCGGCCCGCACATCTTCAAGCGCCCCAACTCGCGGCTGTTCCGGCGCGAGCACCTGATGCGCTCCAGGGAGTTCTACGAGAAGTACGGCGGCAAGACGATCGTGTACGCCAAGTTCGTGCCGATCATCCGCACCTTCGCCCCCTTTCTGGCGGGCGTATCGGAGATGAACTACTTCCGGTTCCTGGCGTTCAGCGTGGCTGGCGTGGTGCTGTGGGTGTGCTCGATCACGACGCTGGGACGAACCCTGGGAGGCGTTCCGCTGGTACGGCAAAACTTCGATAAAGTGATCCTGCTGATCATCCTGGTGTCGCTGTTGCCGGTGCTGGTTGAGGCGCTGAAGGCACGGCGGAAGCGGAGGGGCGGGGCGGGCCCAGTCCCCGAGGAGACCGCGGGCCGAGGCTGATTCCCGCCGGATAGGGTATAGGGAAGTGTAGCAACTTCGGGCGTGAGAACATGGCTCGGCGGTGGTGTGCAGCGGTGAGGCTAGCCTCTTTTTCTCACGCGGGGTCTAGCAAAAAGCCGCTTCTTCTGGCATAACTGAGTTTCCACACAGCAGTTAGCGCCAAAGAGGAAGCGGCTTTCGCTATGACAGAGTGTACCCAATCCAGCTTCGAGTTCCAAGCCCATTTTTCGCGCCAGGTGGTGGCCCGCTTCGACGGCGGCACGATGAGCTCCGATGGCGGCGCCGTGCTGCTGCGGGAACGCTTGCTTTGAGGACCGGCGCCAGCCGTGGCTGATTTCGCACACCGTCCCCGAGATGGTCGCACAGCGCGTCTACGCGCTGGCGCTGGGCTACGAGGACCTCACCGATCACGACCAACTGCGGGAAGATCCCCTGCTGGCGGTTCTCAGCGGGAAAGCGCGGGTGGGCGAGGAACCGCTGGCCGGCAAGAGCACGCTGAACCGCTTGGAACTGGGCGGTGAAGCGCCGAGCCGCTACAAGAAGATCCACTACCGCGAAGAAGCGATCGACGACTTGCTGACCCAGTTGTTTCTGGAGGCACACCCGAAAGCGCCCGAACAGATCGTGCTGGACCTGGACACCACCGACCTGCCGCTGCACGGGCATCAAGAGGGCCGGTTCTTCCACGGCTACTACGACAGCTACTGCTACCTGCCGCTGTACATCTTCGCGGGCGAGCATCTGCTGTGCGCGCGGCTGCGGACGGCGGATCAGGACGCTGCGGCGGGCAGCAAGAACGAGGTGGAGCGGATCGTGGGTCAGATCCGGGCGGCGTGGCCCGCGGTGCGCATCATCGTGCGAGCGGACTCGGGCTTCTGCCGGGAGGAGCTGATGAAGTGGTGTGAGGACCACGGCGTGCATTATGTGATCGGCTTCGCCCGCAACGAACGGCTGCGGCGAATCATCGAGCCGCAGGCGCAAGAAGCCGCGCGGCTCCACCAGCACAGCGGCCAGCCAGCGCGGGTGTTCACGGAGTTCTCCTATCAAACGACCACCGGCAGTTGGAGCCGCTCGCGGCGCGTGGTGGCGAAGGCGGAACAACTCGAGGGCAAGCAGAATCCGCGCTTCGTGGTGACCAACCTGAGCGCAGAGGAGTGGCCAGCGCAGCGGTTGTACGAGGATCTGTACTGTGAGCGCGGCGAGATGGAGAATCGCATCCAAGAGCAGCTATCGCTGTTCGCCGGCCGGGTAAGCACGGAAACGATGCGGGCCAACCAACTGCGGGTGTACTTCGCGGCGATGGCTTATGTTCTGATGCACGGACTGCGGCGGCTGGGGCTGCAAGGGACGGAGCTGGAGCGGGCGCAAGCGACGACCATCCGGCTGCGGCTGCTGAAGATCGGCGCGCAGATCCGAATCACGGCGCGCAAGGTGTGGCTGTCGATGGCCCCCAGCTTTCCGTTGCAGCGGCTGTTCGGGGAGGTGTGGGCAGCGCTGCGCTGTTGAAGGAGGCGCGGAGAGGGAGAAAACCAAAAAGGCGGACCCGGAAGCAGAAGTGCGACCGAAAATGGTTCGGCGCTGCCGTTTGCGCGCGCGCAGCCGCCTTACTGCCTCACCGCGGCCCCTTCCAGCGTACGACGGCGACTATCGGCGTGCCAGTGCTCCGTCAAAATCGCCCGAACGCAGGCCGTGATCGTGTCACAGCGTCCCCGCAATCCCCGTGTGAGAGAAGCGGGCTAG
>JBEKMO010000096.1:0-24191 GCA_050008465.1 Bryobacteraceae bacterium
CGGATGGTCGCCTACCGTCTGGAGCCCATCCCGCCGACCGTGATCGAGCTCTGCCAGGTGGTGCACGATTGCGCGTTGTCGCTCGAGAAAGCCTTCGAGGCGCTCAACAAGGACCAGAAGCTCCTGGACCACTGCATCGAGGTCAACCGGCTCGAGGACTACGCCGACCAGTTGGTGCGCCGCGCCATCGCCGACTTGTTCCAGGAGGAGACCGATCCAATCGCGCTCATCAAGCAGAAGGAGATCTACGAATTCCTGGAAGACACGACGGACCGTTGCGAGGATGTCACCGACGTACTTCAGAGCGTGGTGGTGAAGAACAGCTAAGACACGCCGGATGCCCACGTTCCGATGTCTCCCACGCTGATCCTGGTCGTCGTCATCGTCGCGGTTGCGCTGTTCTTCGATTTCATCAACGGCTTTCACGACGCCGCCAACTCCGTGGCCACGGTGGTGGCCACCCGGGTGCTCACCCCCTTCCAGGCGGTGCTGTGGGCCGCGGTCTTCAATTTCGTGTCCGCCTTCAGCTTCGGCACCGGCGTGGCCAGGACCGTAGGCGAGGGCATGGTCAGCCTGGATTTCGTCACGCCCTACGTGATCCTGGCGGGGCTCATCGGCGCCATCGTCTGGGACCTGTTCACCTGGTGGCTGGGATTGCCGATCAGTTCTTCGCACGCGCTGTTCGGCGGATACGCGGGCGCGGCCATGGCGCGCTCGGTGATTCTCAACCACCGCGCCCTCGAGCCGATCATCTGGAGCGGTTGGATCAAAACGCTGATCTTCATGGTGCTCGCCCCGCTGATCGGGCTGGTGGCGGCCTATTTCCTGGTGATCGGCGTTTACTGGATGTTCCGGCATTCCACGCCGATCAAGATGGACGTCTATTTCCGCCACCTGCAATTGCTCTCGGCCGCCGTGCTCAGCTTTGCGCACGGCACCAACGACGCGCAGAAGACCATGGGCATCATCACCGGAGTGCTATTCACCGCCCATTATCTCCCGGTGTTCCGAGTGCCGGTCTGGGTCATCCTCTCGGCCGGCGCGGCGATCGGACTGGGCACCATGTCCGGAGGCTGGCGCATCGTTCACACCATGGGCGTGCGTATCACCCGCCTCAAGCCGCGCAGCGGCTTCTGCGCGGAGACGGCCGGGGCGATCTCGATCCTGACGGCGACCGCGCTCGGGGTGGGCGTCTCGACCACGCACGTGATTACCGGAGCGATCGCGGGCGTGGGCTCGATCCAGCGCGTCAAGGCGGTCCGTTGGGGAGTGGCCACCAGCATCATGTGGGCCTGGTTTCTGACCATCCCGGCAGCCGGCACGGTGGCCTGGATCACTTACTGGACCATTCACGCAGGAGGATGGGATGCCCGATGAGTTCAGCGGTAAGACCGCATTGGTGACGGGCGCTTCGCGCGGCATCGGCGCGGCGGCCGCGGTGGCTTTGGCGCGCCGCGGCGTAGCCCGCGTCCTGCTGCACTACAACCGTCACCGCGAAGGCGCGCTGGAAACGCTCGCCGCCGTGCGCGCCGCGGGCGCCGACGGTGAGGTGATTGGCGCCAATCTCGCCACGCTTGCCGGAATCGAAGCGCTGCTCCCGCAGTTGCCCGAGATCGACATCCTGATCAACAACGCCGGCTCGCTGGTGCGGCGCGCCCGCCTGCTCGAGTTCACGAACGAGCTCTATGACGAGGTCATGACCCTCAACGTGAAGAGCGCCTGGATGATTACCCAGGCCGTGGCGCCCTCCATGATTCGCAAGGGCAGCGGCATCGTCGTCAACCTGAGCTCGATCGCCGCCCGCAACGGCGGAGGTTCCGGCGCCGCCGTCTATGCCGCCGCCAAAGCCGCCGTCATGACCATGACCAAGGGCCTGGCCAAGGAACTTGCGCCGCTGGGGATTCGCGTCAACGCCGTCAGCCCGGGTACGGTGGATAACGACTTTCACCGCGAGTTCTCCACCCGGCAGATCCTCGATAACGCCCTCGCCATGACCCCCGCCGGCCGCCTGGGGGCGAACGAAGATATCGCCGACGTGATCGTCTTCCTCTGCTCCGACGCCGCCCGCTACCTCCACGGCCAGACCCTGGAAGTCAACGGCGGCATGTTGGCGCCGTAAGCAGCTCGTGGCCTGTGGCTTGTGGCCTGTTGATCCCGCGACGGAACACCCGCTTGCGCCCCACACGCTCGGCTACATGCGCCTCTGGTCCCGCAAGGCCGCGCGCCGCCGTCTGAATCCACAGGCCACAAGCTACAAGCCACAGGCCTTCCTCCTCAATCCCACCCACGCCGGGAACACGCCGGGATTCTCCAGCCAGGTCAGCATCCAGAGGACCATTTCCTCCTTTTCTGCATGGCCCCGGCGCAGCGCCCAGCGCGCGTGGTCTTTGGCCTCGATCACCAGCCGCCGGCAGCGCCGCCCGCGCGCCGCATCGCCGGCGGCCTGCGCCCGGGCGTACTCCTCGCCGATCTCCAGCAGGCTGCGCTCCAGCTCCTCGAGCGAAGTCTGGCGAACACCTGCCACCAGTGGCGCCAGCGGCGCCCCGCTCGCCCGCAGCAGGCGCCGCAGGTAGCTCTCAGAGATGGGAGCGAGCCGGGTCCGCAGCTCGGCCTGCTCCGCTTCCGTTACGATGGCGGGGCGGCGTTGCTCCAGGTACGCGGCCAGTTCCTTTCGCTTGTTGCGCCTTACGGAGTCCACGTCGATATTTCTGGACGGCGCGCTGGTGCTGCGCCAGTTCTTTCGAAAACTGATGGCCGCCCGAGCCGTCGGGCCGCAGGACAAAGTAGAGGAACCCGGTTTCGGCCGGGTGCAACGCCGCTTGGAGCGACTCCAGGCCGGGATTGGCGATGGGCCCGGGCGGCAGGCCCGCGTGCTGGTAGGTGTTGTAGAGCTGCCGGCTCTCCAGGTCCGAGCGATGGATCGCGCCCCGGTAGCGGTTCTCCAGAAGCGCCGCGTAGATGGCGGTCGGATCGCACTGTAGCGGGAGTTTCAGCCGCAGCCGGTTGAGATACACCGAAGCGATCACCGGCCGCTCCTCGGGAAGGCGCGCTTCCTTCTCGACCAGCGAGGCCAGCGTGACGGTCGCGTGCATATCGACCTGGGGGGGCCCGAGTCGCTGCCAGGTCCTGCGGAAACGCTCGGTCATCATGCGGCAGAGCTCCCCGGCGGTGGTTTGCCGCGTGACGTGGTAGGTGTCCGGGAAGAGGTATCCTTCCAGGCTCGGCGCCTTTGGGTCGAGATCGCGGATCAGCCCCGGGTCGTGCGCGGCCTCGAGAAAGGCCTGTGCCGGCATGACGCGCTCGCGCTCGAGCGCGGCCGCGACGTCGAAGGTGGTGTTGCCCTCGGGCACCGGCAGGACGTAGTAGAAGACGTCGTCGCGCGCGATGCGGTCGAAAACCTGCCATGCGCTGGCCGGCTTTTCGAAACGGTATTCGCCGGCCTTCAATCGCGCGGCCGGACGCATCACCCGCACCAGCCACAACTGAAGCGGGTGCTCGATCACGCCGGCCCTCGCCAGCAGGCGCGCGATCCCGCGGGTTCCCGTGCTCTTGGGGATATCGACGAACACCTGCTCGTGGAAGCCGGCGAAGGGCACGCGCACCCACCACCACGCCGCGGCCACGGCGGCCGCGATCCCCAGAACCAGCGCAGCCAGGAGCATCCGCCTCATGCGCCAGGCTCCGCTTCGCCGCCTAGCGCCAGCGCATCGAGATAGCTCTGGAGCAACAGAACCGCCGCGAGGCGGTCCACGGCGCGGGCGCGCTTCTGGATGCTGATGCCGCTTTGCCGCAGCACGCGCTCCGCCTCCACGGTGGTCAATCGCTCGTCCCACATCTTCACCGGTAAACCGGCGTGCGCCGAGAGCGCCTCGGCGAACTGGCGCACCCATTCGGCCTGCCGGCCTTCGCTGCCGCTCATGTTCACGGGATTCCCCACCAGAATCATCGACACCCGCTTCTCGGCGGCCACCCGGGTAAGAGCGGCGTAGTCCTCCCGGTTGTTCTTGCGCTGGAGGGTTTCCAGGCCCTGGGCGGTCAGTCCCAGTTCGTCGCTGATAGCCACTCCGATCCGGCGCTTGCCGACATCCAGAGCGAGGATTCGAGGTTTGTTGTGGAACACGATGCGGCAACCTGGCGCGTCGATTTCATTATAAGGTGCTCCATGCTAGAGTAACGGGTAGCAATTCCGTGATGGGTCATAGACCTACCCGGGCAGACACCCCGCGTTTGCAGGGTGAAACGTGACCGTGATGACTCGTTCGCTCCGCACCCTCCGGCCCCGCAGCCTGAGCACGTCGGTGATCGCGCTGGCAAGCGTGATCGCCCTTCTCTACTACGGCCGCGCTTTCCTGGTGACGCTGTCTCTGGCCGTGATTATCGCGTTCATCCTCGAACCGTTTGTGGGGCTTCTGCTGCGCATTCGGGTGCCCCGGGCGCTGGGCAGTTTCGTGGTCTGCTCGCTGGCGATCTGCGTGGTTTACCTCCTGGGGCTCGGCGTCTACACGCAGTTTGCGGGTGCGGTGGAGGACTACCCCAGGTACGAGCAGCGGATCAACGACATCGCCGACCAGGTAGTGGCCACCACGGATTCCATTGAGCAGAAGATCCGGGACCTGGTGGTGCCAAAACGGTTCCGGCAGCAGCCAGTGCCGCCCGCGCCCGTCAAACCAGTCGCCAGGCGCCAGCGCGCTCCGGAGCCCGGCCCGCCCCAGCCAGCGGCGCCCGAGGTCCGTATCCCGCTGGTGGTTTTCGTCTTTTCGCACCTGGGCCCCGCCTACGAGATCCTGCTGATGGCCTCCTTCGTCCCCTTCCTGGTCTACTTCATGCTGAGCTGGCGCGACCACATCCAGCGCAGTTTCCTGCAACTGTTCGAAGACCAGGGGCGCATCGTGGCTGCCAAGAGCCTGGACGGCATCGCCAGCATGGTGCGAGCCTTCGTGGTGGGTAATTCCGTACTGGGCCTGATGCTGGCCGCCGTCAGCACTCTGGTGTTCTGGCTCTTTAAACTCCCCTATCCGGTCCTTCTGGGGCCGCTGAGCGGGTTTCTAAGCCTGGTTCCGTACATCGGGCTGCCGCTGGCGCTTCTGCCCCCGCTGCTGGGCGCGCTGGCGGTCTACACCAACATGACGGCCTACGTCATCATCCTGACGGTGGTCGCGTTCCTTCACCTGGTGGCCATAAACCTGCTCTATCCCAAGATCGTCGGTCCACGCGTCCATCTCAATCCTCTGGTGGTGACCGTGGCTTTCATGTTCTGGAGCGTCCTGTGGGGGGCCACCGGCCTGATCCTCGCCATCCCGCTGACCGCCGCCCTCAAAGCCGTCTGCGACAATGTGGAGCAGCTCCAGCCATACGGCCATCTGCTGGGGGATTGAGGTTGTACAGGATTAAGGCTGTACTCGTGCACGTGGTCCCGGACGTCTGATACAATCTTCATTCCCATGCAAACCAAACGCTGTCTGCTTGTCGCGCTGTTGTCCGGCGTCGCGGTCTCGGCCCAGAGCCAGAATCCACCGGCCGCTGCGAAGGCGCCGAAACAGGAAGCCTATGTCCGCCGGATCTCAGCCGGGCTGACACTGAGCGTCCAGGGCTTCAGCACCGTGCGGGAGGGGACCTCCTCGAACGTAACCACGAGCCCGCCCGTGGATGCCGCGTATACCACCACGCGCACCAAGGGCATCTCGCAGTGGATCGGATACGGGGTGACGGCTCAAGCGTCCCTCACGGACCACATTGCGGTGAACGCGGGCGTGTTCTTGCGGCGGATGGGATACAAGCTGAACAGCGACATTTACACGGGCGTGGACAATCCCAACACCACCAAGGACGAACGCACGCACACCGTCACTAACGAGGACACACGCGCCAGGTTGCTCGATTTTCCGGTGACCATCCGTTACTACACCAAGAACCGGCACTCGCCGGGCCCGCGCGCCTTCCTCGAACTCGGCGGCGTGCTCCGCCGGGTATCCAGCGTCAGAAGCTCGACCGATACGACCATCAACGACGGCACCACAAGCTGTTGCATCACGACTCCGGCCACGCCCGGGCACCGCGCCGCTCAGGGTTACGTGGGCGGCTTCGGTGTGCAGTTGATCGATCCCTTTGGAATCCGAGTGGTGCCGGAAGTCCGTTACACCCGGTGGATGACCGAAACGTTCAACGCCTTCTCCACCTCCACCCGGCGCAATCAGGTGGAGGCGATGATCTCGCTGTCGTTCTAGAACAGGCGGTTTCGGAGCCATGACCCGAATGAAGAAAGCCCTCGAGCCCTACATCAAGCTGGCGCCCTTCTTCGCAATCGGTGTGGTGGTGGTGGCGCTCGCGCTCGCCTGGATCCTGTTCGCCTCGCGCGGCGCCCAGATGCAACTGAACGGCTCCATCCTCAAGGTCCGCACTCTGGCCCTCGACGACAAGAGCGCCGCCGCCATCCTCGATTTCCGCGTCACCAACCCCTCCGACTACAAGTTCGTGGTGCGCCAGGCGGACACCACGCTGGTGGACCAGAGCGGGAATACGCTCGAGGGCGCGCCGATCTCGGAGATGGATGCGCGCCGTCTCTTCGAGTACTTCCCCATCCTGGGCCAGAAGTACAACGACAGCCTGATCGTCCGGGCCAAGATCGCCCCGCACCAGTCGATAGACCGCATGCTGGCCGTGCGTTTCGAGGTCTCCGAGCAGCAGTTGCAGGCGCGAAAGCAGCTCCGCATCCGCATCGAGGATCTAGACGGCCCGGTCGTGGAACTCGTCGAAACACGCCGGTAGTAGCCTGTGGTGAAAGTCTGTGGCGGGCGAAACCGCCTGCCCCACTCTGGCCCAAGTCGTTGATTCTCATTGTGGCGCAGTTGAAGGCTGCTGGCTGGAGTTGTTGGCGGCGGTTCTTGGGCGGATGGGGTGCAGGGAGACACTACTGGCGCTGAGCGCGCGGCAGGGCGGCTCTGCCGGCGCTAACCGCGCGGCAAATGGGTAAGCACACTTCGGCGGTAACGCTGAGGCAAAGCTGGAGTATCGCCTGGCGCTGGGCATCCGGGACTTCCGGACGCCCAACGCGGTGTGAAAGACCGAATGGCGGCTTTAGCAGGCCAACCCTGGAGAAGGGAACCGGGCGGCCGGCCCGTACGGGCGCGGCCGGTTAACGGCTCCTGAACCGAACGAATTGACTGAGCAACAAACCACCGACCTCTGCTTTGGAATCGATTCCTCTTGTCCCGCTCTTCTCCACCTATTTTCGGAGCGGCAAGCTCTCTTTCACCGGGGGATTGGAACCTAATCGGTCGCATCCCTTAACGACGATGGCACTGCCTCGCCGCAGCTCCCGAGAGCGCAGAAACACCAACAAGGCGAAGGGGGTTCCGGAACCCTTGCGCAATGCGTTGCCCCCGCGGTCGGGGACAACCATCTGACTCCAGGGTAAGGGGTGAGCGGGGCGGTGGGGAGGGGAGGTTGGGGGGAAGTGGTTGAGGGGAAGGGAAAAAAAGAGTTGGGGAAGGTTGTGAATGAAAAAGGTTGCATCCCGGAGCGAGCTCTTTCAGTATCCCCAGCTCTCATGCCGGACGGGAAGGCGATTGAGCACTTCACGATGGAATCGCCACGTAGGCATAAACAGGTCCATCAGGGTCATGAAGTGGCTGTTGTGAGTGGGTTCCAGCAGGTGAAGCATCTCATGCACGACGATGTACTCGAGGCATTCGCGCGGTTTGCGGGCCAGGTCGGTATTGAGCCGGATGCCAGCAGTGGCGGGGTTGCAACTGCCCCATTTCGTTTTCATCCTTTGCACAAAGAAGCGCTCCACCTTCACCCCCATGAAGGGCTCCCACTTGGCGATCAGGGTCGGGACGGCCACCTTGAGCTGCAGGCGATACCATTCCTCGAGGACGGCCTGTTTCTTCTCTTCTCCGGTTGCCGGACGAACCTGAAGGACCAGTTGGCTGTGCTTGAGCTCGATTGCGGGAGCGGCGTCCTTTTCGACGACCTTCAGCAGGTAGCGCTTGCCCCACACATCATGGCTTTCGCGGTCGAGGTATTCTCGAGCCGGTTCGCGCTCCTGCTCCCTCACCTTCTTCTGCTGCTGCCGGATCCAGCCGAGCTTGGAAATCGCAAACACGCGGATGGTAGCGAGGTTCATGCGGACCGGCGCGGAGATCCGCACTTTGCCGGTGGGAGGGTAAACGCTCAGATGGACGTTCTTGATGTCCTTCTTGACTACATCCACCGAAATCCCGCCCAGATCGATTTGCGTGAGCATCAGTATTCCCGCTGCTGCTTGACGATGAGGAAGATGCGCTCCACTTGGTCCGCGTCTTGCAGTACGGCGTACAAGGCGCTCTTGATGGCCATCTCGCGGGTCTGGACGCCGCGCCAACTGTCGGGGCGGTTTTGCCTGACCGCTTCGTCGACCTTCAAGGCCAGGTCCCGGTCGTGGTTGAGATTGTTGTAGAGGGCGCGGCGCGCGGGCGTGTCGATCTCCTCGGGCGCATCCCCGGCATGACCCGCTTCGACTCTCTTCGCCAGTTCCGCGATGCGCTTGAGGTATTCCTCGTACTCAATCGCCCTGGCTTTTCGGGCTGCGATGATCTCGTCCAACAGCGCGGACATGCTGTCGTAGTAAGCCGGGTCGCTGAGGTGTTCCTTGATGATTTTCCGGCGGACGTTGTTCTCAATTGTCTCGGCAATCGCGTCCTTGTTGCTCCTGATCCCCTCGGGCATGCGGTTGATGGCATCCGCAATGCCGGTGTTCACGATCAGATCCAGGAGGGACATATTGTCGAAGGGCGAGATCTTCCTGGGCTCGGCGGCCTCGATATAGGTATCGAGGAGGTGGCGCATGTCGGCCTCGTAGGCCTTCAGGTCGAGATTTTCGCCGCTGGCTTTGCGGATGATCTCGCGCAGCTTGACGTAGCGGTCGATCGCTTGCTTGACGCGGCCGATCTCCGGTTGGCTGTAACCGGCGGCCTCCAGTTCGTCGGCAATGTTGGCGAAGGCGCGCACCAGGGCCGCGACAGCCTTGTAGAGGGCGTCGCGCTGGGGCTCCCGCTCCTTCAAGTCATCGGGGTTTTCGGTGTTGCCGCAGAAATAGTGGATGTGTTCCAGTTCCCCCTGGGGCGGCTCGACGGGCTCGCAGAGCATGGCGACGGCTTCGAGGGCGTTGTCCAGGCGCTCGCGACCCTTCTTCAGGCGATCCTGGAGCAGAATTTCGGGATCGGCGCCGCCGCTGCTGCGGTCCAACTCGGAGGTGTACACCGCGATGGCATTTTCGACCTTCTTGAAAAGGTCTTTGTAGTCCACGATGTAGCCGAAATCCTTGTCCTCTCCGTCGAGGCGGTTGGCGCGGCAGATGGCCTGAAACAGGCCGTGGTCCTGCATGGACTTGTCGAGGTACATGTAGGTGCAGGGCGGCGCGTCGAATCCGGTCAGGAGCTTGTCCACGACGATGAGGAGCTTCATGTTGGCGGGCTCCTTCTTGAACAGCTCCTTGGCCCGGTCCTCGTAGGTTTCGGTTTGCGTCGTGCCCGGCGCGGCATCAACGTCTTTGAGCAGTTCAGCGTAGGTGTTGTAGATGAACTGTTTGTCGGTTTCGGTGACGGCTCCGGTTTCCTCGGTAGTGATATCCCTGGTCTGCGGGTTGTAGGAGGTGACCACCGCGCACCGGCCCTTGAAAGGTGTTTTCTGGAACAGGCTGAAATACTTGCAGGTTTCGTAAATGCTCGACGCCACCAGGATGGCGTTGCCCCGCTCGCTGCTGAGGCGCGGCTTGGTGCAGAAGTCGAATACGATGTCGCTCACCACGCGATCCATTCGCGACTTCGAACTGAGCACGTTTTGCAGGGTGCCCCATTTTTCGCGCAGGGCGGCTTTCTGCCAGTCGTTCAGTCCCTTGGTTTTCGCGTCAAACCAGGCGTCGATTTTGTCTTCCGACCCCAGGCGCTGGTCGATGTCGCGCGCTTCATAGACGAGGTCGAGCACGACCTCATCCTCCACCGCCTCGCTGAACTTATAGGTGTGGATGTAGGCACCGAAGACTTCCAGGCTGGTCTGCTTGTCCTGCTTGAGCAGGGGCGTGCCGGTGAAGCCGATGAAGACGGCATTGGGCAGGATGGCCTTCATGACGCGGTGCAGCTTGCCGCTTTGGGTGCGGTGGCACTCGTCCACGAAGACGAATATCTCGCCCACCGCCTGGCAGGGCTGAGCTTCGAGTTCGCGGATGAACTGGTCGAAGTTGTCGGCGCCCTTCCGGCCGAACTTGTGGACCAGCGAACAGACCAGCCGCGGCTTGGCCAGGCTAAGGAGGTTGAGCAGGTCGCGTCCGCTGATGGTGCGCTGGATGGCCTCGCCCGCGCCGGAGAACACGTCCTCAATTTGTTTGTCGAGTTCGTCGCGGTCGGTCACGATGACCACGCGGGCGTGGGGCCGGTTCTCCAGGATCCATTTGGCTAGCAGCACCATGACGATGCTCTTCCCGCTGCCCTGGGTGTGCCAGATGATGCCGCCCTTGCGTTCGCCCACGTGGCGCTGGGCGGCCTTGACGGCGAAATACTGGTGGACGCGCGGCAGCTTCTTCACGCCGCCATCGAAGAGCACGAAATCGTGCATCAGCTCGATCAGGCGCTCCTTGGCGCACATCTTGAGCAGGTACTTGTCGAGCTTGAAGCGGGTGTCGTCCTGTTCGTCCTCCTTCCACTTCAGGAAGTACTTCTCTTCGGTGCCGGTGGCACCGTAGCGCAGCCCTTCGGAATCGTTGCCGGCGAACACGAACTGTACCGTGCTGAAGAACCAGGCGTTGAATTCGGGGCGCTGGTTGGAAAGGTTCTGGCGGATGCCGTCGCCGAGGGAGATGCGGCTGTTCTTGAGTTCGAGGACGCCCACGGCGATGCCGTTGACGTACAGCACGATATCCGGGCGGCGTTCGTGGTTGCCTCGCAGGGTGAGTTCCTCGACGATGGCGAAATCGTTCTTCAGCGGTTCCTTCCAGTTGATGAGGTGGACGGTTTCGGTGGGCTGGCCCGCCTCGATCTTGACGGGAACGCCGTAACGGAGGAGGCTGTAGACGGCTTGGTTGTTGCCGTAGAGGCCACGAGTTGGGTTGTCCGCCTCGGTCCGGAGGGCGTGGATGGCCCTGGAGATTTGAGCGGCGGTGTAGCCGCCGCGGGTGAGGTAGGCGGTGAGGCAGGACTCCTCGATGTTGGTGTTGCCGTCGCGGTCGCGCCAATCGCCGAGGTAGCGGTAGCCGAGTTCATCGCGGAACAGGGCGGTGACGCGGTCCTGGGTGGCGCGTTCGGGTTGGCCGATGCTCATACGAGACGAATCCTCCCGGTGAGAAGGTTGTGCATCATGCCCTGCATAATCTGGCGGGCTTTGGAGAGTCTGGCTTCGACGGCGGCGATTTCGGCGTCCATATTGGAGAGGACGGCGGCGATGGCGGTTTGTTCTTCGACGGATGGCGGCAGATCAATCGGGAGAATCCTAACTAACTTCGCCGTATAGCTTTGCTGTTTCGTTCCCTGGCAATACTTCAGTGCCAGTTCGCTGCCGCGATATACATAGTAATGGTACAAATATTCCGCTGACAACTCAGACGTTGGATAAATGGCCATGCATGATTGATTGGTCGTGGCCGGACTACCAACTATTCCACAGGCCCCTCTAGTGCCGGCCGCCTCCAAGCCCGTTATGGCAAACAAGAACGTGCCGACAGGGTGCACCTTAAGATTCGTTTTCTCGGCTGCTTCTGTTGAAATTTTCTCGAGTGTATCAGTAATGACGTTGTAGTTGAGCTCTCCGCTGGTTATCCACTTGATCTCCCCTCTGTAATACTCGGGACGCCCACGATACGGGGTCGCGCCGCTGGAGCAATGCGCTATGACTTCGCCAAGTGGCCGCGTTTTCCAATCCCCGTTGAACGACGGCAGGCGCTTCTTGCCGGTGAGCAATTCCTGCATGGTGCCCTGCTTGAGGTGGCGTTTCTTGGCGAAGAGTTGCTCAAGGGATTCGATGAGGGCATCCGCATCGCCCAAGGCCTGGGCAATGGACTCTTGTTCGGCTATGGCCGGAGGGAGGCAAACAGTGACCTTACCCAAGATCTCTTGGTTCAATGATGGCATTGTCGTGCCAAGGGCATTCCGGACAAGCCACTCCTGGACCCCGTGGCTTTGGAGTTGAAGCGCTAAGTACTCGTCATGGCATTGTTTGGAAGGCCGGATGCTGATCCCGTCTGATCCAAGGAACCAACCGTCCTGTTGCTGGCGGATCAACGCTGATCGCTCAACGCCGCCCTTTCTGCCAAAGACAATGTCACCCGTCTTGAGGACATACTGAGGAAGTCTGCGAAGAACAGATTCCGGCACACGGGGCGTTCGGTCGGTTATCCTCAGGAAACCTTCTCGAATCTCTCCGACTGATACTAGTGGAACTCCATCGCCCCGCGAATACTCAGCCGCTTTGAGAAGGGTGCCGAAGGGGCCGGTCTTTATGGCAGCGACTTCGTGGACGGACTTCACCTCCCAATCCTCCGGAATCACCCCCGCCTCGGTCTGCTTGTAGCCCGACTTCAGTCCCATGAGAACCCCATTTTCTCCAGGTGGCGGGTCACGGTCTGCTCGAACTTGGCGACCTTGCGCGTCAGTTCCGGCATGGGGGTTTCGTAGCGTTCAGCCAGTTCCTTCACACGATGGGTGAGGGTCTGGCTGATGCGGCCCATTTCGCCGTGGATGGCGGCGCCAAGGGCTGTGAGCCACTTGTCGTCCACGACCAGCGTCTGGACTTCGGCTTCGGTGAGGGTGGGATACTTGGCGTATGCCTTGGCGTCGAGGTCGGCTTCGGCGTCTTTCAGGGCGCGCTTAAAGCTGGCCTGCTGTTCGCTGAGTTTCAGCCACGCGTTCAGCGCCTCGGCTTCCTCTTTCGCTTCCGCGTCGTCTTTGATGTCCTTCAGGTAGGAGGTGACGTTGGCCTTGTTTACCGGGTCCAACTCGGAGAAGGCCCCTTCCTCACTGCCGTGTTCGTCTTCCAATTCGGTCATTTCTGCGGTGACGCCCTCCAGTTCGGTTTCCAGTGCGGTAATGGCCTTCTGCTCGGCGACGAAATAGCCCGCCACGATGAGGGACTTGGGGACGAGGTCGCAGGTCCAGCCTTTGTCCACTTCCTTGCCCTTCTTGTTCTTGACGAGCACGCGGGTAGTTTCGGCCTTCCAGCCATCGGCGGCGATCAGGTAGAAGTCGTCCTGCATGGTTTCGGCCCAGTAATCCATGAGGCACTGGTAGACGTTGTATTGATCGATGAGGGGCTTGTCGGAGTAGTGGGCGAGGAGGTCTTCGGAGAGCGTGGGGATAAACTCCTTCGGATGAAAGCCGGACTTCAAGGCCTTGAGGGTGGCGGCGTTGCGTTTGCGCCATTTGGTGAACAGGGCGTTCATGCTTTTGGTGAAAGCCACGAATTCGGCGTGCCGGTAGATGGCGGGCTTGATGGCGGTTTTCTCGACGGCGAGATCCACGTAGCTGGGGCGGTTGTCTTTGAACAGCACCTGGCGGAGTTGCGGGCAGACCGCCCAGTAGCGCTCCAGGGCATCGACATCGGCGGCGGGGATTCCGCCGCGCAGGTGGCCTTCGATGTCCTGGATGTCCTCGGCCTGCCGGCTGTCGATGTAGCGCGGGATGTTGAGGTTGTAATCGTTCCTTACAATCTCCTCGACGCCGACCATGCGGGAGTATTTCGGTAGTTCCAGCCGCTTGTTGAAGACATCGACGATCTTGTGGATGTCCCTGGAGCGGAGGCGGTTTTTGTTGCCGTCCTTGAGGAAGCCGGCGCTGGCGTCGATCATTAAGATGCCCTTGCGGGTGTGGGCGTCTTCCTTGTCGATGACGATGATGCAGGCGGGAATGCCGGTGCCGTAAAAGAGGTTGGGGGGCAGGCCGATGATGCCGGCGATGTAGCCCTTGCGGATGAGGGCGCGGCGGATATCGGCTTCGGCGTTGCCGCGGAAGAGGACACCGTGCGGGAGAATGCAGGCGCCTTTGCCGGTGCTCTTGAGGGAGCGGACGATGTGGAGGAGATAGGCGTAGTCGCCCTGCCGGGCGGGTGGCGTGCCGAAGGGCTTGAAACGCTGGTAGGGGTCATTGAGCGGGTCGATACCGGTCCTCCATCGCTTGTCGCTGAAGGGTGGATTGGCGATGACGTAGTCGAAGGTCTTGAGGGTGTCGCCGTCCTTGAACAGCGGATTGGAAAGCGTGTTGCCCTGCTTGATCTCCGCCCCAGCGTTGTCGTGCAGGATCATGTTCATGCGGGCAAGGCCGGCGGTGGCGGCATCCTTTTCCTGCCCGTAGAGGGTGGGCTTGAGGCGACCTGCGTCTGCTACTTTGAGCAGCAGAGAGCCGGAGCCACAGGTGGGGTCGTAGACGGTGGTGCTGCTGGTGGTAGCCGCATCGCGAATACCGACGATTTGGGCGATGACGCGGGAGACCTCGGCGGGGGTATAGAACTGGCCCTTGCTCTTACCGCTTTCGGTGGCGAAGTGGCGCATGAGGTATTCGTAGGCGTCGCCGAGGATGTCGTCGCCCTCGGCACGGTTCTTGGAGAAGTCGAGGGCGGGGTTTTCGAAGATGGCGATGAGGTTGGTGAGGCGCTCCACCATTTCCTTGCCGGTGCCGAGCTTGGTGGGGTCGTTGAAGTCGGGCATGTCGGACAGCCCGTTGACCTTTTCGAGGGGAGCGATGATCTTCTTGTTGATCTGCTCGCCGATGTCGGGCTTGCCCTTGAGCGCGACCATGTCGCGGAAACTGGCGCCCGGGGGGATGGTGATGGGGGCGTAGCGGACGCCGGCGTACTTGTCGCTGACGTATTTGATGAAGAGCAGGACGAGGACGTAGTCTTTGTACTGGCTGGCGTCCATGCCGCCGCGCAGTTCGTCGCAACTGGACCACAGGGAGCTGTAGAGTTCCGATTTCTTGAGCGCCATTGTTCGGTTGTCCTAGGGACGCGAACGTGCCGGGCGACCGAAGGACTCCGATGGTGGCCGCCGCTCGTGAGATTTCGTGCCCTAGGAATGTCTATTCTCTCTCATTCGGCGCACTGGTGGATGTTGGCCCAGGCTCCAGGCTAGGGCTCCGATCAAGGAACTGCCGCCTCGGTCTTTCTTGGCGACGCCCGCTACGGTGATTCGCGCTACTTCCGGACGCGTTACGGGACCGCCGGTAGACGCACGACCTCCTACACGGCGTTCTCGGTGGGCTCGGCGGGTTTGTCCTTTGTCTTGGGCAGGCCCACATCCGGTCCTGGTCCGCCGTGATGAGGGCGTTCATGATCGGGGCTCCGAATGCAAGATAACGGGAGCAAACTGGCGATTCCGCGATTGCGTGATCGCGGCCCCATTGAAGCGGTTAACGAGGAAACACGGTGACTGTCCCCACATTACAGCGCCGCGTAGAATTCCCGCAGCCGCTCGCGGTATCGCGGGCCCGCGGCCTCCACCAGGTCGTTGTGGTCCGCGCCCGGGACAGTCCAAAACGCCTTCGGCTCGCGAGCCGCGTTGAACAGCGCGCGCCCCAGCTCGAGCGGAACGATCGAGTCCCGGTCGCCATGAATGAAGAGCAAGGGCGCGTGCACGCGCTGGATCTTCGACGCCGAGTTGTAGCTGAAGATCAGTAGCGGACCTATGACCGGCAACACGCTAGCCGCCACCGCGCGGGCGGAGGGGAAGGGAGCCTCCAGCACCACGCCCGCGCAAGGGCGCTTCGCGGCCAGGTCCACCGCCACCGCGGAGCCCAGCGATTCTCCATGCGCCACGATCGGCTTGCCCAGCGAGCGCAGATACTCGTAGCCCGCCTCCGCATCGGCATACAGGCCCCGCTCGGTCGGACGACCCTCGCTCTTGCCGTACCCGCGGTAGTCGAGCACCAGCACCGAGGAGCCCGCGGCGGTGATTTCCCGGATGTGCGCCACCCGATGCGTGATGTTGCCGGCGTTGCCGTGCAGGAACAGGGTCGCGATTCGCGCGCCGGGCGATTCGATCCACCAGGCGTGCAGCCGCACGCCGTCGCTGGCTCGCAGCCACACGTCGGTGGCCGCGACCTGGGCCTGCACCTGCCACCAGCCGTTCGGATATCGCGACGGGTAATAGACGGCGCGGTTCGCCGCCAGGTACAGCACGCCGTACCCGCAGGCGCCCACCAGCGGGTAGCCTACGAACCATGGGATGCGCAGCATTGGCCTTCGTGCAGTGCTAAGGCGGCGTCACTTCGTACCGCTCGGTCTTGGCCCAGCGTATCTCCCGGCGCACGATGAAGTCGTCCCAAACAGCCACCGCGACCAAGGGAATCCAGAGCTGGCAGTAGGTGAAGTACATCACGAACGTCAGCAGGATGTTCAGCGGCGTGTCCTCGCCCGGCTCGCAGGAGAGCGCGATGATCAGTTGCAGCACAAACGTGGCATAGGCGAACACCCAGACCATGGTGAAGGGGCCGGGCACGGGGATGCGGACCAACCCGCACACGCTCAGCACGAACAGCACGTCGGAAACCACCACCGCCAGGAAGAACAGGTAGTACAGCGATAGCGAATAGAGCAGTTCCCAGCCGATGCGGCGCGGCCGCGTGCGCAGCAGCCTGCGGGCGTGCTTCCGGACCAGGTAGTTGGAGCCCCGCACCCAGCGTCGCCGCTGGCGGAACCACACCTTCAGCCCCTCCGGTTCCTGCTCCCAGGTCACCGAGGCGGGCACGAACTGGATCTGGTAGCCCGCCTGGTAGATCCGCACGCTCAACTCGGCGTCCTCGGTGAGCGCCTGCGCGTCCCAGCCGCCCAACTGCTCGACCAGCGCGCGCCGGATCACATAGTTGGTTCCGGGCAGGGTAGTGAGGCGCATCAGCATCCAGCGGCCGGCCTGAAGAATCCACTGGAAGCCGATCCCCTCGATGTTGAGAAAACGCGTAAGCAGCGCCCGGTGGCGGTTCCAGGCGCGGTACATCCCGATGGCCGCGCCCAGTCTGGGGTCCCGGACAAGCTGCTCGGCGAGCGGCCGCAACGCGCCCGGCTCGGGAATGTTGTCCGCATCGTAGACCGCCAGCACCGGGTGGCTGGCGTGCTGCAGCGCGAAGTTCAGCGCGCCCGATTTCCCGCGGGCCGCGAGCGGCAGCGGAACCTCGACCAACCGCACCTGCGGTTCCGTGAATGCCCGCACGATCTCCGCCGTCTTGTCCGTGCTGCCGTCGTTGACGATCAGGATCTCCAGCTTGCCGGCCGGATAGTCCAGCGCCAGCAGTCCCCGGATCGTCGGCCCGATGACCCGTTCCTCGTTGTGGCAGGGCACGATCAGGGTAACCGCCGGCAGCTCGGCATCGGGCACCGGCGGCGCCTGCCGCTTGCCCAGCCGGGTTTGCCGGTAGTAGCGGTGGCCCAGGAAGAACAGCAGGCACTGATACCCCAGCATGAACCAGATGAGGGTGACAGAGGCGACGAACAGGCCGTCAATCAGGACGCTCGAGTACATTCGATCAGCTAGTAGGATACCAGAGTGCCCCGCAGTGAAACGCCGCTGCTACACGGTGCGGAGCCGGGCCTGGTGACGGAGGAGAAGCATCAGGGCTGCGGATCCGGCGGTCCGTCGAAATCCGGATCATGATCATCCGGTTCATGGTCGTCCGAGGGATGATCCAATGCTTTGTCAGCCACGGGACGACCCAACTCGCCGGGGGCCAGGCCCGGACGGAAGGGGGGAGGCACACGGGATGGCGGTATCGCCAGTTCATTCGCCGGCGTCCCCAGCGGCGGAAACGTAGACTTGTACAGCTCTTGCAGCCGCGACAACAGCAGCGTCCGTTGTTCGCCGGCGGACAGTGTCTCCAACGGCGACACGGACAACGAATTTTCCGAGGGTTCACGGGCATAGACGCCCTTTGCCATCCGCCTCTCAATGGAACGCACACGCTCCAGCACCTCGGCGAGCAGCTCGGATTCTGGTCGCGGGCTGACAGCCTGGCCCACGTCCGTAGCTTGGATAGCTTCCAACTCCTTCCGCAGATCAGGCCAGAACGTGGAGAACATCCGTTCAAGGCGCGCTTCCTTCAGTGGCGTTTCGGAACGCCCGTTGATCGTCTCCAAGAGCCGCCTAACCTCTTCCTCGGTAAAGCGGGTCGCCTGAAACTGAGCGAGAGGGCCTTGTACTTCGGTGCCTTCGAGGCCAATCAAAAAAGGAGATACAAAGTTCGAGTCCACCGCTTTGGAGAGCACACCGGCTTCAAACAGAAGCCAAGGCGCCTGGCGGTTCTCTGGAGTCAAACAGATGATCCCCATCTTCGTCTTTTCTAGTTGGCGGCGCAGTTCCAACATCCACTGGGAGCCCTTTTGGATGTCTTCGGCCGAAAGCCAGGGTACTACGGATTGTATGACGTCGGGCAACCACTTCTTGAGGCAGGTCGCCACTTTGAGACTCCGTTCGCCGGACCAGATTATGAAGATGTCCATCCTGCAACTCCGCGGAGCAGGTCAACTCGCGGTGGCAACTATATCACAGAACTGGGCGATTCGGGCGGTGGCCTTGAGTTGGCCTTGAGTTGCTCGGCCACGCGAGCGCGTCGACCACGCAGGCCTATACCCAGGTCTCCATCCGCCAACTGAAGCAGATCCACACCGCCGCCGAGCTGCTCACCCGCTTGGCCACAGAGGCCGAGGAGGAAGAAGAGCTATGATGGCTGTTATGGAGCCGTTGCACATCAGCGAGGCGGACCTGGCCAAGAACATCGGGGCCATCCTGCAGCGCGTTCAGACGGGCGGAGAAGTCATCGTCGAGCGCAACGCGCAACCGGTGGCCGTCATCCGGCCAGCCGAACCGGTGCGCCGCAAAATATCCGAGTGCATCGCGATGCTGCCCCCCGACTCCATGGCGACCATCGATCCCGACTTCGCCAAGGACGTGGAAGCCGCCATCGAAAGCCACCGCGAACCATTAGAGCCGCCATCGTGGGACTGATGCTGGATTCCACGGCGGCCGTCGCCGCCGAGCGGCAGGGCAAGAACGCCCGGCAATTGCTCGAAACCGTCGTCTTCCAGACCGGCGACGACGAAATCTCCGTTTCCGTGGTCACCGTGCTGGAACTGGCCCACGGCATCGCCCGCGCGGACACCGCCGAGCGCAGGGACCAGCGGCAGCGGTTCCTCGACGAGTTACTGAGCGCCGTCCCGGTGCAACCCGTCACCGTCCCCATCGCGCTGCACGCCGGCCAGGTCGACGGCCAGGCGCAGGCCCGAGGCGTCCGCATCCCGCTCCCCGACCTGCTGATCGGAGTGAGCGCCCTGGAACTCGGCTATCGCGTCGGGACGGCGAATCTGCGCCACTTCCAACTGATTCCCGGCCTCACCGTCGTTCCTCTTTGATCGGCCGCTGGCCCGCCGTCGCGCGATCATGCTCGGACGGCGGGAAAGCGCCGCCGGCGACGAGCTACGAGCTACGAGCTACAAGCTGCTTCACCAACCGCCGCAGCCGGACTTCGAAGTAGATCAGCGCCATCAGCAGGGTCGCGATCCCGCCGAAGGCGGTGATGGCCGAAGCGGATGCCCAACCCCACAGATTGACCGCCACGCCAGCCCTGGTGTTGGTCACCACCGCCACCCGGTGCTCGCCGCCCGGGAAGATCACCGCCCAGTTGGCTCCGCTGGCCTCGACCGGCACGTCGCTGCGGCGGCCGTCCACCTGGATCTCCCGCGGCCGCTGGTTCAGCACCACCACCGCCCGGCCCGGGCTGTTGTACCAAAACACCAGGCCGGTCGGCATCACCCGCGCATCCAGCAAGTCGCCGCTGATGCTCAGCAGGCGCGCCGGCATCGTGCCGGGATCCAGAAAATGGTGCCACGGCCGGTCGATCGAGAGGCCGTGCCGGCCCCGGGGCGCCAGCACTCCGTCGGCGGACACCGCCGGCCACAACTTCCCGTCCAGGTAGTAATCGCGGTCCTCCGACGGCGTGAGCATTACCGGAGCCGGGGTGTCGATCTTCCAGGAGCGCTTGCCGGAATCCATCACCACCGCTTGCGTCAGCACGATGCGCAGGGAAAGCCAGTCCTGGGACGGAACCGAGTGTTCGGAGTAAATCGCCACCCGGCCCGAGCCGGAGCCCGCGGCGGCGGCGGCCACCGTCCGCGCCAGTTCCGTGCCGGTCGCCGTAGCCGAGGGCAGGGTGGTTTTCTTCACGTCCCGCGGCGCCACGTTGATGTCGAACATGAGTCGTCGCGGGTCTTTCACCAGCTTGCGATAGGTCTGCGCGAAGCCCAGGTAGCGGTCCGGCGGCTTCATCCAGAACTCGGCGGGATCTTCGACTTGCAGCGTGAAGTTAAAGTCCTTCATCAATGCTGCGATGCGCTTCGAATCCACCCCCAGCGCCGGCTGCACGTACTTGCTGTGCAGGCTGTCGATCACCGTGATGATCACTTCCCAGCCCCGCTGGCGGCGCATCGGCTCCAGTTCGCTCAGCACCTTCCGGTGCCACTCCGTCACCAGGTTCTCGCGGTACTTCAGGAATCTTTGCAGCGCTCCCGGGTTGGTCTTGTAATAGTGCGGAGAATCCGCGGCGAAAAGCTGGATCGGGTCGAACCCCGACTTCTTCCGGAAATCCGCGCGCACCTCATTGCTCATGGGGATGAAGCGGTCCGGGCGCAGCCAGTCCTTAAAATCGGCGTCGAAATTGAGCTCGGTGATGTTGACCCCATCCCACTCGTAGTCGGTCAGCACCTTCTTCATCCAGTCCATGGCCGCGCCGTAGCAGGCCGGATTCTGGAGATTCATCGTGTAACGCCAACCCACCCGCCCGTCGGCGCCCGTGGCGGTCTTCTCGCGCCACTCCGGGTGCTGGTCCCACATCTTGGGCGTAGTGGCGGGAAGGACGAACCAGGCGTACACCGAGACGCCGTTGCGATGGCAGGCCCGAACAAACTCCCCGTAGTTGAACGAGTACTGCGAGAAGAAAGTCCAGGCGGCGGCGTAGACGGTGCGGATGCCGGACTGCCTCCATTGCGTCGCCAGACGATTCAGGTCGGCCCCCGGGCGGTCTCCGGGGTCGAAATAGGCCTCCATCCGCGGGCTCCGCAGCGAGGTGTTCATCCCGAAGGTCTCGCTCAGATACTTGGCGAAATAGGGGTAATGGCTCACTCCGTCGTTGGTGTGCGCGTCCAGCGGCGCCGCCAGGTACAGGTAGCGGCCGGTCCCGTAGTCGTCCGAGAACGCCAGCACCTGGTTGCTCTCGGCGTCCACCATCAGCTCCCGGATGGTCTCCGGCGGCGAGAACAGCTCGATGCGCTCCTCGGGGTGCCAGAACAAGTACATCTCCGGGTAGAACTCGTCGGAGACAGTGGAGACCGTGAGTTGGCGGTCCGACCACTCAAAGCCCAGCTTGGTCAGCCAGTCCTGCCGGCCGTCGAAGACCACCGGGCCGCCGGCGTTCAGGTAGCGCAACACTTCACTCTGCTGCTTCTCGTTGAGCCGCGCGCCGGCGGCTCTCGGAACGATCAGGATGGTGTCCCCGTCGGCGGGCGCGCGCGTGAAATCGGAGGCCTTCACCAGTTTGGGCTGGTAGCCGAACGTCTCCAGCACGGCCCGATAGCTCTGCTCATTGTGCGACACCGCCAGGGGCGGCTTATCGACGGTCAGCACCCAAGCCTTCTTGCCCGATACGAACTGCTTCGTTTCCGGCGTGCTTTCACTGGCCCACAACTGGCTCCACCACTGACGGGCGCGCTCGCCCCAGGTCGGTTCGTGGCGCTCGGCGGGGCGTTCCCGGATGCAATCCACCGCCGCCCAGCCGCCCTGGGGAACCTGCACCGCCACCTCCAGCGGGCCGCTGAGGCGCTGTGCGGACAGCTCGCTCTTGGTCTCCCTGCCGCTCGCATCGAACTGGCGCACCCGCCAATATTCGTTCTGCGGCGTCATGCGCACTTCGCCCGGCGCCGTCCGTACCGCGTAGCGGCCCTGGTAATTCACCTGCCCCGCAAACTCGCGCACGGAAACGAACTGGTATCCCAGCTCCGAAATGCCCCGCACCACCTGCTCCAGCAGATTCGCATTCAGAAAGGGATGGAAGTAGAACGAGGCCACCCCGTCCCGAACCACCCGCAGGTTCCGCGCCCGCTCCACCAACACCTTGGGATCGGGCTTTTCTTCCGGCAGGTAGCCCAGGTCTTCGGGCACGACGTGACGTCCCCAATGGTCCACCACGGGGTAGGGGAAGTACTGCTGTGAGTTCAGGCTTGGGGTGGAGATGGTGCGGTCGTAGAACAGTGTGAAGACCCGCATCATGGCCTCGTAGTCGGTACGCGAGGCGGCGTAGTGCGGCGTTTCGAAGGCCACCGGGTAGATGCCGCTCTTGAAGCACTCCGACAAGCCCAGTTGCAGCCTCTTCATCACGAACTCGGTGGAGTCCCCGGCCACGGCCCGGTCTCCTGTGTCGTCCCAGAATTCGTAGTCGTCGCCGCTCTGTCCGCGGTACTGGTGCGTCACGCCGTGCATGATTGGGGTGCCGCCCCGCGCCACCATGTAGCGCACTGAGTCGGCGAAACTGTGCCGCTCGGAGATGCGCACGTCCAGCTCTTTCGAAGGGTTGCGGAAAACCGGAATCAGCGCGATCTGGAACGGAATGTGCTGGTCGCTCAGCAGGTCGGCCACGCGGTGCAGATCCACGGGGTCGTCGTCGATGCTGACATCCTCGATACGCACCAGGGCGCGCTGGGACGGCGGGTGCTGGATCTCCAGAATGTCGTGCAGCAGGTCGCAGAACGCCAGGTAGTAGCCGCCCTCGTCCGGGTAAGCGAACGGGCTGTCCGCGAAATACCAGAACCGCTTCCGGTGCAACACGTAGGGGTAGGACGCGCGGTCCTTGGTGAGCGCCGTGGCCACCACTTCCACCGCCCGCTTGTCGGTAACCTCGACCACAGCCAGATCCGGGTCGATCTTGGGCAGTTCCGCGCCCTTGTAGACCACCCGGTTCACGCCCATGTTCCTGCCGTATTGCTGGAACGTGAACCCGTACCGCCGCGGCCCGTCCGGCGTATTGACCAGTTGCTCGATGTGCTGCCCCAACCAGCAGAACGGCTCCTGGAACGCCTTCACGTCCGCCAGGAATGCCGGCGGAATCTCGGCGCTGGTAGTCACCCCGACGAAGAATGCCGCCCGGTGGCCGGCCAACTGGCCCGGCTCGTACTCCTTGAGCGGGATGATGTCGCCCTTCAGCCCGAAATGCCCCAGCAGGTTCTCGATGAACAGCGCGTGGATGTAGCCCTTCGACTGGTATTCCTTGGGCCCGGCGGCACCGTCGTAGACGATGGCCACCGACGGCTCCGGAGCTGCGGTCTGAGCCCTTCCAGGCAGGCAGAATGACGCACCTAAAGCCAACAGAACAAAGACCTTAACATTCTGATGGCGCGCGCATTCCAAGGAGGGTACACCCTTTCGCAGAATCCAACCGTATCAGCAGATTAATACCATTTCCCAGGGGGAAAACGCAACCTACCTGTGGCACCGGCGGTCTTGCCGCCGGTGTACCAGGTGATGCGGTCCAGGCGCCGATCCCGGGCCAAGAGAAGCCTGCCCGGGCGGAGATCGCGGCGGAATACAGACACGACAGGGCCGGCGGCAAGACCGCCGGCGCTACGTTCTCTACGCGCGGCTGCCGGCGGCCCTGGCTCCGCGCGCGCGCTCGAAGTTGTCGCCGACCGCTTCCCAACTGATGTTCTTGAAGAACGCGTCGATGTAGCTGGCTCGCGCCGTTCCGTAGTCCAGGTAGTAGGCGTGCTCGTAGACGTCCAGACCCACGATGGGGACCGCGTTCCACACCGGGAAGGTATTCTGCGCGTCTCCGGCGTAATTGAACAGGTAGTTCCAGTCCCGGTCCCAGGCGGTCCAGGCCCAGCCGCGGGAAGCCATCCCGGTGGCCTTCAGGTCGTTCCGCCAGGCTTCCACCGAGCCGAAGTCCTTCTCGAGCTGCCGCTGGATCTCCGACGGCGGCTCGCCGCCCTTGCCGCCCAGGTGCCCGAAATACAGCTCGTGGTTCTTCACTCCGCCGATGGCGAAGGTCAGGTCCACCTTGAGCGACCGGAGGTCGCTGAAGATCTGGTTGGCCGGCGCGCGGTCCACGGCCTCGATCTTGCCCATGATCTCGTTGTATTTGTTGACGTAACCCTGGTACAGCTTGTAGTGCTCGGTCATGGTCCGGGCGGAGATCCCGTCCAGG
>JBEKMO010000097.1:0-17150 GCA_050008465.1 Bryobacteraceae bacterium
AGCATGTTCCTGTGCGAGAAGTGCCCCGAGCTGGTGATCCGGCGCATCGAGCACAAGCTCGGCATCCACGGCTCGCCGACCTGCGAATTGCAGTTCAACGGCGTGCCCGCGGTACTGGTGGGCCAGCGGCGCATGGGCCTCATCCGCTACGTCATGGCGCTGATGAACGGCGCGCGCGTGGCCGTGGCCGGCCAGGCCATCGGCATCGCCCAGGCGGCTTACGAGGAGGCCCGCAAGTACGCCCGCAAGCGCGTCCAGTTCAAGCGCCCGATCATCGAGATGCCGCAGGTCTACGACATCCTGGCGCGCATGAAGTCGATGATCCAGGTGGCGCGCGCCATCACCTATGACGCCAGCCGGCTGGTGGACCTCCGGCGGATGCTCGAGCACCAGCTCGAGAAAACCCCCGACATGGCCCTGCGCGCGCGGCTCAAGGAGGTCTCGACCTACGCTGCCGTGCTTACGCCCATCGCCAAAGCCTACGCCTCGGAAATGGCCGTCGCGGTGACCTACGACGCCATCCAGGTCCACGGCGGCGCCGGCTACATGCAGGAATTCTCCGTCGAGCGGCTCTCGCGCGACGCCCGCATCACCACCATCTACGAAGGCACCACCCAGCTTCAGGTCGTGGGCGCTTCGGTCGGCATCACCAGCGGCACGTTCGGCAATTACCTGGCATTGCTCGGCGAGCGGCAGTTCCGGCCCGAGCTGATGAAGCTGGCGTCGCTGGCGCGCGAGGCCCGCGAGCGGCTCGCGTACTGCGTGACCTTCCTCAAGAACTTCAACGACCGCACCTACAGCGAGTTGACCGCCCGGCCCCTGGTCGATATGGCCTGCGACGCGCTCGGGGGGCACCTGCTGCTGGTCCAGGCGGAGCGCGACCCGGTCCGCGAGACCCCGGCCGAGAAGTTCATCCGCGACGCGCTCCCCCGCATCCGCATGCAGGCCGACTACATCACCAGCGGCGACAAGCTCCTCATCGAGAAGCGCGAAGAACTGGTATAGCGGCTCGCTCGGGGCAACCGAGGGACTGCCTAGGCCGTCCGTAGGATAGGGCTCCAGCCCTGTCCCGGAGGTTGCCCTACGAGTTTGTGGGAAACAAAAAGCGTCCTGGAACGTCTTTAAGGGTGTGAGCGGAAGCAGATCCACAAGCCGAAGAAAGCGAATCGGCATCCTCCTGCTCGTCCTGGTAAGCCTGGCCGGGGCCGGCCGCACCGAGCCGGCCCGGCATTTTCTCGGTTCCGCGCACCAGTTCGTCCGCTACTACCGCGCGCTGGAGGAAACCAGCTTGCGCGCAAGTTTCTGGGACCGGGTGGCACTCAGCCTGGTGCTGGCGACGAGCGAGTGCCCCAAGGTCCCGCGCGCGAAAGTCACTTCTTCTTAGTGGCTTTGTGCGTCGCGGCCTTCTTCGCGGGAGCCGGCGCCGGCCAGCCGCTCAAGTCCTTCTTGTCAACCTCGAAGGTCAGCAGGAAAGGATGCTTGGTGAAGGCCGTCGCCACGCCGCGAAACTTGATGATGGTGCCGGGCTCGGCCGGCCTGGCCAGCGGCACTTCGAAAACCAGCTTGACTTCCGGCACTGAGGGGTTCTCGATCCCCACGGTCACCGTCTTGGGGTTGCGCGCCGGCTCGCAACTGATCACCGCGCCTTGCAGCGCCGGTTGGTCTGGCGGCGGGATCATGGCGTTCTTCACGTTGGATTCGAAAGTCTGAACGCCGTCGGCCGCCGTGAGCGGTTCCTTGATGGCCTTGACCCAGAAAGGCAGTGAAGGATTGTCCTTGCCTTTCTGCTGGAGCTTCTGTTCTTTGACCTCGTCCTCGCTGAGGACCTTGAAACCCGCCGGCGGGAGAGCCTGCGTCTTGGCCAGCGCCAGGAGTTGCCTCAAGCCATCCGCGTCCTGCCCGTGGAAACTCGTGTAAACTTTGGTGATGTACTCGAGCACCGTCTGTCTGGTCGTGGCATCCATGGCGCCGGGGCCGTCGTAGGCGGCGGCGCGCGCAAACTGGAACAGCGCTTCAGACATGCGCTCGGGTTTCTGCCGGATGATCGTCCCCAGCCAGTAGGACGCCTCGGCGTCGTTGGGGTTCAGCTTGAGGTCCTCGGTGATGTATTTCTCGGCCTCGGGCTGGTTCTTGCGCTCCTTGTTCACCCAGCCCAAGGTTCGATTCGCCAAGGCCGCCAAGTCGGTCCGGGCCTGCTTCCAGGCGGCGTCCGTGGCGGCAGCCGGCTTCTTGTCGGGGGCGAAGAACTCGTCGAGGTTGCTCACCAGCGTGTTGGCGGCCTTTTCCCCGATATCCAGCCGGGCTGGCGAGCCGTCCTTCGAGCTGACCACCAACAGGCAGGTCCAAAACAGCGCATTGATGTAC
Source organism: Bryobacteraceae bacterium (assembly GCA_050008465.1). GTDB lineage: Bacteria > Acidobacteriota > Terriglobia > Bryobacterales > Bryobacteraceae > Fen-330. The sequence continues at coordinate 2,365 of JBEKMO010000097.1, forward strand.
TTGGGATCTTCCCTGAGCATCTCTTGCGCCGTGTCCAGCGAGTTGGCCGCGTCCTGCAGCGCCCGGTAGGTCGCCAGGTACTGATCCAGGCGCAGCATCTTGAAGTCGGTGTTGGGGTAGTCCTTTTTCCACTGATTGAGAAGGTCCAGCTTCTTCTTGGGATCCTGTTCCTTCTCCGCGGATTGTTCCAGGTCGTACTCGGCCCGGTCCTTCCATTCCGGCTTCTTTGGCTGCGGCGTCTGTCCCCAGGCCGCTCCAAGACCCAACCCGGAAGAGATTGCCACGGCTAAAATCGCGACTGACAGTTTGTTGCGCACTGACGCCTCCTGAATTTGCCCTTTACGCTGTCTGCTGCTGTATGGCTGCCCAAGCCGCACCGCTCCCGCTCCTGGCAGGAAGCAATGGCGGCTGCGGAACTTGCAATTGCGGAGTATAGCCGAATCAAAGTATAGGGCGCAACATCAAAGTACACGCTGATTGGACGCCGAAGGGCGGGAAGGGGTTCCCGGCGGGAGAACTCCCGGCTTCCGGAGGCCTCTCCCGCAAGGGCCTGGCCGGCAGCCGTTGTGGTACTGTGGTCGCTTGCGCTACGCCGATCTTGCGGTCATCGCCCTCTATCTGGCTGGCATCACGTGGTTCGGCGCTCGTTTCCGGCACACCCAAAAGAGCCTCAAAGACTACTACCTGGGCGGCCGGAGCGCCCCGTGGTGGGCCATCGCGCTGTCGATCGTCTCGGCGGAGACCAGCACGCTGACCATCATCGGCACCCCAACCCTGGCGTTTGCCGGCAACCTGGGCTTCCTGCAGGTGGTTTTCGGGTACCTGCTGGCCCGGGTGGTGATTTCGGCGCTGTTTCTGCCCCACTATTTCCGCGGCGAGATGTTCACCGCCTACGAGCTGATCGGGCGGCGTTTCGGAGGCCGCCTGCGCCGGCTTACGGCAGCCACGTTCCTGGTGGTGCGCGGCCTGGCCGAGGGGGTCCGGGTGTTTGCGATCTCCATCGTCATCTCGATCGTCCTGGGCACCGGAGAAATCGCTTCGATCAGCCTGATCCTGTGCCTCACGCTTTTCTACACCATCGAGGGCGGCATGACGGCCGTCATCTGGACCGACGTAGTGCAAATGTTCCTTTACGTTTTCGGGGCGGTGGTGAGCTTGTTCGTGATCCTGCACCACATTCCGGGCGGCTGGGGACACGTGGTGGCGGTGGCGGCGCCGGCCGGAAAGTTCCGCATCTTCGACTTCGGATTCGAGTTCACGCCGCAGTTTTTCTCGCGCACCTACACGTTCTGGGCGGGCGTCATCGGCGGCTGTTTTCTCACCACCGCCAGCCACGGCACCGAGCAGTTGATGGTGCAGAGGCTGCTGGCGGCGCGCAGCCAGGCCGAGAGCCGCCTGGCGCTGCTGGCCAGTTGGGTGGTCATCTTCGTCCAGTTCAGCCTGTTCCTGGTGATCGGGGTGATCCTGTACGTGTTCTACAAGGACGCGAACTTGCCGCCGCCCCAGCCGCCGGACCGGCTGTATCCCGGATTCGTCTGGCACTACTTGCCGCCGGGTCTGGCGGGCCTGGTGATTGCCGCGGTGCTGGCGGCCGCCATGTCCAATCTCAGCGCGGCCCTGAATTCGCTCTCCTCGACCACCATCATGGATTTCTACCGACCGCTCCGGCCGGGGCATTCCGAGCAGACCTATCTGCGGTTGGCGCGGGGCGCCACGGTGGTCTGGGGTTTGGCGCTGCTGGGCATCGGAGCGCTCGCCCGCCACTGGGGCCCAGTGCTCGAGGCCGGCCTGACGATTGCCTCGATCGCCTACGGCGGGTTGCTGGGGGTCTTTCTGCTGGGGGTGCTCACGAAGCGGGTGGGCGAGTTTGCCGCCATCGCCGGAATGATCTATGGCTTGTACGTGGTGGTCTGTGTGAGGCTCGGGACCTCCATTGCCTGGACCTGGTACGTGGCGATCGGGACCGGCGTCACTTTCCTGACCGGGTGGGTGGCATCCTTTTTGTGGAGGGAGCGCGCGCATGGCTGACGACAAAGCTGCGCTGCCCGGACTGAGGCGGGAGCTGGGGGTGTGGAGCGCCGCCTCGATCGTGGTGGGCACGGTTATCGGCAGCGGGATTTTCCTGGTGCCGAAGAAAATGATCGCGAACGTCGGCTCGCCCGAGGTTGTGTTCGCGGTCTGGATCTTCGGCGGGCTGCTCTCGCTCGCCGGCGCGCTGACCTACGCCGAACTGGCGGCGGCCATGCCGGAGGCCGGCGGCGAGTACGTGTACTTGCGCGAGGCCTACGGCCCGCTCTGGGGCTTCCTGTACGGCTGGACGCAGTTGCTGGTGGCCAAAAGCGGCTCGATCGCCACGCTGGCCACCGGTTTCTACCTGTTCGCGGCGAATTTCCGGCCCGAGCTCACGCAGGCTTTCTACACGCTCCGGCTGCCGATCGGGCCCAAAGGAGGACCGCTGGAGATGTGTTACGGCCAAGTGCTGGCCATTGCGCTCATCCTGGTCCTGGCCGTGGTGAACTACCTGGGCGTGAAATTCGGAGGCGGGGTTCAGGTGACTGTCACCGTGGTCAAGATGGGGCTGATCGCGGCGATTATCGCCATTGGGCTGGGGGGCGGGCACGGCACGGCGGCCAACTACGCTTCGTCGATTCCGGTAGCCGGGGGCGCGGCCGGCTTCTTCGCGGCACTGGTGGGCGCGCTGTGGGCCTATGATGGCTGGAACAACGTGAGCATGGTGAGCTCGGAGATCCGCAACCCGCAACGCAGCCTGCCGCGGGCGCTGATCGCCGGAACGGCGGTGGTCATCGCGATATACCTTCTGATCAACCTCGCGTATTTCTACGTCCTTTCCGCCCGTGAGGTCGCCTCCAGCGACCGCGTGGCGGCGGACATGATGGGCCGCATTTTTGGGGAGCGCGGCGCGGCGGCAGTGAGTATCGCCGCGATGGTATCGATCTTCGCGGCCCTGAATGGCTCGATCCTCTCGGGCGCCCGCGTCCCCTATGCCATGGCGCGCGACGGGCTGTTCTTTCGCTCGGTGGGGCGGGTGCACCCGGTTTACCGCACACCCGGGATCTCGATCCTGGCTCTGAACGCCTGGGCCGCGCTGCTGGTGCTGAGCGGCCGGTTCGAGGAACTATACACCTACGTGATCTTCGCCAGTTGGATCCTCTACGGGATGACGGCAGGGGCGGTGCTGGTGTTGCGGCGGAAGCGGCCGGAGCTGGCGCGGCCTTACCGGACGCTGGGGTATCCGTGGGTGCCGGTACTATTCGTACTGGGAGCGTTGTGCGTGGTGCTCTTCACTCTGCGCCACTCCCCGCGCGAATCGCTGCTGGGTCTGGGGCTGATTTTGGCGGGACTACCCTTTTATTTTCATTGGCGACGGCGATTTTCCGGGTAATCTGGGGGAAATCTCCCACGGGTGCGCGGGGAGGCGGCTGCCCAATCCCTTCCCGAGGGGCGGCGGAAGTTTTTGTTCTGAAATCAGAACAAACCTCTTGAAAACCTCCGTAAAGTGCGATAAAACACTAATAGCATTCTATGCATTACGAGTCTGGTGTTCCGATTTCAGAACGACGGGCGGAAAGCCCGGCGCCGGGACTCGTGGGAGCGAATCATGGACGTGACCAAAATCCTGGGCGAACTGCGCCAGGAGCGTGAACAGATTGAAGAAGCGATTATCAGTTTAGAGCGGCTGGCTCGGGGGCGCGGCAGGCGCCGCGGCCGGCCGCCCGCCTGGTTGGCGGTAGCCAAGAAACGTGGCCGCCCGCCGGGGAGCAAGAACAAGAGTAGCCTCGCCAAACCGGCGGTGGGCTGAGAGGAGATTCCCGCGGATGGGCCGGGCAGGGGTGCCAGCCGCCTGGCCCGTCTTACCTGTATAGCAGGTACTTCTCGCGGAGCTTCAGGAAGGCCCGCAGCGATTCTTCGCCTGCCTGCTGGATGAGGGAGGGGTCCTGACCCGCTTCGAGCATCCGGATGGCGCGCCGGGAGCCGATCAGTCCCTGGTTCTGGGCAAGGGTGATGCTGGAGGGGTACAGCTTCCGGATCGCCGCGGCGATCTCCAAGCCCAATCTGCCGCTGTCGAATGCCTCCCGGTCCGTCACGATGAAGCGTACGCCTTCAATCGGCTGGCCGAACAGGTTGGACGACGCCGGCTGGAACCGCGTAGGGTAGAAGCGGACGCCGGGGATGAACCGCGAGTTGAGACCGGCGACCAACTCCGCGCCACGGATCCATGGGGCGCCGATCTGCTCAAAAGGCGCGCCGGTTCCGCGCCCCACCGAATAGTCCTTCGCGGCCTCCAGCATGGCCACCCCAGGATAGAGCAGGGCCGCTGTCAGGCTGCGCAGATTGGGCGAGGGATCCCTCCAGGGCAGGCCGGTCGAATCGAACCAGTCGCCGCGCTGCCAGTTGCGCATCGGGACCACGCGCAACTCGGCGCCGAGCTTGTTTTCCGCGTTGAACATCCGCGCCAGCTCGCCGACGGTCATGCCGTGCCGCAAGGGCAGCGTCGCGAAGTAGCCGATGAAGGAGCGCAGATCGGCGTCCAGGAGGGGTCCCTCGACGTGCACGCCAGTGATGGGGTTCGGCCGGTCGAGGACCAGGAAGGGGATGCGGCGTTCGGCAGCCGCCTCCAGCGCATAGGCCATGGTGGTGGTGTAGGTGTAGAACCGCGCTCCGACGTCCTGGATGTCGAACACCAGCGCGTCGATCTCACGCAGCATTTCCGGGGTGGGGCGGCGGTTCTTGGCCGCATAGAGGCTCCAGATGGGGATGCCGGTGGCGGAGTCCTTGGTATTGCCAATGTCTTCGCGGTCCTCGCGGCCGGTGATACCGTGCTCGGGAGAGAACAGGGCCGTAACGCGGACGCCCGCCTCGAGCATACGGTCGAGGTTCCGCAGGCCCTGGCGATCGAGGCCGGTGTGGTTGGTGATCAGCCCGACGCGGCGGCGCAGCAGTCCCGCGAAGCGGTCCTCGGCGAGCACGTCGAGCCCGGTGCGCACGGCGGCGTTACGGGCCACCACGCGGTGCACCCCCGCCCCAGCCAGCGTCTCGTTGTATCCGGTCAGGCTGACGCCCGGCCCCCCGCTTCCCAGCGCGGCGGCAACCACGGTGGAGATCCGCGCGCGCAACGAGGTGATGGGCGGGCGGCGGCGCGGGTGCACGCTGTTCGCGAGCAGGATGACGTACGTCCGGGACGCAGGATCGATCCACAGCGAGGTGCCCGTGAAACCCGTGTGGCCGTAGGAGCCGATGGGGAACAATTCGCCGCGGTTTCCCGAAAAAGGAGAATCGATGTCCCAGCCCAGGCCGCGCAGGACCGGCTGATCGGCGGGTGACTGCGGGGTGATGGACTTCTCGATCGCCAGCCGGCTGAACACCCGTACGCCATTCGAGGTTCCCTGCCCCAGCATCATTTCGGCGAAGCGGCAGAGGTCGGCCGCGGTGGTGAACAGGCCCGCGTGGCCGGCGATTCCGCCCATGTAGCGCGCCGTGTCGTCATGGACGACGCCGCGCAGCACGCGCCCGTTCAGTTCCTCGGTCGGTGCGATGCGTGAGGCGAGCTCCGGAGGCGGCTGGAACATGCTCTCGGTCATCCCCAGCGGCGAGAGCACGTGACGGTGGACGTACTCGGCCAGCGTCATCCCGCCGGCCCTGCGGACAATTTCTCCCAGCAGGATGAAGTTGATGTCGCTGTAAATGAAGCGGCCGCCGGGGGGCGCCACCGGAACCTCAGCGAGCGCTTTGCGGACACCCGTCTCGTAGCCGCTCCAGACGGGCTCAATATCCAGGTCCGCCCGCAGGCCGGAGAAGTGCGTCAGCAGGTTCCGAACCGTGATGCCGCTCTTTCCGCCCTGAAAACCCGGCAGGTATTTCGTCACCACGTCGTTCAGCCGCAGTTTTCCGCGCTCGAACAGGTGCAGGATGGCCGGCGCGGTGGCGACGACTTTGGTGAGCGAGGCCGCGTCGAATATCGTGTCGAGCGTCATCGGCTCTTTCTGCGGGACCAGGGCGCGCCATCCATAGGCCTTGCGGTGCACGATTTCGCCTCGGTGTCCCACCACCAGCACCGCGCCCGGAATCTGGTCTTCGCGGATGGCCTCCTCGATGGCCGCGTCCAGGTCCGCCGCCCCGGAGAACGCCGGAGCCGCCTGGGGCGCCGCGCGCACGCCAGCGTGCAGTGCGGCCGGGCCCAGCCCCATTCCGGCCACCACGAATCGACGCGAGATTTTCATTGCAGCTTCCGAGCGATTTCCTCGAGCTTCAGGGCCAGTTCGATGTCTTTTGCCGTGACGCCGCCGGCGTCATGGGTGGTGAGGTCCACCGTGACCCGGCTGTAAACGTTCGACCATTCCGGGTGGTGTCCCAAGGCTTCGATCACCAGGGCCGCGGTGGCCATGAATCCGAAGGCGTGAACGAAATCGGCGAACCGGTATTCACGATGCAGCTTGTGGTTCACCAGGGTCCAGCCCGGCAGTCGCGCCAGGGCCGCCTCGATCTTTGGCGTGGGTAGTTTGGGAGGAGCCATAACTCATTGTAGGATAAGGCTCCAGCCTCGTCCTCGGACAGACCTGGAAGCCTATCCTACTCCGTAGATGGGGATGACGGCGCCGTTGACGTCCGCGGCGGCGTCGGAGGCGAGCCAAAGGATGAGGCTCGCGATCGACTGGGGCGTGACCCACCGGGAGAAATCGGCGGCTGGTTCGGCGGCGCGATTGGTGGGCGTGTCGATGACGCTCGGCAGAACCGCGTTGGCGGTGATGCCGGCGCCCTTCAGCTCGAGCGCAAGGGTGCGGACCAGGGCCACCAGCGCGGCTTTGGACACCCCATAAGCGCTCAGCTTCGCAACCGGCTCGACCGCGGTTTTCGAGCCCACCGCGACGATCCGTCCCCGACCCGCGGCCAGAAGCACGGGCAGCGCCGCGCGCATGGCGTAGAAAGCCGAGTTCAGATTCATGTCCAGCATGCGCTTCCAGGTGGCGTCATCGGTGGCGGCGACCGATTGGCCGCCCGCGAATCCGCCCACCAGGTGAATCAGGGCGTCGAGGCGGCCAGCCTGGCTCCTGGCACGCTCGACCGCGTGCGCGGCGTCCTCAGCGACGGCCAGATCGGCGTGGATGGAGAGGAAACGCTCGTGGCTGACGGGCGGCGCGCCCGACCGGAAAACCCCCGCGACGGTCGCTCCCGCGTCCAAGAACGCTTTGGTGACGGCGCTGCCCAGCCCCCCACTCGCGCCGGTGACGAGAATCACTCGATCGGTGAACTCCAGCATGCCTTCATGCTAGCGCGAACGGCGCTGATGTTCTGAAACCCACGCGGCATCCATGTGCCGCGACCCGACGCAGTCGCACCGCGAGCTCGCGTTGGGAACTCTTCCGTTTATTGGGGCGGCGAGCCTGGCCGGTGGACGGCCAGGTTGTGGCGCAGTCTCCGTGCCCAACTCATACAGTCGGCTACGCGCGAGCGCGTTTTCCAAGAAACGGCGAATCAGCTCCTCTTGCCGCGGTAAGCAGGAGTACAATCAAGGCGTTCCGGCAATGTCAGCACAGAAAAGAATCGGTGCGGTTTCTCGGTTCGTAAGCCGCGTTACCAGCCTCTGCGACGCATGGTCCAAGGAAGACGGTGAGCCGGTTAACCCATGGTTTAGAGGGCACACGGATGCAGATTGGCACTTGGTCCCAAAGTTGTATGGTTACCAAGACCGTGACGAAGACGAGATCCGATCCGAATTCAGGCGTCGTGCTTCTCAGTTGACGGGACCGGAGAGCCTCCCGGAAGGCAACGATCACTGGGCTTGGTATTTCTTGATGCAGCACCACGGTGCACCCACCAGGCTCCTTGATTGGACTGACGGCGCTCTTCTCGCGCTTCACTTTGCGCTGTGGGCGAACAAAGGAGACCGGGATGCCGCGGTGTGGGTGCTAGACCCTTGCTGGCTAAACGAACGTGCGATAGATAGAGCTGCCGTCCTGCTTACCAACTATCCGAAGGGTGTTGCCGACAGATGGCTTCGCCCACCTTATTCAAGAACGAAGCCCACGGAGCGTTGGCCGGTGGCGATTGACCCTCCCCACGTGTCTCGCCGGGTCGCCGTTCAGCACAGCCGGTTCACGATTCATGGCACCGATCGTGAGGGCCTCGGGCGACTCGCGGAAAGGCGCAAGAGCCGGGTCGTCAAGCTCACCATTGCGGGCAGGAACGTACAGGACATGAAGAACGATCTTTCAACGCTCGGCATCGTGGAGACCACGGTCTTCCCAGATCTCGACGGCTTGTGCCGCGAGTTGGAGGCCGACTATTGCAGTGAGCCGATCGAGCGGAAATAGAGCGTCTGGTCTCACTCGCGCTGGTGGTATCGGGTCGAAGCAGGCGCAAGAACAGAGAGCCTACAGAGCAGGATCAGATGGGGGGTGAGGTGGCGGGAACCAGCACTGGAGGGTCGATTTCAGCTTGACGAATGCTGGATCGATGCAGCGGTCCAGGGTGACTTTGGCCGCCAACTCCTGAAATATCGAACTGGACTTGCGTGTCTTGGTGAACTTCAGTGCCTTCTCATAGGCGTCCTTGGGCTTAGTGGGCTTCGCACCGGATTCCGGGACGAATCCTTTGCACTGAAGCCAGGTCCGCAGGGCGGGCATGCCGCCGGGCCACCTGATAGCCTGCGCCACGTGGGGAGAGTCAGCCCAGACCCAGACTTCGAGCTCCGGGTCGATGACGATGGCAGCGGCGCGGTCGCGCCAGTGATTCGCCAGCATGGTTTCGATTTCCGCCTCCAGGCGCTCCCGGGAAAGCTCGTCTTTCCCGCAGCCGTGACGGTCGCAAACCGCCAAGGCATACCGGTAACACCCGCTCGACGACTGGAGTATCTCGGACGCCGATCGCAGAACGGCCGGATCGCGATACGACGCCACAATGACCTGGCACGAGATCTCGCGGATCCTCAGCGATTCGTGCCGCTGGAGCAATTCCTGAAGCACCTTCTGCATGGATAGATCGGCGGCCAGGACAATGAGATCCTGTCGCGCCTCCGAAGGTGTCATCCGAGGATCCCCGAGGCTGCCAGTACACCCAGGCTAATCTCTCCCCGCCAATCCTTGAGCGCCGGGTGCTCGCTTCCGCGGACGATTGCCGTGCCCTTTGGCGTTTGCACGAAACACAACAACTGCTCCGGCTCAGCCATGCTCAGAAGTACCGGCGAGTGGCTGGCGATGAGCACCTGCCCTTCGTAAACCGAGGACAGGGACTCGTAGATAGCTTGGAGCGCCGTGGGGTGGACACCGTTTTCCGGCTCCTCGATGAGATACACGCGGTCAGAGTCGGGCATATAGGCGAGCAGCGTCAAGGCGAGCAGCCGCAAGGTACCGTCGGAAATCATCCACGAAGGCACCGCGATGCCGTTCTCATGATCGATCACGACGTAGCGGTGTCTGTCCTCATCGCGCACAACGGTACGGATATCCTTGACGTCGGGCAGCACGGTGCGCACATGCGCTAGCCAGGCTTGGAACTGGGTTGAGTCGCCGCTCCGAAGTTGCGCCACGGACCGCGCCAGGTACGAACCGCTCAGGTCCCCCACCCGAGTAGTGGCCGGCGGGCTGGGTTTCCGAAGCTCTCGGACATCCAGAGCCACGGGCATTATGCCTTCACGCAGGAACTGTCTGAGCCACACCGTGGCGGGAAACTGCGTTTCCGAGGGCAGGTTGTTCAAACCTGAGTAGTTTCGATGGGGTGGTTCCCACGACCCGTAGCACTCGCGGTTCAGCTCGTTGGTGAATTGGAACACATCCGACCGACTCATCACCTCTACGCCGGATTGCGCCATGCCCCCGCTGCAAGAGAAGATAGTGGCGCTCTCTCTCGTGATGTGCAGCTTCTCGGTCAGTGTGTCCAAGCGAACTACGACCTCATACCGGATGGTGTCCAGGCAAAGATGAACCGGATCTTCGACGCGCCGGCTCGCGGGAATCGATGCCTCCAGTGCCAGTTCAAAGGAGTCTCCGACCCGCCCCCAGACCAAGTCGTGGAAATTCGATGTTCGCTGTTCCACGGCCGCTTCCAACCCTTCAGAGACCAACGTCCCTAGAAAGCGGGTGACATCTAGGAAGGTTGACTTGCCGCTCGCGTTAGAGCCGATCAGGATCTCGAAGGGACCAATCGGCTGCCGCACCGAACGGAGACAGCGGTACTCGGAGGCTTCAATCTGGCGGAGCATCTGAACTTCTCAATTTACCAGTATTCCTCCGGCACCGGGGTTTCCGTTTCGGCATCACGCGCCGCAGACAAACGCAGCGGGCCGGCGGGATACCATTGTCACGGGCGCCTACCAGCCCGTGGCAGAAGTGCCGGAAAGGCGCTACGCACAGGCTGAAGGCCTGTGCCACGACACAGACTCAGCAACTTGCGGGCGCACGTGGCACGGACTTTAGTCTGTGCGCACTTTTGCCACAGGCTGCTACGTCTGCTGGCATTGCGACGACCCACCTGCGCCGAGGTCTGCGCGGCCGCCGCGAGCGGCCAACGAACGTATTCCCCTTCGGCAACCAACGCGTTACGACCAGGGTGTACATGACGGCACCGCCGGAGCGGGATTCGGCGCCGGTGGATGTGGTGAACTATGTGTGGGAGGAGGCTGCTTTGGTGCGGCCGGAATGCAGAGCATGAATCCGACACGGCGGGAACTGATCCGGAGCGTGGGCGCGGCGCTCACGATGCTGCCGGCGGCGGCGCGGATGAAGCTGCAAGGCGAGCGCGCGCTCAAGCTCTGGTATCGCAGCCCGGCGAAGGTGTGGACGGAGGCGCTTCCGGTGGGTAACGGGCACCTGGGCGGGATGGTGTTCGGAGGGGTCGAGCGCGAGCGCATCCAGCTCAACGAGCACAGCCTGTGGAGTGGACATCACACGGAGATCGACAGCCCGCAGACGCTCGAATATCTGCCGAAGGTCCGGCAGTTGCTGTTCGAGGACCAGTACGCGGAGGCCAATCGAATGGCGAGCAAATTCCTGATGGTGAGGACGCCCGCCGCGGCCGCCGCCACGCGGCCTTCGTATCAGACGCTCGGCGATCTGCTGCTGGAGTTCCGCCACGGGGGCGCGGCGCCGGAGGAGTACCGGCGCGAGCTGGATCTGGACACAGGCATCGCGCGCGTGACCTATCGGGGGGGCTGCGCGCGGTTCACTCGCGAGACGTTCGCGTCGCAGCCGGACCAGGCCATCGTGGTACGCATCGACTGCGACAAGCCGGGAGGGATCTCCTTCACGGTGCAACTCAAGCGGGAAGCGGATGCGAAGGTGGAGGTCCTCGGTTCCAATCTAATCGCGATGCGCGGGGAGGCCGCCGACGGGGGCGTGGTTTTCCACGGCTACGTGGAGGTGCGGACCGAGGGCGGGCGCGCCGGCGTGACGGGGGAAGGGCTGAGCATCGAGGGCGCGAACGCCGTCACCCTGCTGGTGGTCGCGGCGACGAATTACGAAGGCCAGGAGCCTGGCGCGTCATGCCGCGAGCGCTTGGCGGCATTGGCGGGGAAGCGATACGGCGGCCTGAAGGAGGCGCACATCCGCGAGCACCGCAGGCTGTTCCGGCGGGTGGAGATCGACCTGGGCGGAGCGGACCTCGACGCCGTCCCCACCGACGAGCGTCTGGCGGCCATGCAGAACGGAGGGGACGACCCGCGGCTGATCGCGCTGTATTTCCAGTACGGCCGCTATCTGCTGATGTCGAGCTCGCGGCCGGGTACGCTTCCGGCAAATCTGCAAGGGATCTGGGCCGACGGGCTGGGGCCGCCGTGGTCGGCCGACTACCACGTCAACATCAACATCCAGATGAACTACTGGCCCGCGGAGGTGTGCAGCCTGGCGGAATGCCACGAGCCGCTGTTCGATTTCACCGAAATGCTGCGGAAGCCCGGGCGGCGGACCGCGAAGATCGCCTACGGGTGCCGCGGATTCGTCGTGCACTACACCACCAACGTCTGGGGCCAGACCGCGCTGACCGGGAACACCGTGTACGGCCTCTGGCACGGAGCGGCGGGCTGGCTGGCGCGGCACTTCTGGGAGCACTACCTGTTCACCGGAGACCGCAAGTTTCTTAGCGAGCGCGCCTACCCGGTCATGAAAGAGGCGGCCGAGTTCTATCTGGACTTCCTAGTTGAAGACCCCCGCACGCGGCTGCTGGTGGCGGGCCCGTCGTCGTCGCCCGAGAACCGGTACAAGACGCCGGACGGGGGCAGCGCGGACGTGGATATCGCGCCGGCGATGGCCCAGGAGATCATCCATGACCTGTTCAGCAACCTGATTCGCGCGGGAGAGATTCTGGGCGCCGATGCGGAATTCCGAAAGAAGGTGGCGGAGACGCGGTCGCGGCTGGCGCCGCTCAAGATCGGCAAGTACGGGCAGATCCAGGAATGGTCGCAGGACTTCGAGGAGGTGGAGCCCGGCCACCGGCACGTGTCGCAGCTCTATGCGCTGCATCCGGGCGACCAGATCACGCTGCGCGGCACGCCGGAACTGGCGGCGGCGGCCAAGAAGACGCTGGAGCGGCGGCTGGCCCACGGCGGGGGTCATACCGGCTGGAGCCGTGCGTGGATCATCAACTTCTGGGCGCGGCTGGAGGAAGCCGAGCTGGCACACGAGAACGTGCTGGCGCTGCTTCGGAAGTCCACGCTCTCGAACCTGTTCGATACGCATCCTCCGTTCCAGATCGATGGCAACTTTGGCGGGACGGCGGGGATCGCCGAGATGCTGCTCGAAAGCCACGCGGGCGAGATCAGCCTTCTTCCGGCACTGCCGAAGGCCTGGGCGGACGGGCGCTTCACGGGCCTGCGGGCGCGCGGCGGGGTGGAAGTGGAACTCGCGTGGCGGGGTGGGAAACCCGTGTCGGGAACGCTCGCGGCGGCGCTCGATGGCACCCATCGCATCCGGCCGCCTCGCGGCGCACGCATCGACGAAGTGCGTTCCGGCGGCAAGCGGCTCGCGGTGGCGCCGGCGGCCGACGGCACGGTGACGGTGGAGGTGAAGAAGGGACAGAGCTATCGCCTCACGTTTGCGTGAGGTACAGAGACCGCTTGCTTGCGCGCGCGGCTCGGAAACGTAGCCCCTGGCTTCAGGTCTGCGGACTGGGCGGCATTTTGAAGCTGCCGACGGGGTCCGGGTGGGCCGGGTCGAACGGCGGCACATCTCTCACCAAAAACCTGGCGATGCCGAGCTTGTTGGCCTTGATGCCTTCCACGATGCATTTGGCCAGTTCGTAACTGCCGTAGCTGTTGTGGTGAGTGTTGTCAACGAACGCTTTCTTGGAATCCTCCGGGCCCAGGGCTTCGTAGAACGGCCTACTCATGGCATTCAGGTCGATGAGCGCCACGTTCTCTTCCCTGGCCGCCTGGCGCACCGCCTCGGGGTAGTCGCCCAGCGAGTTGGTAACCTTGCCTGCCGCATCGAAGGTGCGGCGATTCATGGGCGTGACCAGCACAGGGATGGCGCCGTGCTTGCGCGCTTCGGCGATGTAACGCTTGAGGTCCGCCTTGTAGGTGGTGAACGCCCCGACGCCTTCGCCTTTCTCCTTCTGGTCGTTATGCCCGAACTGGATGAACAGGTAGTCCCCGGCTTGGATGGCGCTCATGACCTTGTCCAGCCGGCGCTCGCCGAGGGAACTCCTCAAGGACTCTCCCGACTCCGCGTGATTGGCCACCGCCACGCCCGGCTTGAAGAACCGCGGCAGCATCTGCCCCCAGCTATTCCAAGGTTCGCCGGTCTGGTCAGTGACCGTGGAGTCGCCCATCAGGTAGACCGTGATGGCCTTGTTCACCTTGGTGATTTCGAGCGCGGCGAGCGAGGGGCGGACGTTGTTGAATTCCAGCGTCAGCTTGTCGTCCCAGTGGAGGACACCCAACTCGCGCGGTTTCAGCCGGACCTGTCCGCCGGTGGCGATCTTCGGGGTGCGGATGTTGACGGTGAACGTGCGGGTGGCAAACTTGCCGGGCGCCGTCTCGACTTTCTCGAGCATCAGCCGGCGCGATTCCGCTTTGACGGTGGTAGCGGTCGCGGCGGTCCGGTCCCCGAGCGTGACCTTGACGTTGTAGTTGCCCTCCGGCAGGGCGATGGAAAAGAAAAAGGGCTTGTCGCTGGTGCAGGAGCCCGCGCCGGCACAGTAGACCTTGGATCCCAGGTCGAACCCGTAGCCGAGTTCCTTGGTGTAGGTGGTGGATGCCAGGACTTGCGTGTAACCCTTGGCGACCTTCCCCGGACCGAAATCGAAGCGGAGAGTCTGCGCCCAAGACAGGCTCGTGGTCGCCGCCAGTCCCGCGATGAAGGTTGCGAGTCTCATTTGGGCAAGTAAACCCACTTTCGTTCTGACACTCAGGTCCGTGGCATACTCGGCTTCATACATAGGCGGGCAAGGCGTTGCGCGGCTCGCCAACCTCGGCCAGTACCGACGGCATGTGCGCGCCGATCAAAACTCAGCGGCTACTCGGGGCGGTACTGAATCTCTCCGTAGTTCTTCGACTGATCGAGCAGTCCAAGCACCAGCCCGATCCGGTCCCGCTGGATGCGCCACACGAAGTGCCCGACGGTGAGGGGGCGGCCGCCCGCGTAGTCGCTCGAGGGACTGCAGGTGTGGGTAAATTTCCCGCTCGCCCCGGTCTCGCTGAGCGTGAGCTGGTTTCCCTTTACCGTGTACTTGCCGGTGCTCCAGGAGAAGAAGGTTGTGGTGCAGCCATACAGTGAGGTCTGGAGGAGCCCCGTTTGGGTGTACGTGCCGTCCGGCTCGAAGGAATAGGCCGTGCCGGC
>JBEKMO010000098.1:0-17080 GCA_050008465.1 Bryobacteraceae bacterium
GCATCCTCGTCTATCGCATGGAAAGTGCCCGCCAGACCGAGCGTTGCCCCAATACCGCCCCCCGTCCAGCCCGCTCCCCCGAGGAGATCCGCTACGACCAGGAAACCCGCCTTCTCGGCATCTCCTTCTATCGGAACTGCGAAACCGACTCCCTCACCAAGCTCACGCGCTACGAAAACTCCATCCGGCGCGCCTACTACAAAGCCCTCAAGGAACTCAAATCACCCCCGTCCCCGCGCAACGCAAACGCGACGGAGCAAAGCCAAATTCCGCCTCCGCAGCCCTACCACTCACCACCACCGCCGCCTCCGCCCGATCCCCCGCTCGAAGACACCTACGCCGAAGCGCAGCCGGAACCGCCAGCCCCTTGGCCTCTCGCCCCGCTCGCCGCGCCACCCACGCATGCTTCTCCGCCGGAGGCGGCCTGCCGCGCGGTTAGCGCCCGCCGGAGGCGGCATGCCGCGCGGTTAGCGCTGTGCGAAGATCGGGCTAAGGCCACATGCGCATCCTGCTCGCCGCCAATGCTTCGTACGTGCCGCCGCGGGGCGGCGCGACGCGCAGCAACCTGGTTTGGCTCGAACGCCTGGCCGCGGCCGGGCACCCCTGCCGTATCGTGGCGGCGCTGGCCGGCGACCCGGCGGGCCGGCTCGAGCAGTTGCGCGACGAGGGGATCGAGCCTCCGGTGGATAGGGGCGACGGCGTCGCGGTGTCCCGGCATGGCGGCGTCCTGGTCTATTCCGTCGCCGAGCCGTCCCGGCGGACCCAGGTCCTGCGGCAGCAAGTCCGCGAGTTCGAGCCCGACTGGCTGCTGGTCTCTTCGGAGGACGTCGGCCACATCCTGCTGCGGGAGGCGCACCAGTCGGCGCCGGGGCGCGTTGTGTACCTGGCGCACACGCCGCAGTTCTTCCCCTTCGGCCCGGCGAGTTGGAATCCCGAGCCGCGCGGCGCGGAGCTGGTGGCGCGGGCGGCGGGCGTGGTGGCGCTGGGCCGGCACATGGCGGAGTACATCGAGAAGCACGCCATCTGCCGCGCGGAGGTCATCCATCCGCCGATTTACGGCAGCGGCCCCTTCCGCCTGTGCGCCTCATTCGACCAGGGGCTGGTCACCATGATCAATCCCTGCGCCGTGAAAGGAATCGCCATTTTCCTGGCGCTCGCCCGGGAGTTTCCGCGCGTGGCCTTTGGAGCGCTGCCGGGCTGGGGCACCACCACGGCCGACCGCCGCGCGCTGGAAGCGCTCCCCAATGTCACGCTGCTCGCGAACTGCCGGAATATCGAGGAAGTGCTCATCCGGACCCGGCTGCTGCTGGCGCCTTCGCTGTGGTATGAAGGCTTCGGCCTGAGCGCCATGGAGGCCCTGCTGCGCGGCGTGCCCGTGCTGGCCAGCGACTCGGGCGGTCTGCTGGAAGCCAAGGCGGGGACGCAGTTTGTCCTCCCGGTGCGGCCCATCGAGCGATTCGAGCCGGTGTTCGACGAGCGCGGGATGCCCAAGCCGGTGGTCGCGGAACAGGACCTCGCTCCCTGGTCGCAGGCGCTTGGGGCGATACTGGGAGACCGCGCTCTCTACGAACGGGAATCGGAGATTTCGCGGCGGGCCGCGTTGCGCTTCGTCAGTGGGATCCGGCCCGAGCGCATGGAAGAGTACTTGCTCTCCCTCCAGCCGGCTCGCGGGGCTGTTCCCGCGAGGGAGGCGTCCCGCTCACCGGCGCGCGAGGCGCTCGAGAAGCTGTCTCCGGAACGGCGCGCCCTGCTGGTCGAGCGCCTGCGGAAGCGGGCGCCGGGAGTCCACTGACATGCGGATACTGCTAGCCCACAATTCACGCTACTACCCAGCGCACGGCGGCGGCGACACATCCAACCGCCTGCTCATGGAGGCGCTCGCCGAGCGAGGGCACGCTTGCCGCGTCGTCGCGCGGCTCAGCGCGTTCGGTCCCCGGGAACGTGAGCTGTACCTGGCCGAACTGGCGGCGCGCTCGGTCCCGGTGATTTCCTCCGATTCCGGGGTGGTCGCGTTCACGCGCCGCGGCGTCGAAGTCCACGTCGTGACGGACAACCCGCACCTGCGCGCCTGTTTCGCCGCCCAGATCGCCGAGTTCGCGCCGTCGGTGATCCTGAGTTCCACCGATGACCCCGCCCAGGTGCTCTTCGGAGCGGCGCTGCGAGCCGAGGCGCTCCGAGCAGAGGCTCCGCGGACCGTCTATCTCGCGCGCGCCACCCTCGCCCTTCCGTTCGGGCCCGACTGCGCCTTTCCGAGCGCCGCCAAGACCGGCCTGCTCCGACAGGCCGACGGCGTGGTTGGGGTGAGCCGGTACGTCGCCGGCTACATCCGGCGGTGGAGCGGGATCGAAGCGGTGGCGCTGCCGATCTCGCTGCTCGATCCCGGGCCGTATCCGGAGCTCGGCCGCTTCGACAACGAGTTCGTCACGCTGGTGAACCCCTGCGCCGTCAAAGGCATCTCGATCTTCCTCGCGCTGGCCGCGAAGCTGCCCGAGGTGCGCTTTGCGGCTGTCCCCACCTGGGGCACCAATCAGAAGGACCGCGCCGCGCTCGAGGCGCTCCCCAACATTCGCATCCTCGACCCGGTGGATGACATCGACGAGCTGCTCGGGCGCACGCGCGTGCTGCTCGTGCCCTCTCTGTGGGCCGAGGCGCGCTCGCGCATCGTGGTCGAGGCCATGCTCCGGGGAGTGCCCGTGCTGGCCAGCGACGTGGGCGGCATCCCGGAAGCGAAGCTGGGTGTTCCCTACCTGCTTCCGGTGCGCCCGATCGAGAGGTACTACACCGGGCTGGACGAGCAGATGGTGCCGATCGCCGATGTCCCCGAGCAGGATATCGAGCCGTGGGCCGGCACACTCGGCAGGCTGCTGGCGGATCGCGCCCACTACGACGAGCTGTCGCGGGCCTCGCGCGAGGCTGCGCTCGCCTACGCGTCGGACCTCAGCGTCGGCCTCTTCGCGAGCTATCTCGAGGAGGTCGTTCGCGCTCCGCGCCGGCCTCGCGTTCCCGATGCAGCCAGGGAGCGCAAGCCCCTCGACCAGCTCTCTCCCGAGAAGCGCAGACTGCTCGCCCTGCGGCTGCGCAAGAAGTCCCCGGCCGCGAGCGCGTGGTTCCCCGAGGCGGACTCCGGCCAGGGCGCCAAACTGCGCCTGTTCTTGTTCCCGCACGCCGGCGGCGGCGCCACCGCGTTCCGCGGCTGGGCCGAAGCGTTGCCCGCCGGCGTCGCGCTGTGGCCGGTGCGCCTGCCCGGGCGCGAGAGCCGCATCTCGGAGCCGCCGTTCGAGAGAATGTCCGCGCTGGTGGAAGCCCTCGCGCAGGCTATCGAGCCGTATCTCACCGGACCATTCGCGTTCTACGGGCACAGCATGGGCGCAGCGGTCGCGTTCGAGACGGCCCGCCTCCTGCGCCGCCGCAACCTGCCGCTGCCCGCGTGCTTGTTTGTTGCCGGCGCGCGCGCTCCGCAATTCCGGCTGAACCACGTGCCGCACCCGGAGCCTTCCCACACTCAGCTTCTGGAAGAGCTGCGCCGCCTCGGGGGCATCCTGGAACATGCGCTCGAAAGTCAGGAGTGGACCAGGCTGATCCTGCCCGCTCTGCGCGCCGATTCGGCTCTGTACCGCAGCTACGTGTACACCCAGGAACCGCCGCTCGACTGCGCCATCCGGGCTTACGGCGGCGCCGAGGACTCCAACGTTACAACCGCGCACTTGCTGGCCTGGCGGGAACAGACCACCTCCTCGTTCGCGTTCGAAGTGCTGCCTGGCGGGCATTTCTTCGTTCAGTCGGCGCAGTTTCTCGATACACTCGCAAGGGACCTATGCGCGACCGGCCTGTTGGTATAGTGCGTGGCGTGGGCTTTAACCTGCAGTGTCGGCACTCGTGCCGACACAGGGTGCTCTATCCATGACCTCACCTACGCCTCACCACCCTGCCGGAATGAACCTCGAGGAAGGACTGATCGGGGTCGCCGGCGCCGGCCGCATGGCGCAGGCGCTGGGACGCCTGCTGCGGGAGCGCGGCGAGCCGGTGGTGGCGGTGGCCAGCCGCACCCTCGATCACGCCCGGGCCGCGGCGGCTTTCATCGGAGGCGCCGAGGCGGTCCCATACTCGGCGCTCCCCGGGCGCGTCACGCGCGTGCTGATCGCGGTCTCCGACGACGCGCTGCCGCTGGTCGCCGCCACCCTGGCAGAGTCCGGCATGAGCGGCGGAGCGGCTCTGCACACCTGCGGAGCACGCGGCCCTGAGGCGCTGGCCGCCCTCGAGGCTAGCAGGGTCTCGTGTGCCACTCTGCACCCGCTACAGACCGTCGCCAGCCCGGAACAAGGCCTGGCGGCATTGCCGGGCTGCGCCTTCGGCATCACCGGCGAGGGTCCGGCGGCGGCCTGGGCCGAACGCATCGCAGCGCTCTTGGGCGGGCGCGCGCTGCGGATTTCGGCCGGCAAGCGGCCGCTCTACCACGCCGCCGCGGTCATGGCCAGCAACTACGTCGTCGCTTTGATCGACGCGGCTGCTATGCTGATGGGTGCGGCCGGCATCGGCGAGGACGAGGCGCTGGCGGCCCTCGCTCCGCTGGTCGGAGCAAGCGGCGCGAACGCGCTCAGCCTGGGGCCGGTGCGAGCCCTGACCGGACCGGTCGAGCGCGGAGACGTCGAGACCATCTCCATGCACCTCGACGCCATGGCCGCCTCGGTTTCGCCCACCGTTCGGGGCTTGTACCGCGCGGCCGGGCTGCACGCCCTCGAGATCGCCCGCCGGCGCGGCTTGTCCGAGGCGAACGCCCGCAAGCTGGAGGATCTCTTGCTCAGGAGCGGAGACGACGATGTCTGAATCAGGAAAGCGGATTCGGGTTCCCGATTTGAAGGAGAGGAAGAAGCGCGGCGAGAAGATCGCCGTGCTCACCGCCTACGACGCCACCATGGCGCGGCTGCTCGAACGCGCGGGCATCGACGTGCTCCTGGTCGGCGATTCGCTCGGGATGGTCGTCCTGGGCTACGAAACTACGCTGCCGGTGACCCTGGATGCGATGGTCCACCACACGGCCGCGGTCAGCCGGGGCGCCTCGCGGGCCCTGGTGGTCGCCGACATGCCGTTCCTCACCTTCCAGATCAGCGTGACCGAGGCGGTACGCAACGCAGGCCGGCTGATCCAGGAGGGCGGCGCGGCCGCCGTCAAGATCGAAGGCGGGGCCGCGGTAGTGGATGTGGCCCAACGGCTGGTCGAGATCGGCATTCCGGTGATGGGCCATCTCGGCCTGCTGCCGCAGTCGGTTCACCAGTTGGGCGGGTACCGGCAGCAAGCCCGGCTCGAACAGGACGCCGAGAAACTGGTCGCGGACGCCCGCGCGCTCGAGCAGGCCGGCGTGTTTGCGATCGTGCTCGAATCCATTCCGGCCGAGGTTGCCCGCGCGGCCACCGCGGCGCTGGCGATCCCGACCATCGGCATCGGCGCCGGGCCGTTCTGCGACGGGCAGGTGCTGGTCAGCTACGACGCCTTCGGGCTGTTCGACGGCGCCGTTCCCCCGTTCGTCAAGCAGTACGCCAGCCTGGGAGAAGAGGTGGTCGCAGCCGCGAAGGCCTATGCCGAGGAGGTGCGCGACGGGCGATTTCCCGCGGGGAATTCTCTGCCGTGAGCGCGCAATCGATCCAGTCGATTCTCGAGCTGCGCCACCGACTGGCGGACGTTCGCCACGCCGGCCGCGGTATCGGTCTGGTGCCCACCATGGGCGCATTGCACGCCGGCCACGGCCGGCTGATCGAGATGGCGCGCCAGCAGACGGATTGCGTCGTGGTCAGCATCTTCGTCAATCCCACCCAGTTCAACCAGCGGCAGGACTACGACCGCTACCCACGACCGCTCGCCGAGGACCTGGAATTCTGCTCCGCGCGCGGCGTGGACTTCGTGTTCGCGCCCTCCGTCGAGGAGATGTATCCGAGCCCGCAACTGGCTTTTGTCGAGGTGACGCGCGTCACCGAGCACCTGTGCGGCAAGTTCCGCCCCGGCCATTTCCGCGGGGTGACGACCGTCGTACTCAAGTTGCTCAACATCGTCCAGCCGGACCGCGCCTACTTCGGGGAAAAGGACGCGCAGCAGCTCGCGGCGATCCGGCGCATGACGATCGACCTCGACGTGCCCGTGGAGATCGTCGAGGTGCCCACGGTGCGGGAAGACGACGGGCTGGCGCTCAGCTCGCGCAACCAGCATCTCAGCCCGCTGGAACGCCACATCGCGCCCGCCCTGTACCGCGCTTTGCAGGCGGCCGGGCAACTGATCGCGTCCGGCCTGACGGACCCTCAGCAGGTCAAGGCGAAAGCTCTCGCGACCCTGCATCCCTTTCCGCAGATCCGGATCGAGTATTTCGAGATCGTCGACCCCGTCGAACTGCAGCCGGTGGAGCGGATCGCCAGCCCCGTGCGGGTGGCGGTAGCGGCCTGGCTCGGCTCCACCCGGCTGATCGACAATATACTCGCTGGACCTTTCACCTAGGGAGATCCTATGCTCATCGTTCACGTTCACGTGCACGTCAAGCCCGAATTCATCGACGCTTTCAAGGAGGCCAGCCTCGAGAACGCGCGCCTCAGCGTCCAGGAGCCGGGCATCGCGCGGTTCGACGTCATCCAGCAGGCGGATTCGCCGGCGCGCTTTATCCTGGTCGAGGTCTATCGCACGTCGCAGGCGCCCGCCGCGCACAAGGACACCGTGCATTACCAGGTCTGGCGCGACAAGGTGGCTGAAATGATGGCCGAGCCGCGCACCAGCGTGAAGTACACGAACCTGTTCCCCGGCGAAGAAGGCTGGTGAGCGCCGTGCCCTTTGAATTCGCGACCGCCACCCGGATTGTCTTCGGCGCCGGGGCGGTGCGCGAAGTGGCGCCGGCGGCGAAGTCGATGGGCCGCCGCGCCCTGCTCGTCGCGGGCGTTTCTCCCGCGCTCTTGGGGGAGGCAGCGCTGGACTGCGCGTTGCTGGCGGTCGAGGGCGAACCGACGCTCGAATTGGTGCGCCGCGGCATCGCGCTCGCGCGCGCGGAAGACTGCGACCTCGTGATCGGCCTCGGTGGCGGCAGCGCCATCGACGCGGGCAAGGCGGTGGCGGCGCTCGTCGCGAACGGCGGCGACCCGCTGGATTACCTCGAGGTCATCGGGGCGGGCCGAAGCCTGCATGCCCCTTCGGCGCCCTTCATCGCCGTTCCGACCACGGCGGGCACCGGCGCGGAGGTCACGCGCAACGCCGTGCTGGTCTCTCCCGAACACCGCTTCAAAGCCAGTTTGCGGAGCCCGTTCATGCTGCCGCGGCTGGCGGTGGTGGATCCCGAGCTGACTTTCGATCTACCGCCCGCGATCACCGCCTCGACCGGCCTCGACGCGCTCACCCAGCTCATCGAGCCGTACGTCTCGGTACGCGCCAACCCGATGACCGACATGTTTTGCGTCGAGGGGATGGTCCGCGCCGCGCGCGCGCTCGGCCGGGCGTTCGCCAACGGCCGCGACGCCCAGGCCCGGGCGGACATGTCGCTGGCCAGCCTGCTCGGTGGGCTTTCGCTCGCCAACGCCGGACTGGGCGTGGTGCACGGTTTCGCCGCCCCCATCGGAGGAATGTTCGACGCCCCGCACGGCGCGGTCTGCGCGGCTCTGCTCGCCCACGGCATGGACGTCAACATCCGCGCCCTGCGCGCCCGCGCCCCCGAGAGCGAGCCATTGCGCCGCTACCGGACTGTCGCGCGCCTCCTCACCGGCAATGAGAGCGTCGCCGCCGAGGACGGCGTCGAGTGGGTGAGCCGGACCTGCCGGGAGCTGGGCATCCCGCCCCTGCGGGCCTACGGCATCACGGAAGAGCACGCGCCCGCCCTGGTCTCGAGCGCCGCCAAAGCCAGCAGCATGAAAGGCAACCCCATCGCCCTCACCACCGCTGAGCTGAGCGAGGTCTTCGCCCGCGCTCTGTAGCGCCGATGCTACACTACGAAAAGACCGCTCCCGCCCTACTCCCCGGTCGTCTAATGGTAGGACAGCGGCCTTTGGAGCCGTGAATCGTGGTTCGAATCCATGCCGGGGAGCCAATTCAGTTGACAGCTTTTTCCAACTGGAGAATCCCAGATCCGGCGGCGCCCCTTGAGCACCGCGAGCGGTCGAAGTCCGCGTCCAATCCAAGCAGTTGCCGCTTTCGGAGCGCCAAGGCAGGAGTTGGTGCTACAATGTAGCATATGAGGAAAACCTCAGTCCGCGAGCTCCACATCCGCACTTCGGAATTGGTGCGCGAGGCCGCGGGAGGTGGCATTATCGTGATCGAACGCCGTGGCGAGCCGGTCGCGGAGTTGCGCCCCATCACCGCTCCACCGCGCATGCCTGCTGGCAAGAAAGCGCGGATCTTCACCGCCATGCGCAAGATCTGGGATCGGATGCCGCAAGTCGGCGACAGCACGAAGATCCTCGAAGAGGACCGGAGTCGCTAGCCGCGTGTATTTCGACACGTCCTATATTGCAAAATTCTACTTCAATGAACCCGAGTCTCCTCGGGTTCGCGAGCTTGTCCGAAAAGCGGATGCCATCCATTCGTCGCTATGGGCCTTGGCCGAGTTCCATGCCGTACTTCATCGTCGCCTGCGCGAAGGCGCGCTATCGCCCAATGACGCGCGCGATCTGGCCTCGCGCTTCTCCGAGCACATAGAGCACGGATTATGGAACCTAATTCCCGTCAACGAAGCTCTGCTGCGGAGGGCCGGTGCGCTCATGGTTTCCGCTCCCCGCGATCTCTTCATACGCACCGCTGACGCGGTGCATCTTACGACAGCGCACGAAATCGGAGAACGCGATGTGTGGACCAACGACCGCCACATGCTCGCGGCTGCCGCCTACTTCGGCCTGACAGGCCGGTCCGTCTAATGCGTCTGCACTCCGGCGAGGCGATGCTCCAGCCGCCGACTGCGATGTCGGGTCTCCGACGCGGCTGCGGTCTCTCAATGGGCGTCTTCACACGGCCGTTTCGCGGATAGCAATGGTCCGCCCAGGAGAGGTAGTTGGAAACCACGTTTTCCGGGGAGCCAGCGCCAAGCAGTGCTATCGGTTATCATTTGTTGCTACCGAGCGATACCCGCTGCTAACGCTCGTCGGCCGCGTTTTTGTTGATGCCATCGCGGCGGCGATGTGCCTCGCATAGCTCGCACACAGCAAGAGCCTTGGGCTCCGTGCGGCCTGTATACTTGTTCATGGACGAAACACATGAAGCCCCATTCCCTGGCAGTAGTGCCGATCTGTAGCTTCCTTATCTGGGGAGCTCCGCAGCGGGCGGCGACACCGTGCGAAGTGCTGGTTCCTCTACTCGACTCCAGACAGTCCGTTATCACCGCGACGGCACCGGAGGGGAAATCCTATCCCGTATTCCGCGTGGCGACGGAGACGAAGCTTGTGAACGGAGTACGGAACGAATTGGAGACGAGTTTCGCACAGCAGGTGCTGAAACTGGATCGGTATGCCCGCAACCTGCTGATAGCCAAACGCGAGGCAGCCGCTGCTCCGCTTGACGAAGCGCTGACTGCGCCCATGTACCTGCTGATGTCCACCGAAGAAGGCGGGTTTGCGCGGTTCGGCTTCTGGCTTCAGGATGCGACCGGCAAACGCAAGTTGGTGCTGGCGGGCTACGTAGACCTGGTGGTCGGCGAGAACAGCGTGGATACCGGCGACCTTGAGGAGATCTTTTCGCACGAACTGGGACACCTGATCTTGAAGGCGCTAACTGGTGGCCTGCCGCACGGCCTATCTCGCAAGATGCACCAGAGCATGGCTGTGACCGATTGCCCGACCGCGTTCGACGAAGGCTACGCAGAGCACTTCCAGCCGTTGGTGCGCGATGCCACCAAGAACGCCTACCTTCACAAGCTGACCAACGGCACAGTTGCGACGGATTTCGAGTCGTTTTGGCTGAGCGCGGCTGACGGCCAACTGCGCACTGACGGCGCAAGACGCAACCTGTTCATCCATCGCAAGCCGTTACCGGCTATGGCGCTGGATGCGAACCCCGATCTTTATCGGCTGTTCATCGAGGACGAGACCTCAACCACGTACCTTCCAACTGGACTGAAGAACGGTCAGGAAATGATGGCGAGCGAAGGGGTCATCGCGACGCTGTTTTACCGCATGGTGAACGACGAGCGTCTGCGCATGTCATACCGCGAACCGGCCTTTTACAGGGCTTTTGTGCGCGAGCCGGTCGAGGCGCCACAGCAGGTTGTGACGCCCTACGAAAACGTGAATCTGAAGCTCTTTGCGACGATGGAAAAACTCCGAGGCTCGACTGCGGTTCGACCGCCGATCATCGACTTGATGGCGGAGTATGCGAGGTTGTTCCCCGACGAGGCGAAGCACGTGTACGAGCTGTTCATTGAGACGACCTGGGGCGCGACGGCATCGAAGGAGGTAGCAACGGCTTTGCAGCGTGCGGCGGCAGACGGGCATCGCGGCGATATTGCTCTGTTTCAGCAGGATCGCCCGTTCCCATTGTTGGATGCGCTGATCGCCGATGTAGCGAGCGGCAGGCGGGCCCTCGACGCCAACCTGGGGCCGGAGCTTTGGGTGGCAAATCCCGGGTTCAAGATTGCGGCAGCGGTTTGGGACGCCAAACGGACTGAGCCTTTGACGATCAACCTGAACACCGCGAGCGTTGCAGAGTTGATGACGGTACCCGGTGTCGACCTATCGATGGCCAGACGCATCATCGCGGTCCGCGATGCACGCGGGTTCTTCCGGTCGATTGATGAGCTGACCGAGGCTGGCGTACCTGGTGGCGTGATCGAATCTCTGCGAGAGATGCGGAAGGCAATGGACCAAGTCGGGCGCTATGAGCGACAATGAGCGGCGAGGAAGACGATGAGTTCATGCGGTGCACCGAGATGCGGCCCATCTGAAGCCGGTGGGCGAACTCGGCCTTGCTGACGCCAGCACGGTGCAGTTGCCGGACTTGTTCGGCCTCGAGTGCTGCCGTTTGTAATCGTTTTAGTGCTTGCCGTTTTGTTGAGAGTGACCTGAGCCGGCACCCGTCTTGGGCGGGCTCTTGTGTTCGAACATGCTTGAGTTCCCAGGGAGTCGCGATCAAGTCTTCCACCGACCGGCCCCAATAGTCCGGCCGAACCCGCAACAAGATCACAGGGCGAGCGAAGTCATTGAAAACAGGTGGAGAGGTAGTTGGAAACCACGCTTTCCGGGGAGCCACCAACTTGGGGTGGGGCTCATTGAAGAGCAACCCGTGATCGCCCCGCGCTGAATTGCGTAGCTGGATGCACCGGGAACCGATAAAATGGCATTTGGATCGTCGGCTCCTTCTGCTATCCATTCCGGTCTTTTTCTGTACGCTCGCCTTCCGGCTTGGTCACGTCGATGTGCTGTGGGTGGACGAAGCGTATCCGCTGGCGGCGGCGGCGCGCATCTTGCACGGTGGCGTCCTCTACCGGGATGTCTGGTTTGACAAGCCGCCTCTTTACGCCTGGGTCTACCTGCTGTGGGGCGCGGAGCCGGGGTGGCTCCTGCGCGTGGCAGGATCGCTCTTCGCGGCCCTCTGCTCGCTGCTCGCGGGAATCACCGCCCGCCGCCTTTTCGGCGCCAGGGAGGCGGTCGGCGCGGCCCTGTTGCTGGCCTTCTTCCTTACCTTCGATCACCCGTTCGCCACGGTCCCGCTGGCGCCCGATTTGCTGACGCTGCCGTTCGCGCTGGCTGCGGTGTGGGCGACGGCTTCCGGCCGGAGCATGCTGGCAGGATTCCTCGCAGGCGCCGCACTGCACGCCAACGCCAAAGCCGTTTACCTCCTTCCCGTGGTGATTCTCTGGCGCCCCCGCGATTGGCGGCGCACTCTGGCCGGCTACGGCGCCGCGGTGGCTGCCGCCCTGGCCGCCTTGACGGCCCAGGGCGCCCTGAGAGACTACCTCCAGCAGGTGTGGTCGTGGGGCATACTTTACTCGCGGGATTCTCCGCTGGCCAACCCGCTTGCGGAAGGGATACGACGCACCGGAAGCTGGGCCGGATTTCACGCTGCCCTGGTGGCCGGAGCCGCCGTCTACTGGTGGCGGAATCGCGACGGGACGGCCGCGAGGCTCGCCTTCTGGGCGCTGCTCGCTTTGGGCTCCATCGCCGTCGGATGGCGCTTCTTCCCGCGGTATTACTTCGCACTGCTGCCGGCGATGGCGCTGGCCGCCTCCCGCGGGCTGGTTCTGCTGCCGGCGCGCGCGCGGGCCTTGCTGCTGGTGCTGCTGCTCAGCGTTCCGACCGTGCGGTTCGGCGCCCGGCACCTCACGCTGGCGTACGAAACCCTGGCAGGCCGGTCGCACGACTGGCGGGACCTGGCACTGCTGGAGGACTGCCGGGCCGCCGCGGACCGGTTGAAGAGTCTCGCCCGCCCGGGCGACAGCTTGTTCGTCTGGGGCTACCGGCCCGAGCTCAACGTGCTGGCGGGAATGCCCGCAGCCAACCGCTTCCTGGATTCCCAACCGCTCACCGGCGTCTTCGCCGATCGTCACCTGGTGACGTCGGAGGCCAGCGCGCCCCGGATTGCCCAGGCAAATCGGCGGGAGCTCGCCGCCTCGGCTCCGGACTTCATCGTGGACGGGCTGGGACCGTACAATCCCTCCCTGGCCATCACGAATTTCCCGGATCTCCGGGATTGGCTGGCGGGCTATGAACTGGAGGGAAGCACCAGCGGGACGCGCATCTACCGACGGAAAACGAAATGAAACAGTTCTACCGTAGTCTTCTGCGCCGCATGATCTCTCCCAAGCTGCTGATCCGAATTCGCCAGCTCTCGCACATCGACGACCGTCTGCGTGACGTGGAAGCGGCGCGCGCCGGCCTGGCCGAGATCTGGCTCCGCCAGCAGCATCCCTGCCTGTTCTCCGAGACCTCGCCCGGCTTGCCGGAGTTCAGCGTCTACTCGCAGAACGGGGAAGATGGGCTGCTCCTGTCGCTCCTCGAGCAGACCGGCGCGGCGTCGAAGACCTTCGTGGAAATCGGCGTCGAAGACGCCCGCGAGTGCAACACGGCGATCCTGGCCTTTTTGCTGGGTTGGGACGGCTTGATGCTGGAGGCGAACCCGATGGCCGTCGACGCCGCGCTGCGTCTGGCTGCGCGGCTGCTGGCCCGCAAGCGCAACCGGCTGCAAATCCGGCCGGCGTTCGTCACGGCGGAGAACGTGAACGGGCTCATCGAGGAAGCCGGCTTTAGCGGGGAACTCGGGGTACTCTCGATCGACGTCGACGGCGTCGATTACTGGCTGTGGAAGGCCGTACGCGTGGTCAGCCCGCGCCTGGTGGCCATCGAGTACAACGCTTCCTTCGGCGCCACCCGGGCCGTTACCGTTCCCTACAAACCGGACTTCCGCTGTCCGCAAGAGTACCCGGGCAGCCTCTATCACGGCGCCTCGCTCGTGGCCCTCGAACTGCTCGGCAGGCAGTTGGGCTACGTGCTTGTCGCCGTCGAGTCGGCCGGAGTGAACGCGTTCTTTGTCCGCCAGGACCTCTGTCCGCCGGCGCTCGCGGGGAGAAGCTCGGCGGATCTCTACCGGCCTCACCTCGAGCGTTCGAAAACGCTCTCTCCGGAACGCCAGTGGGCGGCCGTCGAACATCTGCCGCTGGTGACCGTGACCTGATCCTCCACACCGGCTTCCTGGTTTTCCCCGGCTCTGTCTCCGCAGTGGACGGCTCACGCAAAAGCCTCGCTGCCCGGCAGGACCGTCTCCTCGCCCGAAAGCAGAACTTGAAGTCGCTGATTTATGACATGAGCCTGATCTTGTATGCGACAAGAGTGCGTGCGTTTGCTGCCCGGAGAAGTCGTGGAAAACTGGCGTTTCCCGGGGAGCCAGCGCCTTCCGTCCTGAACCGCCAGTGTCCCATTTGTTGACAGCGTCGCGCTGTCCGTCGCACCCTGCTGTCCCACACTCCGCGAGTTCCTCGCGACCCCCGCCGTTCTCCAGTTGGAATGTAGAAGCCTGGAGGGCGGTTGGGATGGTCGCTACGGCGGATCCAGCGGACCACCGGTGTTCGTCGCGAGACTGCGGCCGCCCGGCGGTTGGGGGCGGCAGCCACCGGCAAAACCGGCCAACGAGGTGATCATCGACCCTGCACGTTTCGGCGGCGGCGAGAACCGCAGTCCATCGGCAAGCGCCTGTGCGCCCTGCCGGGACGCGATCCATCGGCGGAAGTAGGAAAACCCGCCGCGGGCGAGACGCCCGCCCCCCTTGGGAGG
The DNA here is from genome assembly GCA_050008465.1 of Bryobacteraceae bacterium. Lineage (GTDB taxonomy): Bacteria > Acidobacteriota > Terriglobia > Bryobacterales > Bryobacteraceae > Fen-330. The sequence continues at coordinate 14,211 of JBEKMO010000098.1, forward strand.
TCCTGGAAGTGCGGGGTAGGTAGACGGGTTCCCTCAAGCAGGGAGCGACTTGCGGACGCTGACGGCTGGTGGGCCCTGCTGGATTTGAACCAGCGACCAACGGATTATGAGTCCGCTGCTCTAACCGCTGAGCTAAGGGCCCAAGTTATTCTATTTTATAGACTTACTGTGAGTGTGTCGCCTTGGCTGTTCGCCTACTATGTCCATCTCTATGCCCCCTTTTTTCCTCGGAGGGGTCTGGTTGGAGCTTCCAGGCGCGCGAATGCGCGCTCCACCGACTCGGGCGATGGGTGCCCGTATCGCTGCGAAATCGTGATGCTGCTGTGGCCTGCAATGCGCATGATCGTGAACGCGTCCACACCAGCCTCTCCAAGCCGGGTCAGCATGGTGTGCCTTAACGAATGTATCACGAAGTCCGCGGGCAACTTCAGCGCCCCGCGGACCTTTCGGTGCTGATGATCGAGCGAGGTGACCACAAAGGGATTCTCGCCTTCCCCCGGGAATACCCACGGCGAACCCTGGTCCCTCGAATGCCCTCGAAGCATCTTCCGCACTCGGGCCGTGAGGCTGACGTTTCGCTTGGCGTTCCGGGATTTTCCGCCTCCGACGTGCAGGTAGCCCAGCTTCCCGTCACCCACAGGATCGAGGTGGATGTCGTCCCATCGCAGGCCCACGGCTTCTCCCACCCGAAGACCCGTATCCAGGATCAGCAACGCGGCATCACGCAGTGGCTGCGGTGCGGCGTTCAGGTACTTCGACTCCTGTTCCCGACTCAGGACAAACTCCCTGTTCTTCTCACCAGGCAGCAGGCGAATCCGCGGCAGGCGATCAAGCACTCTCCACTCATGGGCGAGGCGTAGAGCGCGCCGCAGCGTCGCCAACTGGCGGTTGACCGTGGCGGGCGCGACTCTCTTGCGCCGGTCCTGAACGTACTTCTCGATCAGGGCTTCGTCGACCTTGTCCAGCCGGGTCCGAGCAAGCGGCTCGAATTCGAGCAGCCGGGCCAGTTTCTCACGGTAGAACGCGACAGTCCGCGGTTTTGCCGCGCACCGGACCTCGATCGCTTGAATGAACCGTTCGGAGAAGTCCTTGAAGGTTGGAACGGTTTTCTTCTCCGCGATCCCGACCTCGCCCTTCGCCAGCGCCGTCTTGTACGCCGCCTCCATCTGCTCGGCCACGCGCTTGTTGGTCTGCTTCGTGCTCTGCCGTACCACGCTGCCGTTCCACTTGAACTTGTACCACCAGAACTTGCTGGCCTTCTGTTTATAAACCGCCATGCTGCCCGCCAGAAAAAGGGAACTGCTCAGATTATCGCAAGTCTCGCCGAAGCTGGCGAAATCAATGACAGCGGCCGCGCTTCGAAACCGTCGCGCATGTACCCAACGGCCGATCGGCTCCACCGGCCTCCTGGTCCCGAACCAAGATGACCAAGAAAATCAATAACTTAGACGTGGGCATAGTCGATGAGATGGGTTGCGACAGATTGTTCCAGCTCAAGAACTTGCCCGCGGTTCTCCTCCTCACTGTCGAAGCGCGTCGCACCCTATCCATGCACAGGGTGGGCATAGTATTGGGGTTCAGTCCACCACGGACCAGCGCGGCAGGTGTCTGGGCCGCTCGCTTCAGTGTGCCGGCGGGTGCGATCTGCCGCAGCGGGATGCTCGGGGCGGAACGAGACCAGGTTGATGCGCTGGGCCCCGGCACGGTCGGAATCGGCCGAGGACGATCACTTCAACTCCTCCAGGGCAACTTGAACTGCGGAGGCTGGCACCAAAGTCGGCCGATAGGCGCGCCAGTTGCTCACAAGTCAAGCTCGCGCGGTGGACTGCGCAACATAGGCGACCTCCGCCCCGACTGTTTCATCCAGTTCGTACCATGTCTCCGGAGCCGGCTAGAACACGCTCCACGCCGCTCTTGATCGGATTCGCGCCAGTTCCACACGGAGCGTTCGGGAAGAAAACCGAAAGGCGCTCGCGGGCGTCCCATCTGAAGCACGTACAACAACGCCGGACGGCTCAAGCGCACCTGCAATCCGTGTTCGCAACGCCAGCCAAGGACAAGGGATTTCGCCGACGGTCGGGGGGAAGTCCTCCCCGTCCGCCTGTAGGTATTGGAAATTCCATCGGCGGTGGGAGCGGGTCGGCAGAAGGCGGTCGGCTGCACAGCCTGTCTGGGAGGACCACACCAGACCGTGCAAACTCCGCTCGGCGTCCACGAATGACAGTCCTGCGCAGGTCCGATCGCGCACTTTGTGTTGTCGCGGTGCACACGCCGACACCTCAAGCCGCACTCGGCCCCTGATGGGCACGGCGTCCCAAGTCCCGAATTTAGGCGACGCGCCGTTCGTGCCGATGATGGAGACCGCCAACTTGCCGGACGGCCACGATTCGTCCGGAGCCCAGCCGTTGCACAGGCCGCGATTCCGGCGTGCCCTTCCCGAGCGAGAGATGCGTGCGGGTCTGGTGATATACATCCGCGCATAAATAACAGGACATAGCGGTCAGCAAAAAGGAAGCAGGTACGGACGAATCAGGTCGGGGCAGGTCTGCATCTCCGTGAAGACCCGCGTCAGCGTACCGAGCAACTCCGTCGCGCTGGCGAAGTAACGGTTGTGGGTCCCGTTCTTGCGCGTGTGTTGCCAGAGCCGTTCGGTAGGGTTGAACTCCGGCGAGTTGGGCGGCAGTTGGTGCACCTCCAGCCAGCGGCGGTTGGAGCGGAACCAGCCCCACACCCCGGCGTCCTTGTGGCAGGAGGCGTTGTCTTGAATCAGCACGGCGCCTTGGCGGCGATACCGGCGCGCCAACTGCTCCAGAAAAGCCAGGTAGGTCGAGGCGTTGAAGACGCTGTCGAACCCGTAATGGAACCGGCAG
>JBEKMO010000099.1:0-16997 GCA_050008465.1 Bryobacteraceae bacterium
GGCAATCTGACTTCCCTCTACTACCCGCGCGCTGTGAACCCCGAGCATTCCTGGGGACGCGCCTCGGGCGGCAAAGTCGCTTTCTTGCTGCTGCTGACCTACCCTCTGCTCGGCATCCCGGTGCTGCTGGCCTACGCCGTCCGCTTTGCCTTCGACAGCCAAGCCGCCTTCTACGGAGTGCTGGCTTTTTCCGCCGCCTGCGGCGCGGTGGTCTACGGCGTGGCGATGGACTCCGCCCTCGCCACCGCCGAGACCCGCAAGGAAAAGCTGCTGGCCGCCCTCGGCGAATCCGCCGGCCCGCTGGTGACAGAGTAGGGGCGGCAGGGGGGCGCGATCAGCGAGGACTCAGGGCGGCGACGATCAGCCCTGGCCCGGGGTGGCGAGGGGGGGCGCGAAAGGGATTCGCGACAGCAATCGACTTTTGAAGCGAGGAAAGTGGGGCGACCCTGGTTGGGGACTCATCCTGTGGACTCGCCCCACGACAAGTGCAGTCTCTACCGCAAGCTTTGTTCCCTCAGCCTTCGCTCGCTCTGTGGTGTGATCGGGATCTGAGGAAATATGCGCTGAACCTGGAATATCGGGTTCGCCCCGAAGCAATCTCGCTCCTCAGCCCGGATCGGGCTCTTGTCTCACTTACCTCCCGCCTGAGCCAATGCCGAGGGGTTGGGATACTTCAACACCTTCCACAAGTTCAGGCCGCGGTGCCAGTCGAAGGCATATTGAAAAGTGACCGAGGACTGCATGTCGCGAAACGTGTTGCCCTCCACCTTGTTCTCGTAGTAGAAGACTTCGAATTTGGGTACGATGCTGAGGTTGCCAAACAGCGGCACCACCAGCGAGTGCGACCAGTCGATGAGGTACTTGGTGTCCAGCGAAACATCGTCATGCCGGGAGAGGAACCAGTCCGACTTCCCGGTCATCACGTAGAACGCGGGCTTTCCAAAGGAATTGAACGGCAGCGGAATGCTGGCCTTGAAGTTCAGGAAAAAGCCGTGCTCCCGGCGATCCGCGGTAATGGGCCGGAATTTCGTGGTGGAAGTAATGAACGGGTTGTTGGTTGATGGATCTATCGTGCTGGCCCAGTACGAAACGCAGTCCGCCAGGGAGGTATTCTCGTCGGGCGCTTGCGGAGTGGGTTTCGGAGCGCCGGGGGGTACGAAGACCTGCCCTGCAATTGCGTTGCAGGTCTGGTTGCCGCTTCCGGGATTGAATACGTAGGCCACGGGGGTATTGAAATTCAGTCCGGGTTCGTACCCGGCCTCCACCCAGCTTTTGGCGTCGTCGTAGCGCAGACCGATCTTTCCGTAGAAGCGCTCGCTCCGGTCAATGGCGTCTGTCAGCTTCTTGCCGCCGCCCAGTGAAAAACCGGTCAGCGGCGGAGCTGCCTGGGTTTCCATGCGGAGCGAGGTCAGAATCTTGAGGTTGGAGACCTGGCGGCGCCGCCAGGGATAGATGCGCGTGGTAAGGCCCAATTCCGTCGCCAGCGAATTCGACTTCTGCGACTGGACAAACGCATTGTCCGCGCCGCGTTGCGATTGCTTGACGTAGGCCATATCGTTTTGGCTGAACAACTCGAAATACCGTGTCGACATGGCTGCGCGGAAGCTGTAGTCGGTACTGACGGTGAACGAATCGGCGGCGCTCACCGGCGCCACGGAAACGCCGCTGAACTTGCTGGCCAGTTGTGCTTCCGTGCCATTGTTGTGCTCATTCAGGGTGTAGCCGAAATCGGCCTTATCCAAGGTGAACGAAAACAGCCGCCGCTGCTGGACGGCTTTTTCGGCCGGCGTTGCGGCCTCGAAGATGTTCTGCGTCCTCCGGAAAGTGAGCCAATCCACTATGTGCCGCGGCGGAGTAATCCCGGGTGTGGTGTCGAAAGGCCGGTTGACCAGGTGGTCCAGGTAGTATTTGCCCCTGACCGGCACATCATGGCAGGTAGTATCTTTGTAGCCATCAACCGTTTCCGTGATCGCTTTGCAGAGGAGGCCGCTCAAGCTGACCATGGTCATGTTGTCGGAGACGCGGTCCAGCGGGGGCACTGCAGGCTTCTGCAGGTCAGGGTAGCCGGTATCGCCGAACGCCAAGTAATCGGTCATGGCAACCGCGTACAACCTGGCGTCATCCGCGGGAATGCCACCGACGATCAGCGACTTCGATTCGGCGTCCTGAAACAGGCCCAGCGCAATCAGGCTGCGCTTGGTCTCGAGGTCGGTGTTCAGCGCGTCCTTGTCCTGCGCAGCCCACTTCTTGGATTGGGCCATCACGCTGTTGAGCGTGGCGCCGGTCACGGGTTCGCGAAACACGAAATCGCCCTTCCAGAAAATCACGTCGAGCAGTTCCTGGAGACTGCGCGGGTCCACCCGACGGCTGCCGTTGCCCGCCGGATCCCACACGTCCCGCGTCTGCACCATGGCGATATCGGTATGGTACTTCTCGCGCATCGCCAGCAGAGCCGCCTGCGCCACAAGGGTCGAGGCCTCTTCCTCATTCGGAGCCAACGGAGGAAAGCCCGGCGTTTTTTTCGCCACGAACTTGCGGACTAACGTGATCAGCGTCTCGGGTTGTGGAGTGGCTGGAGGGGCAGCGGTGGGAGTTCTCGACTCGTACAAGAGAGGCTCCCGCAGGAGAGGCACACCGGGTTTCACCTCTACGTGATTGTCCAGAACCCGCTTGCCGGAGCAGTCTGCCTTCTCGCAGCCCGGAGGCAAGGTCACCGTTGCCCGGCTCAGGCGGATGTCGATCGTCTTTGGATCGTCCGTGCCATGGGGGCGCGGCGCCACCACGAACGGGTTCGCCGAATCATTCTCGTTCTCCGGCGAACGGGTGATCGTCTCTTCCTGCGTATACACCGCCGGATCGGTATCGGCGATCACCAGATCGAACGTCGGCTTCATTCGCGTCGCCAGTTGCGCGGCTTTTCCACGATCCATCTGCGCCAGCAAAACCTTTCGCGCGTGCAGGCATCGGTCTTCTTCTTCGCACTCCTGCACCACCTGCTTCAACGCGCTCAACGGGTCCGATGCTTCAATTTGCGTCGCGTATTTTTTGCCGTTCACCACATTGACCCAAGAGTCGTTCAGGGCGCCCACCAAACCCAACAGCGAGGGATCGACCACGCCGAAAACCGCCACCCAGTACGGATCCCGCTCGGTGCCCACGTTTTTTATTTTGTAGTGTGCCGGCTTAGACAAGTCCTCGGCAGGGGCCGAACTCGATGGGTGCTGGTAATCGAACAGCGGGCTGTGTACGCTGAACGGCGCGCAGTACGGTTGGGACCTGACCAGCATTGCGCACAGGTGGTAGTTTTGGTCCTGCTCCAGCCCATCGGTTTTCTTGGCGAATCGGAAGGTCAGATCCGTGGTCAACTCCTTCACCGGCATTGGCTCCAATGGGATGCAGCCAGCGGGGGTTCCGGAGTCAAAATCCAGGTCATCGGGATCGCTGTACGTGCCGCTGTAGCGATCAGACTTGCAGAGCAGGGCCCCCGTGACGGTGGGAGTGATGGAGTAGACGTCCTCCGACGCGGCGAGTCTGCCGGCCACCGGGGCTCCCGAGAACTGAATCCGAACCTCGGGTGAGAGCCGCGTGTGAGCCGGCAGGTCGATCGCCGCCACGTTGTTGCCTTTCAGCTTGAGATTCAATGCCCCGGTGATCACGAATTGCCGCAGAGACGGCAGTACCACATCGGGCAGATTCGCCTTGACTCCTTTCCTGTCACGGAGGAAGCCTTTGTTCTTCCTCTGTCTATCTGGCACTCTCGGCGCGGCGTCTGGGACGGAGCTGGCGACAGTCAGGTTCGCCGCCAGCAGATCTATCCTCCGTTCCGCCAGCAGGCGAGCCAACTCGCGAAGCCGCTCCGGGCCGAAATAGAAGTCGTGCTTTCCGGGGACCAGCGCATCGAAACCCGCGGCCTGCAAGAAGCAGGCGACGTTATCCATCTCCAGCTTACCCATTCCGGCATCCAGCGCGGCCTTTAAGTTCGCCCGCTTCTCGACTTCCCGATCCTCGATCCATTTCGGACTGGGATTCTTGAAATCCCACGTATACAGGTCCTTGCCCAGATGGAATTGCTTGCCCGGCCCGTTAACCGTCAGCGTTCTGGCCAGTAATCGAGGTGCGAACGTGTCGCCCATGGCGACTAGCAACCGACGGCGTTTGGGATTGAAAGATTCGATCAATTCCCGGAACGCCTTGGCCGGGCCCAGAAGCGCCGGGCATCCTTTGGGTGTGCCCGGCGGATCTTTCAGCTGTTCAGCGGGCGCCCGGAAATAACCCATCATCCCGCCCGTGTAAATCACTGAGTACGTTGGAGACTGCTTAGAGCCTTCAGCGCTCGGCGCGGGTTCCTGGGCCGATAAAGTCAGGCAGAATAGGATCGACAAGACTTGGAATGAGCGCATCATGCATCATACTATACAGCACAAATTTTGATTAGGCAAAACATATTTAGTATCAATAAAGGACTGAACGAACACACTCATGCAGCAAGCATCGCAAAAAGCCGCTCGTCAAAGAGTGCGCGGGGGCAGGCCTTAAGACGAGCACTTCCGGCATGAGCAAGTCGGCGGCCGCCGACGATTGAGGATGCACGGGGAAAACCGATTTTCTCGGGAAACGCCCCTCCTCTAAAGCTGGCCTCCAAAAGCCCGGGAAGTCGGGTTGCGGAAGATGAACCCGCAAGGCGGAGCCATGGCTGTTGAGAAACAGCCCATCGCGCCACCAACCTCGGGGTCCTGTCCGCCTGTCGCTGCCGCGACTCGTTGAAATGCCGTGACCCGCAGCCTCGGCGAGCCGTGCGGGGTCGTTCATTCGCCTGGTCTTGCGCATTGAGTTCTCTTTCGGTGTCCCCATAAGGTGCTGGCCAGGGAAGAACCGGGCCTGCGGCCCCGTGGTGAGTGAATAATGCCGAAAGGAGTGGCGCCATGGCGGCATATCCCTGGCAAGGAGAAGCATTATGAGAACCACTGCAAGCTGCATCGCCGCCATGGCGGCGTTCACTTTCACCGCGGCGGGCGCCGAGTTGCGGCTCAGCGGCCCGTATACGCATGACAACCTTTCCATCTACCTGGTCCATGGGCAGGACCGGGTGCAGAAGAAATACCTGACGCTGGCCGAGGCCATCGGGCAGGGCAAGGTGGTGGTCTATGAGACCAGCAACGTGAACATCCTGCAAGTCGAGAACCTGTCCGCCGAGGATGTGTACATCCAGTCCGGCGAGATCGTGAAGGGCGGCAAGCAGGACCGGGTTCTGAAGGACGACATCATCGTGCCCAGCTCCTCGGGGAAAATCAACATCAACGCGTTCTGCGTGGAGCATGGGCGCTGGACGCGGCGCGGCAACGAATCGGCGCAAGCTTTCGCGGCCTCTCCCAATGCGATCGCCTCACCGGAGATGAAGCGGGCGGTCAAGGAGAAGGGCAGCCAGGGCGAAGTCTGGGCGGAGGTGTCGGCCGCGCAGGATCGCCTGTCCAGGAACCTCGGCACAACGGCGAATGCGCCGGCGTCCCCGTCGAGCTACCAGTTGACTCTGGAGACGCCCAAGGTGAAAGAGACAGCGGAGGGTTTCAAGAAGGACCTGTCCGGCCTGGCCAGCAAGTATCCCGACGCACTGGGCTACGTGGCGGCGGTGAACGGCAAGGTGACCGGCTCGGACGTGTATGCGACGCACGATCTGTTCCGCAGGCTGTGGCCGAAGCTGCTGGAGTCGGCGGCGGTAGAGGCCATGGCGGTAGCCAAGGCAGGTGGGAAGATCTCCCCGCCTCCCATGGCGGACGTCCGGGCGGCGGCGACCGGCTACGGCGCGCGGGTTTCCGATGAAAAGCAGATCAATCGGCGGACCAACAGTGTGAAGGCGGACCTGCCGCAGGGGCTGGTGTTCGAAACCAAGGACGCGGACGCGCCGGCCGGGCCGGTGCACCGGAGCTATGTGACGAAGTAGCCGCGATCGCCGCGGTGGCTCACAAAGCGCGCGCGCGCTAGGGACTGTGAAAGAATCGCTGGGCAAGCTGAAGCATGCCCCATGAGAGGCTGCGAGCTGTTGATTCTCCGCGTGGGACATGCTCTAGCTTGTCCTCTTCGGCGCCACGAGGCGATTTCTTCACAGTCCCGTTAGCAGGCGGTGCGCGCGCCCGAAGTGTTAACGGGCGGTCAACACCGCAAGTATTGCAGGAATGGATCGATCTTTTCCGCTAATGCATGTTGAATGACTGGCAGCCCAAGGCTACCAACCGGCGAAGGCCGCGAAGCCCGACGACAGGAACGAGGTTTTCCAGGCCATGGGGGGGCGCAGCAAGCCATCCTGTTCCTGGTATTCCAGCCGGGCGAGCCCAGTGTCGTGGACCAGGCGGGCGACCTGCAAGCGAAGAATCCCGGCCTGTTCGTCCACGGGGCCGCGGCCATCGACGACCAGTTCGGTTTCTGGGAGCGCGAGCTTCTGAAATCGTCGCCCGGCGCCCACGCGGCGGGAGCCCATGCCGGCGCACACGGCGCGGCCCACCACCCAGCGCCGCCGAAGAAGGCGCCGCAGCACAAATAGGACACGAAGGCGCGACAACGGCCGACAACCTCAACTAACGGAAACTAACGGTGTACTCCTGGCCAGCCCGAGACCCGCCAACGCCGCCAGCCAGAGTAGTGTTTTCATGGCCTTACCACTATGCCCGGCGATTCTGCTCCGGCGTTGCGCCCGGGATAGCGTATACTACAGGCTTTGGTATTCACATACCCGGAGCTTGCCATGGCAGCCGTGAATTCTCTGGATTTAGCCCGGGTCAGCCGGTTGCCGGCGGAGAAGCCGGACCCCGACGCCGAGCTGGCCCAAAAAGCGTTGTACTACATGTTCCTGATGCGGGAGGTGGAAGACCGCATCTATTACAAGCTCTACCGGCAGGGCAAGATCGTGGGCGGCGTATACGTCGGCCGCGGGCAGGAAGCGATCTGTGTGGGCGCCGGGCTCACCACGGAACCGGAAGACGTACTGTTCCCGAGTCACCGGGACATGGGGCTGTTCTTCATCCGGGGATTCCATCCGCGGGAGATCCTGGCCCAATACATGGGGCGCGCCGGCGGGGTGACCCACGGCAAAGACGGCAACATGCACATGGGCGACATGCGGAGGCGCACGGTGGCGATCATCAGCGCGCTGGCGACCTCGGTGCCGGTGGCGGTGGGGGCGGCGCTGGCGCTGAAGTACCAGAGCAGCCGCAACGTGGCGTACGTGTTCTTCGGCGACGGGGCCACCAGCCGCGGCGACTGGCACGAGGGGGTGAACTTCGCGGCCGTGCAGAAGCTCCCGCTGGTGCTGATCTGCAATAACAACGCTTACGCCTATTCCACTCCGCTCGAGAAGCAGATGGCCTGCGCCAACGTAGCCGACCGCGGGCCGGCCTACGGAATACCGGCCGAGATCGTGGATGGCAACGACGTTTTCGCGGTCTACCGGGCGACCGAACGGGCCAAGGCGCACGTGCATGCGGGGCGGGGCCCGTACATGGTCGAGTGCAAGACCTTCCGCATGACCGGGCACTCCGCGCACGACGCGGCCGAGTACGTCCCCAAGCACCTGTTTGCGGAATGGGCGGAAAAGGACCCGATCCAGAAGTTGGAGCGGCTGATGCTGGCTAAGGGGTTCGCCTCGCGGGCGGACATCGACGCGACCTACGCCCACATCCTCGAAGAGGTCGACGAGGCCCAGGCGTGGGCCGAGCGGAACCCATTCCCGGACGCTTCCGAGGCGCTCAAAGACGTTTACGAGCAGGGGTGAGCCATGACCACGACTTACCTGGAAGCGATCCGGCAGGGCATTTGGGAGGAGATGGAGCGCGACCCGAACGTGTTCCTCATCGGCGAGGACATCGGGGTCTACGGGGGCGCTTTCAAGGTGACCGCGGGCATGTTCGAAGCTTTCGGCGAGCGCCGGGTGGTCGACACGCCGGTCTCGGAGTCGGCCATCGTCGGGGCGGCGATTGGGGCCAGCCTGATGGGGCTGCGGCCGGTGGCCGAGATGCAGTTCGCCGATTTCATCACCTGCGGGTTCGACCAGGTGGTGAACTTCGCGGCCAAGTGCCGCTACCGCTGGAACGCCGCGGTGCCGATGGTGGTGCGGGCGCCCTCCGGGGGCGGAATTCACGGCGGGCCGTTCCACTCGCAGAATCCGGAAGCGTGGTTCGCGCACGTGCCGGGTTTGAAGGTGGTGACGCCGGCGACGGCATACGACGCCAAGGGGCTGATCAAATCGGCGATCCGGGACAACGATCCGGTGATCTTCTTCGAGCACAAGGGGCTCTACCGCCGGATTAAGGAGGACCTCCCGGAGGGCGAGTATACGGTGCCGATTGGCAAGGCCTCGGTGTTCCGCCAGGGCACGGACCTCTCGATCATCACCTACGGCGCCATGCTTTACGTGGCGCGGGAGGCCGCCGAAACCCTGGAGCGCGAGGGCGTCTCGACCGAGATCATCGACCTGCGAACGGTGTTGCCCATCGACGAGGAGACGGTGCTCGAGAGTGTGCGGAAGACCTCCCGGGCGATACTGCTGCATGAGGACACCCTCACCGGAGGGATTGGAGCAGAGCTGGCCGCGCGCATCGCCGAGCGGGCCTTCGAGTACCTGGATGCGCCGGTGGTGCGCATCGCCGCGCCCGATACGCCGGTCCCCTTCAGCCCGCCGTTGGAGGAGGCGTTCTTGCCCAACGCGGAGAAAGTGCTGGAGAAGGCGCGCTGGCTGTGCCGCTACTGAGCGGGGGGCTTTTGCCGGGCTTCGCGCTTCTTCACCGCCCGCTTGACGCTCAGCGCCACCAGACGGCGCGGATCCAGCAAGTGCTTGGGACAGAAGTGCCGCCGTGTCCAGCGGAAACCGGGCTCGAACTGCACGCCCAGGAAGTAGCCGGTCTCGCGGAACACGCAGTAGCGCACCCGGCCCGCGAGCTCGGTCTTGGGATGGGCAATCCGAAGCACGGTCTCGTGGGGCACGGGCATGTCCATTTGCAGGCAGAGGCCCGAAAGGGAGATGTCCTCGAGATTGGCCAGGGCGGTGTGGCTTCGCCCGGACTTGTCCGTCCAGTGGACATCGATCAGGTCCGCACAGAGCAACCGCGCTTCCAAGCGCCTCTCTTGCATACTGATTTCATCGGCGGGGGCCGTCGAAAGTTTAGCAGCGCCGGCTCGGGATAATCTTCTTACGAATCCGCTTACGGTATTCGCCCGTAATTCCTATTAAACATCTGAATTGCCTTTTGTCGCGGCCCTTATGCCAGGTCCTCCCCTGGGGGCTAGTGTAGCAGCTTGTGGCTGGCTTGTAGCTGGCTTGTAGCTTGTGGCTTGTGGCCTGTGGATTCCGCGACGATTCACTGGCTGGCGCTCCTACCGTGCCCCCAGGTGCGGCAGCGGGTGGGCGGTTGTGGGACCCACAGGCCACGAGCCACATGCTACAAGCTGCCTGTGGATTCCGCGACGATTCACTGGCTGGCGCTCCTACCGTGCCCCCAGGTGCGGCAGCGGGTGGGCGGTTGCGGGACCCACAGGCCACGAGCCACATGCTACAAGCTGCCTGTGGATTTCGCGACGATTCACTGGCTGGCGCTCCTACCGTGCCCTCAGGTGCGGCAGCGGGCGAGCGGTTGTGGGACCCACAGGCCACGAGCCACATGCTACAAGCCAGCGGCGCGGCAGCGCCGCTGATATAGTGGTCGTTTCGCTATGAAGATCGCCTCCCAAGCGCCTTGCCGGGTGGACCTGGCGGGCGGAACCCTCGACATCTGGCCCCTGTACCTCTACCACGCCAACGCGGTAACGGTGAACTTCGCCGTCGACCGCTACACGCGCTGCGTGCTGGAAACCCGTTCCGATCGCAGAATCCTTGTGAGCTCGAAGGTCCTGGGGATCGCGGAGTCGTTCGAGTCGCTGGAGGCGCTCGAAGCGGCCACCAGGTACAAGCTGCCGCTGCCGGCGCAGGTGGTGCGCTTCTTCGCGCCGCGGACGGGGTTCGAGCTGCGAACCGACTCGGAGGCCCCGCCGGGTGCGGGGATATCCGGGTCGTCGGCGCTGATTATCGCGATCGCCTGCGCCTTGAACCGGCTGATCGGGGCGGGATACAAGCTGGAGCAGTTGCGCGAGATCTCGCAGAACATCGAGGCGCAGATCATCCGGGTGCCAACCGGCTCGCAGGACTACTACCCGGCGATGTACGGCGGCGTGAGCGCGATCGAGTTGGGGGTGGCGGGGATCGTGCGCCAGAAGATCCCGGTGGACGCGCGGGATTTCAACGCGCGCATTGTTCTGGCTTACACGGGCGTGCCGCGGAACTCGGGCATCAACAACTGGGAGGTCATGAAAGCGCACATCGGCGGCGACCGCCGGGTGCACCGGAACTTCGACGAAATCGCGGCGATCGCGCAGGCCATGCGCGGCGCGCTCCAGAAGAGCGACTGGAGCGAAGTGGGACGGCTGTTGCGGGAGGAATGGTCGCACCGGCGCAGGAACGCCCCCGGTATCTCGACGCCGCTGATCGACCGCCTGGTGGCGGTGACGCGGAAGGCGGGAGCGACCGGGGCGAAGGCCTGCGGCGCGGGCGGCGGCGGCTGCGTGTTCTTCCTGGCCGAGCGCGGCGCCAGTCAGCGGGTGTCGGAGGCCATCGAGCGGGAAGGGGCGACGCTCGTTCCCATCCGCGTTGCGCCCAGAGGGGCCAAGGTTACGGTGGAATGAATTTCCGACTGCCGGAGAAAGCGCTCCAGACGGCCCTGCGCGTGGGGGTCTATGTTTTTCTGGCGCTCGCCAGCTACTTGTTGTTCGGTATCGTTCTCTCGAACCTGCCGATGGTGATCGCGGCGCCCCTGCTCGTGTTCTGCGCCGCCAGCGTGTCGAACGAGCTGGCGATGCGCATCTTCGAGCACCGGTCGCTGGTCGATCTGGGCCTGGTGTGGAATCCCAGTTCGGTTCGCAACGTGGTGTTGGGACTGGTCGGCGGTGTGGTCGCGGCTCTCATCGTAGTGCTTGGACCGGTGCTGGAGGGCGCGGCCGAGATCACTCGGGTAGCCGGACAACAGGTCGATTGGGGGGCCATCGTGGTGCTGCTCGTCATCCTGCTGTTTGGGGCGATGGGCGAAGAAGTGCTGCTGCGCGGGTACGGGTTTCAGGTTTTGATGGGAGCGTTAGGGCCGTTTGCCACCATCCTTCCGGTGAGTGTGCTGTTTGCCCTTCTGCATGCCGGGAACCCGCACGTCACCACCCTGGGATTGGCGAACACCGGGCTGTGGGGCGTGCTGCTGGGGTACGCGTTCTACCGCAGCGGGGACCTGTGGCTGCCGATCGGGCTGCACGTGGGCTGGAACTGGGTGCTTCCGCTGCTCGGGGCCAATCTGAGTGGGCTTACAATGAATGTGACGGGCTACAAGATGCAGTGGAAAGTGGCCTCGGTGTGGGGCGGGGGCGACTACGGGCCGGAGGGCGGCCTGGCGACCAGCCTGATGGTGGTGCTGCTGTTCGCGTGGCTGGCGCTGAAGGCCCCGGTCCGGCGGCAGAGGCCCTACCTGCTGCGCGAGCGGTGGGAGGACGAGTAGCCCGACAGAGGAGCAATGCCGATGCGTAGATGCATGTCGCTCTCTCTGGTTCTCCTTCTGATCCCCCTGTGCGGCGCCCAGAAGCTCACCGATCAGCAACGGATCGAGTTGATTCGCGGGCTGACGGCCGAGTACGCGACTGTGAAGGCGCCGCTGCCGCGCTCGAGAAAGGCGCTGGAGTTCGACAGCGGGGGCGCCTACGACAAGAAGGCCTGGGAGGCGGTAGGGCGCGAGCTCGGCCCGGCGGCGCGGGTCGGCGACCTGGTGCAGGTGACCAAAGTCGATATCGAGAGCGACAAGCTCGTCCTGGCCATCAACGGCGGGTTCAACAGCGGCAAGCCGAGATGGCGCGATCGGATCCAAATCGGGATGGGCGGGCAGACGGCGCCGATCTCTAAGGGACAGTCGAACGCTCCGGGGGGCACTTCGATCGCGCTGCTGTTTCACGGGCCGGTGCCCGCGGTAAAGGCGGCCCAGATCAAGAAGATGCTCGCGCCGGTGCTGGACTTCGAGAAGCGCACGGCGACCGAGACGTTCATGGAGAGCCTGCCGCCGGAAATCCAGCAGGCGGTGAAGGAGAAGCGCGCGGTGGAGGGGATGGATCGCGACCAGGTGCTGCTGGCGCTGGGCCGGCCGGTGCGCAAGGTGCGCGAGGTCAAAGACGGCGTTGAAACCGAGGACTGGATCTACGGCACGCCGCCGGGCAAGATCGTCTTCGTCACCTTCAACGGCAACAAAGCGATCAAGGTGAAGGAAACCTACGCCGGGCTGGGCACCCAGGCGCCGCCCATCGAACCGCCGCGATAAGACCGCTCCCTGACGGTCGCGGTTCGGTGCGGTGTTCTTTGTTATCATTGAGGGTTATTCCATCAGACCTCAGGAGAAGCTCAACATGGCAGTTAAAGTAGGGATTAATGGTTTCGGCAGGATCGGCCGCAACGTGGTGCGCGCGGGCTTCAACGATCCGGAGATTGAATTCGTCGCCTGCAACGACCTCACCGACACGAAAACCCTGGCTCATTTGCTGAAGTACGACTCGGTGCTGGGACGGCTGGACGCCGAGGTGAAGGAGGAAGGCGACTCGATCTCGATCAATGGCAAGAAGCTGCGGGTGTTCGCGATCAAGGATCCGGCGGAGCTGGATTGGAACTCGTTGGGCGCCCAGATCGTCATCGAATCGACCGGGAAGTTCACTGATGCGACGCAGGCCTCGAAGCACCTGCGCGGGACAGTGAAGAAGGTCATCATCTCGGCCCCGGCGAAGAACGAGGACATCACGCTGGTGCTGGGCGTCAACGACAGCGCGTACGACCCGGCCAAGCACAACATCATCTCCAACGCGTCCTGCACGACCAACTGCCTGGCGCCGGTGGTGAAGGTGCTGCACGAGAACTTCACCATCCTGAAGGGATCGATGACCACGATCCACAGCTACACCAACGACCAGAACGTGCTGGATTTCCCGCACAAGGACTTGCGGCGGGCGCGCGCCGCGGCCATCAACATGATCCCTACCACGACCGGAGCCGCCAAGGCCATCGGGCTGGTGATGCCGGAGCTGAAGGGCAAGCTGGACGGCTACTCCTTGCGCGTGCCGACGCCCGACGTATCGGTGGTTGACCTGGTCGCAGTGATCGCGAAGAGCGTCACGGCCGAGGAAGTGAACGCCGCGTTGAAGAGCGCTGCCGAGGGTAAGCTGAAGGGCATCCTGGCCTACACCGAGGACCCGGTGGTTTCCACCGACATGCTGCACAATCCCAACAGCTCGATCGTCGACGCCAGCCTGACCAAGGTGCTGGCCGGGGACCTGCTGAAGGTGGTTGCCTGGTACGACAACGAGTGGGGCTACTCCTGCCGCGTGGTGGATCTGCTGAAGTTCCTGGCTGCCAAGGGGCTGTAGGCGTCAATCTTTCGCCAACCTGCTGATCGCGGCGGCAGACGCTCGCCAGGGGAGGAATTCGTATGACGTTCGTTCGCCTTGTGCTCCTCTCTTCACTCCTGACAGGCTCTGCCGCCGCTCAGGAACTGCGGTTTGCCGAACTCGGGGATTTTAAGCTGGGCAGCGGGGAGGTCATCCGCGAGTGCCGAATTGGATACCGGACTTTCGGCCAGCTCGATAAGGACAGATCCAACGCGATTCTGTTCCCGACGTGGGCTAATGGCACGACGGAGCAACTGAGGTCCGCCGTCGGCCCGGGCGGGTCTCTGGGCTTGTCCGGATACTTTGTCATCGCGGTGGAAGCGTTGGGCAACGGCGTCTCCTCGTCGCCGTCGAACAGCCGCTTGCAGCCGCGAATGAAGTTCCCGAAGTTCACGATCCGCGACATGGTCGAGAGCCAGCATGAGCTGCTGGCCCGGGCGTTGCACATCGATCATCTGAAGGCGGTCATGGGAACCTCCATGGGAGGGATGCAGACCTTTCAGTGGATGGTCTCATACCCGGACTTCATGGACGCGGCGATTCCGATTGTCGGGTCGCCGCGGCTGGCGCCGTACGACCTGATGCATTGGCAGGCGCAGATCGACGCGATCGTGAATGACCGCGGCTGGCAGGACGGCGAATACTCGGAGAGTCCGGCACGCGCCGCCGAAGTCGAGTTCGGTGCGATCCTGTTGAGGACGCCCGAGTATTACAACGAGCACACCACGCGGCAGCAGGTCTTCGAGCAACTCCGGAACGCCCGGACGAGCGCCATAGGCGTCGACGCCAATAACAAGCTCCGGCAAGTGCAGGCCATGATGGGCCTGGATGTGTCGGAGGGTTTTGGAGGCTCGATGGACGCCGCCGCGGCGGTGGTGAAAGCGAGGGTTCTGGTGATTGTCTCCAGGACGGACCACGTAGTTACGCCGGGGCCCGCGCTGGACTTCGCGCGTCGTCTGCACGCCGAAACGCTGGAGCTGGACGACAACTGCGGCCACCTTGCTCCGAACTGCGAAGAGACCAAGGTCGCGAGTGCGGTGCGCCGGTTTCTCGAACGGCCCGCGGGCGTTAGTTCTTCGCCAACCCGCGAATCACGGCCTCGGTGAACTCGGCGGTGGAGGCCGAGCCACCGACGTCGGGCGTCAGGTGGCGGCCTTCCGCGTAGACCCACTCGATCGAGGACTGTAGCCGGCGGGCCGCTTCTCCTTCTCCGATATGCACGAGCATCAATGCCGCCGACTGCATGAGAGCGGTCGGGTTGGCGATCCCCTTGCCCGCGATGTCGGGCGCGCTGCCGTGGACCGCCTCGAAGACCGCGTGCCGCTCGCCGAAGTTCGCGCCCGGGACGATGCCTAGCCCGCCCACCAGCCCCGCCACCAGGTCCGAGACGATGTCGCCGTAGAGATTGGGCATCAGCAGCGCGTCGAAGATCTCGGGCCGCATGACCAGTTGCATGGCGGCGTTGTCGACGATCAGCTCCTTGTATTCGATCTCGGGATAGTCGCGGGCCACCTCGCGGCAACAGCGCAGGAACAGGCCGTCGCCGAGCTTCATGATGTTGGCCTTGTGAATGGCGTGGATCTTGCGGCGCTGCTCGCGGCGGGCGTACTCGAAGGCATAGCGCGCGATGCGCAGCGAGGCCACGCGCGTGATTACCTTGAGGCTGGTGACCACGTCCTTGACCACCTCGTGCTCCAGGCCGGCGTAGAGGTCCTCGGTGTTCTCGCGGAACATGACGATGTCGATGTGAACGTCGCTGTAGCGCGTTCGGATGCCGGGGAAGCTGCGGACGGGGCGGAAGTTCGCGAACAAATCGAGCCGCTTGCGCAACTGCACGTTGACGCTTTGATGGCCGCCGGCAATGGGAGTGGTGACGGGGCCTTTCAGTCCGATGTGCGTGCGGTCGAGCGAATCCAAGACGTGCTGCGGGATCTCCCCGCCGGCGGCCTCGAGGGCTTTGGAGTTCAGCTCGATGCATTCCCACTCGATGCGCACCCCGGTGGCATCCACGGCGCGCACGGTGGCCTGCGCGACCTCCGGCCCGATGCCGTCGCCGGGGATCAGCGTGACTTGGTAGGGCACGCTTTCATGATAAGCCTGTGGCTTGCCCCACGCGGGTGGCGGCAATGCTACGCTCTTGGCTGTGGCCCTGGTCTTCGAGTGGGACCCTAATAAGGCGCGAGCGAATCTTGGGACGCATGGCGTTTCTTTCGCAGAGGCGACCACGGTGTTTGGGGACCCTCTGTCGATCACGATCTCCGATCCGGACCACTCGGGGACCGAAGACCGCTTCATCACGATGGGGATGTCGGCGAGGCGAAGGCTTCTGGTAGTGGTGCACGCGGACCGCAGGAATCGCCTGCGCTTGATTACCGCCAGGAAACCGACGAAACTGGAGAGGAAGACCTATGAGGAGAGCTGAGCCGGCGATGCGGGACGAATACGATTTCTCCGGGGGCAAACGCGGCCGCTACGCGAAGCGCTACGCTGCCGGGACAAACCTCGTGCTGCTCGAACCGGACGTCGCGGCGGCGTTCCCCGATTCCGAGTCCGTCAACCAGGCCCTGCGGCTCCTGGTGAAGGCAGCGCGGGCCGGACGCCCCCGGACAGGGACCGAGAACACTGGTCGTTGAGGGCGGGGGGATGTGCGGGTCTCAACACCAGGGTTGGCTGCCCGTTTTGTCCGGTCTCTTCAGACCCTGTCGCATCGCAACGTCAAAGACTACGAACGTCGATGCCTGGGTGGGGCCTGTGGGATGGGCCCCGGGGTGCATTCCAGCCTAGGAATTTGGCAATCCTTTACACCAATGCACAGCACAGCGTATGATTACGGGTGGAATGGCATCCTATTGGATCGTAATCTGTCCTGAACCCCATGTCACGGGTGGCCTATGGGCGCGTTGGTACCGGGAGAACTGTGTAGCTGTCGGGTGGCCTCCACCAGAGTTCGGTCTTGCGGGTGGAACAGAGAACAGCGGCTGGGCGTGGACCCGTGACCGCCTCAACCAGATGCGCGTGGGTGACAAGGTGATCCCGTTCTTGCTCAAGTGGCGGATCGGACCTGTCGGAACGGTCAGGGAACTCAGAGTAACCGACGGTGACTGGTCCCCAACCGTCGATGAAGGGGCGTATTCCCGCAATCCTGACCAAGCAGAGCTCGGAAGGCGCGTTCTGGTGACGTGGGAGCAGGCGGGGATGCCTCCCGACGGCAAAGTCGCGATAGTCCCAGCGAACCTCAGGACGGGCGGGCCACTCGCCAGACACACGGTTGAAGAACTGCCTGCCGTTCAGTTTGAGCGTCTCTGCTCCGCCCTGTCCGACGCCTCGAACTGGGTAGATGTAGCCGTTCCAGAGCCTGGGACTGAGGCGCCAGTGGAATTGCCTGCCCCGGGGCTGACGGTACTAAACACAACGGCTTAAGTAATTGCGCATAGACGACGGAGGGTGTCGTTCCGCCTGTCCCAGGTTGCGAACTCCGATTCGACGGCTGCGGTGACTTCTTCCAGCTTCCCAAAATAGCG